>DASUAL010000092.1:0-95609 GCA_035763805.1 Gemmatimonadales bacterium
GTCGCACGTCGCGGACCGCGGCCCGGTAGCATCGGCGCACGCCGACACTGCGAGCGCGAACGAAACGGCGAACACGGCGAGTAGGATGCGGAGTTGGCGCGACATGAGACCTCCTGGGAACTGGGTTGGGGTGAACGGCATCAGCCGGGCTAAATTCGCCGCTCTGGACGAGGTTTTTTAGGGTGTTTTCGCGACATCGTGGGGTGCTTTTGCGACAGCAATGCTCGTTCTAGCGGCCGTCCCCGGGCCTCAGCTCCACCGGCTGCGCCGCGCCGCTCCAGCGCGGTTCGCCTTCGGGTCTGCCCTCAGCTGGGACGACGCGCTGGCCGCGATCCGCGGACGCCCGGTGGAGCTGGCGGTGGTGGATCCGCTGCTCGAGGGCGTTCCCAGCGCCAACGAGATCGAGCGGCTCCGGGTGCTGTTCCCCTCGCTGCCGCTGATCCTGTATACGTCCCTCACGCCCCACACCGCAGCCGTACTCCTCGCCCTGGGGCAGCGCGGCATCCGGCACGTGGTGTTCGTGCGTTATGACGATCACCCCGCGCGCCTGCGTGACGTGCTCACGCAGGAAGGTGCGCGGTCCACATCGCAGCAACTGATGGATCAGCTCGCGTGGGCGCTCGCCCCGCTGCCGAGCGAGCTGCGTTGGGTGCTCGAAGAGGCGCTGCGCGCGCCGGCCGACGCGCAGACCGTGCAACAGGTGGCCGCGCGCGCCCGCGTGGACCGGCGCACCTTCGAGCGCTGGTTCACGCGCGTGGGCCTTCCCTCCCCACGCCATTTCCTCGCGGCGGCGCGGGTGCTGTACGCGCACCGGCTGCTGCAGGACCCAGGGTTCACCATCGAGGACGTCGCCCAGCGGCTGGGCTACGCCCAGGCCAAGACGCTCCAGCTGCACGCGCGGACCTACCTCGGACTCACGGCCGGCGAGATGCGGATCGCGCTCGCCCCGGAGGAAGCCCTGGAGCGCGTGATGCGCGGCTTCCTCGCTCCACGTCAGGCGCAAGCCTCCGCATCGTGATGAGGAGGCGGTGGCGCCTCCTCAGCTGATCATTTCCAGCAAGCGCGTCGTGATGCCGGAGCGGGTCGCGCCGGCCACGGTCGTGATCGCCGACGGCGTGATCACGGCCGTCGAGCGGTACGGCGCGGTACCCGACGCCGCGCGGCAGCTGGACGTCGGCGACTCCGTGGTGCTGCCCGGCGTCGTGGACACGCACGTCCACGTGAACGAGCCGGGGCGGACCGAGTGGGAGGGTTTCGACACCGCCACGCGGGCCGCGGCGGCCGGAGGGGTGACGACCATCGTGGACATGCCGCTGAACAGCATCCCGGTCACGACCACGGTGGCGGCCCTCGAGCAGAAAGCCCGCGCGGCCGCCGGACGCGCGCTGGTCGACCACGCGTTCTGGGGCGGCGTCGTGCCGGGGAACGCCGAACAGCTCGCCCCCCTGGCTCGCGCGGGCGCGCTCGGCTTCAAGTGCTTCCTCGTGGCTTCGGGGATCGACGAGTTTCCACCGGTCTCGGACGCCGATCTGCGCCCGGCGATGACCCGGCTCGCCGAGCTCGGGCTCCCGCTGCTCGTGCACGCCGAGCTCCCCGGGCCGATCGCACGCACCGCGGCCTCGCGCACCGCGGACCCACGCCGCTACGCCGACTACCTCGCCTCGCGGCCTCCCGAGGCGGAGCTAGAGGCGGTCGACCTGGTGCTGCGACTGTGTGGCGAAACGGGATGCCGCGTCCACATCGTGCATCTCTCGACGGCTGCCGCGCTGGACCGGCTACGCGACGCGCGTCGCGCCGGCCTCCCGATCACAGTCGAGACGTGCCCGCACTACCTCACGTTCGCCGCGGAAGAGATTCCCGACGGCGCCACTGCGTGCAAGTGCGCCCCACCGATTCGCCAACGCGACAACCGCGAGCAGCTTTGGCGCGGCCTCGCGGAGGGGACCATCGACTTCGTGGCGAGCGACCACTCTCCCGCGCCCCCCGCCCTCAAGTGCCTCGAGCCGGGGGACTTCGTGCGCGCCTGGGGGGGCGTGGCTTCGCTCGAGCTGGCGCTCGCAGCGACGTGGACCGGCGCGCGCGCCCGGGGCCGCGACGTGCTCGACCTCGCCCGCTGGCTCTCCGAGCGGCCGGCCCGACTCGCAGGCCTGCGCGGCAAGGGTCGCATCGCGCCGGGCTGCGACGCCGACGTCGCGGTGTTCGATCCGGACGCCCGATTCACCGTCGAGCCCTCACGGCTGCGACAGCGGCACCCGGTTACCCCATACGCGGGGCTGACGCTGTACGGCGTGGTGCGGCAGACCTTCGTGCGGGGAACCTGCGTGTTCGATCAGGGAGACTTTCCCGCAGGAGCGATCGGGAGGTGGGTCCGGTGATGCGCGCCGGCCTCATCGACCTCGCCGCTGCGCGCGTCGGCGGCCGGGCGCTCCTCGCGAGCGACGAGTTTTTCGCGCCCAAGGAGAACCTGCTGAAGCCCGGGCGCGGGGTGTTCACCGAGGGCAAGTACACCGAGCGGGGCAAATGGATGGACGGTTGGGAGACCCGGCGGCGCCGCGGGCCGGGGGATCACGATTGGTGCATCATCCGGCTTGGCATCCCCGGGGCCATCCGCGCCGTCACCGTGGATACCAATCACTTCCGGGGCAACAATCCCGCGGCGTGCTCGCTCGACGCGATCGAGCTCGCGGGAGCACCGACGGCGCGGCGGCTGCGCGCTTCAGGCGAGGGATGGGCGGAGGTCCTGGCCCGGTCGCCTCTCTCGGGACATGCCGAGAACGAATTCTCAGTCGAGCCCGACGACCGCTTCACGCACGTGCGGCTCAACATCTACCCGGACGGCGGCGTGGCCCGGCTGCGCGTGTGGGGAGAGGCGCGCCCCGACTGGCGGCGGAACGCCGCCACGCGTCGCCCGATCGACCTCGTCGCGGTGGAGCATGGCGGCCTGCCGCTCGCGACGAGCGACCAGTTCTTCAGCGCGCCGCTGAATCTGCTGATGCCGGGGCGGCCGCGCGACATGGGCGACGGCTGGGAGACACGGCGTCGTCGCGGGCCGGGACACGACTGGGTAGTGCTGCGGCTGGGCCGGCGCGGTGTGATCGAGCACGTCGAGCTGGACACGACGCACTTCAAGGGCAACTTCCCCGAGAGCGCGAGTCTGGAGGGGTGTGACGCACGCCAGCTCGCGGGCGTGGCCCCGCCCCCCGAGAACGCGGACTGGCGGGACCTGCTCCCGCGCGCCAAGCTCCGCGCGAACGCGCGGCACCGCTGGCCGATCAGCCGTACGGCGCGGAGACCGGTGACGCATGTCCGGCTCAACATCTTCCCCGATGGTGGGGTGGCACGGTTGCGGCTGTGGGGACAACCGGTGGAGTGAGGGGGCTTGTATTTCGTGAGCCCCGGGCGACCGGCCCGGGTAGATGGTGAGGCTGGCAAATGGGGCACGCTCGGCTCGCCGAGCTCCTGAATGCACTTCCGGACGACGATGCCCGCGCAGCGCTCGCCCGGTGCTGCGGCGCCGTACGCTGGGTGGCAGCCATGCTCGCGGCCCGCCCGTTCAAGAGCGACGCCGCGCTGCTCGAGGCAGCGGAGCGCGCGTGGTGGGGTCTCGGACGCGAAGATTGGCTGGAAGCGTTCGCGCAGCACCCCCGCATCGGGGGACGGACTACCGATCAGTGGTCGCGCCGCGAGCAGGCCGGCGTGGACACAGCGACGGCCGCGACGCGCAACGCGCTGGCCGAGGGAAATCGCGCCTACGAGAAGCGCTTCGGGCACGTATTCCTGATCTGCGCGGCGGGGAGGACCGCCGACGAGCTGCTCGGCGAGCTGCACGGCCGCCTGGCGAACGATCCGGCCACGGAGCTCCGGATCGCGGCGGGCGAGCAGGCGAAGATCATCCAGCTCCGACTTGGGAAACTGGTGACCCGATGAGCGGCATCACGACCCACGTGCTGGACACCGCGCGCGGCCGGCCCGCGGCCGGCGTCGCCGTCGCGCTCGCGCGCCGGAGCGGCGACGGCTGGACCGAGCTTGGCGCGGCGTCGACCGACGCGAATGGTCGGGTGGCGAACCTCCTCCCCGCCACTGTTGAGAGCCCCGCTGGCACTTACCGCCTGCGCTTCGACGTGGGCCGGTACTTCGCGGCTCAGGGCGTCACCCCCTTCTACCCGTACGTCGAGGTCGTCTTCGAAGTCCGGGATACGGAGCACCATCACGTGCCGCTCCTCGTGAGCCCGTTCGGCTACACCACCTACCGCGGCAGCTAAGCTCCCGCGTGGACACCCACCTCGGCGAATGGCTCAACCTCACGCTCCGCTGGATCCACGTGATCACGGGCGTGGCCTGGATCGGGACCTCGTTCTACTTCAATTGGCTGAACAGCCGGACGGCGCCGCCCGCCCCCGAGCGCGCGGAGCCCGGCGTCGCCGGCGAGCTCTGGTCTGTGCACGGAGGCGGGTTCTACCGCGTGGTGAAGTACACGGTCGCCCCCGAGCGCCTGCCGCCCACGCTCCACTGGTTCAAGTGGGAAGCCTACGCCACCTGGCTCAGCGGCGTCGCGCTCCTGGTCCTGATCTATTACTTCGGCGCCGCAGCATATCTGATGGACCCGCGGGCCGCCCGCCTCGCCGCCGCGCAGGCGATCGCGGTCGGTGCGGCGACGTTGGTGGGCGCCTGGCTGGTGTACGACGCGCTGTGTCGCTCGCCCCTCGGGAAGGCGCCCCTCGCCCTCGCCGGGACGCTGTTCGCGCTCGGGACCGCCCTCGCATGGGGCCTCACCCAGCTCCTCAGCTCGCGCGCCGCCTACATCCACGTCGGCGCAGCCCTGGGGACGATCATGGCGGCGAATGTGTTCCGCGTGATCATCCCGTCCCAGCGGGACATGGTCGCGGCCCTCGCCGCCGGGCGCCCGCCCAACGCCACCCTGGGCCTGCAGGCGGCGCTCCGCTCGCTCCACAACAACTACTTCACGCTGCCGGTGCTGTTCATCATGGTGAGCAGCCATTACCCCACGACCTACGGGCACAAGTTGAACTGGCTGATCCTCGCAGGGCTCGCGCTCGTGGGCGTCGCGACGCGGCACTGGTTCAATCTCCGCAACCAGGGCCGGCGCAACGTCTGGCTCCTCCCCGCGTCCGCAGCGGGGATCGTCGCGCTCGCGTTCGTCACGGCGCCGCGCCGCGGCTCCGAAGCTGCGGGCGCGGCTGTCGACGGAGATCGCGTGTCGTTTGCCGAGGTGCGCGTGATCATCGCGCAGCGGTGCGCGGCGTGCCACTCGAGCGCACCCACGATGCCTGGCCTCCCGGCGGCGCCGAAGGGCCTGGCGCTCGATGCGCCGCACGAGATCCGCGCCAGCGCCGACCGCATCCTTCTCATGGCTGTCCAGACGCGCACCATGCCGCTCGGCAACGTGACCGGGATGACGGAAGAGGAACGGGAGACCCTCGGTCGCTGGATTCGGTCGGGGGCGCCGCTGCGCTAGTTCACACCCAGCCGCACGTTTCGCGCAGATCCTCGTAAAGCACCCGCGCCATCGCCCGTCGCCGATAGTCCGCCGTGGACCGCACATCGTCGATGGGCGACACGTCCTGCGCGATTGCGGGCAAGAGATCGTCCGGGCCGCGCAGCGCGGTCCCGTCCTCGAGCAGTCGCTCGAGGCTGGGGCAGCGGCGGATCGTGGGAGCCATGCTGGCCGCCACGATGCGCCACCCCGCGGCCGATCGCGTAACGGAGAGCCCGACCTTCGCGATCGCCTGCGCGCGGCGCGAGCCGACCTTCTCGAACACCTGATAGGAGTACGGCCGCCGGGGGATCCGGATCGCCACGACCAGCTGGTCGGCCCGCCGCTGCATCTCTTTGTAGCCGGTGTAGAAGCGATCGAGCGGCACCTCCTCTCGACCGCGCAGCGACTCCAGCACGACGACCGCGTCGTATGCCATGAGCACTGGCACCCCGTCCGCCGCGGGCGAGGCATTCACGATGTTTCCGGCCCAGGTGCCGCGCGCCTGGATCTGGATCGCACCGACCTGGCGGGCTGCCGCCACGAGCAGCGGGAACTCGCGCCGGATGCGCTCGTCCCGGATGACGTCCCAATACGTCGTGAGACCGCCCAGGACGAGCTCGCCGTCGCTCCAGCGGAGCGGTTTCAGGGCTTGGAGCTGCGACAGGTCCGCGTAGGTCCGGTCGCGCGCCTCGACCCGAACGGGCCAATACACCAGGAGGTCGGTACCGCCGGCGATCGGGACCGCGGCGCCGTTCGCCGCAGCGAGCATCTCGAGCGCCTCACGCTCGGTCTCGGGCAACAGGACGGTCATCGGCGTCCGAGGTCGGGGCCGTGGCCCGTGGCCACCGCATCCACGATGCCGTCGTAGCCCGTGCAGCGGCACAGGTTGCCGGCCATGAGCTCGCGGATCGTGTGCGTCTCGAGGAGCTCGGGGTGGGCGCGGATCCACAGCGCCGTCATCACGACGCCGGGGGTGCAGGCGCCGCACTGCGTCGCCCCGTGGGCGAGGAAGGGCTCGAGCCGCTCCGGGTCGAGCGCCTCGACGGTCTCCACCCGGCTACCTCGCACCTGGTAGGTCGGCACGAGGCAGGCGTTCACCGGCAGACCGTCCAAGTACACGGTGCAGGCACCGCACTCTCCTTCCCCACACCCTTCCTTGGTGCCCGTGAGCCCCAGGCGGTAGCGCAGCGTATCGAGCAGGCGCTCGGCGGAATCGATCGAAAGGGATACCGGTGAGCCGTTGAGGGTGAACGTGATCGAGATTGCGGATTGTGGATTGCGGATTGCGGATTGGGCACTCATGACGCCCTCGAATCCGCAGTCCGAAATCCGAAATCCGCAATCTCCATGAGGCGCTCCGGAGTGAGCGGGATCGCCCGCGGGTCCGCGCCCGTGGCCGCCGCCACGGCGTTCAAGATCGCGGGCCCGGGCCCGTCGATGGGGAGCTCGCCCAGCCCCTTCGCGCCCTGTCCGCCATGCGCGTAGGGGTTCTCGACGAACGCCACACGGATCGGCGGAACATCGTCGCTCGTGGGGATGAGGTAGTTCGTGAGCTGGTTATTGACCATCGCTCCATCGGTGAACCTGCACTCCTCCATCAGTGCCCAGCCGATCCCCTGCACCACGCCGCCCTGGACCTGGCCCCGCGCCAGGGTCTCATTGATCACCTTCCCGACCTCCTGCACGGCGACGAAGTCGATTACCCGCGTGGCGCACGTGCGCAGGTCCACTTCCACCTCGGCGACGTAGGCGGCCCAGGCGAACGCTCCGTAGGCGTCCCCCTGATAGCGTTCCTCGTCCCAAGTGATCCCGGGTGGAGGCTCGTAGACCGCCTCGCCCAGCAGCCGCTGCCCCGGGTGCTCCCGGTGCCAGCGCACGACGGCGTCCCGCACCGTGCGGCCCCGCGCGCGGTCGTCGAGTCCCAGGCGATGGCGCAGGTCGTCGCAGGCGCGCTCGATCAGGCGCCCCACCACCATCGTGGTGCGTGAGGCCACGGTCGGTCCGCTGTTGGGCACGCGCGCCGTGTCCGCCTCGCCGATCACGACGTCCTCGGGTGCGAGTCCGAGCCGATCGGCCGCGATCTGGGTGAACACCGTGAGCGTCCCCTGCCCCATCTCGATGTTCGCGCTCAGGACCTCGACCCGGCCATCCGGCAACCCCGCAACCCGGAGCCGGGAGTTCAGGTGCACCTCGCCGCCGCCCGTGAACCCGGCGCCGTGATAGAAAGTGGCGAGCCCGATGCCGCGCCGCATCGCCCGGTGCGCCGCGTTGAACGCCCGATGGGCGCGCTGCTTCTCGCGGTAGCCCGAGACGGCGAGGGCGCGCTCGAGCACGGCGACGCGGTCCGTGCCGTCCCGGATCACCTGGCCCGTCGCGGTGCGCTGCCCGTCCCGGATCAGATTGATCCGGCGCAACTCCACGGAATCGAGCCCGAGCGTCTGCGCGATCACGTCCATGTGTCGCTCGCAGGCGAACAACGTTTGCGGGGCGCCGAACCCGCGAAACGCGCCGAACGGCACCGCATTCGTGAACATCACGCGCCCCTGGATGCGCACGTTGTCGCAGGAGTAGGGTCCCGCCGCGTGAATGATCCCGCGGCTGAGCACCACCGGCGACAGCGTCACGTAGGCGCCGCCGTCGAGCACCACCTCGATGTCCTGGGCGAGGAGCCGACCGTCCTTGGTGAGCCCCGTGCGGTGGCGCACGCGCGACGGATGGCGCTTGGTGGTCGCCGCCATGTCCTCGGGGCGATCGTAGACGAGCTTCACCGGGCGGCCCGCCTTGAGGGCGAGCAGTGCCGCGTGCAGCGCGATGGTCGAGGGGTATTCCTCCTTGCCACCGAACCCGCCGCCCGTCGGCGTCTGAATCACCCGCACGCGGTGCTCGTCGCGCCCAAGCGCGTGCTTGAGCGCGTTCAGTACGTAGTAAGGGCACTGCATCGAGCCCTTCACCACGAGCACGTCGTCTTCGAGCCAGGCGATCATGCCCTGCGTCTCCAGGTAGACGTGCTCCTGCGCGCCCGTCTCGTACACGCGCTCGACCACGACGGGGGCTGCCGCGAGGGCTCGCTCCACGTCCCCCTTCTCGATCTTGAGCCGCTTGAGCACGTTGTCCGGCCCGTACTGGATCTGCTCCGGTCGCGGCGGGACCCGGAAGTCGAGTGCCGGGGACTCGGGCGCGACCACGACCTCCACGGCCCGGGCGGCTCGGCGCGCCACCTCGCGCGAGGGGTGCGCCACGAGCAGCACCGCTTCGTGCACGTGCCGCACATAGCCCGCCGCGAGCACGGGCTGGTCCCGCTCGATGAGGATGATCTCGTTCCGCCCGGGGATGTCTCGGGCGTCGACGACGACCACCTCCGACCAATCGACCTCGGGACGGAACCGGACGGCCGTAATGCGGCCGCGCGGTGCTGGACTCCGGACCGTCATGCCCCAGAGCCCGCCCTCGAGCGGCAGGTCGTCGACGTAGCGCTCGCGTCCGGTGAGCTTGGCGAGCCCTTCGCGGCGGTGCATGGGTTCCAATTGTGGTCGGCCGCGGGGCAAACGGCAATAACGGCCGCTTGCTGCGCCTCGGGCCGGGGAGTACGTTAGCGCCTCGACCTGCCGTCCAGCGCCCCGCCTGTCTGGCCGCGTCGGCTTGAAGCGGCCTCCTGGGCGTGGGCGCCGCCGTTTTCCGGCCCCGAACCGCGGAGGGCGCAGCGTGAAGGACCGAGTGGCCGCACAGATGACCGTGAACGGCGTGCCGTGCGAGCGCGCGGTGGAGCCGCGGCTGCTCCTCTCCGATTTCCTGCGCTACGAGCTCGGGCTCACCGGCACGCATGTGGGGTGCGAGCACGGCGTGTGCGGCGCCTGCACTGTCCTGCTGGACGGCGAGGCGGTGCGGTCGTGTCTCATGTTCGCGATCCAGGCCGACGGGCACGAGGTCACGACGGTCGAGGGCCTGGCTCCGGACGGCGGGGGAGCAGGGAGCGAGTCGCTGCACCCGCTCCAGGCCGCGTTCCGCGAGGCCCATGCGTTGCAGTGCGGCTTCTGCACCCCGGGCATCTTGATGACGCTCGTCCCGTTCCTGCGCGACCATCCATCCCCGAACGAGCGCGAGATCCGCGAGGCGCTCTCGGGGAATCTGTGTCGCTGCACCGGCTACCAGAACATCGTCGCGGCCGTGAAGCTCGCGTGTGACGCCCCCCCGCCCCCCCCGCCCTCCCCGTCGCTACGTCGGTGAGCGCGTGCGTCGCAACGAGGACGCGCGGCTGCTCACCGGCCGCGCGCTCTTCGTCGACGACGTCCAGGTCGAGGGGATGCTGCACGTCGCCTTCCTACGGAGCCAGCACGCCCACGCCTGCCTGCGTACTGTAGACGTCGCCGCCGCCCGGCGCCGCCCCGGCGTGGTCGCGGTGTACACCGCGGCAGACCTGGGTGACTACTGGCGCCCCGGCCCGCTGCTTGTCCCGCCGCCGCCGATCGCCGGGCTCGTATTCAACGCGTGCACCCAGCTCCCCTTGGCGAGGGACAAGGTCCGCCACGTCGGCGAGCCGATCGCGATGGTCGTTGCGGAGAGCCGTTACCTCGCCGAAGACGCGCTCGACGACGTCATGGTGGACGCGGAGCCGCTCGCCGCGGTGGTGGACGTCGAGGCCGCGCTCGCCCCGGGCGCCCCGCTCGTGCACGACCACCTGCCCTCGAACGTCGCGGCCCACGTGGTGCAGCGAAAGGGGGATTACGGGCGGGCCCGCGCCGGGGCGCACGCGACGATCAGGCGCCGCTTCCGCTACGACCGCGGCGCGTCGGCCGCAATCGAGAACCGCGCGGTGGCAGCGCAGTGGGACCCGCGCGCCGAAGAGCTCACGGTTTGGGACACGACGCAGGCGCCGATCCCGATTCGGAACGGCCTCGCCAGCCTGCTCGGCCTGCTCGAGTCGCAGGTGCGCGTCATCGCACCGTTCGTGGGCGGCGGATTCGGGCCGAAGATCATGATGTTCTACCCGGAGGAGCTGCTGGTGCCATGGGCGGCGCTCCGCCTCGGTCGCCCGGTCAAATGGACGGAAGACCGGCAGGAGAACTTCTACGCCACGACCCAGGAGCGCGGCCAGGTCCACGACGCCGAGCTCGCGATCGCGCGCGACGGCAAGATCCTCGGTGTGCGCGACGTGTTCCTCCACGACACCGGCGCATACGATCCCTACGGGCTCACGGTGCCGATCAACAGCCAATGCACCCTGCTCGGACCCTACGACGTGCCCACCTACGAGAGCGAGTTCACCGCCGTCTTCACGAACAAGACGATCGTCACGCCGGTCCGCGGTGCGGGCCGCCAGCACGGCGTCTTCGTGATGGAGCGGCTGCTCGATTTCGCCGCCGCGGAGCTCGGGATCGACCGCGCCGAGATCCGCCGGCGCAATCTGCTCCGGCCAGAGCAGTTTCCCCACAACCACGAGATCATCTTCCAGGACTCGGCGCCGCTCGTGTACGACAGCGGCGACTACGCGCCGGCGCTCGACGAGGCGCTGCGGATCATCGGCTACGAGCGGTTCGTGCGAGACGAGCAGCCCCGGCTGCGTGCCGCGGGACGACACGTGGGGATTGGGGTCGTGTGCTACGTCGAAGGCACGGGAATCGGACCCTACGAGGGCGCGCGCGTCACCGTGGAGCCGAGCGGCCGCGTGCGGGTCGCGACCGGCGTCGGGACTCAAGGGCAGGGACACTTCACCGCGTTCGCCCAGATCGTCGCCGAGGTGCTGGGCGTGGACGTGGAACGGGTGCACGTGATCACGGGCGACACGCGCGAATTCCACTGGGGCACCGGCACGTTCGCGAGTCGCGGCGCCGTCGTGGCGGGCAGTGCCTGCCACGCCGCCGCCCTCGCCGTGCGCGAGCGGATCCTCGACGTCGCGAGCCGTCATCTCGAAGCGGCGAAGCAGGACCTCGAGCTTGCGGACGGGCACGTGCGGGTGCGGGGCGCCCCCGATTCCGCCGTCTCGCTGGGCGAGCTCGCGCTCAAAGCCAATCCGCTGCGCGGCGCCGTACGGCCCGGCACCGAGCCCGGGCTCGAGGCGACGGCGTACTTCGGGCCGGCCCGGGGCAGCACGGCGAACGGCGTGCACGCGGCGATTGTGGAGGTCGATCCCGAGACGGCGCTGGTCGAGGTGCGGCGCTACGTCGTGGTGCATGACAGCGGGCGGGTCATCAATCCCCTGCTGGTGGACGGCCAGATCCAGGGCGGCGTGGCGCACGGCATCGGAAACGCCTTCTACGAGCAGCTCGTGTACGACGAGAACGGTCAGCTCCTGAATGCCTCGTTCATGGACTACCTGCTGCCCACGGCGACCGACGTGCCGCCCGTCGAGACGGCGCATCGAGAGACTCCATCCCCCTTGAACCCCCTGGGCGTGAAGGGCGTGGGCGAGGCCGGCGCGATCCCCACGGGCGCGGCGTTCGCGCAGGCCGTCGAGGACGCCCTCAGCGACTACGGCGTGGAGATCACGGAGATCCCGCTCAGCCCGAACCGGCTGTTCGAGTTGATCACCCAAGCCGGGCGTGGCGGTGCGGGGGGGCGCCCCAAGCGATGATCGTCGAGGGGACGTTCACCTTCCAGGGGCCGCGCGAGACGGTGTGGGAGCTGCTCCAGAACCCCGACGTGCTGGTGAAGGTGCTGCCCGGAGCGAAGCGGCTGGTGCGCGCCGGTGAAGACCGCTTCGACGGCGTGATGCAGGTGGGTGTGGGACCGGTGACTGCCGCTGAGTTCACGGTCTCCGTGATGCTCAAGGACAAGGTGCCGCCCCAGTACTACGCGATGGAGGTGGACTCGAAGGGCACGCTTGGCTTCACGCGCGGCAGTGCCCGGGTCGCGCTCGAGGTGCTGGCGGACGGCGGCACATTGATGAAGTACACGGCCGAACTCCAGGTGGGCGGGAAGATCGCGGGGGTCGGCCAGCGCCTCCTCGATCAGGTGGCCAAGCTGATGACGCGCCAGGGGCTCGAGGCGTTGAACAAGGAGCTGCGCGCGCGCCTCGCGGGGGGGAGTTCCCGGTGAAACCAGCGGCCTTCGAGTACCACCGTCCCGACACGCTGGACGAGGCGCTCGCACTTCTGGCTGCGCGCGCGGGTGAGGCGAAGCCCCTCGCCGGCGGCCAGAGCCTGATCCCGGCCATGAATTTCCGGCTCGCCCGGCCGGGCGTGCTGGTGGACCTGAACCGCCTGGCCGAGCTCGCCTACGTGCGCCCCGCAGAGGGCGGCCTCCGGATCGGCGCGATGACGCGCCAGCGCGTGGTGGAGCGAAGCTCCGCCGTCCAGGGCGCGGCACCGCTGCTTGCAGAAGCGCTGCCGTTCGTCGCGCACCCCCAGATCCGCAACCGCGGCACGGTGGGCGGGAGCCTCGCGCACGCCGACCCCGCGGCCGAGCTCCCCGCCGTGATGGTGGCGCTCGCCGCGCGGTTCGAGGCGCGGAGCCGCTCGGGCTCGCGTACGATCCCTGCGGCCGAGTTCTTCACGGGGCTCTTCGGCACCGCGCTCGCGCCCGACGAGCTGCTGGTCGAGATCGCGCTGCCGCCGCTGCCCGCGCGGAGCGCGACGGCGTTCTTGGAAGTAGCGCGCCGCCACGGCGACTACGCGCTCGTCGGCGTGGCGGCGGTCGTGACGCTGGACGAGCGTGGCCGCTGCCGCGAGGCACGGATCACCCTGCTGTCCGTGGGCGGCGGGCCGGTGCTCGCCGCGGAGGCCGCCAGGGTCCTCGCGGGCCAGACGCCGTCCGAGGACGTCGTTCGCGCGGCGGCCGAGGCCGCCGCGACGCGTGATGCAGACCCGCCCTCGGACATCCACGCGTCCGCGGGGTATCGCCGGCACCTCGCGGCCGTGCTCACGCGCCGCGCGCTGGTGCGGGCGTTCGAGCGCGCGGGGCACGTCGCGTGACTCGCCGAGACATGGTCGAGCTCCCCGAGGCGCTGCCTGCCTCGGCGCTCGTCAACGCGGACCTAGCACCCACCGGGATCGGCCAGCGGACGTGGAACGTGTGGCACATCGCCTCGCTCTGGGTCGGGATGAGCGTCTGTATCCCGACGTACATGCTCGCGGCGAGCATGATCGACGCCGGGATGAACTGGTGGCAGAGCCTCGTCGCGATTCTGCTCGGCAACGCCATTGTGCTCGTCCCGCTGGTGATCAACGCGCACGCGGGGACGCGCTACGGGATCCCGTTCCCGGTCTACGCGCGGGCTGCCTTCGGTCCCCGCGGCGCCCACATCCCGTCGCTGCTCCGCTCGGTGGTCGCATGCGGATGGTTCGGGATCCAGACGTGGATCGGCGGGCTGGCGATCAATGCGCTGCTCGAGATCCTGTGGCCCGGATGGCGGGCGCTGGGCGGGGAGTGGCGGTTCATGGGATACGGCGTGCCGCACTACCTGAGCTTCCTGCTCTTCTGGGTGATCAACCTCTACTTCGTGTGGGCGGGGACCGAGAGCATCAAGTGGCTCGAGACGCTGTCGGCGCCGTTCCTGATCGTCACGGGGCTCGCCCTGCTCGCCTGGGCGGCGCTGCGGGTCGGGGGGATCGGCGCGATCCTCCGGCAGGCGGACGCCCTGCGCCCGGCCACGACACAGACGTCGTTCTTGGGTGTCTTCATCCCCTGGGTCACGGCGATGGTCGGCTACTGGGCCACGCTGTCGCTCAACATCCCCGACTTCACCCGGTACGCGAAGAGTCAGCGCGACCAAGCGCTCGGCCAGGCGCTCGGCCTGCTTACCACGATGCCGCTGTTCGCCTTCATCGGCGTCGCCGTGACGAGCGCCACGCTCATCCTCTACGGACAGGCGATCTGGAACCCCGTGGACCTGCTCGCCCGGCTCACCGTGGAGTCGGGGAATCCGGCGCTCGGCCTCGTCGCGATGGTGGCGCTCGCCGTCGCGACGCTCACCACGAACATCGCGGCCAACATCGTGGCCCCCGCGAACAGCTTCGCGAACCTGAGCCCACAGCGCATCAGCTTCAGGCGGGGCGGCCTGCTTGCCGGAGCGATCGGGATTGTCATCTTCCCCTGGAAGCTGCTCGACATGTATCAGACGTGGCTCATTACGTATTCGGGCCTGCTCGGCGCCGTCGGTGGCGTGATCATCTGCGACTACGTCGTGATCCGGCGGGGCGAGCTGTCGCTGCGCGACCTCTACGACGAGCGCGGAGCCTATGCCTACACGCGCGGAGTGAACCGGCGGGCGGTCGTGGCCCTCGTCGCAGGGATCGCCGTCGCCCTCGCGGGGACGCTCCACCCGGCGCTCCGCTTCCTGTTCGACGGCGCGTGGTTTTCAGCAACCATTGTCTCGTTCTCCGTGTATTGGGTGCTCATGAATGCGGAATTCGGAATGTGGAATGCGGAGTTGAAAGGGAAGGTCGAGCAGTGATCGAGACTCCCATTGCCATTCCGCATTCACTCGGTAACCCGGAGGTTGCCCCATGAAGCTGTACGATCTCTCGCAACCGTTGAACGAGCGCAGCTCGTTCTGGCCCTACTACCCGCCGTTCGAGGTGAAGTACATCAAGCGCAAGGCCGAGCACGGCGTGAACGCACAATACATCATGACCTCGAACCACATGGGCACGCACCTCGACGCGCCGCGTCACTTCGTCACCGCCGGCAAGACCATCGACGAGCTGCCGCTCGATTGGCTGTGCGGCCCGGGGGTGATCGTGGACCTGCGCGACGAGATGGACGAACTGGCGGTGTACACGCCCCAGATGATCGAGAAACGGGTCGAGATCAAGCGGGGCGACATCCTGCTCTTGCACACGGGGTGGCACAGGTACGCGGACTTCGGCGCCACACCGGACGAGGAGCGCTACTACCACTACCACCCCGGGGCGCATCCCGACCTCGTCCCCTGGCTGCTGGAAAAGCGGGTCCACGTCTGGGGAGTGGACTGCGTCTCCACCGACCACCCGATGAACCTCCCGATCGGCCGGTTCCTGGGCAAAGGCGCCCACGGGCACTGCGACCGCGTGCGGGCGAAGGCGGAGAAGAAGTTCGGCGGCAAAGACGCGGTGGACCGGATGTTCCCCGACTCTGCCTACCAGCTGACCCACAACGCGCTGTTTCCCAAGGACTGCATCCACATCGAGAACCTGGGCGGCGAGATCGAGGCTCCCGAGCTCCAGAACAAGCGGCTGATCGTCGGGTGCTTTCCGTGGAAGTTCAAGGGGGGCGAGGCGGCGTTCGCGCGTGTGGTAGCGTTCTTCGGCACGTGGGAGGCCCCGTGACGCTCCAGCGGGGACCCGTTCCGGCGCGGCTCCACGACAACCACCCCACTGCGCCCCTGGGACCCGCGCCTCCAGGGTCCCCGCTCCTCGCGTCCGGTCCAGATGTCGCGCGAGCTCGCTGACCTTCCCGCCTCCGATCTCGCCCGGCTCGTCCGGGCCCGTGACGTGTCACCGGTCGAAGTCGTGCAGGCATGCCTGGATCGCGTGGAGCGGCACAACCCAGCAGTCAATGCCGTGGTCACGCTCAACCCGCGCGCGCTGGACGACGCCCGCGAACTCGAGCGCCGGCTGGCGCGCGGCGAGAATCCCGGATCACTCTGCGGCCTGCCCGTGGGCATCAAGGACGTCACGCCGGTCGCCGGGCTGCGCACCACGTACGGCTCACCGCTCTACAAGGACCACCTCCCCGCCGAGGATGCGCTGGTGGTCCGGCGGCTGCGCGCGGCGGGCGCGGTGATCCTCGGCAAGACCAACTGTCCCGAGTTCGCGGCGGGAGGCAACACGTTCAACGAGGTGTTCGGGCCGACGCGGAATCCATGGGACCTGACGAAGAGCGCCGGCGGCTCGACGGGCGGGGGTGCGGCCGGGCTCGCCACTGGAATGATCGCCCTCGCCGAGGGAACCGACCTGGGCGGCTCGCTCCGGATCCCGGCGTCGTTCTGCGGGGTCGTGGGACTCCGGCCGTCGGTGGGCCTCGTCCCCACGCATCCGGCCGACTGGGTGTGGGACACGCTCCAGGTCACGGGTCCGGTCGCGCGAACGGCTGAAGACGTCGCCCTCATGCTCGAGGCCGTT
Source organism: Gemmatimonadales bacterium (assembly GCA_035763805.1). Lineage (GTDB taxonomy): Bacteria > Gemmatimonadota > Gemmatimonadetes > Gemmatimonadales > GWC2-71-9 > DASUAL01. The sequence continues at coordinate 16,534 of DASUAL010000092.1, forward strand.
GCGGGACCGAGCCCGTACGCGCCGCTGTGCCAGCCCACCGCAGGCCGCGAGTTCGCCGACGCGGTGCGGGCTGGCGCGCCGACGGGGCGACGGCTCGCCTACTGCGCCGACATCGCGGGGATCGGCATCGACGCGCGCCTCGAGCGCGTATGCCGCGACGCCGTCCGCGCGCTGGAGCAGGCCGGGGCGACGGTGGAGGTCGTCGACTTCGACCTCTCGTTCGCCCGTCCGGCGTTCCTGGCGCTCCGCGGCCTGTGGTTCCTCGCCTGGATGCACTCCCGGCTCGACAGGCTCGATCGGTTCGGCACGAACGTCGCGAACAACGTGCGGGCGGGGCTGGCCACGACGGCGCCCCAACTCGCCGACGCCGAAGCCGCCCGCAGCGAGGTGTGGCACCGGTTCCGTGAGTTCTTCGAGCACTTCGACCACCTGCTCACGCCCTGCATGGCGGTTCCGCCTTTCCCGGTCGAGCAGAACTATCCCGAGACGATCGCCGGCCAGCCGATGCAGACCTACGTGGACTGGATCGCGCCGACCTTCGTCCTCAGTCTCGCAGGGTTGCCGGTGGCATCGGTGCCGTGCGGCCTGGACCCGGACGGGCTGCCGGTGGGGCTCCAGATCGTCGGGAGGGCACAGAAGGAGGAGGCGGTGCTCACGCTCGCGCGCGCCGTGCAGGACCTCCGGCCGCTCGGCCCGTGCCCGCTCACCGCACGGGAATCCAGTAGCTCACCTTGAGCACCACGAAGTGGTCCCCCGGCGCTCCGAACGCGTCCCACAGCCCGTCCGGCCCCACGTCGCCCACAGGGATGCCGCGCCGTAACCGGCTCTGCTGCCACACCAGGAACAGCGTGCTGCCGGGCTGCCACTCCCAGCGCAGCACGACGTTGCTCCGCAGCGACCGCACGTCGAAGTCGGGCACGTCGAAGCTGAACTCGCTCGGGCCGTCCGTGACCGCGTAGGTCGTATCGCCGTTCCGGGTGATCGTGGTGCCAGCCGTGCCGTAGGTGCGAAGGTCGAAGCCCTTGGCGGCCACGAGCTCCCCGAAATCGCGGTAGCGCCCGCTCGAGGCGAAGGGCTCGACGTACCCTTCGAGCGTGAGATCGGGCTGGATGGCGTAACTCAGCCGGAGCTGCGCCACGACCTCGCTCTGCTCGATGTAGGAAAAGATGTAGCGCCCGCCGAACGTGGCGGCACCGCCGCCCCCGCGCGTGTCGACGTACTGGCGCGACGCAACGCGCCGCAGGTAGCGCGGCGTGAGCGATAGCTCCCACTGCGTTCCCGGCCGGGCCGACAGGCTGCCGTTGGTGCCGACGAACCACCCGTCCAGCTCGTCCCGGCCGCCGGTCACCCGCACGAACCACTGGGTCCGAGCGCCGCGTTGGTTCGCGAGCAATACGTCGAATTCCCATCCGCTCGCCGCCCGCATCAGCGGCCCGCCGCGTGTAAGGTCGTCGCTCAACGACCGCGGGTACAGGTCGAGCTCGAATTCGGTGCGCCAGAAGTTCTTGAACGTGGCGCTGCCGAACGGGCCGAACGCCGCGAAGTTCCGCACTCCGCCGAAGTTCCAGAGAGCGGACTGAAACACGCCGAGCGACCAGTTGTGGAACAAGCGCCCCGGCCGCGTGCGGCGGTAGCGGATATTCGAGGAGAACGCCCGGTCGTCCGCCGTGCCGAGGGACCCGATGTCGTTGAGCTCGAGCCCCGGCGACTCGTGAGTGTAGTCGATGTCCCACAGCCAGTTCCCCCCCAGCTTGCTGTGGTTGATCCCGGCCGTGATCCCGGAGAGCCTGGTGCGCCGCGGATTGAGGTCGACGTAGTCGGCGTCCGGGCGCTGGAAGTAGCGACGCGCTGAGCGCTGCTGCGTGAGGATCGCGCGCGGATCGCCCGAGACGGCGCTGAACCCCAGGTACGCGCTCGCGTCGTACCTGCCGCCCGCCCACCGAAGCCGGCCGTCGACGAGCCCCGTGTAGGCGCGACGCGCCACCACCGCGGCAAGCGGGGCACTTGCGTCCAGGTCCCGCTCGACCACGGTGAACGCCCCGGCGAGCGTCGACCGATCGCGGCCGAGCTCCTGTCGCGCCGTCACGATTCCATACGCCGTGAGCGGCGCCACCTCGGCGGTCCCGTACGACGCGGTCGCGGTGTCATAGATCGCCACCCTTTCCCGTGCGGTCACGGCAGAAAGCGCGCCGAGCGACAGTCCTGAAGGCAGCCGCCCGGTCACCTTGGCGGCACCCAGAATGGTCGTGCTGGTACGCGACTCCGCGTAGTCGCCGCCGGCGGTGCCGGGGGGCGGCGCACCGATGCGGCGCGAGTAGAACGTCCCGCGGCCGCCGAACAGGTCGGCGCCCTCGATGAAGAACGGCCGCCGCTCCTCGAAGAACGTCTCGAAAGCGGTGAGATTCACCTCGGCAGGATCAGCCTCCACCTGCCCGAAGTCCGGATTGAACGTCGCTTCGAGCGTGAGGTTCGGGCCGAGGCCCATCTTCACGTCGCCCCCCGCTCGCAGCGTCGCGTCGTAGCGCTCGGAGAACGGGTCGGCGGGATCGAGCGCGCCCACCCGGGTCGCGTTGGCCGCGAGGTACGGGGCGAGCTCGAGGCGGCGCGCCGGCGGAATCTGGCCGATTCCCTCCAGCCGGCCCATGCGCGACGACCAGCCCGTCTCGTTTCGGCGCACCAGGCTCCAGAAGGCTTCCTCGTTTCGGGCGGGGACGCGACGTACGAGGTTCACGCCCCACACCTGCTCCGTAGCGGGGTTGTAGCGGAGCTGGGTGAAGGGGATGCGCATCTCCGCCGTCCAGCCGAGCGAGTCGACCGTGGTCTTCGCCTCCCACACCGGATCGAATGAGTAGTCCCGCGCGTCCTCGAAGTCCGAGGGATGGAAATAGTCCGTGCGGACGCCGCCCGGTGTAACCGCGAAGCTATAGGCAGTGCGACGGTCGGCGCGGGTGTCGAGCGACACGACGAGTTGCTCCGACGGGATCTCCCGATCGCGCCGCGCCACCAGGGTGCGCACGGCGGCCGGGGTGTCGCTGTACATCCGCGCACCGATGTAGAGTGCGTCCTCGGCATAGAGGAACCGCACCTCGGTGCGCTCGGGCGCGGGCGCGCCCTCGGTGGGCTCGCGCAGCACGAAGTCGGCGGCTGGCTCTGGAGAGGCCCACACCGGCTCCTCCAGCCGGCCGTCCACGTGGGGGGCACGGCCCGCGACCCGCTCCGCGACGACGCGCCGGGTGGCGGTGGCGCCGTCCTGGGCCTGCGCGACCGCGGGCTTCGAGACGAGCAGCGCGACAGGCACGAGTGGCCAACGACGATACATGCCGAGGCTCCTCCGTTGCGCTCGACGGCGAAGCGGGGTGTCTGGCCGGCTAGGTGCGACCGAGTCTCACGAGCGCCGACGCCGCCGCATCGCGGACACCGACGTGCACGTCGCCGAGGGCGCGGCGCAGGGCAGGAATGGCCGCCGGATCGCCGATGCGCTCGAGGCTTTCTGCTGCCGCGACCCGTACGTGCCACCGCGCGTCGAGCAGGAGACGGGCCAGCTCAGCGGTCGATTGCCGGTCGGCCAGAGTACCGATGCCGTAGGCCGCATGCGCGCGCACGCGCCAGTGAGAATCGCGCAGCGCCTCGCGCAGGGGTACCGCGGCACGCTGATCCTCCGTGACCTCGAGCGCCCACGCGGCGTAGGCGCGGACGCGCCGGTCCTCGTCGCCCAGCGCGGCGACGAGCGGCGCCACCACCGCGCCTCGCTCCATGCGTGACAGCGCCCATGTGGCACGGTCCCGCACCAGGTCGGCGTCGTGGAGCGGCTCGTGACCAAGCGCGGCGGCGAGCCGCCGTACCGCCGGACCGTCGGGTCCATCGGCGAAGCGCTCCGCGTTGACCCGCGCGCGCGAGATGTCCTGGGCCGTGACGGGGAGCCGCTCCGCGCGCGGAGAGTCATCCGGATCGGAGGGGCCCGAGTCCACGCTGTCGGGATCGACGTTGCCGGGATCGAGGTTGCCAGGATCGTAGTTTGGGTTGGGATTCGGGCCCGGCTCGAAATGGTCGCGCCAGCGGGCGAGCGATTCCAGCGCCTTGCCCCGGACAGCTGATTGGGGATGCTCGCGTGCGATCCGCTCGAGCACCGGCCCGGCTTCGGGAAGATTCGCCTCGGCGATCGTCTCGACGGCCTCCAGCTGCACGCGCTGGTCGGACCCATTGGACGCGATGCCCACGAGCTTGTCGAGCACGTCGGGCCGGCGGAAGCCCCCGAGCGCCTCGACGGCCTCGAGCCGCGCCTGGATCGACGGCGCGCGGCGGATGATCTCCTCGAGCACTGCGACGGCGTCCTCAGCGCCGGTCTCGCCCAGGGCCTCGGCCGCCTCGGCGCGCACCCTGTCGGAGCGGTCCTCGAACGCCGCGCGGCGGAGCCGCGCGAGTACGCTGGCGGATGGGTGCCGGGCGAGCCCCTCGGCAGCCGCCCCCCGGACATCGGCGCCGTCGCCTCCCTCGAGGACATCGAGCAGGATGGGCACGACACGCTCGCGGTCGTGGTGGATGGCGACGAGATCGATCAGCGTCTTGCGCAGCGCGAGGTTACTCGTCTCGCGCCGCAGCGACTCGAGGAACGCGATGCTCGCCGCGTCGTCGCCCGGGCCGAGGCAGTAGATCGTCAAGCCCCCGAGCTCCACTTCCAGCGCCGGACTCCTGCCGGCGATGCGGACGAGGGACACGCTTCCGGCTGCCGCGGCCCGAACCCTGGCCAGGACGACGACGTCGCGATCGGTCGACGGGTCGTCCGGATGCCAGGTCGGCTCGAACAGCAACTGCCCGAGCGTAGGCAGCGCGCCGACATCCCTCCGCGCGTCACTATCCGTCGCATAGCGGTGCCGCGCCGGGAGGACGGACTCCAACACGTATGCAACCCAGTACTCTCGCTCGCCGTGGCGCCTGCCCTCGGCGAGCGCCCAAGCGTAGCGCCGATCGAAGGGTTGCGACGGGTCCGGGTGGCGCCGGACTTGCACCGGGCTCTGAGCCGGCCCGACATCGCGAGCACTGCGGGCCGACGGAGATGGAGCGGTTGGAGGCGATGCGCCCCCGTGCTGCGACACCACGGGCGCGGCGCCAAGCACTAGGACCACGAGCCCCACCGCGACCGCGGAACGGGTGCGCGGACCCGCTACAACCCCATCGAGGCCGCCGGCGAGCAGCCGCTCGACGCGCTTCAGAAGCGGCGAGCCGCCCTCGGCCATGGCCAGCGTAGCGTGCCGCACGGGCTCCGCGTCCGGCGTGACCCATGACGCCACGGCGGCGAGGCAGCGCGCCAGCCCGATGGCCGATCCGGTCTGGCGCACGGCCCAGTCGTCACACAAATGCTCGGCCGCCTCGCGCAGCCGCCGCCGCGCCAGCTGGTTCAAGGGCTGGAAGAAGAACACGGCCTCAAGCACCCCGGCGACGAGCTGCCACAGTGGGTCGTGCCGCGCGAGATGGGCCAGCTCGTGCGCGAGCGCGGCCCGCTGCTCGTCCGGCGCGAGGGTCCCCAGCAGCCGGTCCGGCACGCAGATCTCGGACGTACCCAGGGCGAGCGGCGTCGAGCAGCGCGGCGTGGACGAGAGACGCACCGGGCGCCATAATCCCGCGTTCCGGCGGAGCCGCGTGAGGATCGCAAGTACCCGCTCGTCCCTGACGTCGCGACGATCGCGGAGCAGGCGGTGAAGGCGCAGCTGCCGGCGGGCCACCCTCACGAGCAGTCCACCGGCCCCGGCGCCCCACATGGCGAGCAGCAGGGACGGCCAGGGCCACGGCGTCCCAGCGTGCCGCTCTGCGTAGCCGCGGTTGCGTTGCGTTAGGATCGCCGGTCTGTCCTGCGACTCGAACGGCGTTCCCCGCTCGATCTCGAGCCCGCGCAGCACCGCCGTGGGCACGGTCGCAGGCTCGCCTGTGACGGGGGTCGCGCTCTTCGCCACCCCAAGCTCCACGCGGCCGACGAGGGGCCGGATTCCAAGGTTGAGCTGGAGCGTCGTCGTAACGAACCCGCCAAGGAGGGCGGCTTTCCAGAGGGTGTCCCGCCAGGCGTCGCGCTTGACCGCAAGTGCGGTCCCGAGCGCCACCGCCCCGAGGAGGACCGTGCTGTGGAGGGCGTAGGTCGCGAGCCAGGCGTGGATCGGAGTCACGCCTTCTTCCCGCGGAGCTCGCGCTCCCTCGCCTCGATGAGAGCCTTCACGCGCGCCAGGTCGTCGCGGTTCACGTCACGGGCGGTGAGCAGGTGGCTGACGAGGGCGGCGACATCGCCGTCGAACAGGTCGTCCGCCAGCATCGTGAGCCCCTGCACCATCGTCTGCCGGACTTCGGGCTCCGTGATGACGGCGCGGTACACGTACTGCCGGCCTGCAACGCGGTGGGTGACGAGCCCTTTCTTCTCCAGACGGCTGAGCAGCGTCGCGACGGTGGATTGTGCGAGTCGCCGGTCGAGACCCTTCAGGACCTCTTGTACCGTTGCCTCGCCCTGGGCCCAGAGCACTTGCATGAGGGCTAACTGGAGCGCCGTGAGCGCATGGTCGGCCATCCATACCCCCGTTGGACGGGCGGGACTGCTGCGAGGTTGCGTTCGACTAAGTTCTACATCTGTAGTATTACTCATGTAGAGATGAGTGTCAAGACGCGGCGTGTTTCACCGGTATATTGTGCCGCATGCCTTTCAGGGTCGCTCTCCTGCGTTTCGTCCCTCTCGCCCTCTTCATCGCCAGCTGCACCAAGAAGCTCTCACCCCAGGTCCGGATCGTGCACCCCGGTGACGGCGACACCCTCACGGCGACGGAGATCCAGGTCGTGTTGCAGGCCCAGGGAGTCGAGATCGTCCCGGCCACTGAAAATCGACCGGGCACGGGCCATCATCACCTGCTTCTCGACGTCGACGTAACCCCGCTCGACGAGAAGATCCCTCAGGGAGTGACGGGCATTATCCATCTGGGCCGGGGCCAAAGCGACTTCACCTTCACCGACCTGGCTCCAGGCGAGCACCGGCTGATCGCGGTCGTGGCCGATGGCGACCACGTCCCCCTGAAGCCGCCGGTTGTGGACACGGTCCGGTTCGTGGTAAGGCGGTAGTCAGCACGCAACCGCGCAAACGTCTTAACTAACAGCTCCACAATAGCTTACGCATGATCGGCCACCGAGGTCTGCTATATTGGGGCAGCCCCCGCTCGGGCGACCTCCAACCGGAATCCGACATGGGTATCTACGGCCAGCCCAACTCCTGGACGTGCGGTCCGTTCGCACTCAAGCACGCCCTGCTTGCGTTCGGCGTGTTCGCGCGCGAGGACGACCTGGCGCGCGTCGCCGGCAGCACGGAGCAGCACGGGACGGACGAGCCAGGCCTGCGGCGCGCGGCGCGCGCGCACGGCGTGGAGCTCCGAGTGCAGCGAGAGCTGGAACCTCGGGCGGCGGACCGCGAGCTCAGGGCGTGGCTCGACCGGGGGATGCCCGTGTTGCTCTGTCTCGATCAGTGGGAGCACTGGGTGACCGCAGTAGCGATGGACGGGGAGCACGTCATCCTGTTCGACTCGAAGTACGACGCGCCGCTCCGAGCCGAGCCATGGGAGCCGGTCCTGACTCGGCTGGCCTGTCGCCGCCGCTACCTCCGCGGGGTCTGGACCAGGACGCTGTACGACCTCCACCCCGTCGTCCCGCGAGGCGGCGCCGGGTCCCGGCTGGCGCTCACCGCCACACGCGCACGGCACCTGCTACGCGAGGAGAACGCGCCGCTGGCTCAGCGCTGGGACGAATACGCCCGGGCGCTGCTCCCGCTCTCAAGCGCGCCCGAAACGGGGGCCCAACGCGGGCTCGACCTCGAGGGCGTCATCGAGGCGCGGCGCACCGTGATCCTCGACCTCGCAGCCGGCGGCGCGGGCGACGGGCTCCGGACCCGGGCGGCGCGCGCTGTGGACGGCATGGCGTTCGTCGCCGGGATGTACCGGGTGGCCCTCCGTCCCGAGCTCGAGGCCGAGGCGGTGGCGCGGCTCGCGGGGATAGCGGCCGAGCTGGCTGTCTTTGAGGCCACTGCGCCGGCTAGGGCGCAGGCGGCCGCGGTTGCGGCGTGAAGTTCTCCTAAGCGCCTTTCTGCGCCGCCTCCTTCCGCACGAGCCCGAACCCCACGTTGTTGAAGTTGTTGCTGGCGACTTCTCGGAACAGATTCTTCGCCTCGGCGGTATTGCCCGCGCCTTCGTGGGCCAGGGCGAGCTGATGCTTGATGTAGATATCGAGCAGGTTGCCCTGTTTGAAGTGGCCAACGGCCTCGCCGTAGTTGCCCTGGTACAGCGCGACGAATCCTTTGATCTGGTGTACCGGCTCCATCTTGCGCGGGCTTGCGTCGGGCTCCACCAGCTGAGCCACCCGGTCGGCCAATCGCCGCGCGGTGGCGTAATCCCCCTTCCGCGCGGCAAGCCACGCGTCGAAGTAGGCGATGTTCGCGTCCTGGGCTCGCTGGAACGGAGCTGTCCCGACCGCGGCGGTCGCTTCCCTCATGAGCGCCGAGCGCCGTTTCAGCGCCTGTTCCGCCGCGGGGAAGTCGCGGGTGTGGATGGCGATGACGGCAGCGTTGGTCAACGCATTGGTCTTCACCCCACGGGGCTCTGGGATGGTCATCCCGTCAATGGCCACAACGAGTTGATTCAACTCGGCGATGGCGGCTTGGGGATCGCCGGCATAGACGCTGACGAACGCCCGCCATATCCCGAAGGCCCCCCGCTCATTGGCGCGTCCCAGGGTGATGGCGGAGTCGTAGTCCGCGCGTGCAGCGGCGTAATCCCCGAGGAACGAATTCACATGGCCGCGCTGCTGCAACGGTGACGCGTCCTTGGGGCTGAGCTCGTGCGCGCGGGTGTATTCCCGCCTCGCGCTCTGCAGATTGTTCAGCGCCCGATACACGTCGCCTAGCAGATCGTGCGGCCAGGGCTCATTAGGCGCCAGCTTTTCCGCCTGCTGCATGTGCTCCAACGCCTTAGCGAAGTCCCGCGGCTCGACGAAGAGATAGGAGTTGCCGAGGTCAGTGTGCGCGACGAACATGCGGGGCGTGAGCTCCAAGGCCTTCATCATCGAAGCCCGGGCATCCGCGTTCCGATTCATGCTCTGCTGAACGGCGCCCAGGGCGAGCCATGCCCGCGGGCTCTCGGGCTGCTGCTCGACCAGTTGCCTGCCGAGGGCGAGCTGCCCTTCCAGGTCGTTGTCGAACCCTTTGCGGGTCATCTGGATGAGCAGCCGCTCGGCCTCGGAGGCGCCCTCCGCGTGCCGCTCCGCGAGCGCGAGGTGCGTCTTGAACTCCTCGAGCGAGTTCGCCGTGTTCGCGACGTTCAGGTACCCGAAGGCGAAGCTCGGGTCCGCGGCGATGGCCTGCTCGAAGTGGGCGTTCCCTTCAATGAAGCGCCCGAGATCCGTATCTCGCTGCCCCTGCAGGAAATGGCTGCGCGCCGCGGCCGACGTGGTGGTGATCGGGATGCCCATCGCGGCGCTCGTGACGGCATCGAGCGCGGACCGATCGTTAGGTGAGCTGCCGCACGAGGCCAGCAGCGTCGCGAGGCCCGCTAGCGCGGGCCGCAGATTGCTTGGGCGCATCGTCCCCTCCTTGTGAAACGAGATCGTGGCATACCCCCCAGCGCGCCTGTCATACCCCGTGGCCGACATCCAGTTGATCATACGCGTTTGCGAACCTCGCTTCGAACGCTGGCGCGACGAGCCCGCCCTGGAGCGCGACGAACAGCGCTGCCGGCGCGGGGAGTGACGCACAGTCCGGTCGGTCCGTTGACCTTCCCAGTGCCGGCGGCGCGCCTTCCTCGTGGTTCCGCTGGTCGGAGCGTTCTTCATCGACTTCGCGAACGCCCTCATAATTACGTTCTTTTTCAACTGGCTGCGGTGAGGCGGCCAGCCGGTTCGGCGCTCAGCCCGCAGAGCCTTCGCTGAACAGCGTCGTCACCGCGGGCTTCGTAACTTTGCCGAGCGCGTTGCGCGGCAGCGCCACCACGCAGCACAGCGCCCGCGGGACCTTGTAGGGGGCGAGCCGCTCGCGGGCCCACGCCTGGAGCCGCTCGAGCGTGAGCTCCTGGCCGGGCTCGAGCTCCACCGCCACGCATACCCGCTCTCCCCACTCGGCGTCCTTTACGCCCACGACGGCGCACTCGGCCACGGCGGGGTGCGTGCGCAGCACGTCCTCGATCTCGAGCGCCGAGACCTTGTAGCCGCCGGTCTTGATGATGTCCACGCTGGTGCGGCCGAGGATGCGGTAGGCGCCCTGCTCGACGACCGCCACGTCGCCGCTGCGGAACCACCCGTCGCGGAACGCCTGCGCGGTGGCGTCCGGCCGCCCCCAGTACTCGCGGAACACGCCGGGGCCGCGCACCTCGATCTCTCCGGGCGTACCGGCCGGCACGGGCCGACCCGCGTCATCCACGAGCCGCACCTCTACGCCCGGGAGCGCCGTGCCCACGAATCCGGGGCGCCGCTCGCCGTGCAGCGGGTTCGAAAGCGCCATGCCGATTTCGGTCATCCCGTAGCGCTCGAGCAGTACGTGCCCGCTGATCTCACGCCAGCGCTCGAACGTTCGCGTGGAGAGCGCCGCCGAGCCTGAGACCATGAGCCGCATGCGGGCCGCTCCGCCCGACAGCACCCGACGTCGGTCGGGCGGAGCAAGCTCCCACGCCGCGATCAGCTTCCCGTAGATCGTCGGCACCGCCATGAACAGCGTGAGGTCGCCGCGTGCGATTCGCTCCCACACCCGGTCGGCGTCGAACTTCTCCGATCGGGGCGGCATTTCGCAGCACGCGCCGGCCCAGAGCGCGCAGGTGAGCACGTTGACGACGCCGTGGACGTGGTGCAGCGGGAGCACGAGGAGGATGTGATCGTCCGCGGTCCACTCCCATGCCGTGACCAGCGACGTCACCTGGGCACGGATGTTCGCGTGGGTGGTGACCACCCCCTTGGGCCTGCCCGTGGTGCCACTGGTATAGACCATCATCGCCCGCCTTCCCTCCCCCACCCCTGGGAGCTGGGAGCCGGGAGCAGTACACAACGCGTCGGGGGTGGAGATGCGGCGAGCCGAGGGTGGAAGCCGAACCTGGTCGAGTAGGGCCGCAAGGTCGGGATGGACGACGACGATCTCCACCCCGGCGTCCTGGATCACGTACTCGAGCTCGGCGGGCGGGTGAGACGTGGCCAGGGGCACCGCGATCCCACCCGCGCGCCAGATGCCCCACTGGGTCGCGACGTAGTGGAAGCTGGACGGTGCCAGGAAGGCGATGCGCGCCTCCGCGAGGTCGCTCCGGCCGGCGAGCAGGCGGGCGGCAACCCTGCCGGACGCGTCGAGCAGCTCGCTATAGGTGAACGCGCCCTCCGAGGCGACGATCGCGACCCGATCGCCGCAGGAGCTGGCGCGCGCGACCAGGGGAAGCTCCGTGGAGTGCAACACGTCGGGTATGTTGGCCGCCGGAGCGGATAGCGGCAAGCCGTCGGGCCGTTGCCCGCGCGTGGGCCACTACCATATTCGGAACATGGCCACCCCGCCGTTGCGCGTGCTCATCGTGGAGGACTCACCGGCCGACGCGGAGCTGATCCTCCGGGCGTTGCGCACCGGAGGGTTCACGCCGGTGCACGAGCGGGTCGACACCGCCGACGCAATGCGGCGGGCGCTCGAGCGCCAGCCGTGGGACGTCGTGCTCAGCGACTACTACATGCCGGGCTTCGACGCCCGCGCCGCGCTGGAGGTGCTTCAGGCGCACGGCCAGGATGTCCCGTTCATCGTCGTGTCCGGGAGCGTGGGCGAGGACACTGCGGTCGCGGCGATGAAAGCCGGGGCCACGGACTACATCATGAAGGACCGGCTGCAGCGGCTTGCGCCCGCGGTGAACCGGGCGGTCGCGGACGCCGCCGTGCGACGCGAGCGCCGGCGCCTGGAGCAGCAGCTGCTGCAATCCCAGAAGCTCGAGGCCGTGGGGCGGCTCGCCGGCGGCGTGGCGCACGACTTCAACAACGTGCTCACGGCGATCCTCGGCTCGACCGAGCTGCTCCTCCTCGACACGGCTCCAACCGCCCCGAGACGGGAGGAGCTGGAAATCATCCGGGACGCCGGTGTGCGCGCCCGGGACCTCATCCGCCAGCTGCTCGCCTTCAGCGCCCGCCAGGTGCTCAACCCCACGGTCCTCGACCTGAACCACCTCGTGACCAATCTCAACCGGATGCTGCGCCGGCTGATCGGCGAGGACATCGCGCTGGACGCGGCCCTCGCCCCGGACCTCGGGGCCGTGCGCGCCGACGCCGGGCAGCTCGAACAGGTGCTGGTGAACTTGGCGGTAAATGCGTGCGACGCGATGCCGCAGGGCGGGCGCCTCACCATCCGGACTGCCAATGCCGAGGTCACCAACGCCGACACCCCCGCGCACCGCGACGTGCCGCCGGGGCGCTACGTCGTCCTCCAGGTGACCGACACCGGCGTCGGCATGGACCATGAGACGCAGGCTCACCTGTTCGAGCCGTTCTTCTCGACGAAGCCACGCGGCAAGGGGGCCGGGTTGGGCCTCGCCACGGTGTACGGCATCGCGCTGCAAAGCGGCGGTCACGTGACGGTCGAGAGCGCGCCTGGCGCCGGCGCGACCTTCCGGATCTACCTCCCGCACGTGGCCGAGCCCGTGGACCCCGTCTTCGCTCCCGGCCCCGTCGCCGCACCCGTCACCGGCACGGAGACCGTGCTCCTCGCCGAGGACGAGCCGCTCGTTCGCACCCTCGCACGGAAGGTGCTGGAGCAGGCGGAATACCGGGTGCTCGCGGCCGCCCGGGGTGCGGAAGCGCTCGACATCGCGCAGCGGCACGACGGCCCGATCCACCTCCTGCTGACGGACATCGTGATGCCCGAGATGAGCGGCCGCGAGCTGGCGCACCGGCTCGCGGAGCTGCGGCCGGGCGTGCGCGTGCTCTATATGTCCGGCTACTCGGACGAGGCGGTCGCCCAGCAGGGTGCGCTCGATCACGGCGCGCCGTTGCTGCAGAAGCCCTTCACGCCCGCAGCCCTGGCACAAAAGGTCCGCGAAGTGTTGGACCGGCGCGCAGCGCCTTAAAGCGCCCGCCCCGAGCAGCGCACCAACCCCTTCGGGTTACGCAGGCGGGCTCCCAGACGTCTTTACAGGAATACCTCGCGTTGCCTTGCACCACTCAGTCGAGCGGGATCTACGACCTTGGCTTCCTGCACGGTGCGGCTGCACCGGTCCTTTGTAGGCACCGACGTGACGGTGATCGTTCCCGCCTACAACGAGGCGGCGAGCGTGGCCGACACGATCCGGAGCCTCCAGGCGCAGACCGCACGGCCGCGCGAGATCATCGTGGTGGACGATTGCTCCACCGACGGGACCGGCGACGTGGCCCGCGCGCTGGGGGTCGTGGTGGTCCGCCCGCGGCGCAACACCGGCTCCAAAGCGGGCGCCCAAACCTTCGGGCTCCGCTACGTCCGCACGCCGCTCACCGTTGCGATCGACGCCGACACGGTGCTCGCACCCGACGCCATCGAGCAGCTCTTGTCGGCGTTCGACCGACCGGCCGTCGCTGCCGCGTGCGGCTTCGTCCTGCCCAAGCGGGTCCGCAGCCTGTGGGAGCGCGGGCGCTACGTCGAGTACCTGTTCGCCTTCACCTACTACAAGCGGGTGCAGGAGTACTACGGGAAGCCGCTCATCTCTTCCGGGTGCTTCTCGATGTACCGGACGGCGATTCTCAAAGCCCACGGCGGCTGGTCGAGCCGGACCCTCGCCGAGGACATGGATCTGACGTGGAGCCTGTACCAGGGGGGCCACGAGGTGCGCTTCGTGCCCGAGGCGCTGTGCTACCCGATCGAGCCGCGCAGCTTCACCCTCATGGGCAAACAGCTGCGGCGCTGGTCCCACGGGTTCGTCCAGAACGTGAAGCTACATTGGCGTGGGCTCCTCGCCGTGCCGTATCTCCGCTCCGCCGTGGCGGTGGCGTTCTGGGACGCGACCATCGCCGCCGCGGTGTACCTGGTTCTCCTGCCGATCATCGCGCTCGCGCTCGCGAGCCCCTGGGTGCTGCTCGGGTATGTGATCGATGCGCCGGCTGTGCTCGTTCCAGTGCTCGCCGGCGCCGCCCGGCGCCGCGAAGTCGGCCGCGCCATGGCGTGCGTGCCCGCATTCTTCGTGCTACGCACCGTGAACGCGCTGTTCTTCCTGCGCGCCGTGTGCGCCGAGCTGCTGCTCGGCCGCTCTTTAAGCGTGTACGAGAAGGGGCACTGACCGTGACGGTCGGGCTGCCGGGCACGGGCATCGGCGGGTTGTTCTACCTCGCGAGTGCGCTCGCCATGCCGCTGCGCGAGGTCTATCGGCGCGTGCGCGGGCGCCGCGGGCTCGGCTGGCGCGTCGTCGCCGAGCAGACGGCGATCGCCGGCGCCATCCTCGCGGGGATGTGGGCGACGGGATGGCTCCTGGGAGTGGCGTTTGCCGCCACTCACCCCGTCGTGTCGCCGGGCGCCGGGGCGCCTTCTGGCAACGTGCTCAGGACAGCGGCGGTCGTGCTGACCCTGGGCACGCTCACCGTCGTGCTCCTCGGGGTCGAGCTGCTGCGGCTCTGGGTCCACCGCGGGACCAAGCGCGAGGCCTCCCAGGCGGTGCGGCGCACGGAGCGGCGCGTGGCCGCCGGCGGGGGACGAAGAGAACGGCCAGGAGTCCTGCTGCGGGGCCTGCTGCTTCTGGTTGTGCTCGAAGCAGTCGCGGCGGCCGCCCCGGCCACCGCCGTACCGCAGCAGGCCGGCGCGTCCCCCGAGGCCGGCCGCCTCTACCGGGCGGACTCGGCGTTTAAGGCAGGAGATACGCGAGCCGCCGCACGGGAATACGCGGCCGTGCTGGCGGACGAGCCGGAGAATTCCCGCGCCACCTATCGGCTCGCCCAGCTGAGGCGCGCCACTGACCCCGCCGAGGCGCTGGGGCTGTTCCAGCGCTACGTCGGGCTTGAGCCGTCCGACCCCTGGGGTTACATGGCGGTGGCCGACGTGCTGGCGAGCTCCGGACGCTACGACGACGCGCTTCGCTGGTACGACGAGGCCCTGCGACTGGCACCGGGCGAGCGGGACGCCGTGGAGGGGCGCGCGCGCGTACTCGCCCGGGCCCGCGCGGCGGCGCCCGCCATCACTCCGCTCGTCGGCGGGAGCCGCGATTCGGACGGCAACACCACGTTCCGGCTCGGCGGCCTGGCCGAGCTGCCGGCCTTCGGGCCCGCCCGGGTCGGCGTCATGGTCAGCCGCGAGCGGGTCGGGGACGGGGTGACAACGACCCACCTCGACCATCTCGCGCTCCGCGCGACGTGGCAGCGCAGGGCGGTGTTGAAGGTGGATGCCACGGCCGGCGCGACGCGCCTCGACGCCATCGGCGCCGAGCGGCCGATCGCCGTCCCACCGGGCCCCCCCGGCGCGCGGGCCGCCGCGCCTGTGCCGGCGGCTCTCATCCCCACGGCCCAGCTCCGCGTGCGCTGGCGCGCGCCAGCGGCTGGGCCGGCCCTCGACTTCCGGGCGCTGCGCAGCGTGCTCGACGCGACGCCTCTCCTCGTGGCTAACCGCGTCGTCCGGACGGAGGTGGGCGGCGTAGTCGAGCTGCCGGTCGCCGGATCGTTCAAGCTCCGCGCGATCGGCCGCACGGCAGTGCTGAGCGACCCCGCCCAGCGGAATCACCGGACCGCGCTCGCCGGCGTCGCGGCGCTGGCGGTGGCGTCCGGCGTCGAGCTGTCGGGCCAGTTCCACGAGATGCGATACTCACACCCGAGCGCCGCTGGCTACTTCGCGCCACGGCTCGCCCAGGTCGTCGAGGCGGGCTCGTACGTGGAGGTCGAGACCGCTCGATCGCTGCTGCTCGCGTTGGACGTTGGCGTGGGACTGCGCCGGGCCGCCGAGCACGGCACTCCCGTGGGGTCGTGGCGCCGGGCGCTGCGGTGGTACTCGCTTCTCGTCGTGCCACTCGGGGCCGGGCGCGATATCCGGCTCGAGCTCGACGGCGAGGATTCGGCGATCGCCAACCAGGTGGCGACGACGGGGCAGTGGCGCTACGGGTCCGCCGCGCTCTCGTTGCGCTGGCCCCTGCGCTGAGCCGCTCGGCAGCTAGGGAGTGAAGCCCCGGACCGCGTGCGGGGCGTACGGCTTCTCGAGAGACTCCCGCTCTTGCGGGGTCAGCTTCAGCTCGAGCGCCCGCAGCGCCGCCTCGAGGTGCTCGAGCTTCGTCGCGCCCACGATCGGGGCGACGACGCCCGGCCGGCCCAGGAGCCACGCCAGCGCGACCTCGGCCATTGTGACCCCTCTCGCAGTCGCCACCCTATGCACGGCATCCACGACCTCCCAGTCGCTGGGGTGGTCGTACAGCCGGGTTGAGTAGTCATCGCTCTCCGCCCGGGTGGTGCCGCCGCTCCGGACCTGCGCGTCGGCGGGCCGCGGTCGCGTGAGCAGCCCGCGCGCCAGCGGGCTCCAGGGGATGAGCCCCACGCCCGCGTGCAGGCAGAGCGGATTCATCTCTCGCTCCTCCTCGCGGTACAGCAGGTTGTAGTGGTTCTGCATGGAGATGAACCGCGCCCAGCCGTGCCGGTCGGATGCCGCGAGGGCGAGCACCATCCGCCACGCGGGGCCCGAGCTGGCCCCGAGGTAACGGACCTTGCCGGCCCGCACGAGGTCGTCCAGCGCCTCGAGGGTTTCCTCGATAGGCACCTCGGGGTCGAAACGGTGAATCTGGTAGAGGTCGATCGTGTCCACGCCGAGCCGCCGCAGGCTCGCCTCGCACTCCTGCAGGACGTGCTTGCGCGACAGTCCGGCCATGTTGGGGCGCGGACCCATGGGGAAGTAGACCTTGGTCGCGATAACGATCTCCTCGCGCTTCGCGACCTCGCGCAGCGCGCGACCGGTGATTTCCTCGCTCACCCCCAGCGAGTACATGTCGGCGGTATCGAAGAAGTTGATCCCCGCCTCGACCGCTCGGCGGAAGAACGGCCGCGCCGCCTGCTCGTCGAGCACCCAGGGGCGCCAGCTCGGGGTGCCGTAGCTCATGCACCCGAGGCAAATGCGGGACACAGTCAGGCCGGTGCGACCAAGCTGCGCGTATTCCATGCAAGACCTCGGGTGGCGGAGGGAGCGCCCGCTGGGAGGCCGGTGTGTTGCCACCGGCCCTACCGAACACCATTCTAGCTGCTGCTCGCAGAGGTCGCATGATTCTCGTGGTCGGCGCTGGATGTTCCCGGTGCAGCTCGTCTCCGTGAGCGACCACGCCCGTCGCGTGGTACACCGCTGAGCGACGGGGCCGGCCTAGCAGCCGTGACCCTGCATCGCCGCTGCCTCCGCGAACCGGCGCGCCTCCTCGGCCAGGTCCACGTCCTGCCCCGCGAGGCCACTCAGCCTTACCGCGAGGAGCAGCTCGTACCGGAGGTCTTCGCGGGCGGGCTCGACTTGGACCGCGCGGGCGAGCGGTCCGATCGCCCGGTCGAACCACCCGCGTCGGATGTAGAGATACGCCAGCGCCGCCATCGCTTCCACGTCCAGTTCGTTCCGCTCGATCTTCAGCATCAACGCGTCCACCTCGCGGTCCAGCTCGCTCAGCTCCGCGAGGGAGAGCGAGTCATCCCGCGCTGCGGGTGTGCCCGGCGCGATACGCGCGATGGCGAAGGGAACATCGGTTTCGCGGTTGGGCCGCTCGGGTGCCACCAGTTCTCTGCAAGCCAGCGCGAGCAGCGCGACGTGGGCGGCGACCAGCACGGGGGTGGCGGAGCGCATACGGTCCTCCTGCTTGAGGGTGCGCCAACGATGGTTGACGCGGGACTCCTAAGCAGGCGTGATGCCACGGGACGGGACGAGGACTGGGGCCCGTTCCGGACCAGGTCCGTGTCCCAGTAGACACTACCAGCAGAGGGGAACGTGTCCGCGGAGACACGGAGGAGGCGTGAGGCGGGGACGCGATCCCTACGCGGAACGCAGCTGGTCGGGCTTCACCGGCAGCTTGCGGATCCGCCTGCCGGTCGCTGCGAAGATCGCGTTGGTAACGGCGGGCATCACCGCCGACGTACCCGGCTCCCCGATGCCACCTGGCGCCTCCATGCTCTTGACGAGATGGACATCGATCGTCGGCGTCTCGTTGATGCGCAGCATGCGATAGTTGTTGAAGTTGGACTGCTCGACCCGGCCGCCCTTGATCGTGATCTCGCCGAACAGCGCGGCAGTGATCCCGAAGATGATCCCGCTCTCCATCTGCGCCCGGACCGTGTCCGGGTTCACGATGATGCCACAATCCACCGCGCAAACGACGCGATGGACGCGGACCTCCCCTTGCTTCGACACCGAGACTTCGGCGACCTGGGCGATGTAGCTCCCGAAGGCATGCAACAGTGAGATGCCGCGCCCGCTGCCCCGCGGCAGCGGCTTCCCCCAGTCTCCCTGCGCCGCGGCCAGCTCGAGCACCGCTCCGGCGCGCGGGGACTGGTCGAGGAGGGCGCGGCGATATTCGAACGGGTCCTGCTTCGCCGCCGCCGCCAGCTCGTCGATGAAGCTTTCGACCACGAAGATGTTGTGAGTGGGCCCGACGCCGCGCCAGAACGCGGTGGGAATACCGAGCGGCTCCTGGCGGACGTACTCCACTCGGATGCTGGGAAGGCTGTACGGCGGCTCCGCGGCGCCTTCCACAGCGTCGAGATCGAGGCGCTTGATCATCGCGCGGAGCCGGTGGACGCCGCCGGCCCGAATCACCCGCAGGTTCTTCGGGAACAGCTCGCTGGTCCAGCGTGCCTCGATCGACGAGCCGGCGATGCGGTGCGACCAGGCGACGGGCCTGCCGCGCGCGTCCAGGCCGGCCGCGATCCGGTCGTAATAGTACGGCCGGTACATGTCGTGCTGGATGTCCTCTTCGCGGGTCCACACCACCTTCACCGGGCTCGCGACCTGTTGGGCGATCCGCACCGCCTGGATGATGAAATCCACCTCCAGCCGTCGCCCGAATCCGCCGCCCAGGAGGTGGTTGTGCACCCGGACCCTGCTCCGCGGCAGACCGGTCAGCGTCGCCGCCGCCGTCTGGGCGAAGGTCGGCACCTGCGTCCCGACCCAGATGTCGCAGGCGTCCGGGCGAACGTGGACCGTACAGTTCGCCGGCTCCATCGTGGCGTGCGCGAGGAACGGCACTTCATAAACCGCCTCGAGCGTCTGGCCGGCGCTCGCCATGGCGTCGGCTACGTCGCCGTCGTCGCGCGCTACCACGCCCGACTTCTGGGACGCGGCTGCCAGCTGCTGCACGATGTCCGCGGTGCTGAGCTTCGCGTTCGGCCCCTCGTCCCACTTGATGTCGAGGGCGGCCAGGCCCCGCTGCGCGGCCCACATATGGTCGGCGACGACCGCAACGGCGTCCTCCAGACGCACCAGCTGATGGACACCCGCGATCGCCCGTGCCTTCGTGTCGTCCACCGAGGCGAGCCTGCCGCCGAACACGGGACACGCCGCCACGGTGGCGACCTTCATCCCGGGGATCTGGACGTCGATGCCGTATTGCGCCGTGCCGTTGACTTTGGCGGGGGCGTCGAGGCGTTTGGCAGGCGTGCCGATCAGCCTAAAGTCCTTCGGCGCCTTGAGCGTGACGTTGCGCGGCGCGGGTAGTGTCGCCGCCTTGGCGACCAGGGCGCCGTACCCGAGGCTGCGGCCGGTCGGTCCATGGATTACCTCGCCGCGTGCGGCGCGGCAGGAGCCGGGCTCGACCTTCCAGGTCTGCGCCGCGGCCGCCACGAGCAGGGTGCGGGCGGTGGCGCCGGCGCGGCGCAACGGGTCCCAGTTGCCACGGACCGACGTCGAGGCACCCGTCTGCTGCACGCCGAACAGTGGGTCGGCGTACAGCTTGTCGTCGGGCGGCGCGTGCTCGAGATGGACCTGGCTGAGATCAACTTCCAGCTCCTCGGCCAGCAGCATGGGCATGGATGTGTACGTCCCCTGTCCCATTTCCACCTTGTGCATGACGAGGGTCACGCGACCGTCGTGGTCGATGCGGACGAACGCGTTGGGTGCAAACAGGTCATCCGGCTCGAGCGGAGGCAGGCGGAAGCCGAGCAACAGGCCGCCCCCGATGGCGGCGCTGGTCTCGAGGAAAGTCCGGCGGGAGACGACGTGCATGGTCAGGCCCCCTTTGATAGCGCGGCCTGCTTAATCGCGGCGCGGATGCGCGGATAGGTGCCGCAGCGGCAGATGTTGCCCGCCATCCCCGCGTCGATGTCGGCGTCGGTGGGATGCGGCTTGCGCGCGAGCAGCGCGGCGGCGGCCATGATCTGACCGGACTGGCAGTAGCCGCACTGCACGACGTCGAGATCGAGCCAGGCTTGCTGCACGTTCCTGCCGGCGGCCGTCTCGCCGATGGCCTCGATCGTGGTGATGCTCTTTTCCGTGGCCGCGGCCACCGGCGTCACGCAGGAACGAATCGGTTGGCCGTCGAGGTGCACCGTGCAGGCGCCGCACAGCGCGATCCCGCAGCCGAACTTGGTGCCCGTCAGGCCGATTACGTCGCGCAGCACCCAGAGCAGGGGCATGTCCGGGGGCACGTCCACCGTGTGGGCCTGGCCGTTGACTCGCACTGTGACCATGACGATGTCCCCCTGTCGTCATCAACAAGGAGCTTCACGTGCACATTCCCGTCAAGTGGGATCTAGAAGGGGAAGATGATGCCCACATCCTTGAGCTTGCTGAACTCTCGGCCCGAGAACTCGTACAGCTGCGCCGGCCGGCCGCGCTCGGCTCGCCGCCCCTTCACCGGCTTCAAGATCCCGAGCAGCGCAAGCTTGCGCCGGAAGTTCCGCTTGTCGAGGGGACGACCGAGGATAGCCTCGTACACCCGCTGCAGCTCGGTGAGCGTGAAGTGCCGCGGCAGGAGCTGGAACCCCACGGTCGTGTACTCGAGCTTGTTGCGCAGGCGCTCGACCGCGTATTCGAGAATCCCTTCGTGGTCGAACGCGAGCGGAGGGTGCTTGGCGACGGGCCACCAGCGGGCCGCCCGCGCGTCGGTGCTGGCGACGAGCGGCGCCCGGTCGGAGGCGATCAGGGCGTAGTAGGCCACCGTCACGACCCGACCACGCGGGTCGCGGCCGGGGTCGCCGAAGGTAAAGAGCTGCTCCAGATAGACGTCGCGGACGCCGGTCTCTTCGGCGAGTTCGCGCAGCGCGGCGTGCTCGAGGCTCTCGCCCTCGCGAATGAAGCCGCCAGGCAGCGCCCAGCGCCCCTCGAACGGGGGCAGGCCGCGCTCGATCAACAGCACCTGGAGCTGGTCCTCGCGCACCGTGAAGATGACCAGGTCCACCGTGACCTGGACGTCGGTGCGCGGCTCGCGCTTAGATGGCGGCATGCTCGAGGATGCGCGCGGGAGCTTTCACCACGAGCAGCGCGTGGTCGCGGCTGGCGCGGATGCGCGCGCTCGTTCCCGCGTTGAACTCCAGGAAGTCCGACTCGATGCCGTCGCTGAAGATGACGCCTCCCGCGGGCATGAGCGACTCGAGCCCGAGCTCGCCCCCCGGGGGAACGTAGCCCGCCACGATGCGGGCCGTCGAATGCCGGCTGATGAACGGCTCGCGCACCGCATAAAGGAGTCGCGGGTCTTCCCAGTCGAGCCGGATGCCGCTGCCGCGCCGCCCGCCCGCGAATGCCGTCACACCCGCCGCCATGTTGAACACCGAGGAGATCCAGCCGGTCGAGCCCGCGCCGGTGGAGACGAGCACACCGCTCGAGGATTGGGCTTCGGAGGGGGCGGCGCCGCCGGCGCATATGCGGTAGCGGGCGGAGACGTGGGTGCGGGCGCCGATGAACAGATCGTTGAACGCGAGCAGCCGCTGACCGTCGTTGAGCGTCGCCTCGGCGAGCGTCACGGACCGAGAGACTGCGCGGCCCTCGAGCACGGCCGCGACGGCGCGGCGCACCTCGGACGGCTGCCACGGCAGCAGGATCCCGTCGTAGCGCCCCGGGTCGGGATTGACGCCGACGAGCGGCTGGGCGCAGGCGTACTTGGCCACGTTCGCGACCAAGCCGTCCTGCCCCACCACCACCACGACGTCGGTCGGCGCGAAGCGGTACGTCGGAACCAGGGATCGATCCATGTACTGGCTCGGGAGGCCGAAGTCCAGCGCCCGTCGTACGACGGCGAGCGAGCGCTGGTAGGCCTCGTCCTCCGCCCCGTACTCCGCGAAGTCGCCTCCCGAATGCTCGAGATAGAACTTCGCCTGGCCGCGGGTGTGGAACCGCTGGAGCAGTTCCGCGAGCCTGGTCTTCCGGGTCACGATCACCAGCTTCTCGAACATGTCACTTCCCTCCCCCTCCCGGCGCGGGCGCGAGCAGCGACTTGAGCAGGTCGGGCGTCACGTTGAGCTCGCCGATCTTGCCGGCGTTCTCGGCCAGCTCGCGGAACGCGAGGGCGATCATGAGCTTGGGATCGGCGCCGGTAGCGCTCACCGCCATCAGCGTGCGCCAGTCAATGGTGCGCAGCGGCTCGAGGGTGGTCTGGAGCGCATACCCGCGGGCGTCGGCATCCTGGCGATCGTTGGCGGCGCGCCGCTCGATCAGCGCGGTACGCTGCTGCTCCACGGCGATGTCGGCCGCCATCAGCGTCTCGCGGATCTGGCGCTGCTTTTCCTGGACGGC
This sequence comes from Gemmatimonadales bacterium, assembly GCA_035763805.1. Taxonomy (GTDB): domain Bacteria; phylum Gemmatimonadota; class Gemmatimonadetes; order Gemmatimonadales; family GWC2-71-9; genus DASUAL01. Next base: position 39,170 of record DASUAL010000092.1, read on the forward strand.
GATCTCCGTGTTCAGCTCGCTCTCTTTGATCCGGCGCTCCTGCTCGACGGCGGCGTTGCGGCGGGCATAGATCGCTTCGTCGGATTGCCGCAGCAGGCTTTCGCGCACGTCGGCCTCGAGCGCGCGGGCGGTCTCGGGCGTCGGCGTGATCCCCACGAGGCTGAGACCGAGGACCTCGACGCCGAGCATCGTGACCGCGTTGTCGTTCCGGAGGCCGTCCCGCACCGCGGCCACGAGCGCTTCCGCGCTTCCCAGGGCCTCGCGCAGCGGCCGCTCGTGGACGAAGTCCCGGGCCAGGACCTGGGTCGCCTGCACCAGGCGCTCGGGCAGCTTGGTCGGATCGTCCGAGACGTAGGCGCCGTTGGGCCGGATGCTGAAGTCGAGCAGCCCCGCCAGCCGCTTGGGGTCGGCGACGCGATAGGTCAGCTGGCCCTGGAGCGTGACCGTCTGGAAGTCGGCGGTGACCTCGGTGAACACGAACGGGAGATCCGCGCTCGCGAGCGGGACCGTGACGATGGTCGAGGTCGGGGCGAAGTAGAAGAACGCCAGCCCGGGCCCTTCACGACGCAGCTTGCCGCGCCGGTAGTGGAGGACGTAGGTGGTGGGCGGGGCTTTCATGTAGCCGAACATGGCGTCCTCCATTAGTGTAGCTGCGACACTAATATAGTGTCTATGAAACACTAATGTCAAACGCCGTCAACTCGTTGCCGGCCTGCAGGTTCCCCGAGGCGTCAGAACAGCTTCACCCCGCCCAGCGCCGCGCCGGCGTCCCGCCACCGCGCGGCGGGCTCCGTCGCGAGACAGCGGCTCACCAGCTCGCCGAGCCATGGGGGCACCGTGCGGGCCTCGTCGAGCGGCTCCGATTCCGGGGCGGGCGGCCGTCCCGTGAGCATCTCGTGCACGAGCACCCCCACGGCGAAGATATCGTCGCGCGGCCCGGGGGGAGCGCTGCCGTCCGAGCGACGCTCGGGCGCGACGTAGGCGGCGGCACACAGCGCGGCGGTCGCGACGCCCGGGGCCCGCGGGCCACCGCCCGCGAGCGAGCGCTGCACGGCATCCACCATCCCGGTGTCGGCCACCGCCGCCCGCCCCTCGGTGAGCAGCACGTTCTCCGGCTTCAAGTCGCCGTGGGCTACGTTGGCTCCATGGGCGTGGGCGAGCGCGGCCAGGATGTCCCGGAGGATGTCGACGGTCCCGCGCAGCGGGAGCTCGCCGTGCTTGAGCAGCCAGGCGCGCAGCGTGGTCCCGTCGACGAAGTGCCGAGTATGGTAGACGAACGCACCTGCCCGTCCCGCGCCGCGGGGCCGCACGAGGCGCTCGTGCCCGAGCCGGTCGGCGAGCAGGATGATCTCGCGCTCGAAGACGCCCGCGTCCACCGCCAGGGACAGCTCGGCCGGCAGCAGCTTCACTAGCAGCTCGGGACCACTGGGCAGCTCCTGCACGACGAACATACGACAGTCGCCGACCGGCCGGACCTCGCGCTCGACCCGGTAGATCGGGCCGAGGGCGGCCTCGAGCGCGCTGCGCAGATCGGACACCCGGGCGAGCCTCGAGTCAGGGGACAGCGCATAAGCTGGGCACGGGCGCGCCCGCCGACAAGACGCCAGGGAGTGCGGCCCGCCCGAGGCGGCCGACTCAACGCGCCAGGATGTTCCGGAGGTTCTCCAGGATGCGGCTCATGTGGCGTCGCACGTTGCGCCGCTCGAAGAAGCGCCCGCGCAGCCAGGCGACGAGGGACTGGGGGACCCAGGCATCTCTCACCGTCACGGCGGTGGCTCCGCCGGACGAGTCGAGACGAAACAGGGTCTTCCACCCCTTCCGCTGGCCTCGCTCGACCCAACCGAAGGTGGCCGGTGGGTTGAAATCCACGACCTCGAACTCGGTGACGCGCCTGCCGAACCGCGCCTTGAACCGGGCGCCCCGTTTGAGTGGGGCGGCGCACTCGACCCCGTCGCATCCGGGTAGCCACTGCGGGATACGGCCGGGGTTGGTGAGGAGGGCGAACACCTCCTCGATGGGCGCGCCCACGGACTCGATAAGGGTATGGCTCACAGGCCGCATAGCGATACTCTTGGAGGAGGATTCCGCAAGGATCACGCCGCCGCCGCGCCCGGCCTATTCTTGGCTCCCGGGCGGCTCTTCGTCGGCGGGCGGAGTCTTGTCTCGCCCCTCGAGCGCGCGCAGTTCCTCATTGATCCGCTCCAGCTCGGTCTTGTGCCGCTGGTAAAACAGCACGTTGGCCCGTGAGATTCCGGCCGGCAGGTTGTCGAACTTGCCCTGCTGCTGCTCGACCAAAAGGGCGCCCATCGCGGCCCCCGTCATCGACATCAGGAAGACGACATATTCCCGGGTCGTCATGCCGCCGGCGTTGATGGCCCGCTTGAGGGCGGGGTACCGCTCGTAGACGGCGGCCATTTCGGCGATGGTCTCGATCGTCGCGTCGTCGGCCCCCTCTCTTTCCCGGAACGCCTCGGGCTGGGCCTGGGCGGCGGCGATCACGTTGCGCGTTGCCTGGGTGAACTTCGCGAGCGCCGCGTCGGTGAGCTGGTAGCGGGCGAGCGTTTCGTCGTCGGACTGCGCGCCGAGGGGCGCGGCGAGGATTGTGACGGCCGCCGCGGCCGCGGCAAGCAGGGGGGAGGTTGAGCGCATCGTGACTCCCAGGTCGAGGTGAGTGAAATGGCCGAGGCTACAGAGTGATGTCGCCGCCCGGGTCCGATTCCTCCAGGTTCCGCAACATCTCCCGGGCCCGCTGGACCCGGCGGGCCCGCTCTGCGTCGTCGATCACCGCCCGCGACCAATCAGGCGCCCGTCCGCCCTCGGTCTCGAGCCGCAGCACCATGCCTTCCCGGGATCCCGGCGGCAACCGGCCCTTAGGCACGTCGAACGTCCGGCCATCGTCACCCACGATGACGGCGATGCGCCCTTCGAGACGATCGATCACGTAGAAGGCCATAGCGGAGCTATTGTACCATCCCAAACCGCTTGTTGCGCGCGGTCATTTTGAGGAAGTACCGCAACCGCTGCTCGAAGACTTCCGGCCGGTGCCTCGCGGCCGCAATCCACCCGACTCGGATGCGCTTGTAGGACTCGGGGAAGCGGCTAAAGTTCTTCCAGGCCGCGGGGTCCCGCTCGAGTCGACTGCGGATGTCCTTGGGAATCGCCCACCTCGGTTTCCGCTTCGTGTCCGTGCGGTGATCGAAGACGTGCTTGATCCGCTCGAGGCCCGCCTTGGTCATGCGTCTGGAGGTGATCAAGCGGCGCACCCGCTCGCGGTTCATTGCGGAGAGACGGCTCGTGGGCCGGCGCGGGGAGAAGCGCTGGGCGTAGCGGTCCGAGTCGATGGGCTTGAGGATGCTGTCGATCCAGCCGTAGCACAACGCCTCCTCGACGGCGTCGTTGTAGGGGATCCGGGGCTTGCCGCTGTGCTTCTTGTAGTAGACGAGCCAGATCTCCCGCGCCGTGCGGTGGTGCTTCGACAGCCAAGCACGCCATTGCGCGCGGTCTCTCGCGTAGAAGGTCTGCCCCAGTTTCATGTGCGCGCGAGGGCGGCGGGATTGGGCTCAGGGGCGCGCGTCACACGCGCAGCCCTGCGGCCGACGACACTGGTAGCTCCTGCTGATGCACGAGTTCCCGCATGCCTTCCCTCGCGTGCAGACCTTGCAGCAGGCGCGCCCGGCGGCTTGTCCCGATGCGGCGGTCGACGCTGAGTCGGCCGGAAAGGGCCGCACCGTGATGACGCCGGTCGCGGGCGCCGTTTCCGTGCTGACCACGAAACTCCCATCGCGATTGGCGAGCATCAAGACGCCGCCATCCCGGTCCGTGGGGTACACCCGAGCGCCGACGGCTTGCCACAGCGCCACCACGCGCTGACGGGTGACCGTACGAGTTCCCGGCGCCGACCGAGATCACCGCGGCCACGGGATGCGTTCTCTCGACCCACTCGCGGCTGGTGCCGTTCCAGGTGCCGTGGTGGGCCACCTTCACGACCTGGACCCGTGGCACGGTGTCGTAGCGCAGCCAGTACGCGAGCTCGGGCAGCTCCGAGTCGCCTGTGAGGAGGGCACGAAAGTCGCCGAACTCGACCACGATGCCCACCGAGCTGTTGTTCTGATCGGCCCGATCCCCGCCCCCTTCTGCTGTCGCGGTGGCATGGGGGAGGCCGTTGTCGAGGTAGAACCGCACCACGAACTGGGACAGGATCGCCGCCATCCCGCCGATGTGGTCCGCGTGATTATGACTGGCGACGGCGAGGTCGATGGTGTCGATGCCGAGCGCGCGCAGCCGGAGGGCGACGTCGCCCGACGGTCCGGCGTCGATCATGGCGGTCTTGCCGCCCTCTCGGACGAGCAGCGCGTCTCCCTGCCCGACATCGAGGAAGCGCAGCTCGAGCTGCTGGCCCCAGAGCGGGAGGGCCAACAGGAGGAATGAGAGAGCCAGGCGGACTACGGCCGATGCGCGCATGCTACCTGAGGCCTTCCAGCGTCCAGATGTCCCCGCCCCGCGGCGTCGCCCGGTCGAACAGGACCCAACGACCGTCGGGAGACCAGACGGTGTAGTCGATCCGGATTTCCGGGTTCGGGAACTCGAAGACGCGCTGGGGAGCCTCCCCGCGCAGCGGATAAACCCACAGAACCTTGTGGTCCCGGACGTCCATGATGCGGGAGCGATCGGGGGAGAAGGACAGGTGGGCACCACTCGCGACGTCCGACAGGCGCTCGAGCCGCCCGGTCTCGATCGACACTCGATGGATCTGGATTCGGCCCGCCGGTTCCGCACGGAAGATCACCCAGCGCCCGTCCGCCGACCAGCGCATGAAGTGCCCGCCCACGCCGATGGACGTGAGCTTGCGTTGCCCCGAACCGTCCGCGTTCATCACCCAAACCTCGTGCCGGCCGTCGCGGTCGGAGTGGAACGCGATGCGCGTCCCGTCCGGCGCGTAGAAGGGGTTGATGTCCGCTCCCGGCGCCTCGGTGAGGCGGGTGGGCGGCCCGCCGCCGGCGGCCACGGACCAGATGTCGCTGTGACCCCCGCGCGCCGAGAAGAACACGATCGTTCCGCCGTCGGGCGACCAGTTCGGCTGGTAGTCTCCGCCGGAGCCGGTCGTAACCTGGCGATCCGTGCCGTCGCCGAGCGAGCGCACCCAGATGTTCATCTCGCCCGCACGATCCGAGTTCAAGGCAATGCTGCGGCCGTCGGGCGACCAGGCGCCGCGGCTCTCGACGCGCGTGGTCCCGACGACCGGCTGGGGCTCGCCCGTCGCCCGTCCGGTGCTGGGATCGACCGGCAGGCGCCACAGGTCCGAGTCGTAGCCAAGGATCGAAAAGGCCAGGCGCCGCCCCTCCGGATCGAGCGTGGCTTGGCCGTCGTCGCCGGCGCCCGTCGTGATCTGCTGCGCCGCCTCCACCGGGCGGCCATCGCGCCCGACGGGCAGCCGCCACAGGTTGAGCCCGCCGCCACGGAACGACGAGAAATAGACGAACGCCCTGTCGGGGGACCACACGGGATCCATGTCCAGCACGTTGTCATCGGTGAGTCGGATCGTGGCGCGGGAGGCGACGTCGAGCACCACGATGTCGGACTTGCTCTGCTCGATGCGCCGGAACACGAGCTTCGTGCCGTCCGGGGACCAGCGCGGCGTCCCGTGCACGACGGCCTCCGAGCCTTCGGTCGAGACTTGCTGCGCGTTGTGACCGCTCGCGTCCGCGATCCAGACGCGGCGGGGTCCCGACCACCGCGCCGCGAAGGCCAGCCGGCGGCCGTCGGGCGAGTAGGCCGGATCGAACGCGTTGGCCACGATCTGCGTCTCCCGACCCGACGCCAGGTCCAGCGTCCAGATGTCGCCCCCGTCCTGGTACCAGCCGCGGATGTCGGTGGGCTCGAGCTTGCCCCGCGCGAGGTTCGAGCGGACGAGCGCGATCGTGCGCCCGTCGGAGGCCCAGGTGGGTTCGATCTCGTCGGCGGCGCCCCGGGTCAGCTGCCGCTCCACCCCGGTCGCGAGCGTCGTGAGGAAGAGCTTCTTGTAGCCGCCGGTCTCGGCGACGTACGCCAGGCTGCCGCCGTCGGGCGACCACGCGGGCCACTCCTCCACGCCGGCGCCGAAGGTGAGCTGCGCCAACCGGCGCCCGAACCCCGAGGCCACGGCGCCGCCCGGAGACGCCATCCGGTCGGCGCCTTTTCCCGGCCCGGAGACGAGGAGCGCTCCGATGACGAGCACGGCGATAGCGGCCGCCGCGCCGAGCGCCAGGCGGGCGCGACGCCCCGGACTGCGCGCGGCCGTCGGGTCGAGCGCGAGCCGCTCGGCGAACTGGGCGGCGGTGAGGCGGGCCCCGGGCTCGCTCGTGAGCGCGCCACTCACTGTCTCGTCGACCTGCGGCGGGATCCCGTCGCGCACCGCAGAGACGCGCGGAGCGGGCTCGGTGAGCCGGCGGGTCAGGCTGGCCTGCGGCGTCGGTCCGCTGAAGGGCGGCTCCCCGGCGAGCATTTCGTACAGCACGCAACCGAGGGAGTAGACGTCGCTCCGCCCGTCCAGGTCGCGGTCCCCCAGCGCCTGCTCGGGGCTCATGTACGCCGGCGTCCCCATCACCAGGCCGGTCTCCGTGAGCCGGTCGACCCCCGCCACGCTCACGGCGTGGGCGATCCCGAAGTCGCTCACCACGGCGTGGCCGGCCTCGAGCAGGATGTTCTCCGGCTTGATGTCGCGGTGCACCACGCCCAGCCCGTGCGCGTAGGCGAGGGCATCCGCGACCTCGCGGGCGATGCGCGTCGCGTCCGCGACGGGGAGGCGTCGCTCACGCCCGAGCCGGCGCCTGAGGGACTCCCCCTCGACGTACGGCATCACATAGTAGAGGAGTCCACCCGCCGTGCCGGAGTCGATCAGCAGCAGGATGTTCGGGTGGCCGAGGCGCGCCGTGATTCGGACTTCACGCAGAAACCGCTCGGCACCGACCGCGGCGGCCAAGTGGGAGCGGAGAACTTTGATGGCGACTCTGCGGTCGTGCTTCAGGTCCCGCGCGAGGTACACGACCGCCATCCCGCCGGCGCCCAGATCGCCTTCGATGGCGTAGCGGCCGGCGAGGACGGACTTGAGCCGGTCCAGCTCCTCGGCCACGGGACGGTCCTGGAGGGGACGCCTCCAAGATAGTAGCCCAGTCTGTCCTCCGCCCCGGCCCCCCCCCGCCCCCCCCGCCCCCAGAGGGAGTTCAGCCGCGGGCGCGAGCCCCCCGAACGAGCGTGGGCTGGAGGTCGGTGATGTCCCGCAGCGTCGCGACCGTGCCGATCAGCTGTCCTGCCACCACCAGCCGCGTCGTCACGACGGCGACCGCGCGCTCCTTGCCATCGGCCCGCGCCACGGTGGTTTCGAAGCGCTGCTCCTCGCCGCCGAGCGCGAGACGCTCCCGTTCGGCCACCTCCTGGCGCTGCCCGGGGGCGACGAGCTCGTCGATCGCCGTGCCCGGCAGACCGCCCGGCCGGTGGCCGAACAGCTCGGTGGCGGCGCGGCTCGCCATGAGAACGCTGCGATCGAGTGCCGTTACCACGACGGCCTCGGGAAGGGCGGCCACGATCACCCCGGCCAATTGTAGCGCGTCAAGCTCGTGGCTCGGTCCCATGAACGTCGGTCGTGCACGGGGTTGGCGCAGTCGCCAGCTGGGCCGCGCCATGACCGTTATGTGACCTTCCTGTTCGACGCAGCGCAGGCGCGTGATTGGGTCACTCCGCAGTCTGGCGGCAACATGGTGACGCTCGAGCGCGGCGATGATTTCCTCAACGCGGTAGTGGTGGAAGACTGCCTGAGAGATCAGCAAGGAGGGGGAGGGGTCACCCTGCTCGACGCGGAATAGACAGGCCTCGGCGCTGCGATCCTCGGTCACCCGCGTCTTCGCCCGAGGGAACTGCTCGCGCATCCACTGGGCCATTCGGTCGACGGATGCCTTCACGTCGACCTGGACGTGCGCGCGATCGAGCCGCGGCTGGCTTTCATCAGCGAGCCGCGCTGGCCCTGCATCCACTGCTTCTTCTCGGTTGGCGCGCAGCATCCAAGGGCTCGAGTGCGTGCTAACAACGGGCTTGGGGCGCAAATCCTGTGCCCGCTGCGTCTTAGGCGTTTAGGCCCCGGATAGGGGGCGCTCAGGCATTATTCGCGCTCACATGTAGCAATCATGCAACACTATCGTCTGAGTTTTCCACACGGAAAGTTCAAAACCCACCACCACTGTCACTCTCGGCCCGTCCCCAATTCGGCCCTGCAAGCGCCTGTCGTCGAAGCGGTTAGTGGATCCGGAACTTGACAGGTCAGCGGCGCCGTTCTACAGTGCGTTGGAGCTTATGGCCGTCGAACTACACTGCCTAGCCACATGACTCTGCCCAATTGCCGGTGGGGCCCCTAGAACAGCCAGCCCCCTGGGCGGTACGATGGTGTGCCAACGCCCCCCCCGGAGCTGGTTCCGGGGGGGGCGTTGGGTTTCTAGGGGACTCACGACTCGAGGAAGGACTGATGAAACGATATCTGCTGGCGAGCGACTTCGACCAAACATTGAGCTTCAACGATTCGGGCATCGTGCTGAGCGAGCTGCTCGGGATCTCGGGCTTCCGAGACAGGGTCGCGGGACTGTCTTCCATCCACCTCGTCCAGCAGGGGGCTGAGCTGGCGTATCTGCTGCTTCACGATCCGGAGTATCGTCGCGTGCGGCGGGAGCATCTGCTCGAGGTGGGAAAACGAGTTCGTCTGAAGCAGAACCTCGGCTTGCTATCGCGGCTGCTCGGCGAACTCGATGGCTACAGCTTTGCCTTCTACGTCATATCGGCCGCGCCCGAAGAGGTGATCCAGTCGGCCCTGGAGGGTATCGTTCTTCCGGATCACATCTACGGGACGCAGTTCCGCTACGATGCCGCGTCCGGCGAGATCCAGTCCATCGTGCGGGTCCCGGCCGGCTACGGCAAGGTGGCTGTGCTCGAGGAGCTACGCGCCAAGCTGCCGGTGAGCCACGACCGCGTCATTTACGTCGGCGACGGTGGCTCGGACGTTCACGTCATGCTCCACGTCAACCGTCTGAACGGATTCACGATCGCCGTGTCGGAGGCCCAGTACCTCACCCCGATCGCGAAGCGCACCGTGCTGAGCGACGACGCGCTCAGCGTGCTCGTGCCGATCCTCGAGGAGATCGCCGGGCACGACGCCGCCGCGATTCACGCGTTGTTCGAGTCCCACGGGTTCGTGCTTCAGGAGTGGAACAAGGTTCGCACGGACCTCCTGACCATCCGCGAGAACGACGCGGCGCCGCCGCTGGTCGCCTGAACGAGGTACGCATCCGCCCTGAAGAGGGGTGACGGCTGTCACCGGACGAGCCCGGGAGAATCCCCAACCTTTTGCGTGAGGGAGGTTCTCCTATGATCCGTACACAATGGGCCCGGCTCCGGGCCGAAGGCAGCGTACCGCTGCGGCGCGGCGCCTGGTACCGCGTGCTGCGGGTGACCGCTTCCGACGCGATTCTCAACGTGCATGAACGCAGCGTCAACGTTCCGCTCGGCATGCTGCAGATGGCGTCTCGACCGCCGACCGTGTGGGCGATCGTGCCGCGCCCGGCGAACTCTCGGGTGCCGCAGAGCTGGGGTCCCCGCTATGCCGTGTGCCCGCACTGCCATGCGCGGGCTCGGCTCCCCCAAGGACCCGTGAACATGCGTTGTAGCCGCTGCAATGGCGTGTTCGACGTCGGGTGGGGGGATTCGTATTTCGCGTAGTGGCGGCCGGCGGCGGAGCGGTGCAAGTTGTCGCACCGTTTCGCGGGGACTGTCATGCGCTGGGCTGTGATTCCTCTCGTCCTGCTCCTCGCGGCACCGCTCGGCGCCCAGGAGCGCATCGTCGTGTTCACGAATGTCAGCGTGGCTCCCATGGACCGCGAGCGCCTGCTCGACGATCAGACCGTCGTGGTGCGCGGCGACCGCATCGCCGAGATCGGCCCGGCGGCCGCCATTCGTGCGCCCGCGGGCGCCGTGCGCGTAAACGCGCGCGGCAAATATCTCATCCCGGGCCTCGCCGAGATGCACGCGCACGTGCCCGGGCCTCAGGCCGAGCAGCAGCTCGGCGCGGGGTACGCTGAGCGCGTGCTGTTCCTGTATCTCGCGAACGGCGTGACGACGATTCGCGGCATGCTGGGACACCCCACGCACCTCGTGTTGCGCGAGCGGCTGCGGCGCCACGAGTTGCTCGGGCCCACCCTGTACACCTCCGGGCCGTCGTTCAACGGCGGCAGCGCGCCCGATCCCGAGACTGCGCGGCGTATGGTGGTGGAGCAGCGGGCGGCGGGCTACGACTTCCTGAAGATCCACCCCGGGCTGTCGCGCGAGACGTTCGACGCGCTGGCCCGCACGGCGGACAGCGTGGGGATCCGGTTCGCGGGCCACGTACCGGCCGCGGTGGGGCTCGACCGGGCACTCGCGGCCCGCTACGCCTCGATCGATCACCTGGACGGCTACGTCGAGCGGCTCGCCGGGTGGAGCCCCGGGGGCGAGCCGGCAGGATTCTTCGGTTTCCTCCTCACTGACCGGGTCGACACCGCGGGGATGTTCGAGCTGGCGCGGCGCACCCGCGAGGCAGGAGTGTGGAACGTGCCGACTCAGGCACTGATGGACGGGTTCGTGAGTCCCGAGAACCCTGAGACTCTGGGGCGGCGACCGGAGCTGCGCTATCTGTCGAAGGCACTCGTGGCGCAGTGGGTGCAGGCGAAACGCAACGCGCAGGCGCAGCCCGGCTACGACCGGGACCGCGCGCGGCGCTTCATCGCCCTGCGGGGTCGCCTGATCAAGGCGCTGCACGACGCCGGCGCCGGGCTGGTGCTCGGGTCCGACGCGCCGCAGGTGATGAACGTTCCCGGCTTTTCGGCGCATCGCGAGCTCGAGGTGCTCGTCGCGGCAGGCCTCACGCCGTATCAGGCCCTCGCCACCGGCACCCGCAACGTCGCCGTGTACTTCGGCACGGCCGACCGCGCGGGCACGGTGGAGCCGGGCAAGGTCGCGGACCTCGTGCTCCTGGACGGGAACCCGCTCGCGGATATCGCGAACACGACGCGGATACGGGGCGTGATGGCGCGCGGGGCGTGGGTGCAGCGGGAAGAGCTCGACCGGCGGCTCGCGGAGATCGCGGCCGCATGGGGGAACTGAGCCTACCGCCGTTGGGCCGCCCGCTGGTGCAGCTCCCGCACGGTGCCAATCGTGTCGGCATCGGCAGGCCCCTTGTCGGGGCGGTAGCGCTTGACGCGAGCGAAGCGTAGCGCCAGGCCTCCCGGATACTGCGGGCTCTCCTGGATGTCGTTGAACGCCACCTCCACCACGAGCTCGGGCCGCACGTAAACCGTGTGAGCGTCGCGCGTGCGCTCGCGCTGGAGCAGCTCCCTCGTCTGCCAGGCGAGCATCTCATCCGTCATCCCTTTGAACGTCTTGCCCAGCATCACGAAACCGCCCCCGCCCCCCTCCGAGTCGCGCGCCCCGAGGTGGAGGTTGGAGAGCCAACCGCGCCGGCGGCCGTGGCCCCACTCCGCCGCCAGCACCACGAGGTCGAGCGTGTGCGCAGGCTTCACCTTAAGCCACGCCGCCCCGCGCGCCCCCGCCTCGTAACCCGCGCCCAGGGCCTTCGCCATGAGGCCCTCATGGCCGGCGGCGATCGCCCGGTCGAAGAACGTTTGCGCCTCGCCCCGCTCAGCCGTCACGATGCGCGGCACGCGGGCGGCGGCCGGGACGACCCGGGCGAGCACCTCGAAGCGACCGGCGTAGGGCTCGTCCAAGAGCGCGGCGCCGTCGGCGTAGAGGACGTCGAAGAAGAACGACGCGAGGGGCAGCTCGGCGCGCAGGCGGTCCACGTCCAGCTTGCGCCCGAAGCGGCGCATGGTCACCTGAAACGGAAGAGGGGAGCCGTCCGACCGCAGGACGATGGCCTCGCCGTCGAGGATTGCCTCACGCACGGGAAGGCGGCGCACCGGTTCCACCACCTCGGGCACGGCCTCCGTCACGTCGTTCAGCTGGCGTGAAAACACGCGAACCTCGTCTCCCGCCTTATGCACCTGAATTCGGGCGCCGTCGAGCTTGTACTCGAACGCGGCCTCGCCGACGCGCCTGAGGGCGTCTGCGACATCGTCCGCAGCCTGGGCGAGCATCGGCTGGAGCGGGCGGAGCAGCTGGACGCGGAAGCGCGCGAGCCCCGCGGCGCCCTCGGTGAGCGCGGCGCGCGCTACGGCACCGAGGTCGCCCGCGAGCATGGCGGCGCGACGGACGGCGTTGGGGTCGAGCTCAGCGGCGCGCGCCACCGCCTCGGTGACAAGCCCCTCAAGGGCACCCTGGCGCAGCTCGCCCATCAGGAGACGGACCAGGAACTCCTGCTCTTCGGGGGCCGCGCGCCCCAGGAGCTCGGCGAGCAGCCGCTCCTTTGCCTGGGCCGACCCTTTGCCCGTCGTCGTCGCCAGGCGCTCGAGGGCCGCGTCCGTCTCGGCGAGCTCGAGGGTTCCCCGGGACCCCGCATCGCCGCCAGCCGCCCGGGAGGTTCGTGCAGCGGCCAGGGTGGCGTAGCCGATGCCGAGTCTCCCCTGGCGCGGCGCGCCCGAGAGAATACCGATCGCGATCTCGATCTCTTCCGGAGTCGTGCGTTTCAAGAGCGCCGCGAGCAGCCCGGTCTTTGCGATCCGGCCACTCGTCTCGGCGACCTGACGGGAAGTCTGAACGACGTCTTGGAGGCGCACGCGCGATGAATCCGGGCGGGGATCAGCCGAACAGCGCGTCGAGCTGCACGACTATCCAGCGCACGGCCGCGAGCGGCCAGAGATACGCGCCGAACAACTCGTGCAGGGGCGAGGCGTAGGCCCAGTCCCCCATGGCCTGCCGCACGTGTTGCAAGCCGTCGTCCACCGCGATGAGCGCCGCGACCAGGAGCAGCCAGGGGTGGCGCCGCCAGGCGGCCCAGCCGGCGAGGGCGAGCCCGAGGTACAGGTGGTGCCACTCGTCGAGCCGCACCGGCCGGTGCCCAGCGGTCCCCTGCTGGGATGCGGCCCAGGCCACGGCGCCGCTCGCAATGGCGATCCCGGCGGCGGCGAGGCGCGCGACCGCTTTCAGAACCAGAAGCCCTTCCGAACGCCCAAACCCCACCCGGACCGCGGCGTGGCGCTCCCGAAGCGGTAGCCCATGGCGAGCTCCGTGACGTCGCTCGCGGCGAAGCGGAGCGGGACGAGACGCACGGCGAGCCCGGCGTTGCCGCCCGCCGCCTCTCGCCCGGTCGCGTCGCGGGCCCGCGCGTACTCGACGAACGGCGCCACGCCTACCCCGAGCAGCCCGGCGAGCGACTCCCTTACCACCACCCGATCCTCGACGAGCGTCCACCAGATGCTCGACCCGATGAATGCATGCGGCGCGAAGAGGCGCGGCCCCCGCTGCTCGAACCAGAGGTCGTACGCCCCGGGCGGCCGGAGCCCGAGCATGCGACCGGCCTCACCGTGCACGATGAGCGTGTGGCCGCCGCGCCCGGTGACCACGGTAACCCGCGCGCGGGCCTGCCCTGAGTCGAGCGCTCCGGCAGCGTAGCCGCCCCAGGCGTCGAGCTGCAGGGCGGCGTGGCCCGCGGGCCATTGGGCACCGACCCGCGACCGCAGCTCGATGCCCACGCCGGCGCGCTCGGCGGGGTAGCCCCACGCCTGCGGCGCCGCCCAGACGCCGACGCGGACCGCGGGAGAGAGATCGACGTACTCGGGGCGGCCGTACGTGTTCAAGCGACGCGTGGTGCGAAACCGGATTGTCGCCAGCTCGAGGCCCGCGCCCGCCGTGGCGGACGTCCCGACGATGTACGGATCGGTGGCGGTAGCGGACCAGCCTTCCTGGCGCCAACGGGCCCCCGCCCACAGCCGCACGAACCCCCGGCTCGTCGCGTGGGGCGCGTAGGCGATGGTCGCGCGGAGCCGCACGGCGCGCGCGCGGGAGCCGGCCTCGCTGGTGCGCTCGCCGAAGATCAGCACTCGCTCTTCCACGGCTTCCCCATCGAGCGTCGCGGAGTGCCGTGCGGCCGCCTCGCGGAACGGCAGCCCCACGAGCCAGGCGGCGTGGCGGCCGTTCGAGAGGCGCGCGTAGCGGGCCCAGACGATCGACCCAGGGAAGCCGAGGTGGCGGGTGGAGTACTGCAGCGCGACCGCGCCGCGGTCGGGGGTCGAGCGGTAAGAGGCGAAGAGCTGGCTCGCGGTGCCGAGGAAGTTGGCGTCGAACACGCCGGCCTCCCACGTCGTGTGCGAGCCGATGCGGGTGTAGTCGGCCACCGGCCGGGCGCTCCAGCCGTCGGCGGTGGCGACGCGCAGGGCGAGCAGGCCGTCGGGCCCGAGGCGCACGGTGTCGAGCCGCACGGCGCGGAACACGCCCAGCTCCCACAGGGCGCGCTCGCTCTCGGCGACCCGCGCGGAATCGTAGCAGTCGCCGGCGCGCACGAACATCGTCCGGCGGATGACGCCGGGACGGGTGGGGATGTGGAGCGCTGCGGTGAGGCCGCCGCCGGAGACGCCGGCGCTCTCGATCACGACGGTGTCGATCGTCGCCGCGGCGCGGCATTGCGCCGTACCGGTACCGGGTGCGGCCACGAGCGCCAGGCCCGCGGCGAGGCAAGCGTCAGCGGTCCCCGGGTGTACGCGCACTACACCACCTCTCCGAACATGCGCTTGTAGTGGCGGTACCAGTCGCTCTGGAATCTCTCGTCCCGATCGTAGTGCCGCTTGGCGCGGAGGAACTCAGGGAATTGCGGGTAACACGCCTCCACCTGCTCCCGCGTCGCGAACCGATGATAGGTCAAGAAGTAGCTCCCACCGTAGCGCCTCCCCAGGTCGATGAGATGGCGGAACTCCTGCGCCGAGCGCTCCATGCCCTCCGGGCTGTGGACGACGTGCAGGTTGAAGATCACGCACGCATAGGGCTGCTTGGCCCAGGCGAGGAAACTCTCGTCGTCACGCTCGATGAGGCGGATCGTGCCGTAGATGAGATCGGTCCGGCGCGCGCGGAACCGTTCACGCACGTCCGTGAGGAAGCGGGCCAGCGCATCCCGCGGAGCGTACATCTCGGTGATCAGCTCCGTGGCCGGCTCCGACGCACCGAGCCGCGGGGCCAGGGCGCGATGGTAATCGTCGAGGTAGGTACCAAGCTGGTGCGTGTCCGACCAATAGACCTGTCCCGAGGTGGCGAGGTAGTAGCGCGAATAAGCGTGGAACGCACGCGTACGATCGGCGTGCGCAAGGTAGATGAGCTCCTTCCAGTCGTCTTCGGACAGTTCTTTCTGTTCCTCCTGCATTGGGGTGCTGGCCGCGACGGGGCGATAACATGAGAAGACCCCCTTCCGCAGGAAGTCGGGGGAATCGGGGTCCGTGTGGTACTGGAAGTCGCCGTAGGTGAACCCCGCGGCGATGCGCCGCTCGAACGCCGGCATGAGATCCTCGATCTCCAGGACCTGCACCTGGCGCTGCACCTTTACTCTGGGCGCGAGGCGCAGGCGGACGGACGTGATCACGCCGAAGAGCCCGTACCCGCCGATCGCGAGTCGAAACAGCTCGGCGTTCTCCTCGCGACTGCACGTGCGGGGGATCCCGTCGGCGTCCACCAGCACGAACGACTCGACGTCTCCGATGAACGGCTTGAACCGCAGGCCGCGGCCGTGCGCGTTCGCCGCCAGCGCACCGCCGATGCTCAAACGGTCGGCTCCGGTCTGCTTCTGCCGGATGCCCCACGGCCGCGCCGCCCCTTGCTGCGCGTCCAGCAGATAGCGCATCAGCTCGGGCCACTGGATTCCCGCCTCGACGTCGATCAGGCCGCGGGCACCGTCGAAACCGAGCACCCGGTTCATCGACCCCATATCGACGAGCGTTGTCCCGGTGCCGAACTGTTGCCCTCCCATGGCGTGCCTGCCGCCCGTGATGCTCAGCGGACGGCCCTCCTGCCTGGCGGTCCGGACGACCTCCACCAGCGCCTCGAGGGAGGCCGGCTTCACGACCCGGTGCACCCGGGTGGCGTTCAGCTGCGAGTGGATGTCGTTGACGACGACGCCGGGCGCCGACCCTTCGCTACCGCAGCCATAGGGTGCTAGCGCGATCGCTGCACCGGCGGTAGCGCCCACCTCGAGAAACTCACGCCGCGTCAGCATGGAGCCTCCGCAAGCCAAGAAAGAGGAGCCACAGAGCCACTGCTTGGATGAGATGGTACAGCGCGTTGTGATTGAAGTAAGTGGCGTGCAGCGCGATCCTCGCCTGCTGGACCGCGGCGGCGACGAACATGAGGCCGAGCCCCGCCATGGCGACGAGCATACGCCGCTCCCGCGCGCGTGCATACGCGACGGACAACATGACCAACAGAAACACGGCCGCAGGGAGATAGAACACGATGGCGGCGCGGAAATCCTGCGTGATGAACAGCGTGAGGACGGAATAGCCCGCAAACGCCGCGGCGGCCGCGACCGTGATGCGCCGCGCGGCGGGCGCGGGGAACAGCACTCTCGCCCCGATTGCCCAGGCGCTGAGCGCCGTGACGCCGATCGCGAGCAGGGTGATGCGCCAGAGGACCGCGTTCCCCAACATTCGGCCGTCCAGGAAGTAGCCGTGGACCGTCCCTCCAGCGAGCGATGCAACGGACGCCGACCCGAAGAAGAGGGCGTGCTCTCTACGCTGGACCAGGTAGGCGAACAGGGCGCACTCGATCGCGAGCGCGTAGTCCGTGAGCGCGACGTCGGGCTCGGTCACGTTACGGGGGCGGATGGCCTGGTGTGGTAGTGGCCTACTACGAAGAGGAAAGTCGCGAGCACGCAGTGGAAGAAGCGGCGCCTCGTAAAATCCGTCGCCACCTTCGCGAGCAAGAGGATGATGAGGACCTGCACGGGAAGCAGGATCGGGTAGGGGATGACACCCGAGTACCATTTCGTCATCGGCGGCAGAAACGGGACCTCGAACGCGGCGACCAGCGCCTGCCCGAGCACGCGCAGGACGAACAGAAACAGGAGAGACCAGAGTACGGTCGCGTACATACCCGCGGGCCGAATCTACGACAATAGCTTGCCAGCGTCCTCTACGTGAGCCCCCGAGCCAGATCAGCTCCCCGGGGCCGAGCCAGGACAGCCACGATAATGTGGTGCCGCAGCCACATTTCGCGGACGTGTCGTCCCGGAACTCCATAGCGCGTCACGCGTGTCCTTGAGCGGCGTCAAACTTGCTCAAAATCAATGATTGTTGCGAACAAGGCTCGCGGCTTCGCGAGCCTTTGTGTCCTAGCCTGCCGCGGCGAAGACCGACCGGGATCTCGGGAGAGCGCAGAGCCGAAGGTGGACCCAAGGGGCATCTCACAGCGCCGTGGCGCTCGCGACGCGAGGCTAAATCCGGCGTTCACGGCGTCGGCCTCCGACCCTCGGGAGGCACAAGCTCTCCGCCCGGCTCGGCCGAGCGTGCGGGGGAAGTTCCTGTTTATCGGGGAAGAGAAGTTTTTCATCCGTGGCGTCACGTACGGGACGTTCCGCCCGCGCGAGGACGGGAGCGAGTTCCCCGGCCCCGAGGTTGTAGAACGCGACTTCGCCCTGATGAGGGCGCACGGCGTAAACGCCGTTCGGACCTACACCGTGCCGCCGCGCTGGCTGCTCGACGCGGCCCAACGCCACGGCCTGCGCCTCCTCGTGGGCCTGCCCGTCGAGCGCCACATCGGCTACCTGAACGACAAGAAGGGCGCCCCCGATATCGAGGGTCTGGTACGCGCCGGCGTGCGCGCCTGCGCGGGTCACCCCGCGGTCCTGTGTTACGCGATCGGCAACGAGATTCCGACGCTCATCGCCCGCTGGCACGGCCGCAGCCGCGTGGAACGCTACCTGGCAAGACTGTATCACGCCGCAAAGGCCGAGGACCCTCAGGGCCTCGTCACCTACGTGAACTACCCCTCCACCGAGTACCTGCAGCTGCCCTTCTTGGACTTGGTTTGCTTCAATGTCTTCCTCGAGTCGCAGGTACGCCTCGAGGCTTACCTCGCCCGCCTCCACAACCTCGCCGGCGAGCGTCCGCTGGTGATGAGCGAGATCGGGCTGGACAGCCTACGACATGGCGAGGAAGCCCAAGCCCACGCCCTACAATGGCAGATTCGCACGACCTTCGAGACGGGCTGCGCCGGGATCTTCCTTTACGCGTGGACCGACGAGTGGTACCGGGGAGGGGCCGACGTCTACGATTGGCGCTTCGGACTCACCCGGCGCGATCGCCAGCCGAAGCCGGCCCTGGCCACGGTGCGCGACACCTTCGCCGAGACGCCGTTTCCGGTGAGACCGCCGTGGCCACGCATTTCCGTCGTTGTGTGTACCCACAACGGGGGGCGGACCATTCGCGACTGCCTGGAAGGGCTGCGGGCACTCGACTACCCGGATTTCGAAGTGATCGTCGTCGACGACGGGTCCACCGACACGAGCGCGGCCATCGCGCAAAAGTACGACGTGCGGCTGATCCGTACCCCGAATCACGGGCTGAGTCACGCCCGCAACATCGGCTGGCGAACGGCGAGCGGCGAGATCATCGCCTATCTCGACGACGATGCCTATCCGGATCCGCACTGGCTTACGTATCTCGCGGCCACATTCCGGAGCACGAGTGATGCCGGCGTGGGGGGGCCGAACATCGCTCCTCCGGGCGACGGACCGATCGCAGAGTGCGTCGCCCATGCGCCGGGAGGTCCGGTCCACGTCCTGCTATCCGATCGTGAAGCCGAGCACATTCCGGGCTGCAACATGGCCTTCCGGAGAGCGGCGCTCGAAGCCATCGGCGGGTTCGACGAGCAGTTCCGCATTGCCGGGGACGACGTCGACGTGTGCTGGCGGCTGCGGCACAGAGGTTGGCGGCTGGGCTTCAGCCCAAGCGCCGTGGTCTGGCACCATCGCCGCAACTCGGTGCGCGCGTACTGCAAGCAGCAGATCAGCTACGGCAGAGCCGAAGCGCTGCTCGAGCAGAAATGGCCGGACAGGTACAACGGCACCGGCCAGATCACCTGGGCCGGACGGCTGTACGGGCAAGGAGTGGCGCACGCGCTCGCCTGGCGTCGCGACCGGATCTATCACGGCATCTGGGGCTTCGCCCCGTTTCAATCCCTGTACGAACCCGCACCGGGCGTCCTCGAATCACTGCCGCTCATGCCTGAATGGTATCTCCTCATCGCCGTGCTCGCGGCGCTTTCCCTGCTCGGCATGGCGTGGGAGCCTTTGCTCCTCGCCGTTCCTCCGCTCGGCCTCGCGACGCTCGTACCCCTGATCAAAGCCGGCGTGAGCGGCTGGCGCGCATCGTTTCCGAGCCCCCCTCGGAGCCGCGTCGCACAGCTGGGGTGCCGGATGCTCACGGCGATCCTCCACGTGATCCAGCCGCTGGCGCGTTTGTATGGCCGCCTCGAATACGGCCACACACCGTGGCGGCGGCGTGGAACGCTGGACGGCTCGTTGCCTTGGCCGATGAGCGCCGCCCTCTGGGGTGAGCGGTGGCAGGATCCCGGCGAGCGGCTCCGCACGCTCGAAACGAGGCTGCGCGCCGATGGCGCCTGCGTCCTTCGAGGGGGTCAATTCGACCGCTGGGACCTCGAGGTTCGCGGTGGCCAGCTCGGCGGCGGGAGGTTGCTCATGGCCGTGGAGGAGCACGGCGGCGGGGCGCAGCTGGTCCGGTTGCGGTGGTGGCCCAAGGGCGCGGCCGCGGCCCCGTTGCTCGTCGTCCTGCTGGCCGCCCTCTCCGGCAGCGCGGCCCTCGACGAAGCTTGGGGGGTGGCCGCGACGCTGGGCGCGACCGCGCTGTGGTGGGCGTGGCGCGCGTTCGCAGAGTGCGCGGCCGCCATGGCGGCCATCCGCCGGGCGGTTCAGCAACAGCAAGCCGGACCGCCTTGATGGGAGCGACCGACCACACCGATCTGGCGATCTACCGGCGCCTCCTCGGCCAGGCGCGACGCTACTGGCCGCACTTGGCAGCGCTCTTCGCGCTCGGTCTGGTGACGACCCCCCTCGCGCTCCTGACCCCCCTTCCTCTGAAGATCGTGGTCGACTCGGTCCTCGGCTCGCGCCCGCTGCCAGGCGTGCTCGAGACCATGCTACCGGCGGCCGTGACGCGCTCCGGCACCGCAGTGCTCGTCGTCGCGGTGGGGCTACTGGTGGCCGTCGCGGTGCTCAGCCAGCTCCAGGGGCTCGCGACCACCCTGCTGCGCACCTACATCGGTGAACAGTTGGTCCTGGCGTTCCGGGCCCGGCTCCTCCACCACGTTCAGCGCCTCTCCCTGTCGTATCACGACTCGCGCGGAACCGCCGACTCGATCTACCGTATCCAGCACGACGCACCGGCCATCCAGTACGTCGCAGTCGACGGCGTCATCCCGTTCGTGACGGCGGGCATCACCCTCACTGCGATGATCTACGTGACGGCGCGAATCGACTGGCACCTGGCCCTCGTCGCCCTAACGATCTCCCCCTCTCTGTTCCTGCTCTCCCGAGCATACCGCGGCCGCGTGCGCGGCCAGTCGAGGACGGTCAAGAAGCTCGAAAGCTCCGCCCTGTCGATCGCTCAGGAGACCTTGGGTGCGCTTCGCGTCGTCAAGGCGTTCGGTCAAGAGCGCCGCGAGACCGAGCGTTTCGTCGCCCGCTCACGCGAGGGCCTGATGGCGCGCCTCAGCCTCGCGTTGCTCGAGGGGCGCTTCGGCATCTCGATCGGGCTCGTGACCGCGCTCGGCACGGCCGCCGTGCTGTTCATCGGAATCGGCCACGTCCGCGCGGGTGGGCTGACCCTGGGCCAGCTCCTGATGGTGATGACCTACGTGGCGCAACTGTACGCGCCGCTGAAAACCATCAGCCGCAAGACGGCCGGGCTGCAGAGCTACCTGGCCAGCGCCGAGCGCGCCTTCGCCGTGCTCGACGAAGCCCCTGACGTCCCGGAGCGATCCAACGCCCGCCCGCTCCCGCGCGCCGCCGGCGCAGTCGAGTTCCGGAACGTCTCGTTCGCCTACGACCCGGGTCGCCCGGTCCTGCACGAGGTTTCGTTCCATGTCGCTCCGGGCATGCGCGTCGCGGTCCGCGGGGCGACGGGAGCGGGCAAGACGACGCTGGTGAGTCTGCTGACCCGGTTCTACGACCCGACCGCCGGCGAGATCCTGCTCGACGGAACCGACGTGCGCGACTACCGCCTGGTTGACCTGCGGAACCAGTTCGCGATCGTCCTCCAGCATCCCGTGCTTTTCTCCACCAGCGTCGCGGAGAACATCGCCTACGGCCGGCCCGGGGCGAGCGCCCGCGACATCGTAACGGCCGCCGAGGCGGCGGGAGCCGACGATTTCATCGTGCACTTGCCCCGGGGGTACGAGACACAGGTGGGCGAGCGCGGACAGAGGCTCTCGGGCGGCGAGCGTCAGCGCATCGCCCTGGCGCGGGCATTCCTCAAGGACGCTCCCCTCCTCATCCTCGACGAGCCGACGAGCTCGGTCGATCTGAGAACTGAAGCCGCGATCCTCGAGGCCCTGCAGCGGTTGATGCGCGGCCGCACCGTGTTCCTGATCACGCACCGTCCGAGCACCTCGGTCAATTGCGACCTGTCGCTGCAGCTCGAACAGGGACGCCTGATCCGGACAGGTTCTGCACCGGCGCCCGTCGCCGCGAGTATGGCTCCCGAGCAGGGGACGCCGCGGAGCCCGGAATGGGGTGAGCGGTGAGTCGGCACAAGCCGGTCGCGATTCTGCACGACGGCCTGTGGGCGCATCCGGCCGTTCAGGCCTGGATTGGGCTGCGGCCAGCGACGGTCACGCCCGAGAGCATTCACGTGCTGCGCGAGCGCAGGAGATCCGCCGTCTATCGGCTCGTCGGAGTCGGCCCGGCCGGGGCGGCCGTGATCGCCAAACGGTGCCTGCCCGCGACGGCGTCGCTCGAGCTCACGGTGTACGAGCGCATCCTCCCCCAACTGCCCGTTTCGGCCCCCCGCTGCTACGGAGCCCAGGGCGGAGACGGGCAGCCCTGCTGGCTCTTCCTCGAGGACGTCGGTGACGAGCGGTATTCCGAGTCAAACGGGACGCACGTGGCGGCCGTCTCCAGGTGGGCGGCCCTGCTGCACACGTCGGCCGCCGGTGCGGCCGCCGCCCAGGCACTTCCCGATGCGGGGCCCACCCGCTATCTCGCGCACCTGCGCGCAGCGCGGGACACGATCCAGCGACGTCTGACCACCCCCCTCACGCCGTGCGACGTCGCGGTGCTGCAGGCAATCGTCTCGCTCCAGGATCTGCTGGAATCGCGCTGGAGCTGGATCGAGCAGTCCTGCGTAGGCCTGCCAGCGACGCTCGTCCACGGCGACTTCCAGCCGAAAAACGTGTTCGTGCGGGAGCATGCAATGGGCATCGCTTGCTATCCCATCGACTGGGAGTTTGTCGGCTGGGGCGTTCCAGCCGCCGACCTCACGCGCATCGACGTCGCCGCCTACTGGTCGGCCTCGCGGGAAGGCGGGGACGGACCAGGTCTCGAAACGGTGCGGCGGCTGGCCAACGTTGGTCAGATCTTCCGGTTTCTCGCCGCCATCGACTGGGAGTGCGCCAGCACCCCCGCGGACCTGGAGGTCCTGCAGGTCAGCCTGGCCAATGCCGTACGGACGGCTGGAGTCACGGACTCATGATCGCCCTCACCGATGAGCTGCGGGACGCTCTCGAAGCGAGTGGCCTGCCCGGCGCGGCGGAACTGTGCGAGGTGCTCCCTGACGTGTACGGGGGTTCCCACGTCACGGGTCACATCGTCGGCCTCCGGAGGCTGAAATCCCGCGTCTACCGCCTGCAGACCGAGGTCAGCGGCCAGGTGCGCTCGCTGGTGCTCAAACGCTCCGATCCGGGGCCGGCCCGACGCGCGCTGCTGGCCGCCCGGCGTTGGCTCCCCGCGCTCGGCCTGGGCGATCGCTGCCCACAGGTTCTGGGCACCGCCGTCGACCCGCACGGCGAATGGGTATGGCACATCTACGAAGATCTAGGCGACAGCACGCTGGATGCGGCGAAGGCGGACCGGCATCACGTGGCGGCGGCAGTGGACTTGATCGCCGAATTACACGTGCGCTCCGCCGGACACTCCATCCTGTCGGAGTGTCGCCAGCACGGCGGTGATCTGGGAGCGGCCTACTACGCCGCGAACGTGCGCGACGCCATTCACAGGCTGGAATTGCTGCAACCTCCGCGGATCGCGCTCTCCCCGGAGCGACAGGCCGTGCGGGACCGCCTGCTCGGCCGGCTGTACGCCCTGCGTGACCAGCAGCCCCACCGCACGCGGTTGCTGGCAGACCACGGCGGTCCCGATGTGCTGCTGCACGGCGATCTCTGGACGATCAACACGTTCGTCGCCTCCGGCCCGAGGGGGCTGCGCGCCCGTCTCATCGATTGGGATCGGGCCGGCGTCGGGCCCGCGAGCTACGACCTCTCGACGTTTCTCTACCGGTTCCCGCCTGGTGAGCGGCCGTGGATCCTGGACCGCTATCGGGAGGCAGTTGCGCGCGCGGGGTGGCGCTTGCCTGTCGCACGAGACCTGAACGTCCTGTTCGAGACCGCAGAGTGTGCGCGCTATGCAAACCACGCCATCTCGCCTGCGGTCGCCCTGTTCGAACGCGCCGAGTGGGGATTCGCCGAGTTGGCGGAGGTGGGACGATGGTTCGAGGCCTTGCAGCCCGTGCTTCCGGAATGAAAGGGGCCGGCTCGGATGAAGTATCTGATCGTCAACGCGGATGACTTCGGCGCGAGCCGGGGCACGAACCGCGGGATCATGGATGCGCATCGGCAGGGCATCGTGACCAGCGCGAGCCTGCTCGTGAACGCGCCGTGTGCCGGGGCAGCGGCGGCGCTGAGCGGAAAGGTTCCCGATCTGAGTGTCGGCTTGCACCTCGCTCTCGACGATCTCGGGGACGCCGCGCTCGAGGCCGAACCGCACCGCCAGCTCTGCCGCTTTCAGGATCTCATGGGTCGCCTGCCCACGCATATCGACTCGCACCATAACGCGCACCGCGATCCCCGCGTCCTCACGCATGTCCTCCGCCTGGCCCGCCAATACGGCCTGCCGGCCCGCGAGCACTCCCCGGTGCGCTACTGCTCGAAGTTCTACGGCCAGTGGGGCGCGCGGACGCACGCCGAGCAGATCAGCGTGGCCAGCCTTGTGCGCCTGCTGGAAACCGAGGTGCGGGACGGCGTCACCGAGCTGAGCTGTCATCCAGGATACGCGGATCCGGATCTGCGGTCCGAGTATGCCGACGAGCGGCCGGCCGAAGTTCGTACGCTGTGCGATCCGACGCTGCCGGCGCTGCTCGCGGCCCGCAACATCCGACTCATCGGGTTTCGCGATCTCCCGGGCGTCCTGGCCGGCGCCCCCGCCTAGAGGGACCGACCAGCGTGGCCACCGTCGTCATCTCACCCTACAACGTCGCGAATTATCCCGAGGGAGGGGGCCACTTCTGGGTTTACATGCAGTATGCCCAGGGATTGCTCCGGCGGGGCTGCGAGGTGTACTGGCTGGAACAGTTTCGCCGCGGGGACGACTCCGACCGTGACGCACGGCTAGTCACCACGTTCTTCGAGCGGATGGCCCGTTTCGGGCTCGACGACAAGGTGCTGCTGTATTCGCTGGAGGAGCGCCCCGACGGGACGGAGGCCCCGTTCGAGTACATCGGCGTCACGCGGTCCGAGGCGGAAGCGGTCCTGCGACGGGCCGATCTCCTCCTCAACTTCCACTATGCCATCGACCCGCGTCTGCTCGCCTGCCCGAAACGCACGGCCTTGGTGGACATCGATCCCGGCTTGCTGCAGTTCTGGATGAGCGCGGGACAGCTTCATGTGCTCCCGCACGACGTCTACTTGACCATTGGAGAGACGGTCGGCACCCCCGCCGCCCTGTTTCCGGACTGCGGCCTGCAGTGGCATCACATCCGCTCACCGGTTTGCCTCGAGCTCTGGCCCTACCACTATGACCCACGCTGCGACGCGTTTACCACGGTTGCCGGCTGGTGGGCGGGAGAATGGGTCAAGGGGATCGAGAACGGCAAGGACGTTTTCTACGAGAATACCAAGCGAATGTCCTTCCTGGCGTTCGCTGCGCTGCCGCAGGTCACTCCCCAGGTGCTCGAGCTGGCGCTCTATCTGGCCGACGACGACCACGCCGACCGGCAGCTCCTCGAGAGCCATCGGTGGCGCGTCCGCCACTCCCGGGAAGTGGCGAGCACACCCGAGCGATACCAGGCCTACATCCAGCAGTCACGCGGCGAGCTCAGTTGCGCGAAGCCGTCCTGCATGAAGCTCCAAAACGCGTGGGTGAGCGATCGGACCCTCTGCTACCTGGCGAGCGGGAAGCCCGTGGTGGTGCAGCATACCGGACCGAGCTCGTACCTCCCGAGCGGGGAGGGCATGTTTCGGTTTTCGAGTGTCCAGGAAGCCGCGGCCGCGCTGGAGGCGGTCAACGCCGACTACGAGCGGCACTGCCGCGCCGCTCGCGAGATCGCTGAAGCGTATTTCGATTCTAAGCGGGTCGCGGGGAGAATCCTGAGCGCGACCCTGTCGGAGGTCCCGTGATCGGGGCTGCCGCGGTCTCGGCCATGCTGCTGCAGTCCGCGGGGGTCGAAGCGTCCACCCTGCGCCATGACAACGGGCTCCTCCCTCCCACCGTGACGGCGCTGGGGGTGAATCGATCGCCGTCGCTCGACGGCCAGCTGGACGACCCGGCCTGGGCGCTGGCCGCGCCGATCACCGAGCTGCTCCAGAGCGACCCCGATGAGGGGGCGCCCGTTTCCGAGTACACGGAGGTGCGGGTCCTCTATGCCGCAGACGCCCTGTACGTCGGCGCGCGACTATTCGACGCGGAGCCGCACGGCATCGTGAGCCGGCTCGGTCGCCGCGACGCGTCCACGCACAGCGACGAGTTCCGACTGCTGCTGGACAGCTATCACGATCATCGGACGGCATTTGAGTTCATCGTGAACCCTGCGGGCGCGAAAAAGGATGTCTTACGGGCAGGCGACGGCAGCTCCTCCGACCGGTCGTGGGACCCCGTGTGGGAGGCGGCCACGTCGGTCGACTCGCTCGGGTGGACCGTCGAGCTCCGGATCCCCTTCTCGCAGCTCCGGTTCTCGCAGGCACCGGAACAGGTCTGGGGCGTTCGTTTCGGGCGTTGGATCGAGCGGAAGAACGAGCTCGCCCTGTTTCCCTTCGTTGCGAAAACCGAGAGCGGGCTTGCCTCGCGCTTCGCCCACCTGGTGGGACTCCACCGCATTGCGGCACCCAAGCGCCTCGAACTCCTCCCCTACGGGGTCGGACGCGGTAGCTACGATCAGCCCGAGGACGCGGGCAACCCCTTCGACGACGGCAGCACCTATTTCGGCAGCGCCGGGCTGGACCTGAAGTACGGGCTCAGCTCGAACTTGACGCTCGACGTGACCGTCAACCCGGACTTTGGACAGGTAGAGTTGGACCCGGCATACGTCAACCTCACGGACTTCGAGCAGTTCCTCGACGAGCACAGACCGTTCTTCGTCGAAGGGACGGAGATCTTCGCGTTCGGGGGGGACGGCGGTGGGGTCAATCATTTCAGCGCCACGCCGCTGTTCCTCTACTCCCGGCGCATCGGGCGTCCCCCGCAGGGGGAGCCGACCTCTTCCGGAGATTTTGAGGACGTCCCTACGAGCACGACCATCGTCAGCGCCGCAAAGCTCACCGGCCAAACGGCCGACGGCTGGTCGGTGGGCATCCTCAACGCGGTGACCGCGCGCGAGCAGGCGAGCGTTGCCAACGTCGAGACCGGCGCCCGCTACCGGGACGAGGTCGAGCCGCCGACCAATTACTTCGCCAGCCGTCTCAAGCGGGACTCCCACGACGGCAACACCAGCGTCGGATTGCTCGCCACGGCCGTGAACCGCCGGCTCCATGCGCCCGCGCTCGATTTCCTGCCGACGGCCGCCTACGCCGCCGGCGTGGATTTCTTCCACCGCTGGGGCAGGAGCACCTACACGCTGGCCGCCAGCCTGGGCGGATCGTCCATACAGGGCGACCCGCTGGCCATCCAGGAGGCGCAGCTCTCCTCCAACCGCTACTTCCAACGTCCCGACGCGAAAAGCTTTCGCTACGTGGCGGGCCGGACCTCCCTCGCCGGCATCACCGCGGACTTTTACATCAACAAGGTCGCCGGGAACTGGCGTTGGGGGATGGCAGCGAGCACCACCACGCCCGGGTTCGAAGTGAACGACTTCGGTTTCCAGAAGCGCGTCGACCGGATCTCGGCGGCCGCCTCGCTCGGCCGCCGCTGGACCCGACCCGGCAAGCTGTTCCGGCAGGCGAACGCGTATCTCACGCTCGGCCCGAGTTGGAACTACGACGGCGATCCCATCCAGGGCACTGCCGGCGCGTTTGGTTTCGCGCAGTTCCGAAACTTTTGGTCGTTCAACTGGGGTGCACAGTACCAGGCCGCGGCCGTTGACGACCGGCTCACCAGAGGCGGCCCGCTCGCCCATAAACCAGCCGGGTGGTACGCGAGCGGCGAGCTCACCACCGACACCCGAAAGCGGATGAGCGGCTACGCATTCGCTTCGCTCGCCGGCAACCAGGCGGGCGGCTGGCTCCTAGACGTGCTCCCACAGGTCACGCTCCGGCCCAGCGCGGCGCTGTCGCTCAGTCTCGCGACCGGATATCTCGCAGGTCACGACGTGGCGCAATTCGTCACCCGAGTGCGCGACACCACGGCCGGCGCCACGCTAGGCAGGCGTTACGTCTTCGCAGACCTACGCCAACACAGCGGCTATGTGACGTTGCGCGCGAATGCCACGTTCTCGCCGGGCCTCAGCTTCGAGCTGTACGCCCAGCCGTTCGCATTCGCCGCGGAGTACGGCGGCTTCAAAGAGTTGCGGGCGCGCAAGACATTTTCCTTCAGCACGTACGGCCGCGACGACGGCTCGACCGTCGCACCGGGCGACACTACCGTGTGCGGCGGGGCCGGCCCGAAGGAGTGCCTGGGCATCGACCCTGACGGGGAGGCCGGACCGGCGAAGAAATTCGCGCTCTACAACCCCGATTTCCGCACGCGCGCGCTGAGCATCAAGGCCGTGCTGCGCTGGGAGTACCGCCCGGGCTCGACGATGTTCATCGTGTGGACCCAAAGCCGCTCGGGCTACTTCCCGTTCGAGAGCAGCTTCGCGGTGCGTCGCGATATCTGGCGGGAACTGTTCCTCGACCGGCCCACCAACGTCCTCCTCGTGAAGCTCAACTATTGGATGAGCCTGTGAGAACCCGTCGGGCTTTCCGTGAGCCCTCGGGCCAGATCGACCAGGACCCAGTAGGGCGGCGGGTATCCCTCCTCGCGCGTCAGTCGCGCCGCTTGCTCGCTCACGTGCCCGGCGACGCGTCGCTGATGAATCGTAAAACTGCGGTTACGTAGCGCCGCCGCAGGCGACATCCCTTCCGGGATCGGGCCCCTGCGGCCCACTCGTTCGAGCATCCAACTGTAAAGCTTAGACACCCGCGCGACCGGCAAGACGTACCAGGGATAGGACAGCACCATCCCTGCCTCGGCCTGCTCGAGCAGCGCGTCGACTGCCGCGTTGTCCACGTGATCCTTGAACAGCCACTCCGCATCGCGCCATTCCGCGACCACGACCAGCTGAGGGTCGTACTCCAGGTCGGAGGGCTCCTGCGTCTTGAAATGCCGCACGCCGAAGGACGCCAGCCAGCGGCGCAGGCCGGCCCGGGACATCGTGGAGATGCCCATCCAGAGCTCGACACCTACCTCGCGATAGACCGACGACGCCACCTCGGAGCAGAACTGTTTCGAGGGGTCGTCGTAATTCATCTCGAAATCGTAGGGGATGTGACCCGCCCGAGCGCGCTCGAGCGCCAGCGACGCGGCTCGGTGCGGCAGCATCGGCTCTGTGGAGAGCTGCGGCAGATCGTGCCGCAGCCGCAGCACCATGATCCGCAGCTTTTTGTCGCGCAGGTACTCATCGGCGGTCGCGACCGCCACGCCCTTCTCGATGTGCGCCTGTATCACCGACGCGGCGCGGGAAGCCTCATCGACGTGCACCAGCCCGATGTGGGAGAAATTGCCGGGGTAGTCGCTGCCGCGGGCGATCAGCGCGGACGTGGGATAGCCGCCACGCGAGACCAACATGTCGCCCGAGTGGATGGTGACGCCGTGCACTTGGACGGCGGGCGTCGCCGACGGCTCGTGCGATCCCTGCACCAGCGTGACGATGCGGTCGGGATGTTGCAGCATCACCTCTTCGACGGCCGCTCGGCTGCCATAGAGCGACCGGTAGAGGCGTTCGCGGGCCGGCCGGCTGGTCAGATCCCAGCGGCGCGACTGCCACTTGACCGCGTCGCGCAGGCGGCTGTGCAGCCGGACATAGTCTCCCACCAGGCTGGGACAGGAGGCCACGTAAGGGGCGAGCGCAACGAAGCGGGCTTCCAGGGAGTCGAGCCCGGGATCGCCGGGGCCGACGACGCGGGCCAGCAGCGCGTCCGTGGCGGCGCCCAACGCCGCCATGCGCCGCGTGGTGGGCGCGCCGGAGCCGTCGCACGCGGTACGCCGGGCCCGCACGTACGTCGCCTCGAGCGCTTGCCAGAGAGAGTCCTCGTTCCACGCAAAGCTGCCGCCGTGCTCCGGCGCGTCCGGCACCGACGGCTCCGCCTCGGGAAGGGACCAGAGCAGCGCGGCACCCGCCAGCGCCACCGACACCGCGGAAACCGTCTTCACCGCAATACCTTGCGGCCTCCCGACTCGAACGTCAATTCCGGCGGCGACGTGGGTTTCACACAAGGTTCACGCAGGCTTCACCTGCCAGTAGCGCATTATGGAGCTGGTCCCGCTTCCCCGGAGGCTCGCCATGCTCGGCACTACCCTGCTCCTGCTCCTGGCACTTTTCGGAGTTTTTGCGTTCATCCTGTTGAAGGTCGAGGGGCTCGCGCTGTTCGCTCCGAAGAGCACGGGCGCCATCGCAAACTCCGCCGCGGCATACTGCACGGGCGAGTGCCGGTTGACCGACGGCCGCTGTCCGATGACAGGCTCTCGAGAGCGCGCTTTGAACTGCCCGCTCTGGAAGTTTGTCGAGGCCGACGTCCCGACGATGCTGTACGGGAATCCGTTCGCCCACCTGCAGGCGACGGGCAGGACGGCAGCCTAGGGGTGGAGCCGCTGAGCCACCGCGGCTAGACCTTTGGCCCCGAGCAGCGCCCGGGCCGCTGGAAACAGCACCTCGTTCTCCCGGTCGATATGGGCTCGCAGGAGTTCCACGATCGCGAGCGCGATTGCGGCGACCACGTGCTCCGACCCCGGCCCGTCGAGCGCGCGACCCAGGCGCTCCTCGAGCGCGCGGAGCTCGCGGTGCTCCTGGACGAACACCGCGCTGGGCGCCAGATCTTCGAGGAGGGGGAAGAGGGCAGCTTCCTCGTTCTGATTGTGCGCTCGCACGGCAGTCGTGAGAATCGTATGGACCTCGCGCATCGTGTCGAGGTGCGATTGCGGTGCCGCCCCGCCCTCGAGCGCCAGCGCGGCTACCTCGAGCCTCCGGAGCGCGCCGAGCGCCTCCTCGTGCTCCTCTTCGAACCTGCGCAACGGGTCGCCGGTCACGGTGTCACTACCCATCTGACCCCCTGCCCGCGCCGCAGCCGGTCCAGCCCCTCGTTGATGGCCGCGAGCGGCACGGTGCCGCTCACGATCGGGTCGAGCTTGATCTTCCCTGCGCGCACGAGCGCGAGAATCTCGGGGTACTCCCCCGCGCCGCATCCCAGGCTGCCCGCGATCTCCAGCTCGTAGTACATCAGCCGCGCGGCCGACAGCTTCACCGGCTCGTGCGAGTAGCCGATCACGCAGAGCCGGCCACCGCGCCGCAGCAGGCCGAACGCGAGCTCGATCGTGCCGGGGGTGCCGATCACCTCGAACGCCACGTCCACCCCGCCGTCCGTGAGCTTGCGGACCGCCTTGTCCACCCGCTCCACGGCGCGCGGATTGACCGTCTCCGCGGCGCCGAGGGCGCCGGCGAGCTGCAGGCGCTCGTCGTTCACGTCCACCGCGACCACGCGCGCGCCGGCAGCGGCGGCACACTGGATCACGTTGAGGCCCACGCCACCGCACCCCACCACGGCCACGGTGTCTCCCATCCGAACCCGCCCGCGGTGCTTGACCGCGTGATAGGGCGTCGAGATCGCGTCCGCGATCACGCACGCACGGTCGAGCGGGATGTCGCCGGGAACGGGCACGAGGTCCTTGGATGGCACGGCGATGTATTCGGCGTAGGCGCCGTCCACGTTGTTGCCCAGCATCACGAGGCTGCTGCACAGGTTCTCGCGCCCCTGGCGGCAGAACGCGCACCGCCCGCACGACAGCACCGCGGGGATGAGTACTCGGTCGCCCACCGCGCAGCCGTTCCCGCCAGGGCCGAGCGCCGCGACGGTGCCTGCCGCCTCGTGTCCGAGGATGAGGGGCGGCGGCTTGAACGTCTCGACGCCGTGGTCGATGTAGTGGAGGTCGGTGTGGCACAGCCCGCAGCCGACGACCTTGATCAGGACTTCCCCCACCGCGAGCGTGGGGAGCGGCACGTCGGCGAGCTCGAGCGGGCGGTGGGGCCCGCGGAACAGCGCGGCCTTCATGCGGCTCCTTCACCCGTCGCGACGGGGGCGGTGGCCGCCTCGGCCGCGAGCCGCCGCAGGCGGCGTTGGCCCAGCAACGCGGCGCCGAACGCCGCCGTGAACTGCACGAGCTCACCCGGCGGCACGTTGACTGCCGCCCCGAGCGCGCTCCGGACCACATCCGCCATGCGCTCGAAGCGCAGGATGCCCCCGATGAGCGTGTACTCCGGCTCCATGCGCACCCGTTTCATGAGCTGCACCGAACGGTCCACCAGCGAGACGATCGCCCCGTGCATGATGTCGGCGGGGGCCGCTCCCTCGGAGAGCTGGTTGATCACCTCCGACTCGGCGAACACGGCGCATACGCCGGAGATCGGCACGGGGTTCTTCGATGTTGCGACGAGCGGCCCAATCTCCGCCGTCGTGTAGCCCAGATAGCGGGCCGTCTTCTCGAGGAACGCGCCGGTGCCAGCCGCGCACTTGTCGTTCAGGCGGAAGCTCTGGACCTTCCCGTCGGCGCCCAGCCGGCTCGCCTTCATCGTGTGGCCGCCCACGTCGAGCACCGTGCGCGTGCCGGGGAACAGGTGAGTCGCGCCGCGGCCGGCGGCGGTCAGGTCGGTGACGGCGACGTCGCCGATCGCCGTCTGGTGGCGACCGAAGCCGGTCGTGACCGTATAGGCCACGTCGGAGCGCGCGATCCCGGCCGCATCGAGCGCGCGCGCGAACGCCCGCTCGGCGGCCTGGGAGAGCTTGAACCCGGTCGACTCCATGGCCTGGCCCAAGATCGTCCCGTCAGCCGCGACCACCACGGCCTTCGTGTAAGTGGAGCCGATGTCGATCCCGGCGGTGCGGGTCATGCGCGCTCCCGGGCGGGTCCGGCCGGCGCGCGGCCGGCCGCGATGCGGTCGAGGGCGAACAGGGCCGCCCCGATCGCCCCGATGAAGTGCGACTCGTCGCTCACGTTGACGGTGAGGCCGAGCCGCCGGTTGAGGGTCTCGACCATGGCGCGGTTCTTCGTCACACCGCCGGTGAACGTGACCTCCTGCTCGATGCCGACCCGGCGGAGCAGCCCGATCGAGCGCGCGGCGATCGACTCGTGGACGCCCAGCAGGATGTCCTCGATCTTCTTGCCCTTGCCGAGCCACGACAGCACCTCCGACTCGGCGAACACCGTGCACGTGGTGCTGATCTTCACGGCGCGCTCGCCCCGCAGCGCCGTCGGCCCGAGCTCGGCGAGGGGGAGCTCGAGCGCCACCGCGGCCGCGCCGAGGAACCGACCCGTGCCGGCCGCGCACTTGTCGTTCATGCAGAAGTCCACGATCTCCCCGGTCGGCGCCACGCGGATCGCCTTCGTGTCCTGCCCGCCCATGTCGAGCACCGTGCGTGTGCGCGGGAACAGGTGCACGGCCCCGCGCGCATGGCAGCTGATCTCGGTGACCTGCGCGTTGCCGAACGTCACCTTGTAACGGCCGTACCCGGTTCCCACGACGAACTCGACCTCTTCCTCGCGCAGGTCGCCGCTCGCGAGCGCCTCGCGGAACGCCGCGTCGGCCGCCCGCATCACGTTGGCCCCGGTGTCGGCGAGCGAGCGGCCCACGATCCGCCGGGCCTCGTCGACGACGATCGCTTTCGTCTGCGTGGAACCGACGTCCACGCCCGCCGCGTACGCCATGCGTGCCTCCTACGACGCGGTCGCCTGGTGACGCCGCGCCGCCAGCCCCTCGAAGAACGCGTCGATGCGGTTCTTCATCTGCGCCTCCGACACCACGCGCCGGTCCATCATATCCGACTCGACGAACAGACTGGGCACGTCGCGCAGCGCCATCACCGCCCGCCGCGTGTCGGCGAGCCCCGTCGACACCGTGCGGCAGCTCTTGATGGGGTGGTACACGACCCCGTCCGCAGCGTGGGTGTCGATCATCTCGGCCAGCGCCTCCGTCTGGAAGAACATGCTGTCCATCGCGTGACGCACGCCGAGCAGCACGCCCTCGGCCAGACTCTCGAGCGGGCGCGCGAGGTCGTAGGCGAACCCGAGATTCGCCCCGCCCGACGCGAACCGCAGGTACGTCGAGTTCACGAACACGCCGCCCCAGTCGGTGAACAGCTCGCTGAAGCGGCGGAAGATGGGATAGCACGGCACGCCGACGAAGATGAGACGCCACTGCTCCTCGATGGCGGTCCCGATGCCGTGCTCGGCCTTGTACGCCATCTCGTCGACCAGGTCACGGAAGAACGCCGCGCCCTCGGGCGTGCCCCGGAACCCGTTCGCCACGCCGAGGTAGATCGTGCCGTCCGAGAGCGCGTTGAAGACCGCGGGCCGGCTGCGGTTGAGCTCGAGCACGCGCTGCCACCCGGCGCTGAGCCCATTGGCGTGGCCCAGGTGCTCGCGCAGCCGGTCGACGTCGAAGCGCCGCCCCGACACCCGCTCGCACAAGGCGATCAGCTCGCCGAGCTGCGCCTCCACGTAGCGCCGGTCCAGCTCGAAGTCGTCGCTGCCGCGCGGACTCGCGAGCCCCGCTCCCCGCGAGCCGGGCACGTCGAGCGTGAACACCGGCACCCCGTACATCCGCTCCCAGATCTCCCCCCACTTGATGTAGGTGTTGCAGGCATTGGTGCAGATCGCGAGCGCCGGCCTGGGGATCTTCCCCATCGGGTGGGCGCCACCGCGCAGCTGCGTAGCGACGTCGGCCTTCACGTACCCGCAGATGTCCGGGGAGTAGCCGTAACTCTCGGCCTCGTTCAGGTACTCGTGCGCCACGCGCCGCACGGCGGACTGCAGCGAATTGATCTCCGGGAACACGATGGGGAAATCGAACACCCGCAACAGCTCCGCGAGGCTGCCCATCACGAAGACGTAGGCGGCGCCGCGACCCTGCTCGGCGGCACTGGAGAGGCCCTGGAACCAGTCGCGGAACAGCTGCGCTCCCGCGGCGTTGCCGCGTCCCACGACGCTCCCATCCGTCACCGAACCGTTCATGGTCGCCTCAATCGAACAGCAGGTTCTCGACGAACGTTTCGAGCTGGATCTCGAGCTGATCGAAGCTCGTCATGTTCTCCTCGAACTCGCTCACGAAGTAGGGGATCCCGCGTTGGTCGAGGGCCCGGGTGTGCACCACCAGCTCCTCCAGGCCCGGCTCGCACATCTTGGCCGACATGAGGATCGCCGCCTGCGCCCGGGCGACGTCCAGGCGCTCGAGCAGCATCCTGTCCTTCGGCTTGCGGAGGTCATGCTGCACGGGGCTGTGCGCCGAGTGGTCCACGTAGGCCCGCGCGAGACCGAGCAGCGGGTCACCCGAGACGGGGACGTCGTCCGTGATCCACCGCATGCCGATGAGGAGGTCGTCGTCCACCACGTAGCACGAGCGGGCGATGGCCCGAAGCAGATCGAGCGGGGGCTGCTCGCAGAAGCCGCCTTCCAGGATGACCCGGATCTTGTCGTGGCGCGGCGCGGAACGGCCCTCGAGGAGCGGCAACACGGCGCGCAGCAGGTCGTTGTGCTCTTCGCGGGGGATGAGCCCTCCCAGCGCCACGAGCACGTACGCCTCGTCCGCCGCCACGAGCCACGGGCGGTCGCGCTTCAGGGCGTACAGGCGGCGCAGCAAGCCGCGGTTCTCGTTGAAGACGACGATCGAGCGCCGCAGGTCGTCGTCCGTGACCGACCGGCCCGCGACGTCCTCGAGAGCCCGCCGCAGCCGGTCGTACTCGTCGCGCAGGTAGCGCACCGCCGCTCCCGAGTTCGGGTTCTGCGGCAGGTACAGGATCCGGCACGGATAGGAGACGTTGCGGCCCCACACGGCGGCGAGGTTGCGCGCCGCGTCGCAGATCGGGTGCGTCACGAAGAGGTCGAGGTCCACTCGCCCCGCGAGTGCCAGCTCGAGCGACGTCTTGATGATCGAGCAGAGGTAGGACCCGAAGCGCGAGTCCGCCTGCGTGGGCTCGACCGGCGCGCCGCGCACCTTGAAGGGCAGCAGCCCGGCGGCGTGGGCGATCTCCTCGGGGAAATACACCTGGAAGTGGCCGACGACCTTCCCGCCCCCGTCCCGCCAGCGCTTCACCGTGGGGAACTCGGCATCCTCCACGAGCTCGCGACAGCGGGAGAGGATCTCCGAAAGCGGCTGGCCGCGCCATTCGGCGAACAGCGGCTCGGCGATGCGCTCGACGTTCGCGGCGCTCATCGGTCCGCCCATGCGGGTGAGCGTTTCTCGACGAATGCGAGCAGCCCCTCGAGCGCGTCCTGGGTCGTCATCACGCTATGCAGGTACAGTTCCCCCCGCTCCCGCAGCCCGGCGGCGCTCGCCTCCGCTTCGCCTCCCCTCAGCGCGCGCTTCGCGAGCCGCAGAGTGGCGGCGGAATGCCGGGCGATCCGGCCCGCCACGGCGAGCGTCGCCTGCGCCAGCTGGTCGTCGGGAACCACCCGGCGCACGAGCCCCACCCGCGCCGCCTCCGCCGCAGTGAGCGGATCGCCGCCGTACACGAGCTCGGCCGCGACCCCGCGCCCGACGCGCGTGGGGAGCAGGGCGCACGCCGCGGGCGGGATGACGCCGAGCAGGATCTCGGGCTGGCCGAAAACGGCGCCGTCGCCTGCGACGATGATGTCGGCGGCCTGCACCAGCTCGAACCCGCCGCCGAGGCAACGGCCTTGCACGGCCGCGATCACGGGTAGCGGAAAGGCGTCGAGGGCGGCGATCGTATCCATGAACTCGGGGATCAGCCCGGTGTGCTCGGGGGGTAAGTGCTCCCGCACGTCGGCGCCGGCGGAGAAATGCTTCCCCGCGGCCGAGAGCAGCAGCACCCGCAGCCCGGGCTCGACGGCGAGCGCGGCGAGCCCGGCCCGGAAGCGCGCGAGCACGTCCCGGGTGAGGATGTTGACCGGCGGATGGTCGAGCGTGAGCCGGCCGATGGCTCCGTCGAGCGCGCGGGTGACGGTCATGGCGTCAGGCGGGTGCCCCCGCCCCGTTGACCAGCTGGCCGCCGTCCACGGGGAGGACGACGCCCGTGACGAATCCCGCGGCCTCGGTGCACAGGAACCGGACGACGGCGGCGACGTCGCTCGCCGCGCCGAACCGGCCGAGCGGGGTGCGCGCGAGGGCCCGGGCCCGGATGCCCGCGGGGAGGTCCCGCGTCATCGCCGTGTCGATGAACCCGGGTGCCACGACGTTCACCGTCACGCCGTCGCGCGCCAGCTCGAGCGCGAGTGAGCGCGCGAGCCCCCCGAGGCCCGCTTTCGCCGCGGCGTAGTTCGTCTGGCCGAACGAGCCGCGCAGGCCGTTGATCGAGCTGATGAACACGAGGCGGCCCTGGCGCGACCGCCGCAGCGCCGGCGCCGCGGCGCGGGCGGTGTTGAACGCCCCCGTCAGGTTCACCGCCAGCACGTCGTCCCAGTCGGCGTCGGACATCTTCCAGCTCACCTGGTCCCGCGTGATCCCCGCCGCGCACACGACCCAGTCTACGCCCCCCCGCTCCTCGCCAAGTCGCTCCATTGCCCGGCTCATGGCCCCCCGGTCCGCGACGTCCGCTTGCTCGACGAGACTCGCCGCTCCCGCTCCCTCGGGAAACGCCAGGTCGATCCCGGCCACCCACGCGTCGCCCGCGAGCGCCTCGACGACGGCGCGCCCGATGCCCCGCCCCGCGCCGGTTACGAGAGCGGTGCGCCGCATGCGCCGCAGAACCGATGATCCACCGGCAGCCCCGTCGCGCCGCAGCGGCCGCAGGACTTGACCGCCGCGCCCCAGGGCGCCTCAGCGGACAAACCCCGCGCGGCGCGCTCGCGCAGCAGGGCGTAGCGCGGCGCGCGCTTCTCCACGAAGGCCTGCATCCCCTCGACCGGCTCCCAGCACGCGTAGTGGAGCGCCAGCCAGTCCTGCGCGTGCCGCACAGTCGAGTGCCACACGAAATCCTTGAGGACGTTGGTCTGCTGCTTGGTATAGCGCGCGCACTCGGGGAACGACGCGAGCACGCGGCGGGCGACGTCGTCCACGAGCGCGTCGAGCCGCGACAGGTCCACGCAGAACCCGTCCTCCCCGCGCTGCGCCTTGCGGATGTCGTCGGGGGTCGCGGCGTCCACCCAAGTGTCCCCCCGCCGCACGCTGGGAACCACCCAGTTCGCGAGACCCCAAGCGAGGGCCTGCGCCGCCGGAATCGGCTCGTTGAGGTAGAGGATCTCACGCGCCCGCTTGTCGCCCACGACCAGCGGGAGCCATTGCGTCGCGCCACCGCACGCGACCGAACCGACGTGCGTCCCCACCTGCTTCAGGTAGGCGTGCTGGGCCATCACCGTGAGATCGCAGGCGAGCTGGCTCTCGTTGCCGCCGCCCACCGCCATCCCGTTGATGCGCGCAATGACCGGCTTGCCGCTGTTGAGGATGCTCTCGATGTAGGCGCGGAACAGCGCCATGTACTTCCAGTAGTCGCGCGGGGTGGCGACGTAGGTACTGGCGTACTCCTTGACGTCGCCGCCGGTACAGAAGGCGCGGTCGCCCGCTCCGGTGAGCACGATCACGCCCACGGCGTCGTCGAAGCTCGCATCGCGGAAGGCGGCGGCGAGCTCCTCGAGCGCGGGCGTGGAGTAGGCGTTGTAGTGCTGGGGCCGGTTGATCGTGATCCGCGCGACGCCGTCGGCCTTCGCGTACAGCACCTCGCGGAAGGCGAACGATTCGGCGGACCGGCTGTCGAACGCTCTCGTGGTCATGGTCACCGACGGGTGAGGCCGCCGACCAGATGGGCGGCGAATGCAGCCCCGAGCTGCGGAGCGCGTAGCGAACCGTCGGGGCGATACCAGCGCGCGATCCAGTTGATGGCGCCGAGGATGGCGAAGACCGCCGTCTTGGGGTTCACGCTGCGGAACTCCCCGGCTTTCACTGCGCGGGCGACGAGGCGCCGCAACTCCCGTTCATAGCGGTCACGCAGCGCGACGATCTCGGCCTGGTGCGCCGGGGTGAGCGCCGTGACTTCGAACGCGAGCGGTGACCCCTCGAGCGTGTCGGTCATCACGCGCACGTGCTCCCGCACCAGGTACGCCAGCCGGTCGGCGGGACCGTCGTAGCGGGCGCGCGCCTGTTCGAGTAGGCGCGCGACTTCCACCAGGGACTCGCGGTGGCACGCGTACAGAATCGACTCCTTGTCGGGGAAGTAGTGGTACAGGGCGGTCTTGTGCACGCGGAGCCGTACGGCGATCTGGTCGAGGGTGGTGGCGTGGTACCCCTTCTCGCGAAACGCCCGCAGGGCGGAGTGCAGGATCTCGGCTCGCCGCCGGCGCCGCTTTTCCCGGATCCGGGGGGACAGCGTTGCCTGCGCGCCATCGGGCATCCTGGGCCTCCGAGCGGAGAAATGGGGTTGACCGGCCGTTCAAAAATTCAACGTCCGTTGAGAGAATGCAGGCTCGCGCGTGAAGGGAGGATGAAACGAGGATGAGGGGCTGCCCCACCACCGCCCCAGGCGTTGAGCTCTCGATGCGCGGGATCTACAGGCCGAGCGCCAGGGCGGCCCCCTCGTGCTCCAGCAGCCAGCGCTTGCGGTCCAGGCCGCCGCCGAAGCCCGTCAGCTCGCCGCGCGCTCCGACCACGCGGTGGCAGGGGACGATGATGGGGATGGGGTTCTTCCCGTTGGCGGCGCCGACCGCGCGGGTGGTGCGGCGGTCGCCGAGGCGGCGGGCCAGCTCGCCGTAGCTCACCGTCGTGCCGTAGGGGATGGCGCGCAGGGCGTCCCATACGCGCCGCTGAAACGGCGTGCCGGCGGGGCTCAAGGGCAGGTCGAAGGTCGTGCGCGTTCCGGCGAAGTACTCGTCCAACTGTTGCCGGGCGCGCGCGAGGAGGGTGCCGGCGGGACCGCGACCGTCGGCTTCAACCCGATCCGCCCGCCGGGAGATCGGGAAGGAGACCGCGGTGAGCCCCGCGTCCGAGGCCGTGACGACGAGCTCGCCGAGGGGGCTGGGGACGCGAATGAACATCGTGGGAGCGGTCCGTTCAGGCTTCGTCGTGCTTCCGACGCTTGTCCCGGTACAGGGCGCGGTCGGCCCGCTCGAGCAGGCCGGCGACCGAGCTCAGGGTGCTCGCCTTGTGCGACGCGAAACCCAGGCTGATCGAGAGCTGATACGGGCGCGCCGCGCGGCGGTTGAACTCGCGCACCTGTCGCTTCAGTCGGTCCGCGAGGACGCCGGGGCTCTCGGTCCCCGCGTGGCGCACGAGCACCGCGTATTCGTCGCCGCCGATCCGGGCGACGAGGTCCGAGTCGCGAAACGTCTGCCGCAGGACGACGGCGGTGTCGCGCAGCGCGCGATCACCGACCGCGTGGCCCGCCGTGTCGTTCACGCGCTTGAGATCGTCCAGGTCGGCGAACGCCACGAGCAGCGTCTCGTCGCCGCGGCGCGCGAGACGGAGATCCCGCGCCGCGAGCGTCAGGAACCCCCGCCGGTTGTACAACCCGGTCAAATCGTCGACGAGCGCCAGGTCCAGGAGCGCGGCACGGAGTCGGTTCCGCTCGATCGCGTGGCGCAGCGCCCGGGCGAGGAGCTCGCCGTCGACGGCGCCTTTCACGAGGACGTCCTGGGCGCCGGCGCGCACCGCTTCGAGCCCACGGCGCTCATCGTCCGTGTCCGAGAGAAAGAGGAATGGCACGGCAGGTGCGAGCGCGCGCAGCTCCGCGAACGTCGCGAAGCCGCGGCGGGCGGAGAGCGACATGACGAGGAGTACGACGTCGACTCCGCCCTTCGCCAACCGGGCGAGCGACGCCTGCGGCGCCGCCGCCGCCACGCCGAACTGGTCCCGGGCCGCGCCGTCCAGGAGCTCCCGCACCCAGCGGGCTTGATCGTCCTGGTCGCTCACCACCAGCACGACGGGCCTGTCGCGCGACCCAGCCTCCGCCTGGCGCCGGGGACCGCGCTGACGGCGATCAGCGCCCTGCCGCCGGTCGAGCTGATCGCGCCGCTCCTCGAGGAGCGGGACGACCTCCAGGCGGCGCTCGCCGATCCGACGCTCGATGTCACTTCGGCGGGGCGGAAGCAGCCGCCGCTCGGCGGCGTGGTGCTGCTCGCGCGCGACCATCCCATGTCTCCTGTGCTCCGGCACCTGCAAGATGGGGGACCAGCCCCCTGCTACACAATCGTGCGCATAGCCTTCATCCATCCTCCGGGGCGCCCAACCCTGCGACCTCGCCACCCCGCTGTCAATTCCAGCGCTGCGCCTTGACCGGCAGCGGGGCGTTCCCTACTGTGGACCACCCTCCAACGCTCTCGACAAGGTGACCATGCGCCGGGTTTCCCGCACGCTGGCCGCCGTCGTCTTGCTCCTCCTCGTTTCCAGCTGCGGTGGGCACAAGATCCTCGTGCCGCCGCGGCTCGACCTGCGGCCGTATGCGAAGGTCGGGCTCGTGACGTTCACCGTGGAGAACGCCAAGGGCTCGCTGCATCAGTTCGCCACCGAGCGGTTCGCCGAGCGGGTGCTGGCGGCTCAGCCGGGGATCGAGATGCTCGAGCTCGGCTCGGTCGATACCGTGCTGCAGCGGGTGGGCGAGAAGGACCTGGGCATCGCCGGCGCGCAGGCGCTGGGGAGAGCGCGCAACGTCGGCGCCGTGTTCG
This sequence comes from Gemmatimonadales bacterium, assembly GCA_035763805.1. GTDB lineage: Bacteria > Gemmatimonadota > Gemmatimonadetes > Gemmatimonadales > GWC2-71-9 > DASUAL01. Next base: position 80,325 of record DASUAL010000092.1, read on the forward strand.
CCGGTCACCTGAAGGTCACGGATCCCCAGGGAAGCGGTGGGATCGCAGGGCTCCGGACCCCCCATCTCGAGGCGACGGTGCGCGTGGACCTCACGGTGCGGCTGCTGTCCAGCCAGTCGGGCGGCACCGTGTGGCGCTCGAGCGCCTGGGCTACCGAGAAGGTGGGCCAGGTCGCGCTGGTGGGCGGCCAGCTGGACTTCCAGGCGCGCGATCCGAAGCAGGCATACGGACGGATGGTGAACCGCCTCATCAATCTGGTGACGCAGGACATGTGGTCCACCTGGCAGAAGCGGTGATCGCCAGCACCTTGCCGACTCGAGCGCCGGCGGGCTAGCTTGGGTCAGGATGACCCCCACCGCTCGTCGCGCGACCTGCTGTTGTTGTCCTCTCTATTCCCTGCAGGGAGGGTGAGCGATGACGGTGTAGGCGCGAGGGTAGCGTTTAAGTAGGCGCCAGTTCCCCGGATCGGCCGCGACACTCTCCAAGAGCGTCGCGGCCGATTTCCTTTTTCATGGAGGAGGCTATATGAGCGTCATCGATGACGTGCAACAAGCGAACCGCCGGTTTGCGGAAGGCTTTCGGCTGGGCCATTTGCCCCTCCCCCCCGCCAAAAAGCTCGCCATCGTCGCGTGCATGGACGCGCGACTCACGGTCGAGCCGGCGCTGGGCCTGAAGACGGGAGACGCTCACATCATCCGCAACGCGGGCGGCATCGTGACGGACGACGTGATCCGCTCGCTCCTGATCTCACATTATCTGCTCGGCACCGAGGAGTGGATGATCGTCAACCACACCGACTGCGGGATGCTCACCTTCAAGGACGAGGAGCTGGTCGCGAAGCTGCGCGCGGAATGGGACACCACGGCGGTGACGCCGGCTCACTTCCACGCGTTCAGCGATTTGGAGGAGAACGTGCGACACCAGATCCAGAAGCTGCAGTCGCACCCGTGGGTGCCGAACGACATCCCGGTACGGGGGTTCATCTACGACGTCCGGAGCGGCACGTTGAACGAGGTTGCGGAGGCGGTGAGTCCGGCGATCCGCTGAGTGACGAGCTCCGGGAGGCGGCGATACCGCCGCCTCCCGGCAGTCAGATCCGTTGCCGCTCCACTTGCCGCTTCTCTCCGCTCGCTGTTGGATCGGCGCGAGGGCCGCGTTCAGGTCGGCAACCCAGCGGGGGTGGGGGCTAACACGCACTGCTCATGTCTCCCGGCGCACTTCGTGGTGCTTTTCGCTGCAGCCGACAGGCCTCGCTCACGCGACCCCTGTGGAGCAGGGGCATGACGTCGATGATGAGAAAAGCAGAAACAGTTTGTCGAGGCCCCGGCGTTGACGCAACGCTCTGGGTGTTGCACGGATGCAACGACTACTTGCGCCGCTTCGAACCGAGCAACGAATGCCTCACGATGCCGTCGGGCACCGTGTCGCCGTGCGGCACCGTGAATACCGTTTTTCGCGTCAACCCGAAATCGAGCTCCACGACCAGGTGACTGCGGTCACGGGCCATTCGCCAGCCCCGGGATGACTTCGGCTCACCGCCGGTGGCCGTCAATGCGGCGGTCACGACCTCGTCCGGTGGATCGCTCACGGCGGCGAGCTGCGCGCAGGTGGAGCAGCGGCGCGACTGGCGGGCCGGCTCGAGCTGCCCGAGATCCGCGGTGCATACGTGCCGGCCGCAGTAGCCGCACGCCGCCCGATGTCGCGGGCACGCGTCCTTGCCGCAGATCGGACATTCCTTCACGCCGCCGAGCGAGAACGCCCGACCGTCCACGTGGCACTGCTTGCGGTGCGCCGGGCAGCCGTATGAGTCCTTCGCGTCGAGCAGTGGCTCGAGGTGGGTGACGCAGTGGCGCTCCTTGTCCTCGATGCACTCGGCCGAGTGGCCGGCGCAGACGGATCGCCCGCACGAGGCGCAGGGCCCGACCTCATCCGACGCGAACAGCGCGGCCGGTTCGACGGCGCAGGCGGCCCGATGCCGCGCACAGACCAGGCGCCGCGAGGTGTCGGTGCGGCGCAGGTGTCGCGAGCAGTGCACCTGTCCATCCACGACGCACACGGCCTGATGCGCCGTGCAGACCGACTTTTCGCAGCTGGCGCACGCCGTCACCTCGTCCACACCCACCGGCTCGTTCGTGCCGCCCTCACAGTAGCGCAGGCAGGCCGCGCACAGCCGGCGGCTTCCCTTGGGCGCGTCGGCGCCGCTCTGCTGCGCGTGCCGGTTACAGATCACCCGGCCGCAGCTGCCGCAAGGCGCGAGGCACGCCGAGCAGGCGGTGTGCCCGCCCTCGGCACACGCACCCTCGTGCGCCGTGCAGTACTGCAGCCGGCACGACGGGCAGACCCGCGCGTGCTCCTCGCACGCCGGCTGCTCATCCACGCGACACTGGGTGATGCCGTGGTCCGCGCAAAAGTCCTCGGCACACACCGAGCAGCGATATGAGCAGGCCTCACAGCCGCAGTGGGCCTGCTTGCAGACGACGAGGGTCGCGGGCGGGCGGCCACAATGTGGACACGCCATGATCCAGGCTGCCGCACCACTCAAGGGCCGCTGCGCGCTGAATGTTGCCCGACGCCCGCGGGCCGACTCGAGCTGCCACTCCGCCCGCTGCATCACGACGCCGGCCTCGATGAGCTGCAAGGGATGGACGATGGCCCGTACTTGATTGCGCCGCACTTCCTCGGTGCGGCGCCGCTCGCGCAGCGCCTCGACCGTTGCCATGGACTCCGGATCGCCCTGCTCCTGCAGAATCGACGCGAAGTACCGCTCCAGCCTGGCGAGCTCGGCGGCAAGCTCCTGCTCGGCCGCGGCGCGGCGCGCGGCGACCCGCTCCGCCGACTTGTCCCGCAGATTGCCGAGCAGTAGCCGCAGCAGCTCCGCCGGCTCCCGCGCGGGGACGGCTGCCGCGTCCGCTCCGGCCGACCGATCCGCAGGTCCGACCCGGCCCGCCTCCAGGTCCTGGAACAGGCCGGCCAGATCGTCGCCCAGCCGCGCGCCGGCCGACAGGTCATACACGTCGCTTTCCACCACGGCTTCCTCGACCCCGGCACCCGCGCGGAGCACAACGCGCGCGATGAGTCGCCCAACCGGATGTACGACCAGCAGTGTCTTGCCCGGCCGCGCCGTGCCGTCGCGCACGGGGACCGCCAGCTCGACGCCCGCGGGATCGCTCGGGGCGGTCGGCGCCATCAGGCCGACTGAGAGGCGCGCCGCCCGCGCGCGAATCGCCTCGAGCAGCTGAGTGAGGAAGGGGCTGCCCAACACCGCTATCTCGGCGTCCGGGTCGCGCTCCAGAGCGTCGAGCGAGAACGCCACCCGCAGCGACTCGCGGTCCCGGAAGAAGGGGCGCTCCCCCTGGGGCAAGAGCAGCTCGACGTGATCGGCACCGACGGCGGTCTGTTTCACGCCCGCCAGCCGGCAGTAGCGCTCGAGCAGCGGCCGGATGCGCGCGTCGGCGAGGGGATCGGTGTCGCCGGGAGCGTGGGGGTGGGCCGTCACGCGGCGGAGTCCCCCACCAGTGGCGCCGCGGCGTCCGCCTCGATGTCCACCAGCACCAGGGGAAGCCGGTCCACCTGCGCCACGAGCACGACGGACCGTCCGGCGTCGGTCACTCCGGTGAGCCGCACCAGCGCGCCGTACTCCGGATGCTCGCCCGCCGGCTCCGGCGTCGTAACGCTCTCGATCGCCTCGAGCACTTCCTTCACGTGCACGCCGACCTTGTGGCGCTTCGCGTCCCAGCCGGTCGCCTTGACGAGCTGGCTCGTGCCGTAGCCGAGTCGCAGGCGGCCCGGGACCGACAGCGTCTGGAACCGTCGCTCGAGCCGCATGGCGTTGTCGTCCGGCGCGATGAGGGAGTTCAGTTGTTCCTGCTCCTTGCCTGCCGCGCGGCTGTGCTCGATCTCGGCGCCGATCGTTTCCACCCGGCGCGCGAAGTCCGCTTCGCTGTCGGCGGCGAGCCACTCTTCCGCCAGCCGGCCCTCGAACTGCTGCGCGCCCCCGAACTCGCCGAGGATCACGTCCAGCTCGCCCACGACCAGCTCGAACAGCTTGATCTTCTGGTCGAGCAGGCCGAGGATGTACGACTCGATGGTCCCCGCGGCGGCGAGGTTCACGATGTGGACCTCGCGCGTCTGCCCGATACGGTGGAGGCGCCCGATGCGTTGCTCGACGACCATCGGGTTCCAGGGCAAGTCAAAGTTCACGAGCACGTTGCAGAACTGGAGGTTGCGTCCTTCGCTGCCCGCGCGGGTGGCGATCAGGACGCTGCGGTCGTCCTGGTGGAAGGCGCGGATGCGCTTGTCTCGCTCGGGTGTCGAGTGAGTGCCCCAATAGACGATCGGCTTGCGACCGAGTGCCTTGACCTGCCGCTCGATCAGCTGGATGGTGGGCTTGTGGTCGCTGAAGACCACCACCCGATCCGGGGTCTCCTGCAGCAGCTCGGTGAGCACGTCCAGCTTGGCGTGGGTGTCGATCTGCCGCGCCCGCTCAGCGAGCCGGCGCGCGATCTCGCGGTACTCAGGACTGACCTGCTCTCCCTCGGCGAGGTGCTCGAGTGATTCGCCGAGCGCGCGCGAGGAGGAGCACAGCCGCTGGCGCAGGTGGATCACCGCGAGCTGCAGGATCCCCTTCCCCGTACGCCGACGGCGCCGGGCTCCGTCCTCCACCTCCTCCTGCTCGCTGGGCTGAATGAATCCTTCCTTATACAGGCGGCGCAGGAACTGGGTGGTGCTGTCGTACAGCTCCGCCTCGGCGGGCGTCAGCCGGACCTCGGGGTGTCGGGGGCGGCGCGGCGGCAGGTCCAGATCGTCCACCACGCTGGCGCGCCGCGTGCGGACCATCACCTCGTGCGTCAGCGCGCGCAGGGCGTCGGGGTCGCGGGGAGTGCGGTGGTCGCCGGCGACCAGGTGCTGACGGCGGAACTCCGGCCAGGTGCCGAGCTGCCCCGGCCGGAGCAGCGTGACGAGGTTGTACAGCTCGCGCAGGTCGTTCTGGAGCGGCGTCGCGGTGAGCAGCAGGATGAAGTCCCGCTCGATTTTCTCGATGAACCGATACGTCGCGCCGCGGTGGCTCTTGACCTTGTGCGCCTCGTCCACGATCACGAGATCCCAGCGATGCCGTAGGATCTCCTCGGCGTGCCGGCGCGCCCGCGCGCGGTCGTGCGACACGATCGCCTTGGTGACGCGGTGCCAGTCGTCGGGGTCGGTCGGCGTGTCGAAGCGCTCGAAGAACTTCTCCTCGAGCTCCCCCTGCCACTGGCCCACCAGCGAGGCCGGCGTCAGGATGAGCACGCGGCGGGCGAGCCCGCGAATCGCCAGCTCCTTGTAGATGATGCTCGCCTCGATCGTCTTGCCCAGGCCGACCTCGTCGGCGAGGATCGCGCGGCCGCCCATGTGGCGCAGCACTCGCTGCGCGACGTCGATCTGGTGGGGCAGCTCCTTGATGGCGTTGGCGTCGAGGGTGATCAGGCGGTCGAAGCCGGGGACCAGGGCGATGCGTTCCGCGTCGCGCCGCAGCTCGTACCAGGCGCGCACGGCGGGGGGCTGCTTGAGCTTTTCGGCGAACGCCTGGAGGGAGCGCTCGTCAACAGCCCAGGAGTCGTCGGACAGCGGGTCGGGCAGCGTCATGCGGTGCCTGAGGGTCGGGGTCGGGGTCGGGGTGGCAATATAGCGGATGGCCGTTGGCCATTGGCCGTCGGCTGTTGGGTAGGGTACGAGACGGGCTTGGCAGGAGAAAGCACAAAGGGTGCGAGGGCGTTTCGGACCCTGGCACCCTTTGCGGACTACACTGCGTTAGACGGTCATCCCAACCGCTCTCCCAGTCACGGGAAAGACCCACGTCCTGTCGTCGACGACGAGCCGGATGTCACCGTTCGAGGAGACCAGGGCGTTGACGATGTCGTACGTGCCTGGGAAGGGCACGTTCAGCCCCTCCAGCGTCACGTCGGCCGGGAGGGGGAGGTGGTCACCCGGACTCAAGACCCTCCTGACGCGAATCGGGCCCATGGTGCAAAAGAAGGTCTGGCCATCCGGGCTGCCGGCGAGAGCGCTGACTCTGACATTCGGCAGATCGGCCCTGACCTGTTGGCCGTGCGAAACCTGCGCTTCCTCCAACCGCTGCTTGAGCTTGAACTGCTGCGACATGGCCGTGATGCGGGCTTCCATAAGCCACCTCCAACTAGGGCACCAACCTACTGCTGCAGCCGCCATGCCTCGGCTCGGCAGCAACACAGCTCGATTGCCCGCAAGGGGTTAGCCTTTTGGATCCGTTCGAATCGGTGCAGGGTGCAGCATGCCGGCGCTGGCTGAAGTGTGGTACAACTGCTACGGACGACGTGCGGCGCGGCCCAGTGCTCGTCGGCCCACTTGCACGGCGGGTCGCGGGCTCCTACTCTCTCGACGGCCATGTCACCCGCAACGCGCTACATCATCCAGGTGGACCGACCCGGCGAGCAGGTCGACATGGCGGCAATCCGAGTTCTGCTCGAGGGGGCGGGGGTCGCGTTGGACCCCGCCTACGGCCCGATCCCCATCAATCCCAAGCTCGGTCGCTACGTCGTCCGCGGTACGGCCTCGCCCGACGCGCGCGCTCGGGCCGAGCAGATTCCCGGCGTGCGCTTCTTCGCGGACACGGTCCAGGAGCCGGCTTCCTGACGCCGGGCTACGCCGTCGTTTTTCCTCGTTTCCGCCGCAGCGCCTTCAGCGCCGCCGCGGCATCGATCACACCGTAACCAAAATCGTAGTCCCAGCCGTCGCCGTGCAGGTCCCGCGCCGTCCGCTGCAGCAGACCCTTGAGCTGCGCCGGCGCGAGTCGGTTGGTGGCGAAGCGCTGGCGGAGCGCGGCCGCCACGCCGGCGGCGATCGGACTCGCCGCCGAGGTGCCTCCGTCGGCAGGGTAGATGCCTGAGCCCGCGAAGTGACTGAAGCCTGCGAGGTCGGGCTTGCGCGAGTAGAGCGCGCCCGGCCCCTGCGACGAATAGCCCAGGCGGCGGTCCGTGACGGTGACGGCGGCGACGGTGACGACCTCAGGATGGGAGTTCGCGCCGTGGAGGCTGGCCCCGGGGCCCGTATCGCCGGCGCCGCACCTCCCGTCGGGGCAATCGGCCCCGCAGTTCCCCGCGGCGAAGAACACGTCCGCTCCCGCCGCGACCAGGGCGCCGGTGATCTGGTTGAACGGGTGCTCGGGATTGGCGCTGTAGTTGTCCGGCGAACCGATCGGTGCGTCGCTCGTGCGGTCGAACAGCCCCCAGCTATTGTTCACTACCCACCGGCCCGGCGCGGCGCTCACCCGCTCCACGAGGTCCGCGAACGCGGCGATGGCATCGGAGAGAAACGCGGCCCAGGTCCCCGCTTGGGACTGGAGGAGCGCGTAGTCGAAGATCTGCGCGTCGGGGGCCGCGACGCGGACGTCGTACGCCACCATGGTGCCGTGGTCCGGCGCGCTCGAGCCCGGCACATAGCCCGGGATCGGGGCCCAGCCGCCCGCGACCGGAATGCGCGAGCCGTCGATCCCCGTGTCGACCACCGCGACGTGGACGCCACGGCCGGTCAGTCCGGCCCGGCGCAGCGCCGGGACGCCGAGCCGCCGCGCCACGTCGTCCGTCTCACCGATCGGGCGACCCCCGCAATAGGGGGATGGGAACGGCGAGACGGCGGGGTCTGCGAATACTCCGATGAACTCGGCGCGGCGGTCGCGCCGCAGCCGCTCGACCGCGTCCTCGTCGTCGATTTCCACCCGCACCGCGTAGGTGTCCGCCCCTCCGACGCCGCCGTAGTTGAAGGCGCCCGCGGCCAGGGGGGCGAGGAGTCCGATGCGGCGCAGTATCCGGACCGGGTAATAGGCCTCGTCGAACCGCACGCCAGCGACCTTGACCATGCCATCGAGGAGCACCCCGGCGGGCCCGAACGAGCGCTTGCGCCAGCCGTCTTGCAGGGACTCGTGGCTCCGGATCACGACAATGCGCCGCAGCATACGCCTCTTTCCCTCCTTGTAGTCGGAGGTCGGGGCGCACGTGTAGGTACCCCGAGGCCGTCCTTGTGGCATCCGCCGTCTGTCACGCTGACCGTCGGTGTTTGTCAGCTCGACAACCCCCCAGCCCCCCTGCTCAAACTCTGGCACGCCGGTCGCCTGGCGCCTCTGTGGCGCCATCACGCGGCGCCAGATTCCAACACCGTAGTCGCAAGGAGGATGTTATGCGCATCGACACTGATATCCAGAAAGACGTCGTCGCCGAGCTGCGGTGGGAGCCGAGCCTTCGAGACGACGACATCGCCGTGGGGGTCCGTGACGGCGTGGTCACCCCCGCGGGCTTCGTCGACAGCTACGCCGACAAATGGACCGCCGAGCGGGTGGCCAGCAGGGTCAAAGGTGTGAAGGCCATCGCCAACGACATTATGGAACGTCTCCGTGCCACACGACCGCATCAAGGTGAAGGTCGAGAAAGGGTGGGTGACGCTCGAGGGTGACGATGCGCGATGCGGAGCGCGCTGCCCGTAACGCGCCCGGCGTGACCGAGGTCGAGAACAAGCTCACGGTCGACCCAGGCGTGTACGCCGGCGTGTAACGCGTCGCGCCGGAAGGGGGGTGCCGAGCCCTCGGCCCCCCCCACGAACCACTATCCGTGGCAACCGGGGAAGGATTGGTGACTCACCATGTTCCAAGAGGTCTTGCTGTGGCTCTTCGTCGTCTTCAGCGGCATTGCAGTTGGCGCCGGCCTCTATGAAATGAGGATCACCGTTCCTCTGTGGTTCAGCCGTTCTGCAGAGTCCGGCATTCAAGTGAACAGCGAAGCAATGCTAAGGGCCGATGCGGGCCGGAGGTTCTGGGTCTTCGTCACGACAGTCCCGCTCACGCTGCTTACGCTGGCGAGTCTGGCAGTTGCTTGGCAACCTGCAAGTCCCAGGCATGAGTGGTGGCTCGTCGCGGCGGTGGTTACGCTGGTGGAGAGAATCGCGACGTTGTCGTACTTCATACCAAGGGGCCTCAAATTGATGCGCGCGGACACCCTCCCACGTGCGAGGGTCGAAGCGATGGCGTCGCAGTGGATGGCTCTCAATCGCGTCCGGGCGGCGCTAGCTCTGACTGGGTGGCTCGCGGCGTTGAAGGCACTGTCCTTGCCAACCTGAGGGCGGGCGCGATCAAGCCGAGGGCGGAGGGGACGTAGGAGCCTCGCCATTGGTACGCTTGTCGTCCTCGCGCTTGCGGAACAGCCACACGAGGAAGAACGCGACTCCCACGAGCACCGCGACCTTGAGCAGGAACCCGAAAAGGGGCAGCATGAAGGCAGTGAACATTTTCCACAGGGCGACGCCGACGAGGCCGACGGCGGCGAGCTGGAGGAGGGGCTTCACCATGGCTGAGGCTCAGGGTTGAGGATGAAGACCCTACGGCGCGGTGGCGGAATCGGTGTCAGGCACTTGAGAGCAAGCGAGGCGTGACCATGTTCGATTGGATCGGGTGGCTCGCGACGGCCGTATTCGTGGGCTCCTACTTTTTTCGGCAGCCGGCGACCCTGCGTCGCGTGCAATGCCTGGGTGCAGTGATGTGGTTGGTTTACGGCGCGCTGATCCATGCGCTTCCGCTGGTCGTCGCCAACGTGATCGTGGCCAGCGTGGCCCTCTGGTCGTCGTTCCGGGGACCGGCAGGCGACCGCGCAGGGGCTTAGTGGCTCGCCGCCTCTCGCCTCCACGCCTGATTCGTCCGGTCCACGTCCGCGAAGCCCTCCTTCGGATCGATCACGACCTCCGTCACCTCGGGTCGCGCGGCCACCCGTACGAGATGGCGCCGGGCGCCGGCGAGCCAAACGTCCACGGGGACCTCGACCCACTGGACGCTCTCGTCCGCCCGCGTCACCGCGAGTCGGACGGGCATCGGCGCGAGGCCGCGATCCTCGATCACGATCTCGACTGAATCGCCCGCCGGGCGCACGGCGGCGATCGCCTGGTCCAGCGTCCACGTCTCGAACCACCACGTACGCCAGAACCAGTCGAGATCGTGCCCCGCCACATCCTCGAACGTGTTCCAGAAGTCGTAGGGCGACGGGTGCTTGTTGAGCCAGCGGTGCCCGTACTCGCGGTATGCCCGCATGAACGTCTCCTCGCCCAGGAGCGCGCGCAGCATCACCAGGTTGGTGGCCATCTTCTCGTAGCTCGCGACCCCGAATGCCCCGCTGCCGTACGGATAGAGATCCCCGTGACGCATCAGCTCGACCTCCCAGCCGCCGCGCGCCGCGGCGAAGTACCCCTGGCGCGATTGGCGGAACCGGTCGTACCCGTTGAAGAACTCCCGCATCCCCTCTGCCTGGTTGAAGCGCGTGAGCCCCTCGTCCTGCCACGAGTAGCGTTTTTCGTCGGAGCCCACCTGCATCGGGAACCACATGTGGGCGATCTCGTGGACCGTCACGCTGTAGAGACCGAGCGTGTCGCGGTCGCGCCCGATGCAGGTCATCATCGGATACTCCATGCCGCCGCATGACGCGATCCCGTCCACTGCGGTCATGTGGGGGTAAGGATACGGCCACAGGAACCGGGACAGGAAATCGACCGAGTGTCGCGCGTAGCGCGCCGACTGATCCCAGGTGCGCGCCGTGGGCCGATACAGCGTGTAGACGGCGGAGGTATCGGGCTTGTCGCCCACGACGGCGCGGGCGGCGTCCCACACGTACTGGTCCGATGTCCCCCAGGCGACGTCGCGCACGTTCTCCGCCCGGAACCGCCAGGTGAGCTTCCCGCGCCGCCCAGTCGGGGTCGCCTTGCCTCTCCCCTTTCCCCTTTCCCCGGCCGTCACGACATGCACGACCGTATCCACTGAGCCGGCCAGCGCCAGCCGCTCGCGCACGGACGCCGACAGCACGTCCTCGGCGTTGACGAGCGTTCCCGTCGCGGCCACGAGCCAACCGGCGGGCACGGTGATCGCCAGGTCGTAGTCGCCGTAGCCCATGTAGAACTCGGCGTTCCCCATGTACGGGTCGATCTGCCAGCGATTCAGGTCGTCGTAGACCGCCATCTGGGGATACCAGTAGGCGAGGTAGTACACGGCGCTGTCGCGCCCCATCCGCGGGGCGCCTTCTTCCGGGACCGTGAACGCCCACTCGAACTCGAGATCGAGCGTGCCGCCGGGCGGGAGCGGCGCCCGCGGTCGAATGCGCATGATGGTCGCGTTGAGAGCGTAGCCCGAGGCGGTGTCGGACGGCTCGCGTCGCGCGAGCGCCTGTCCCTGCGCCGCCACGCGCTCGAGCTCCATGCCGGTGGTGACCGGAACCTCGTCGTTTCGCGGCGCGCGCGGCGCGAACAGGTTCTGGTAGAGATGCACGTACACCACGTGCAGCGTGTCCGGCGAGCGGTTGAAGTAGCGCACCGTGCCGCGGCCCGTGAGCCGGTGGTCCTTGGGATCGAGCTCGGCCTCGAGCCGGTATTCGCTCCACTGCTGCCAGTAGCTCGAGCCCGGACGGCCGGTGCGGGTCCGAGTCCCGCGTTGCACCGCCTGCTGGAAGGCAGGCGTCTCGAACACGGGATAGGGTCGGGGTCGGGGACGCTCCGGGGCCTGCGCGGCCACGGGCGCGAGGACGAAACACAGCAGACTGACGATCGGGCTCGTGCGCATGAGTGGTCTCGGGGTTCGCGAAAACTAAAGTTACGTTGCGCCGGCGACCGTGTTCGGAGCGCGTAGGCCGGCATGGTGCGCTCGGCCGCGCAAAGCCCCCGTCACGGCGGCCGCGTTCGCGGGACCCCAGACTCCATCAGGCGCGAGGGCATGCCCCTCCTGGAACCGGATCAGGGCGCCGCGGCGACGATCGGGGGCCGTAGGACCATCGCGCCAGGTTCTTGGACGGCTAGCCGGATCGGCACCCGCATCGCGGGCCCAGGGGGCAGTAGTCCGGCATCCACGCCGGCTCGCACGCGGGCAGCTGGTCGGGCGCGGCACCGGCCTCGAGCAACGCCAGCCGCCGGTCCGCCTCGGCCTTGATGTCCTCCAGATTCCTGAAGTGCACGTCGTACACCATGAACTTGTCGCCTTTCACGGCCTCGTAGTACACCACGATGCGTCCCGTCTGGTGACCGCTCAAGGCGCACTCGAACGCGATGCGGTCGAAGTAGTACGGGTACTCTTCTGCAAGCCGCGGCCGGTCGACCAGTTTCGGTTTGCGCGTTGAGCGGAAGATCGTGGGGACTCCCCGGAACGTTCCCACTTTGCCTTTGAGGCTCCGCAGCGACACGGGGATCCTGGCAAAGGCGCCGGGCACACCATACCACAGGGCCTCCTTCAGGGCGTCGCCGAAGCCGAGCCGTTCCATGCCGGCGAGGGCGGCGTCGAGGTCCGGCTCTTCGTCCTCGGTCGTCGCCGCGGCGAGGGCCTGCCGTTCGATCGCGGCTCTCCTGGGAAACACGAGATCGTTCAAGCGGAACTGCGGGCCCGGCCTCGGGGCATCGGTGAGGAGCGCGGCCATGGCGGCGACGAGCGTGCCGTTCTCGATGATGCGGACGGCGGCGGCCGGGATGACGCGGCCGGCGGGCTCGGCGGTGGCGCAGCCGCACACGGCGCGGTAGTCGCAGCCCCGCTCGAACCATTCGCAGCGCGGCAGCGCGCTGGGGTCGTTCGTGGCCAGGGCGTGGCGGAACAGGTCGCGGCGGCGCACCATCTCCCGTTCGACGCCTCTCAGGTCCTTGAAGCGGACGTCGAACCCCTTGAGGGCGCCGGGGCGGCCGTAGAGCGCGCGCTTGTAGACGAACAGGCGTCCACGGTCGCGGTCGGTCATGGTGCAGTACATGCCGAGCTGATCGATGTAGCTCGGCCGCGCGGCGGCGGCGCCGTCGGGGAGCGAGGCGGTGGTCTTGAGCTCGACGGGGACGTCGTCGTAGATGTCGATCTTTCCCACGATGCCCTGGAACTCGACGAACTGTTCCACGAACTCCTCGCTCGACACCGCCCGGCCGAAGACCTCGTGGAACCCGGTGCCCGCGAGCATTGCCTGTTTGCGCTCGGGATCGGGCTGGATGTCGGGCCGGGTGCGTTGGAAGAAGGCTTGTCGCGGATTGACGAGGTCGGTGACCGAAATGCGGCGCCGGCCGCCCTGGCGCTTGAGCGCATCCGTCAGCTCGTCTTTGACGGTGCGGTTGGCGTCGATGCCGGCAAGGAAGCGTTCGGCGAGGGGCATACTGAGAATGATACTGCGGGGAGGTGGGACCGTCTCCCGCGGCTGCTAACGCGTACTACCGGGCGCGGACGCTCAGCGGGATTGCAGGTCCTGCAGCCAGAGGTGCAGGGCGGCGTATGCGCGCCACGGACGCCACTCTTCCGCGCGCGCGAGCAACGCTCCGGCGCTCTTTACGCCCGCCGACCGCTGCAGCGCGCGGTCGGTGGCGGGGAACGCGTCGGGCCAGTAGAGGGCGCGCATCACGATGACCATCGCGAGCCGCTCGCTGATCCCGTCGATCTCGAGCAGCGCGCGGTGCGTCGCCGCCAAGCCGCTCCCGGGTTCGAGTCGCAGTGCGCCAGCCGCGACTGCCCGGGCGACCGCCGTAATGCTTTCGGCGCGGCGCGGCGGGACGCCTACGCCCGAGAGGCGGGCCGCCCCCGCCTCCGCAACCCGCGCCGCGGTCGGCGCCAGGTGAGTGAGCCCCGGGACGCCGGTTTCGAGCGGCTCGCCCAAGGCCGCGGCCACACGGCCGGCGAGCGCGCGCGGGGCGCCACCCCACCGTCCGCGCGCGCCCAAGAGCGCGCGGAGGGCGACTTCGAAGCCGTTGAACGCGCCCGGGATGCGCACGCCGGGGCGGCGCGCGACGAGCGCGCCGAGCCCGCCCTGCGCAAGGTGCCCGTCCACGACCGCGGGCTCCGCGTCGAGGTCGAGGAAGCGACGGAGCCCGGCGATGAGCGGCATCAGGACGGGGACGAGCGACGCCGAGACCTGCACCGCGACGTTGTGCCGCCCGGCCGGAGGGGGCGCGGGGGAGGCGGGGGGGGGCGGGGGGGCGGGGGGGGCGTCTTCGACCCAGACGAAGCCCCTGCATCCGTCGATCTGCACGGTGCGTCCGTAGCGCCGTCCACCGGCGACCTCGACGCCGGGGGTGGCGTCGCCACGCAGGAAGGCGAGGAGCGCATCCCACGCGAACGGCGCGCGGTAGGCGAGCGTCAGCCGCAGTGCCTCCTCGCCGCGGAGCGACGGCGACGCGGCGCGCCGGGCGCCTCCCCCGCGCCGCAGAACGCTCGGCGCCATGCCGTACTGCTCGCGGAACGCCGCGTTGAAGCGGCGCAGGCTCTGGAAGCCGCTCGCGTAGGCGACGCGAGTCACCGAGAGGTCGGTATCGACGAGCAGCCGCCTGGCGAGCAGCAGGCGATGCGTCTGCGCGAGCTCCAAGGGCGGCACGCCGACCTCGCGCTCGAGCGCACGCCGGACGTGGCGCTCGCTCACCCCCAGCTCGCGCGCCAGCTCGGCTACGCTGCGGCCGTTGAGCGCCCCGCCAGCGATCCGCTGTGCCGCCGCCTGCGCCAGCCGCGACACCGCGCCCAAGACCGCGCGCCCCGGCGCGAGCTCGGGACGGCAGCGCAGGCACGGACGGAAGCCCGCGCGCTCAGCGGCGGCCGCCGAATCGAAGAAGCGCCGGTGGCGATCGTACGCCAGGCGCGACGGGCAAACGGGACGGCAGTAGACGCGCGTAGTCGTGATCGCGACGAAGAACACCCCGTCGAAGCGCGGGTCCCGGGCGTCCACCGCGAGCGCGTAGGCCTCGCGGTGGACGGAGGGCGCAGGGGGCACAAGGGGTGGAGCGGACACCATAGGAATCTCAAAGCTACGAGGTGCTCGCCGGCTCGGCTCGCCGGATTCGGACCCTCAAGGCCGGGGCGTGGCCACGAAGGGAACCTGGGTGGTGGTGCCCTGCAGGACCGCCCTCCCCACGATCACCCCGGCATCGTTGATGTGTTGGGCGACAATGAGACGGTCGGGATACCCGGGCCCAACGAGATCATTGAAGTCCCTCAGGACGCCGTGTTCCCAGAGGAACGCACGGCTGCCGCCGGGACCGCTCGAGACGCCTACCACCTGACGCCGCCCGTTGATCCCCAGGGCCTGGCTGGAGGTGTCTCCGCGAAGCTTGCCAAGGCTCTTGATCCCACCCCGTCTGGTCCAGAGGAAGGCGAGCGGAAGGAAGTCGATCCCCTCGACGTAGGGCGGGTTCGAGAACCCGACGATGTCACCCCGTTCGTTGATGGCCATCGGCGTGTGCCAGGCGTCCCCTCCCAGGTCGCCGATATCGATCGCCCTGCCCTTGTCCCAGAGAACCGAGTGGCGCGCG
>DASUAL010000093.1:0-2219 GCA_035763805.1 Gemmatimonadales bacterium
ACTCCAGCCGTGGCGGAGAACTTCCCCGAAGTATGGCTTCTTTGGGGTGCTAACGCGATTCGATGCTGGCCTGATCCTACGTGCCTAGTCGGAGTTCCGCCCGGAGCGCGTCCGTAGGGCTAGCAGCCCGTGGTGAATATCATCGTGACGAGCAAGTTCCTGCGAGAACGAAGGATGAGATCCTGTCGCTCGACGGCGACCACGGCCCGCCGACGCAACGCACCAGCGTCGTGCCGAGCTCAGCGAGCAGCGTGGACACGGTCAGCCAGCACACGAAACACGGCCGGCGGCGGCCCTGAAGGCCCCGCGGCGTCCCTCGCCCAAGCGCGTGCCGCATCAGGAGGCCGAGGTTGAACGCGCCGGCGTGGACGATGAGCCGCTTCAGGATGTTCTGATGGCCACGCAAGTAGGTCCGGCGCAGTCCGCCGGTGTCATAGACATGCGCAAAGGTGCGCTCGACGTACTCGCCGCGTCGGCGCATCAGCCGCTTCCCGCGGCGGCCGCCCACCCGACGTCGATTACCATAGACCGGCCCTTGGGCCTCGGGCGTCGTCGTCCAGCACCGCCGCCCGCGATCGGGTTCCGCGAGGTAAGAGCGGACGCCGATCGCGGCGAGCGCGAGCAGGGTCTCATTGCTGTGGTAGCCCTTGTCGCCGACGAGATCGCGCGGGGCCGTGGCCTGCGCCGCCGCCAGCTGTTCGCCGGCCGTCAGCGTCGTCGCGAGCAGACTCGTGGTGTCGCCGACGTCGGCCCCGTGCAGCGTCACCGCGACGAGCGCCCCAGTCTCCAGATCGACGGCGTGCTCGGCCTTGTGGGCCAGGTGCGTCCGGCCGTCTTTCATCTTCGTGACCCTGGCATCGGGGTCCGACGGATTCACCCATTCAGCGTTGGAGGTCCGCTTCTTGCGCCGGCGGTCGAGCCGGGCCAGCGCTGCGCGCGTCGGCGTCTTGAGGCCCGAGGCGGCCGCCAGCCGGGTGAGGAATTGCTGGTAACTCTCGCCGGTATCCCGCCGCACGATGCTGCGCATGGCCGCGTTCGCCTCGAGGGTGGTCGCGTCAATCGCGAGCGTCTGGCCCGTGAGCAGTCCGGCCTCGACCAAGCGCTCTTGCACCCACGTGAAGACCGCCCGATGCGCCTCCACGTCGATCAAGCGTCGGGTGCGCGAAATCGTCGAATGGTCGGGCGCCCCCTCGTCGAGCCCCAGGCCCAGGAAGGTGCGCACGGCCAGCGAGTCGGCCGCGCGCCACGCGATGCCGCGCTCAGAATCGAGCCCTTCGAAATAGCCGACCAGCAACAGGCGGAAGTACCGGCCGGGGGCGAGGCTCGGCCGCCCCAGCACCGGCGCGTAGAACGAGCGACACTGCTCCTCGACAAAGCGGTCGAAGCCCGCGGCGTCGAGGATCCCGTTCAGCCGCACGTAGAACGGGTGCCCCGGCGAGACCGGCAGTTCAGTCGTTGGGATCCACAACGGCGCTTGCTCGCTCTTGCGTTTGCCCATCGCCATGGTCCGCAGTGTACGATCTCGCTCGTCGGTGGCGTTAACCTTTCACCGACTTTCACCACGGGCTGCTAGGAGCACGTCGCAGTTTTGCCGTGCGAGATCGGCGGCCAACTCGGGCAGCCGCTCAATGCGCCCCGCGGCCGAACGGAACTCGATGACGAGGTTACGCCCCTCCGCGAACCCGAGCTCGCCCAGGCGTTGCACGAAAGCGGCATTATAGGGCTCGGCGCGGGTGGCAGACGAGGACAGCCAGCCTAGTCGATAGCTCCGCGCGGCCTGCTGGGCTAAGGCGAATTGGGGTGCTGCCAGCAGGCCCCCGAAGGCCAAGAGAAAGTCTCGTCGACTGCTCATTCCGATGACGTTCTCTCGGTATTCTGTGGCCCCTTTATTGATTCCAACCTCACTCCGACCTTTCCACCGTGCGGCGAACGCCGCGGTGAGCGGCGCGCGAAGCGCGTCCGCTCTACTGCGAAGTTCGGCGCCGGCGGCTCGTCCTTGACGCCACGGCGAGCTTTACGTGCGTTCATTCGATGACGTGATCCGCCCGCACCAGTAACGAAGGAGGGAGCGCGAGGCCGAGAGTATTCGCGGTCTTGCGGTTGAGGATCAGCTCGAATGTCGTGGGTTGCTCGACCGCGAGATCAGCGGGCTTCCGACCTTTCAGGATTCTGTCGACGTACCCCGCTGCTCGCCTGAACAGATCGGCCAGGGAAGGGCC
>DASUAL010000094.1:0-18606 GCA_035763805.1 Gemmatimonadales bacterium
ACCCAGGCGCGCGCGCCGGGCTGATATTCCACGGCCGGCACGTGGAACGTGTAGCCGCTTACCGGGGCGTCGAACAGCAGCCCAAGGCCGGCGTTCCACCCAAAGTGCAGCCCCCACGCCAGTGCCACCCCGCCGGCGGAGAAGAAGGCGAACGAGAGCCAGATCGCGGCGAGCGCGACGTTCACGGCGCCGAACACGCCGGCATGCGGATTCCACGCGTGCGCGACCCCGAAACCGAGCGCGAGCAAAAGCATCGCCGTCATGGGCCCGACCGCGTCGGCCAGCAGCCGCAGCGGGAAGCCGCGGAACGTGAGCTCCTCCCACAGGGCGGCGAGGAGCAGCGCGGCCGCGAGCGGGCCGGCGTGGATCGCCCAGCGCGACCACTCGGGGGTGACCCGCACCGTGGCCCCGCTCCACACGAGGGCGAGTCCGATGGCGAGCGCCGCCATCGCGGCGCCGAGCGCGACACCGCGCGCGAGGCGACGCGCCATGGCACCACCGCCCCCGCCGCGCCAGCCAAGCTGGTCCCACGAGTGCCTCGTGAACCGGACGCCGACCGCCCACGTCGCGAACCCGAACGAGAGGGCGAGGCCCAGCGCGTTGACCGTGAGGTACCATGGCGACGTCGCCGACACCGGGCTGAGTCGGAGCAGCACCAGCGCGCCGGCGCTGCCGATGAGCGCAAACGCCGCGAGCCATGGCAAAGTCAGGCCCAGGCCGCGCAGCCGCGCCACAAACGAAACGCGCGCCGTCATAGGCGCGCGCGCAGCGGACTCACGGTTCGTCGCAGGACCAGAACGGCGATAGCCAGTTTGGCCAGGTCGCCGATCAAAAAGGGCAGCGTGCCGAAACGGGCCGCCTGCTCGGCGCTGCCGGTGATGATGATGAGCTGCGCGAGCCCACCCAGGTGAATCAGCGCGAGCCCCGCGAGCACGCCGGCGGTGATGCGCGCCCAGCGGCGCCCGTCCCCCGCGAGGTGCCCGACGGCGTACGCGGCGATCGGGTACGCGAGCAGGTAGCCGCCCGTGGGGCCGAGCAGCCGCGCCGCCCCCGGCGGCAGGAATGGGCTCGGCGTGAACACCGGCGCGCCGGCGGCGCCGATCGCGAGATAACAGATGAGGCTCGCCGCGCCGAGGGACGGCCCGAGCAGCCCGCCCACGAGCAGCACCGCGAGGGGCTGGAGCGTCATCGGCACGGGCGTGCCCGGGAGCGGCACGGACACCTGCGCCGCCGCCGCGACCAGCCCCGCGCCCAGCAGCACGGCGGCGACCCGGCGCCACACCAGCGCCTGCGACGAAACCAGGGTGCTCTGCGCCTCCATCACATCATCTCCACGCTGAGGGCCACTGCGTTCCCGCCACCGAGACAGAGGGTGGCGAGTCCGGTCGTTTGCTTCCGGTCCCTGAGGGCGTACAGCAGCGTCGTCAGGACGCGGGCGCCCGAGGCGCCGATGGGGTGCCCCAGGGCGATCGCCCCCCCGTTCACGTTCACCCGGTCCCAGTCCCACCCGAGCGCGCGCCCGTCGGCGAGCGCCTGCACCGCGAACGCCTCGTTCGCCTCGATCAGGTCGTAGTCGCCGATCTTCGTCCTCGCCTTCGCCATCAGGGTGCGCACGGCGATGATGGGGGCGAAGAACAGATCCTTCGGCTCGCCGCCGCCCGTCGCGTAGGCGGTGATCCGCGCGAGCGGCGTGAGCCCGTGCGCTTTGGCGAACGCCAGCGCCGTGACGACGAGCGCGCTCGCGCCGTCGTTCAGACCCGGCGCGTTGCCGGGCGTTACGCTACCCTCCTTCTCGAACGACGGCTGCAACGCCGCGAGCGCCGCGAGGGTCGTGTCCGCGCGGGGACCCTCGTCCTTTTCGACCGCCGTCGGTCCCTTCTTCCCGGCGATCTCGACCGACACCGTCTCCGCCTTGAAGCGGCACGCCTCCATCGCCGCCACCGCCTTCTGGTGGCTCGCGAGCGCGAACCGATCCTGGTCCTCGCGCGACACGCCCGCCTTCCGGGCGGTGTACTCGGCGAGGTTCCCCATGTGCGAGGTGTTGAACGAGTCCCACAGGCCGTCGTGGATCATCCCGTCCACGAGCTGGGCGTTCCCCGCCTTGATCCCGGAGCGCATGCCGTAGACGTAGTGCGGCGCGTTCGACATGGACTCCATCCCGCCGGCCACCACGCACTGTTCGTCGCCCGCCTTGATCGCTTGCGCGGCGAGCATCACGGCCTTGAGCCCCGAGCCGCACACCTTGTTGACGGTCATCGAGGGAATCGTGCCCGGCAGCCCGGCGTGAATCGCCGCCTGGCGCGCCGGCGCCTGGCCGACGCCGCCCTGGAGCACGTTGCCCATGATCACCTCTTCGACGGCCGCGGCGTCGATCCCGGCGCGGCGCACCGCTTCGCGGATCACGACGGCGCCAAGCTTCGGGGCCGGGAGCGGGGAGAGCCCGCCCAGGTACTTGCCGATCGGAGTGCGACAGGCGGAGAGGATGACAGGAGTGGTCTGGTCAGCGCTCATGATGTGCCTTTTGCGCATCCCACCCCGGACTCGCGTCCGGAGCTGGTCTCAGTCCGACCCCGGGCGCGAGCCCAGGGAATCGCCTCTCTCAAACTAGCGGGTGCAACGCCCTGGTGCGAACCTCTTCTTCCAGTTTCGCGACGAATTCATCCACCGGCATCACCACCTGCTTCTTCGCCGCCCCGCGCACCCGCACCGCGACGCTCCCCGCCACGGCCTCCCGTTGGCCGACCACGGCCATGTACGGGACCTTGTGCAGCTCGCCGTCCCGGATCCTGTAGTTCAGCGTGTCGCTGCGCTCGTCCACGTGGGCACGGATCCCGGCCGCTCGGAGTCGCTCGTGCACCGCCCGCGCGGCGGCGTTTTGCGCGTCCGAGATCGGGAGCACCCGCACCTGCTCCGGGGCCAGCCACAGCGGGAACGCCCCGGCGAAGTGCTCGATCAGGAAGCCGCAGAACCGCTCCAGCGTGCCGTAGATCGCCCGGTGGATCATCACCGGACGATGCGGCCGGTTGTCCTCGCCCGCGTACTCGAGCTGGAAGCGCTCCGGCAGCTCGAAGTCGAGCTGGATCGTGGCGCCCTGCCACTCGCGGCCGATCGCGTCGTTGAACTTCACGTCGACCTTGGGACCGTAGAACGCCCCGCCGCCGTGGTCGATGCGGTAGGTGAGCCCGCGGCGCTTCAGCGCCTCCTCGAGCGCGCGCTCCGCCTGGTCCCACGTCGCGTCGGTGCCGAGCTTCTTCGCAGGCCGGGTGGCAAGATCGAGCCGGTAGCTGAGCCCGAACGTCTTCCCGAGCACCAGCTCGACGATGTCGAGCAGCGCGAAGATCTCGTCCTCGATCTGGTCGGGCCGCACAAAGATGTGCGCATCGTCCATCGTGAGCCCGCGTACCCGCAGCATCCCGAGCAGCGTTCCCGAGCGCTCGTTGCGGTACACGTTGGCGATCTCGGCGAGACGGATCGGGAGGTCGCGGTAGCTGCGCTGCTGCGAGGCGTAGATCAGGATGTGCATCGGGCAGTTCATCGGCTTCACCCGATAGCGCACGTCCTCCGCCTCGCCCTCGCCCGCCGCCATCGCCGGAAACTGGTTCTCGGCGTACAGGGGGAGGTGTCCCGAGCGCAGGAACAGCTGCTCGCGCGTCACGTGCGGCGTGTAGACCAGCTGGTAGCCGCGCGCGAGAATGGTGTCCTCGATGAAGCGGCGCAGCTGGAACTGCAGCATCGCGCCTTTGGGGTGCCAGAAGATCAGCCCCGGGCCGACGTCCTCCTGAATGGAGAACAGGTCCAGCTGCCTGCCGAGCAACCGGTGGTCGCGCTTCTTCGCCTCCTCGAGCCGCCGCAGGTAGGCCTCGAGGTCGTCCTTCGTCAGCCAGGCCGTGCCGTAGATGCGCTGCAGCATCTGGCGGCGCTCGTCGCCGCGCCAGTAGGCGCCCGCCGCGTGCAGCAGCTTGAAGTGCCGGATGCGCCCGGTGCTGGGAACGTGCGGCCCCCGGCACAGGTCCACGAACGGGCCGTCGGTGTAGACCGAGATCACCTCGTCGTCACCGAGGTCGTCGATGCGCTCGAGCTTGAGCGGATCGTCCGCGAAGCGACGCTTGGCCTCCTCGCGGCTCACCTCCTCACGCACGAAGGGGTAATCGGCCTGCACCACCTCCTGCATCTTGGCCTGGATCCGCTCGAGATCCTCGGGCGTGAACGGCGTGGGCACTTCGAAGTCGTAGTAGAAGCCGTCCTCGATCGGCGGGCCGAACCCGATCTTCGCGTGCGGGAACAGCTGGCGCACCGCAGTGGCGAGCACGTGCGCGCAGGAGTGGCGCAGCACATCGAGCGCCTGCGAATCGCGGTCGGTCACGATCGCCACCCGCATGCCGTCCGGGAGCGGCCGGGCCAGGTCCCACACCTGGCCGTCCACGCGCACGGCGAGCGCGGCCTTCGCGAGACCGGGGCCGATGGCCTGCGCGAGGTCGGCGCCGGTGGCGCCCGCCGGTAGACGCCGCTCGCTCCCGTCGGGGAGCGTGACGTGGATCTCAGACACGGGGCTCAGCTCAGTTGGCGGACGGGCGGTCCGGCGCCACTGGGGATGCCGCAGGCGCCGTCAGCGGCGCCAGCTGCCGGCCAGCGCGAAAGTACAGCACGGCGCCGAACAGGATCAGCGCGCCGATGGCGACCCAGCGCACGATGCGGCTCGTGGGCAAAACGCTTGATTCGTCTGGCATCGGGGTATTCTAGCGGACGCGTGAGAGCGCGGAAAGGCGCGGGAGGCCGCGGGAAGGCGCGGAACGGGTCCGGCCGCACCATTCCGCGCCCTTCCCCGCCGTGTCTATAATAAAGGAATGCCGCCCCGCTTCGAGCTCCCCCCTCAGTACGCCCCTCACGACGTCGAGCGCCGGCTCTACGACCGCTGGCTCGAGCGCGGCGCGTTCACCGCCCGCGTCGACTCGCCCCGAGAGCCTTACGTGATCGTCATGCCGCCGCCCAACGTGACGGCGGTCCTGCACGTGGGACACGGACTCAACAACGTCATTCAGGACGTGCTCATTCGGTTCGAGCGCATGCGCGGCCGGGCGGCGGAGTGGCTCCCCGGCACCGACCACGCCGGGATCGCGACGCAGAACGTGGTGGAGAAGTTGCTGGCGGCCGAGGGCAAGACGCGGTTCGACCTCGGGCGCGAGGCGTTCGTGGAGCGCGTCTGGCAGTTCGTCAAGGAGACCGGCCCGGCCATCCTCGAGCAGCTCAAGGTGATCGGCTGCTCGGCCGACTGGAGCCGCGCCCGCTTCACCCTCGACCCCGCCTACTCGCGCGCCGTGCGCGAGGTGTTCGTGAGGCTGTGGGAGGAGGGGCTGGTCTACCGCGGTCACCGGGTCATCCATTGGTGCCCGCACTGTCTCACCGCACTGTCCGACGAGGAGGCCGAGTTTCACGACACCACGGGCAACCTGTACTACATCAAGTACCCAGTGGTGAACGGCTCCGGCTTCGTGACGGTAGCGACGACGCGTCCGGAGACGCTGCTCGGTGATACGGCGGTGGCGGTGCACCCGGCCGACCAGCGTGGCCGTCCGTTCCTCGGCAAGAAGGTGCGGCTCCCGATCGCGGACGTGGAGATTCCGGTGCTCGCCGACGAGAGCGTGGAGAAGGAGTTCGGGACGGGGTTCGTGAAGGTGACTCCCGCGCATGACTCCAACGACTTCGAGATCGGGGTGCGGCACAAACTCGAGATGCCGCTGGTCATGACCGAGGATGGGCACATGGCCCATCCCACTCGGGTGCCCAAAGGGCTCGCAGGACTGGATCGCTTCGAGGCGCGCAAGCAGATCGTGAGGATGCTCGAGGCCCAGGGGCTGCTCGTGAAGGTCGAGCCCCACCAGCACGCGCTGCGACGCTGCTACCGCTGCGACACCGTGGTCGAGCCGAGGCTCAGCGATCAGTGGTTCGTGAAGATGAAGCCCCTTGCAGAGCCGGTGCTCGCGGCCTACCGGGACGCGAAGTTCCAGATCGTCCCGGAGCGCTGGCGCGCCACGTTCGAGAATTGGATGGAGAACATCCGCGACTGGAACATCTCGCGGCAGCTGTGGTGGGGACACCGCATCCCGGTGTTCACGTGCACCGCGTGCCGCCACCAGTGGGCCGACCGGCAAGATCCCACGCGCTGCCCGAAATGCGGCGGACCGGTGGAGCAGGATCCGGACGTGCTCGACACCTGGTTCTCATCCTGGCTGTGGCCGTTCGCGACGTTCGGCTGGCCCCAGCGCACAGCCGATCTGGCGCGGTTCTACCCGGGCCACACCATGGTCACGGCTCCGGAAATCCTGTTCTTCTGGGTGGCCCGGATGCTGATGTCCGGCTACCACTTCATGGATCGTAAGCTGCCGTTCACGACCGTGTACCTGCACGGCACGGTGCGGGACACCCAGCACCGCAAGATGTCGAAGTCGCTCGGCAACGGGATCGATCCGCTCGACGTGGTGCGGCTCTATGGCGCGGATGCGCTGCGCTGGACACTGATCGCGGGGAGCTCGCTCGGCGCCGACCTGATCCTCGACCCCAACGACCTCGAGACGACGTTCGCGCCAGGGCGGAACTTCGCCAACAAGCTGTGGAACATCGGGCGATTCATCCTGTCCCAGCTGCCGGAGCGCGTCCAGCCAATCGAGGCGCTCGACGTGAAGGCGTTGCCGCTCGCCGACCGCTGGATCCTGTCGCGCCTCCAGGCGACCCTCGCCGAGGCCACGGCGTCGCTCGAGCAGTTCCGGCTGGACGAAGGGGGGAAGCGGTGCTTCGAGTTCGCGTGGAAGGAGCTGGCCGATTGGTATGTCGAAGCGGTCAAGCCCCGGTTGCCAGCGGAGACGACGTCCCCTGGAGCAGCGGGCGCCCAATCTGTCCTCGCGTACTGCTTCGACGCCGTGCTGCGCCTGCTGCACCCGGTGGTGCCGTTCATCACGGAAGAGCTCTGGCAGAAGCTGCCCGGCCGCCGGGCGGACGACCTGCTGGCGGTGGCCGCGTGGCCGACGCCGCGGCCCGAGCTCGCGGACCCCGATGCCGATCGCCAGTTTCCGCTCGTGCAGGAGGCCATCTCGTCGATCCGCATGCTGCGCGCCGAATACCGCGTGCCGCCCAAGGCGCGGCTCCGCGCAGCGGTCCGGCCGAAGACCGAGCAGGTTCGGCGCGCGCTGGCGGGCGAGCGCGACACGATTCTTCGGCTGGCACAGCTCGCCGAGCTGGCGTTCGACGGCCAGCGGGCCGTGGTCGGCGCCCACGCCGTGCTCGCCGACGGCAGCGACGTCTTCGTCGCGCTCGAGGGCGAGATCGACCTGCAGCAGGAATGCCGCCGACTCGCGGACGAGCTCACCCGGGTCGAGCGCCAGCTCTCCGGCCTCGCCGCCAAACTCACGAACCGGAATTTCGTTGCGCGGGCGCCCGCCGAGGTGGTCGCCAAGGAGCGCGAGAAGGAGCGGGCGTGGCGCGACCAGCGGCAGGCGCTGGCCGACAAGCTCAAGTCGCTGGGCTGCTCGTAGCCGCCCTGCTCGGTGCGTGCGCCAACCTGGGCGAGCCACCCGGGGGCCCGCCCGATACGGCGCCGCCGCAGGTCCTGCGGGTCGCGCCCGAGTCCGGCGCCGTCGTCCCCGGTTGGAAAGGCGACGCGCTGATCCAGTTCGACGAGGTGATCGACGAAGTGGGGGGCGGCGGGGGGGGCGGGGGGGGCGGGGGGGGCGGGGCCGCGCTGAGCGGCCTCGAGCGGCTCGTCGTGCTGTCGCCGGTCGCGGGGGAAGTGAAGGTGTCGTGGCACCGCACGTCGATCCGCGTGAAGCCGGCCGAGGGGTGGAAGGCGAACCGCGTCTACCACCTCGAGCTGCGACCGGGAGTGAGCGACCTGCGGCGCAACGTGATGAAGCGGGGAAAGAAGGTGATCTTTTCGACGGGCCCGACCCTGCCCCGCGGCGTCCTCACGGGAACGGCGTTGCTGTGGGTCGAGCAGCGTCCGCTCCCGCAGGCGGTGATCCGCGCGGCGCTGCTCCCCGACACGGTCGCCTACGTCACCGTGGCCGACTCGGCCGGCGACTTCCGGCTCACCGCCATCCCGCCGGGGCGCTACCTCGTCTGGGCGATCCACGACCAGAACGGCAACCGCCAGCGGGACCGCCGCGAGGCCTTCGATTCGGCTACGGTCACCGAGGACACGGCGCCCGCCGTCGTGCTCTGGCCGTTCGTCCACGACACCGTCGGGCCCCGGGTGCGCAGCGCGGACCCGGTGGACTCGCTCGCCTTCCGCATAGTGTTCACGCAGCCGCTCGACCCGCGCCGCCCGCTCGATACCGCGCAGGTGCGCCTGTACGCGCTCCCCGACACGACGCCGGTCGCCGTGCGCGCGTTGTTCGCGCCGGCGCAGTACGACTCGCTGGAGGCGCGGGCGCGCGCGGCCGCGGACTCGCTCCGGCGTGCGCAGGACACGACGGCGCGGCGCGACACGGCGCGGGTCGGGGTAGCACCCCCCGCGGCAGCGGGCGCCCGCCGGGCTGCTGCGGAGGGGGGCGCGGCACCGGCCCGCGCCGACACGACCAGAGCTCGTCAACTGCTCAAGCAGCGTCCGGTCCCCTTGGACCGCGTCGTCGTGCAGGTCGCACGGCCGCTCGCGCCCGGGGCGAAATACCTGGTGCGCGTGCGCGGCGCGACGAACCTCGCCGGCGCGGCCGCCGACGGCCAGGCCGTGCTGGTCATGCCCGTGCCGAAGGCCGCCCGCGACACGACGAAGTCTCCGTGACCGACCCTCGCCGCCGCCTCCCCGCGGTCGACGCACTGCTCGCCGAGCCGGACATCGCGGCGTTGCTCGCGGCGCACCCGAGGAACCTGGTGCTGCGCGCGGTGCGCGAAACGATCGACGCGGCGCGGGCGGACGGCGGGACCGCACCGCCGGAGGGGTGGGGAGCGGCGGTGCTGGCCCGCGTGCACCGGCTCGCGGCACCATCATTGGAGCCGGTCATCAACGCGACCGGCGTAACGCTGCACACCAATCTCGGCCGGGCGCCGCTCGCGCGGGCGGCGCTGGACGCGATGACGCGCGCGGGCAGTGCGTACTCGAACCTGGAGTACGATCTCGCGCGCGGCGCCCGCGGATCCCGCCACGGGATCTGCCGCGACCTGCTCACCGAGCTCACCGGCGCCCCGGACGCCCTGGTGGTGAACAACGCAGCCGGGGCGCTGCTCGTTGCGCTGTCGGCGCTCGCCCGCGACGGCGAGGCAATCGTGTCGCGCGGAGAGCTGGTGGAGATCGGGGGCGCGTTCCGCATCCCCGACATCATGGCGCGCTCGGGCGCCCGGCTCGTCGAAGTGGGCACGACACATCGCACTCACCGCCAGGATTACACGGGGGCGGTCACCCCGGCGACACGCGCGCTCCTCAAGGTGCACCGCTCCAACTTTCAGGTGACCGGTTTCACCGCCGAAGTGTCGGCGCAGGAAATCGCGGAGAGAGCCCGGGCGAGCCGCATCGCGAGCCTGTTCGATCTGGGAAGCGGCCTGCTGCTCGATCTCTCCCCGTGGGGACTCGCCGGCGAGCCGACGGTGCGCGAGGCGCTCGCCAGCGGCGTGGACGCGGTCGCCTTCTCGGGCGACAAGCTGCTCGGCGGCCCGCAGGCCGGGATCCTGCTGGGCACGAAGGCCGCGATCGACGCCTGCCGCAACGAGCCGCTCGCGCGCGCGGTCCGGTCGGACAAGTTCACCCTCGCGGCTCTGGAGGCGACGCTGGGCCTGTACCGGGACCCCGAAGTTGCGCGGCGCGAGATACCGGTGCTCCGCATGCTCACCGAAGACGTAGATCAGATACGGCGTAGAGGGGAGGCGTTGAGGGACGGCGTGGCGGGACGACGTGGAGGGAAGGCGTACGCGGAGCTGATCGAGGGCGAATCGGAAGTGGGCGGCGGATCATTCCCGGGAGCGAAGCTGAAAACTTGGCTGGTCGCACTCCACCCCCGACACCAGACACCCGACACCGTGGCGGGGTCGCTGCGCGGGGCAGACCCTCCGATCATCGCCCGCATCGCCGGCGACCGCGTGGTGCTCGATCCTCGTACGATTTTCCCGGACCAAATCGAGACGGTGGCCCGCGCGGTGCGGGCAGCTCTCGATGCCTGAGCAGTCGGGCCCTCCTACCGCGGCGCACCGCGCGGTCTTTCTGGACCGCGACGGCACCATCGTGGACGACCCCTCCCCCGGATTCCTGCACGAGCCGGGCAAGATGCGCCTCCTTCCGGGCGCGGCCGCGGCGATCCGGCAGGTGAACCAGGCGGGGTGGCTCGTGATCACCGTTACGAACCAATCGGGGATCGCTCGGCGACTGTACGACGAAGCCGCGTACGCGGCGGTGCAGCGCCGCCTCGTCGAGATCCTCGCCGCTCACGACGCGCGCCTCGACGCCACGTACTTCTGCCCACATTACCCCGAGATCACGGGCCCCTGCGAGTGCCGCAAGCCGGGGGTCAAGTTGTTCCGCGAGGCGCAGACCGCTTTGGGCATCGACTTCGCGCGGTCGTACTGGGTCGGCGATCGGCTGAGTGACGTGGAGCCGGCGCGGGTGCTCGGTGGAGGGCCCGGGCGCGGGATTCTCGTCGCCACCGGACACGGCGCCGCGCACCGGGCTCAGGCGGAAGCAGTCGGGTTCGCCGTGGTGCCCGATCTCGCTGCGGCGGTCGCTCAGATTGTGCGGGACGCGTAGCGCGCGCAGATTGCGGGGCGCCATGGGGTCCAGGACCACGCGGTTCGTCATTCACGCGTTCGCAGCGCTGACGCTGGTCGTGCCGTCTCGCGCAATCGCGGCCCAGGCGAAGCGGCCGCCCGCGCCATGGGCGCCCCACCGCACGATCGCCGTGGGCGCAACGCTTCAGGACACGCTCGCCGAACACGACGTGCTCCTGGCCGCCGACAGCACGTACGCGCAGGAGTGGAGACTGGCCGGCACCGCCGGCGCGACGGTCACGATTGACGTCGTCTCCGAAGCGTTCGACGCATACGAGTTCCTGTTCGGCCCGGGCCTCGAAGGCGAGGTGCCGCAGGACGACGACTCGGGCGGGCGCTGCAACGCCCGCCTCACGGTGCGGCTGCCGCAAGGCGGCGACTATTACGTCGTGGTGACGAGCAGGAACAGGCGCGCGACCGGACCATTCACGTTGAGCGTCACCGCCGGCCCGAAGCCCAAGTCCCTCGCCCGTTGCGATCGCTGACCTCGCTCCCCCCCCCGGTGCCCGTCGCCGTCCTCGTCTCGGGCGGCGGGACGAACCTCCAGGTGCTGCTCGATGCCCTGCGCGATTCGCCGGTCGCGCGGTTGGCGCAGGTCATCTCGAACCGCCCCGACGCGAGCGCGCTCGAGCGGGCTCGCCGGGCCGGCGTGCCGACCGCCGTGCTGCGCGACCCCGGCGGGCGAGAGGCGGGAGAGCTCATGGCGGCGTTGGGCGACGCCGGGCTCGTCGTCTTGGCGGGGTATCTCCGGCGCATCCCGCCCGCCGTGGTCGCCCGCTTTCGACTGCGGATGATTAATATCCATCCGGCGTTGCTCCCCGCCTTCGGCGGCCCCGGCATGTACGGGCGCCGCGTGCACGAGCGGGTGCTCGCGAGCGGGGCCGCGATCTCGGGCGCGACGGTCCACTACGTAGACGAAGAGTACGACCACGGGCCGATCATCGCCCAGTGGCCCGTCCCGGTACGGCCCGGCGACACGCCGGAGACGCTGGCCGCACGCGTACTCGAGATCGAGCATCGGCTGCTGCCGCTGGTCGTGTTGGAGCTGGCGCGGCGGGGAGTGCCCGAGGAGCCCGTGCGGCTCTCCGCAGCCGGCTCTGCCTTCGGCGCGGGAGACAAGGTTGCGGTCGAATTCGAACGAGACGGCTAGACGGCTAGACGGGTGGGCGGTTAGAACGGCGACTGTGTTACTGCTAACCGTCTACCCGTCTAGCGGTCTAACCGCCCAGACCGTCGACCAACTGGCCATTCGCCTCGCCGGCATGACCGCCGTCACCGGTCTCGAGCAAGCGATGGCGGACACGCTGCTCACGCTCCTCCCCGGCAGCGTGCGCGACCGCACGGGCAACGTGACGCTCACCGTCGGCACCGGATCGCCCAAGCGGCTGGTAGCCTGCCCGCTCGACGAAGTCGGATACGTCGTGGGCAATTTCACCGCCGACGGCTTCCTCTTGCTGCGGCGCGTGGGTGCCAGGGTGTCGTACGCGCTGTTCGACCAGCAGCTCGAGGGCCACCGTGTCACCGTGTTCGGCACGCGCGGCCCTGTCCCCGGTGTCGTCGCCGTGCGCTCGACGCACCTCACCCGGGGGCGACCGGCTGGCGCCGACGCCGTATTCACGGTGGACAACGCGTATGTCGACGTGGGAGCGACGTCCGAGGCCGTGGCCCGAGCGCTCGGGATCACCGTGCTGGCACCCGTGGCGGTCACCAAGCGGCCGCACCTATACGGCGACCGGATGCTCGCGGCCCCCGTGGCCGGCCGGCGCGCGACCTGCGCTGCACTCGCCATGGCGGCCCGCGCCAAGCCCCGCGTCAAGGGCACGGTCGTGGTCGCGTTCACGGTGCAGAGCAACTACGCGCAGAACGCCGGGCTCTCTACCGTGAACGCGCTGCTCGGACCATTCGAAGAAACGCGGACCCTCGCGCTATCGACGCGCTTCCCGGACACGGCGGTCGAGACGGTGTCGCTCCAGGAAGCGGAGACGCTGGTGCGACAGCTCGTCGCGTGGATGGAGGGGAGATGAGGCGGCTGGCTAGACGGGTAGACGGGTGGACGGGTAGTGCACTCGTTGCGTTGTCACTAACCGTCTACCCGCCTACGCGCCTATCCGCCCAGGACGACCCCCGAATCTCCGAAGCGCAAACCGTCCTCTCCGCCCTCGTCGAAAGCTACGGCGTCTCGGGCGCCGAGGGCCCGGTGCGCGAGACCGTGAAGCGCCTGCTGCCCTCGTGGGCCCGGACCGACACCGACACGGCCGGCAATCTCTGGGTGCGGGTCGGCACGGGCGCACCCATCGTGGTGTTCGTCGCGCACCTGGACGAGATCGGCTTCACCGTCTCGGGCGTCCGCGAGGACGGCACGCTCGAGCTGCAATCGCGCGGCGGATTCATTCACTCATTGTTCGAGGCGAAGCCCGCCCTGGTGCACACCGATGGCGGCGTCGTGGCGGGGGTGTTTCTGCCCCGCGACTCCGGGTTTACGCGCCACACGCCGCCGCCCCTGCGGGTGGACCTGGGCACCTCATCGCGGGCAGCCAGCATGGCCCGGAGCGTGAGCCCCGGGCAGACGGTCACGATGCCGAAGCAGTTCGTCCGTCTCGCCGGCACCCGGGCCACGGGTCGCTCGTTCGACGATCGCGTCGGGTCGGCGGCGCAGGTGCTGGCGCTGCGTCGTCTCGACCGCGCGGCGCTCAAGCACCAGGTCATCTTCCTGTGGAGCACGCGCGAGGAGGTCGGGCTCGAGGGGGCACGAGCCGCCGCGGCGGCGCTCGGCACCGCACCGACGCGGGTCCACGCCGTCGACACCTTCGTCTCCGCCGACTCCCCGCTCGAGGTTCCCAGCTTCGCCGTCGCGCCCCTCGGCGAGGGTGCGGTGGCCCGGGCGCTCGACAACTCGTCCATCACCCCGCCCGCGTACGTGGACTCGCTGGTCGCCGTGGCGCGCGCCCGCAGGGTGAAGCTTCAGGTCGGGACGACGAACGGCGGCAACGACGGCTCCGCCTTCACGCCCTTCGGCGTGGTCGACGTGCCCATCGGCTGGCCGCTCCGCTACTCCCACTCCCCCGCCGAAGTGGCGGACCTGCGCGACGTCGTGAGTCTCGCCGACATGATCCAGGCCATCGCCGAAACCTGGTGAGAGCGCTGCTGTCGGTCTCGGACAAGCGCGGGGCGGTGGAGTTCGCCCGCGAGCTCGTCGCACTCGGTTGGGAGATCGTCTCCACCGGCGGGACCGCCGACACGCTCCGCAACGCGGGGGTGCCGGTGACTCCCATCGAGCGGGTCACGGGCTTCCCCGAGATCATGGACGGCCGCGTCAAGACGTTGCACCCCAAGGTGCACGGCGGCCTGCTCGCCCGGCGCAGCCACCCGGGCGACCGCGCCGCGCTCGCGCAGCACGGCATCACGCCCATCGACCTCGTCGCCGTCAACCTGTATCCGTTCCGCGAGACCATCGCGAAGCCCGACGTTTCGTTCGAGCAGGCGATCGAGCAGATCGACATCGGCGGCCCCTCGATGCTGCGCTCCGCGGCGAAGAACCACCCGGACGTGATCGTGGTCGTGGACCCCGACGATTATCCGATGGTGATCTCGGCCCTCAAGAGCGGGCCTATCGCCCCAGGCGCGAGCCCGGGGCTGCGTGTGAGCCCGGGGCTCCGGCGAGAGTTGGCCGCGAAGGCGTTCGCCCATACCGCCGCCTACGACGCGGCGATCCACGGATATCTCACGAAGGACGCGCCTGGTTGGCCGGCGCGGATCACGCTGGCGCTCGAGCGCCGCCACGAGCTCCGCTACGGCGAAAACCCGCAACAGACCGCCGCACTGTACGCGACCGAGGAGCCCGGCGTCTCGGACCTGGAGCAGCTGCACGGCAAGGAGCTGTCGTTCAACAATCTGCTCGACGTGGATGCGGGGCTCGCCGCGGTGGCGCCCTGGGCGGGAGCGGACCGCGCCGCGTGCGCGATCATCAAGCACACCACGCCCTGCGGCATCGCCCTGGGCCGCTCGCCTGCGGAGGCCTACGAGCGGGCGCTCGCGACCGACCGCACGTCCGCGTTCGGGTCGGTGATCACCTTCAATTCGGGCGTGGACCGCGGAACGGCCGTGGCGATGCGCGAACTGTTCATGGAGGTCGTGGTCGCGCCGGCATTCGCGGACGACGCGCTCACCGTGCTGCGCGAGAAGAAGAACCTGCGGGTCATCCGGCTCGCCGTGGACGCGGACGCCCCGGGCCGCGACTTCAAGCGGATCCGGGGCGGCTTCCTGGTGCAGGAGCGGGCGCGGCCCGCCGGCGCCATGGCCGAGGCCACGTGGAAAGTCGTGACCCGGCGGTCCCCCGACCCGGACGAGTGGCGCGACCTGCGATTCGCCTGGGCGGCGGTGGGCGCGGTGAAGTCGAACGCGATCCTCATCGCCCGGGACGAGGCGGCGATCGGCATCGGCGCCGGTCAGATGTCCCGGGTGGACGCGTCGTTCCTGGCGGTCCACAAGGCCCGCCAGCAGGGCCACGATCCGGCCGGAGCCGTGTTAGCTTCTGACGCGTTCTTTCCGTTCCCCGACGGGGTAGAAGAAGCGGCCGTGGCGGGGATTCGCGCGATCATCCAACCGGGCGGGTCCGTGAAGGACGCGGACGTCGTCGCGGCCGCCGACCGGCACGGGATCGCGATGGTGTTCACCGGCATCCGGCAGTTCCGGCACTAGACCAGGACGCGCATGGGCAACGCACAGCCAGTCGTGAAGGTCCCGCTGACCGGCCGGGTCGTCTCCGAGCCGCGCGTCGAAGTTCAGGGAGTCGAGCCGCCGCCCTATCTCATGGCCGGGGTCGTCGCGCTGGGCGCCCTGCTCCTCTACATCGTGACGCTCGCGCCGACGACGCAGTTCTGGGACACGTCGGAGTACATCGCGGCCGCGTACGTGCTCGGGATCCCGCATCCGCCGGGCAACCCGCTGTTCGTTCTCATCGCCCACGTCTGGGGCCTGGTACCGCTCGCCGCGGGGTACGCGATGCGTATCAACCTCCTCGCCGCGACAACGAGCGCGATCGCGGCGGGCTGCTGGTTCCTGATCGGAGAGCGGTGGATGCGGGCCTGGGTGCCGGCGAAGTGGCCGCGTCGACTCGCCGCGCTTGCGTGCGCGATCGTCGCCGCCACGGCGTTCACAGTGTGGAACCAGTCGGTGGTGAACGAGAAGGTGTACACGCTCTCGCTGCTCTCGATCGCGCTCGTGCTGTGGCTGATCGTGCGCTGGGACGACCAGCCGCCGGGCGAAGCGCACGACCACCACCTCCTGATGATCGCATTCCTGCTCGCCCTCACCGCGACGAACCACACGATGGGCGTGCTGGTGGGTCCGGCCGTCGTGATCCTGCTGTTTCCGCCGCTCAAGGCGGCCCGCCCGGCCGACGAGGCCGCGCGGCGCGTCGAGTGGTCGCAGTGGTTCGTGTTCTCCAGCGTGTACGCCATGATCGTGGCGACGGGCCTCGAGAACGCAGTCCCCCTGATCGCCGCCGCCGTGCTGTTCGTGCTGGCGCTGGCGAACGCCGTCTTCCGAGCCCGCAACTGGGACTTCGGGCTGGCCCTGCTCGCGGTCGCGGTCGTGGGCCTGTCGGTCTACGTGTTCCTGCCGATCCGCGCCGCCCACTTTCCGGCGATCAACGAGGGCGAGCCGACCACCTGGCAGGCGCTGTGGGAAGTGCTCACGCGTCAGCAGTACGGCAAGCCGCCCATGAGCCAGCGGCAGGCGCCGCTCGTCGCCCAGATCGGGATGTGGGTCCAGTACTTCACGTGGCAGTGGGGGCGGGACTGGGCGGCCGGCGTGCAGCGCGCGCTCGCCGTCATCTTCGCCGCGCTCGGTCTGCTCGGCGCCTGGCGGCACTGGAAGGCCGACCGGCGCGCCGCGCTCGCGATGACGACGCTGGTCGTCACGTTCACGCTGCTGCTCATCTTCTACCTCAACTTCAAGTACGGGTACTCGCAGTACCTCGACCGCCCGCAGCTGCCGCGCGAGGTGCGCGAGCGCGACTACTTCTTCATCGCGTCGTTCGCGCTGTGGGGCGTGTGGGTAGGCATGGGGCTGGCGACGCTGATGGAGTGGGCCGCGGAGTGGAGGGAGCGCGAGCAGGATCCCCAGCGCCGCTGGCTGCTCGCGACGCCGGTCCTGCTGCTCGCCCTGATCCCCCTCGCCGGCAACCGCCTCACCGCCTCGCGCGCCGGGGAGACGCTCGCGCGCGACTTCGCCTCGGACCTCCTACAATCGGTCGAGCCTTACGGGGTGCTCGTCACGGCCGGGGACAACGACACGTTCCCGTTGTGGTACGCCCAGGAGGTCGAGGGAATCCGCAGGGACGTAACGGTCTTGAACCTCTCGCTCGCGAACACCGACTGGTACGTGCGCCAGCTGCAACGCCGGCCGCTCGAGACGTTCGATCCGGCCAAGGCACCGGCGATCTACCAGGGGCGGGAGTGGCCCAAGCCTGCCGGCAAGCTGCTCAGCTACTCGGACGAGCAGCTCGCCGCGCTCCAGCCCCTGTACTTCCTCGAGGAAAAGTCGACGGTGAACCTCGGGGGCGTCCCGGTCGTGCTCGACCCCCAACAGCTCGGCCGGCAATACCTCGAGCGGGCGGATGTGATTGTGCTGCAAGTCATCAAGGACCAGACGGGCAAGCGCCCGATCACGTTCTCGCGCACCGTCGGCCCGTACGCCGACGTGTACGGCCTCACCGCCTATCTCGAAGGTCACGGTTTCGCGCGCAAGCTGCATCGCGAACCGCTCGCGGAATCGGACAGCGTCAAGGCGCTCCCCGGGCTCGGCTACGTGAACATTCCCCGGACCGAAACCCTGGCCTTCCAGGTCTACCACGGCGACACTGCAGCCCGGAGACGGCCGCGCGGCTGGGTGGACAAGCCGTCCGAGGGGATCCTCGCCACGTACGGCATCACGTACCAGGCGCTGGCGCAGGCACTGCAGCCCAAGAACCCCGACGCGGCGAGCAAGGCGCTGACCCTGGCAGACGCGATCTTCAAGAACACGAGCTGGGGGTTGCCCACGCCGCCGGAGAATTGACCGCCGCACGCGCGCGCCGCTAGGTTAGCCGTCATCGGGAGGGCTAGACCTAACTGGTAAGGCGGCGGTCTTGAAAAATTCTGTAGCTACGCACACCCGCTGCCTAACAAGTGTTTTTGTGCTCGAATGGTCCCCTATGGGTCCAGCCTGTCAGACATGGCCTAGCAAACATTTGAGCAAACCAAAAAAGTTACGTAGTAACTTTTGGACGTTGCCTAGCATTAATTCAGGTCAAACCAAAGAGTTAAGCCCTAACTTCCGGGACGTTGCCTAACAACTACTTCAGGCGTGCCTAACAAGTGCTTTTGTGCTCAGATGGGGAACTACTGGTAACTACTGTTGCCCTTGGACCGTCAAAGCCATTGTCAAAGACGGGCGGACACAACATTTCCTCAACGTATCTGATCCTGCGTCGAACCGTGTAGCTCTGGAAAAATGGCCGGGCGCGGACACAATCCTCGGGCCGTGAAGCGGTGGCTCAGATTGGCTTCTCTCGCAGGGAATCTGATTGTGGGTGTGACAGTAGCGGACAGCGACCGTCGCTGATCCCCTGTTGATAGGCCGGCGATAGAATCTCTTGTGCAGGTTTGTACCTGGAGGGATTCTCTGTGGCAACCGTGTGGCTCGACTGGGACTGGCCTTTCAGGTCCTGGGTGGCATCGGCTCCGGCCAATCGCTATCCTAACACCGACGCCAATCTGGAAGTGGTCCTGCCGATGCCGGACAAACCTCCATTGTGACCCCACCGCGAGTCACTACCTCAAGTTGCTCTTGGATGCGGTGTTCGGGCCGGATCGTTTCCGCAGT
>DASUAL010000095.1:0-4624 GCA_035763805.1 Gemmatimonadales bacterium
CCGTAGCCGCCGATCCGCACCATGATGCCCGAAAACTGGATCGCGTCGCCCCGCCGAATCTTCGAATGGAAGAACTGGTTGGGGTGCGGGTAAGCCGTCCCGACGCCGGTGCGGCATCCCACGGAGACGTCCACGCCAACCGCCGTGTGCGGCCGCCCATCACGCCTTATGTCCTTTAGCACCAACTCGGTGCCAAACGCCTCGGCGGCGTGCCGTACGTCGAAATCGCTGGCGTCGGTGCCGTGCTCCAGCACGTAGCGACGGCAGAACTCGAGGATCCGGTCGTGGTAGTCGATGGCCCGCTGAGTGAGGGCGATCTCTTCAGGCGTCTTGATCACCCGGATGCCCATCGGGATGTCGTCTGCGGCGCGAAACGTGGCTCCCTTCAACGCCGCGCGGAACTTCGTCAGTTGACTCTCGGGCGCGTCCCAGTCGAGCCCGATCTTCTTGGCACCGAACCCGCGCTTGTCGAGCCTGGCGAGCATCCAGCGCCACAGATCGACCATCCCCTGCGCGTTCGCCACCGAGCCGACGCGCGGGTCGTTGCTCGCCTCCGCGTGAGGGAAGTCGAAATACATCTCGTAGTCCTTGATCCACCAGCTCGCCACCAGGTCGCGGTCTAGGCCCGGCACGAACAGCGTCGGCTCACCCGTAGCCGGCACCCAGAGCGCCTCAGGGCGCTCGGTCTGGCTGTGGAAGTAGCCGGTGAGGTAGACGATGTTCCAGCGGTCCTTGAACAGCATGCCGTCGAGGCCAGCGGCACCGAGGGTCTGCTGCAACCGGGCGACCGTGCCGCGATACCAGGCGATCGGCAGGCGGTCGGGGACATCGGCGAGCCCCGTCGCCGGATCGCGCGCCGGCGCAGACCACCACCAGGGGAGCGACCCCGTGACGTCGCGGGTTGGGGCGAGCGCGCCGGCGGCGGCAAGGAGCGACGAGTGGACGAAGTCGCGGCGGGAGGGCATGGACGGCGGCTTCCTGAGTGGTCGACCCGTTAACAATAGGCGTTGCGCGACACGACGGCTATCCGCGTGGGCGGGCGTGGGTTGACTGCGTGAGGCGTGGGGGCACAATAGGGGTAGCAGGCGTGCTGAGTAGGCCACGCGCTGGAGGTCGTAGGTGACCGGACTGGAGGCGGCGCTCCAGGCGGCGCTCCAGGCGGCGCTCGACGAGCGCTACGTCGTGGAGGGCGAGATCGCGCGCGGCGGGATGGCGGCGGTGTTCCTCGCCGCCCCGCGTGGCAGGGAGGAGCGCGTGGCGATCAAGGTCCTGCTCCCCGAGTTCGCCCGGGTGGTGGGGCCGGAGCGGTTTCACCGGGAGATCGCGATGCTGCTCGGGCTCCGGCACCCGAGCATCCTGCCGCTGCTCGCCTCCGGGCAGGAAGGTCGGCTTCCCTACTACATCATGCCGTACGCCGCGGGCGGATCGTTGCAGAGCCGTCTGGGCGCGCCGCTGCCGCTTGCCGAGGTGGTGGCGGTTGCGCGCGACATCGCTGGCGGCGCTCGACTACGCCCACGCGCGCAACATCGTGCATCGCGACATAAAGCCCGAAAACGTGGTCTTCGACAGGGGGCGGGCGCTGGTGTGCGACTTCGGAGTGGCGCGGGCGATCGTCGAGGCCGGTGGTGAGAGTCTTTCATCGAGCGGGCTCGTCGTGGGGACGCCGGCGTACATGAGCCCCGAGCAGGCCTCGGGGCAGCACGAGGTCGGGCCCGCGAGCGACCTGTACGCGCTCGGCTGCGTCGTATACGAGATGCTGGTGGGCGAGCCGCCGTTCACGGAGCCCAGCGTGCACGCCGTCCTGGCGCGCCACGTGGCCGAGCCGCCGCGCTCCCTGCGCGTGGTGCGGCCTGATGTGCCACGACACATGGAGGAGGCGGTGCTGGCGGCGCTGGCGAAGAGGCCTGAGGACCGGCCGGCGAGAGGGGCTGAGTTGGTGGCGTGGCTGGCCGGACTTACCGGCTGACGCGCTTGAGCCCCTCGCGCCGGTGGATCACGCTACCCGATCTAGGTCCCCCGTTCACTAGGTCCTCGGCGCGGGGGGAGGGTCGCCCGGCTCGCCGGGGGCCGCGCCGACCGCAGCTTCCAGGCGAATGATGTCGTCGCGGACATTCTCACCCCACGCCTTCGTGTCTCGCATCCAGGCGGCGAGAAACGCTTTTAGTTCGGCGGCGTTGCCGATTCTCTCCCATTCAGAGGTTTGTTGTCCGGGCGATTTTTCCAACTTCGGGGTCGTCTCGTAGTCAATTTTGGTGTGCCGGCTGCTCTTGGCGGGCATTTTTGCACCTCCTGTAGAAGTGATTTCCATCACGGACTATCACTGGCGAGGTCGCCGCGCCCCAGTGCCGCGAGGCGACTTCGAATCCGCCGTGCCAGGCTTTCATCGCCGAGGGCCCGCGCCGCGCGCAGGCGCAGCGCGAGGCTCGCCGGGAGATAGAGCACATAAGGAATCGAGGCAGGTGCGTCGAAGTTGCGCGCGACGCTGATCGCGTCCACGAGATCGCCGCGGGCCAGCCGCAGCTCGGCGAGGAGGAGCCGTTCGCCGCCGAGAGACTCCCACGGAGTCCACGTCAGCGCTGCGCGCCCCGCGTTCGGGACCAGGGCCTGCAGCAGCTTCAAGGCCCCGGCCGAGTCTCCGCGCGCGAGCGCCGCGCGGGCCGCCACGCTCCGGGCCAGCATGGTGTCCTCCCGGTCCCCGCTTCGGGCAGCCCGCGCGGCGAGAGTGTCCCCGATCGCGCGAGCCTCAGCCGCCTGCCCCCGGTGCGCTTCCCAGATCCCTAGGTACCAGAGCGTCAGATTGCTCATGTCCTTCGGAGCGGCGCGGTAGGCCTCCCGGAGTCGGCTTGCCGCGGCAGTCGCCCGCACGTCGATCCCCGCATCAGCGCCGGCGATCGCGTCAAGGATGTAGAGTTGACCGTGAAGCTTCGCGTCGAACACCGTGTCGGCCTCGAGCAGCCCTTCGACCTCCCTGTACCGTCCCTGCGCCAGGAGCACGCCCTGCAGTCCCAGCAGCGCGCCCCAGCGAAAGCTGACCCGGACTGGTGGGGAGGTGGTATCGTAGGTCAGGACTGCGTCCCACGCAGCCCGCGCACAGTCGGGTTGGTGCAGTCCGCCGACCGTCAGTGACCTCGCCGCCTCCGTCACGAAACGAGGGCTGCGAAGCGTGGCGCTGCGCCAATCCACCACCCTCGGCCCCCTCCGAACGCACTCGAGCATCAGCTCGGTCGCTACGAGCTCGACGGAATCGGGTTGGCCGTTCCGAAACTGCTGCATGAGACGCGTGGCGGTGCGAGTGTCCCCGTTGCGCAGCGCAATCTCGACCAGGTGATAGAGGACGGGCGCGAAGTTGGGGTCGAGGCGGTGCGCTTCGGTAAAGGCCGCCGCAGCGAGCGAATCAAGCGGGGAGTCCCTGGGCAGCAGATGAGTGTAGACCTCCCCAAGCCCCGTCCACGCCTCTGGCCATTCGGGATCAAGCTCGAGCGCGTGGCGGAAATGTGCGACGGCCGAATCCGCCCGAAAGCGCAGGTGGGCCTCGAAGCCCCGCGCCCAGTGGGTATAACGCGGCGGCAGCCTGGCATCATCGGCGTGAGCCACGCGAATCAGCTGGTTCGCTTCGGAGTAACGGAGGTTCCAGCTTGCCGACTGCGCTCCTTTCAGCGCGGCGAGCGCGAAGCTCGAATCAGCATTGACCGCGTCCCGGTAATGCTCGAGCGCCTCCCTGAAGCGCCCGCGCCGATACGCCCGTTCGCCCTGCAGGAAGCTCGCGGTGGCCGCGGGACTCTGGTCGCCGAGTGACGCGAGGTCCACGGCCCGGCCGGCCGGGATCAAGAACGGCAACAGCTCGCGGGCGGCCCGGACGCCCATTGCCCAGGCCCCGACGCCCGGCCCAAAGACGAGTTGTCGCGAGAGGCTCGAATCCGCCGTCAAGTCCTCGAACTGGAGGAATAGGCGAACGGAGTCTCCGAGGAGGATCTGCCCTGCCACGTAAGAACCGGCATGCTTGCGGCGCGCTATCGAACCGGCCCGCTCGGGGGAAAGTGCCCGCAGGTTACTGCGCTGCCGCTGGTCGAGCAGGTGCCACCCATCAACTCCCTTCACGTACCCGGTGCTATTGAACGCTTCGCGCAGGGCGTCAGTGACGTTTTCCGCGAGGCTCGTGTCCCGTTCCCCCACCCCGCTCACGACCAGCGGGTACACTACGACGCGCTGCGGATCCAGCCGCTGAGGCGCGGCAACGACGAGCCGCCAGAGGGCGACGGCGAGCACGGGCGCCCCGGCGGCCGCTGCCCATGCGAACCGCCGGCGCCACATGGGCCTCCCGGTCCGCGAAGCTTCCAGCGCCGCGACGAATTGCGACGCGTCGGGAAAGCGGTCCGCCGGCACTTTTGCGAGCGCCGTTTCGATGACCTGCTGGATCTCGAGCGAGACCGTCGGCCGCACGACCCGCAGGGACGGCGGCCGCTCCTGCATGTGGCGCGCCATAATCGCCTGCGCCGTCCGACCCGTGAACGGCGGCTCGCCCGCCAGCATCTCGTACACGACGCACCCGAGGGCGTAGAGATCGCTGCGCGCGTCCACCGCCTCCCGTCCGCTCGCCTGCTCCGGGCTCATGTAGGCTGGCGTC
>DASUAL010000096.1:0-44382 GCA_035763805.1 Gemmatimonadales bacterium
CCGAGGCCGAACTCGCCGCCGTGTGCGACACGGACCCGAAGGTGTGCGAGCGGGTGGCCCGCCAATACCCGGCGGCGCACATCACGGCGGACGTGGCCGAGTTGCTCGGTCGCGTCGATGCGGTAATCGTAGCGTCCCCCGCGGCGACCCACGCGCGGCTCGCCCTCCAGTGCGTCGAGGCCGGAAAACCGTGTCTCGTCGAGAAGCCGTTTGCGTTGAGTGTTCGCGACGCCGAGGCGGTGGCGACGCGCGCGTCGGCACGCGGGGTTCCGGTGGTGGCGGGCCACCTGATGGTGTTCCACCCTGCGGTCGAGCGGCTGCGGGCCCTGCTCCAGAGCGGAGTTCTCGGCACGGTCTATTATCTCTACGGCTTGCGGGTCAACCTCGGCCAGGTGCGGGCGGACGAGAACGCCCTCTGGAGCTTTGGACCCCACGACGTATCCGTGGCACTCTACTTGCTTGGGGAGGTGCCGATACGGGTGGCCGCCCAGGGGCGCAGCTATATCCAGCCCAAGGTGGAGGACGTCGTCTTCCTGACGATGGAGTTCGCGAGCGGCGTGCTCGGCCACGTACAGCTGTCCTGGCTCGACCCGCACAAGGAGCGCAAGCTGACCGTCGTAGGGGCCAAGCAGATGGTGGTATTCGACGACATGGAGCCACGAGAAAAGCTCCGTGTGTACGACAAGGGCGTGGACCGCCCGCCCGAGTACGGCTCCTACGGGGAGAGCCTCGCGATCCGGGAAGGCGACATCTTCATTCCGAAGATCCCCAACATCGAACCGCTGGCTGCGGAGCTCTGCCACTTCGTCCGTGTGGCGCGCGGCACCGAAGCGCCGCGGGCGACCGCGGACGACGGTGTGCGCGTCGTCCGGGTGCTCGACGCCGCATCGCGCTCCCTGGCGGCCGGCGGGACGCCGGTGACGCTATGACGAGCGCCGCCAGGTCCCCCGCCGACGTCCTGATCGCCAAGGCCCAGGACCGATCGGCGCTCATTGGCATCGTAGGCCTCGGCTATGTCGGCCTCCCGCTGGCGATGGAGTTCGCCCGGGCG
This sequence comes from Gemmatimonadales bacterium, assembly GCA_035763805.1. Taxonomy (GTDB): domain Bacteria; phylum Gemmatimonadota; class Gemmatimonadetes; order Gemmatimonadales; family GWC2-71-9; genus DASUAL01. The sequence goes on from DASUAL010000096.1 coordinate 1,052, forward strand.
GGCTACCGCGTGCTCGGGTTCGACGTGAACCCCATGGTGGTGGACGCGCTCGGCCAGGGGCGCTCGCACATCCAGGACGTGCCTCACTCGGAGGTTGCCGGATTCGTGAAGGCGGGGCAGTTCGCGGCGACCGCGGATCTCGCGCGACTCAGCGAGCCCGACGTCGTGTCGATTTGCGTCCCCACGCCGCTCTCGAAGACCAAGGATCCCGACGTGAGCTACGTGCTCGCCGCCACGGACTCCGTGAAGCGCACGCTGCGGCGCGGCCAGCTGATCGTGCTCGAATCCACGACCTACCCCGGCACCACGCGGGAGCTGATGCTGCCGGCGCTCGAGGGCACCGGTCTCCGCGTAGGGCAGGATTTCTTCCTCGCCTTCTCCCCTGAGCGCGTGGACCCGGGCAACCCGAAGTGGAACACGCGCAACACGCCGAAGGTCGTCGGAGGGATTACAAAGACGTGTCGCCGAGTCGCCATGGCGATCTATCAGCCGGCGATCGCGAAGCTCGTCCCGGTCTCCTCGACCGAGGCGGCCGAGCTCGTGAAGATCCTGGAGAATACCTATCGGAGCGTGAATATCGGGCTCGTGAACGAGATGGCGATCGTGTGCGACAAGCTCGGCGTGGACGTTTGGGAGGTGATCGACGCCGCGGCGACGAAGCCGTTCGGGTTCATGAAGTTCACGCCGGGCCCGGGGGTGGGCGGCCATTGCATTCCGCTCGACCCGCACTACCTGGCGTGGAAGATGCGCACGCTCAACTACCGCACACGCTTCATCGAGCTGGCCGGTGAAATCAACGCCGACATGCCGGTCTACTGGGTGGCACGGGTCGTGGATCGCCTCAACGAGCGGGGGAAGGCGGCGCGGGGCAGCACGGTGCTGGTGCTCGGCGTCGCCTACAAGAAGGACATCGACGACGTCCGCGAAAGCCCCGCCCTCGACGTGATCCGACTGCTGCGCCAGCGCGGGGCGGTCGTGCAGTACCACGATCCGCACGTCCCCACGCTCCGGGAAGACGCCGTCGAGCTGAAGTCGGTGCCGCTCACTGCGCAACTGCTGCAGTCGGTGGACTGCGTCATCATCGTCACCGACCACACGGACATCGATTACGCGCTCGTCGCGCGCTGCGCGCCAGTGGTGGTCGACACCCGCAATGCCCTGGCGGTCATGCGGGGCAAGGGAGATGGAGAGTGAACGTCGCGGTCATCGGCACGGGATATGTGGGCCTCGTCGTGGGCGCTTGTCTCGCCGAGACAGGCAACGATGTGATGTGCGCCGACGTCGACGAGCAGAAGATCGCGGGCCTGCGGAACAACCGACTGCCTATTCATGAGCCGGGGCTCGAGCCGCTGGTAACGCGCAACCAGCACGCCGGCCGGCTGCAGTTCACGACCGACGTGGGCGCAGCGGTCGAGCGCGCCGACGTCGTCGTAATCGCCGTCGGGACGCCGCCCGACGAGGACGGATCCGCCGACCTCCAGCACGTGCTCGCCGTCGCTCGCACCATCGGTCAGCACATGAACGGGCCCAAGATCGTGGTCACGAAGAGCACCGTCCCGGTCGGGACGGCCGAGGGGGTACGAGCCGAGATCGCCAAGCACACCAATGTGTCCTTCCACGTCTGCTCGAACCCCGAGTTTCTCAAGGAAGGGGCGGCCATCGAGGACTTCATGAAGCCGGACCGCGTCATCGTGGGCGCCGATTCCGAAGAGGCCACGCGGGTGCTGGGCGAGCTGTACGCGCCGTTTGTGCGCACGGGGAACCCGATCATCTACATGGACGTCCGCTCGGCGGAGATGACGAAGTACGCGGCGAATGCGATGCTCGCCACCCGAATCTCGTTCATGAACCAGATCGCGCGCCTGTGCGAGGCAGTCGGAGCCGACGTGACGCAGGTGCGCAAAGGGATCGGAACGGATCGGCGCATCGGCTCGGCGTTCCTTTTCCCGGGACCGGGGTACGGCGGCTCCTGCTTTCCCAAGGACGTGAAGGCCCTGCTCCGGACGGCCGACGAGACCGGTGTGCCGCTCGAAATCCTCACGGCCGTCGAGGCGGCGAACGAGCGGCAGAAGCGCGTGCTGTTCGAGAAGCTGCAGCGGCACTTCGACGGCAAGCTGCGCGGTATGACGATCGCCGTGTGGGGACTCGCCTTCAAGGCGGAAACGGATGACACGCGCGAGAGCCCGGCGCTGGTGCTGGTGAAGGCGCTGCTCGACGCCGGGGCGACCGTGCGGGTGCACGACCCGGCCGCGCTCGGCGCGGCGCGCCGCCGCTTCGGGGACCGCGTGGCGTATGCCGAGCACGCCTACGACGCGCTGCGCGACGCCGCGGCGCTCGCGATCGTCACCGAGTGGCTCGAGTATCGCAACCCGGACTTTGCCAGAGTCAAACAGCTACTCTCGCGGCCCCTCATCGTGGACGGACGCAACCTCTACGACCCGGGCCGCATGGCGCGATTGGGCTTCACCTACGACAGCATCGGCCGCCGCTTGGCATGCGCGTCCTCGTAACGGGCGCGGCCGGGTTCTTGGGCTCGCATTTGTGCGACCGGTTGGTCGCCCAGGGCCAGCGCGTCGTCGGGATGGACAACTTCCTCACCGGGAACCCCGCCAACCTCACCCATCTGCGGAGCCACCCCGACTTCCAGTTCGTCCTGCACGACGTGACGAACTTCATCGAGGTGCAGGGTCCGCTCGAGGCGGTGCTGCACTTCGCGAGTCCCGCGAGCCCGATCGATTACCTCGAGTACCCGATCCAGACCCTCAAGGTCGGATCGCTCGGCACACATAAGGCGCTGGGCCTGGCGAAGGCGAAGGGGGCGCGCTTCCTGCTCGCGTCGACCTCCGAAGTGTACGGTGATCCGCTGGTGCACCCGCAGCCCGAGAGCTACTGGGGCAACGTCAATCCGGTCGGCCCGCGCGGCGTGTACGACGAGGCGAAGCGGTTCGCCGAGGCGATGACGATGGCCTATTACCGCTACCACCGGCTCGACACCCGCATCGCGCGGATCTTCAACACGTATGGCCCGCGCATGCGGCCGAACGACGGACGCGTCGTGTCGAACTTCATCGTGCAGGCGCTCAAAGGGGAGCCCCTCACCGTATACGGCGACGGCTCGCAGACGAGGTCGTTCTGCTACGTCGACGACCTGATCGACGGCATCGTGCGGCTGTTCGAGCGGGGCGATCCCGAACCGACCAACGTCGGCAATCCGGACGAGTTCACCGTGCGGCAGCTGGCCGAGCTCGTGCTCGAGATGACCGGCAGCCGGAGCCCCGTCGTGGAGCACCCACTGCCGGTAGACGATCCCAAAGTGCGGCAGCCCGACATCACGCGGGCGCATGCCTTGCTCGGCTGGAAGCCGAAAGTGTCGCTACAGGACGGATTGACGCGCACGATCGAGTACTTCCGCAAGATCCTGAGCACGTGAGCGAGCGCGTCCTCGTCACCGGCGCGGCGGGGTTCATCGGATCGCACGTCTGCGAGGCCCTAGTCGCCCGCGGGGACGAGGTAACGGGTGTCGACAACTTCGATCCCTTCTACGCTCGCGCCGTCAAAGAGCGCAACCTCGAGGGCCTCCGCCGCAGCCCGCGCTTCCGCTTCCTCGAGGGCGACGTCGCGCGCGACCCGCTTCCGGTCGGCGACGCGACGGTCGTCCTCCATCTCGCCGCCAAGCCGGGCGTCCGCCCGTCGCTCCAGGATCCTGCCGCCTACAGCGAGGCCAACGTGACGGGGACGGTGCGGGTGCTCGAAGCGGCGCGCCGCGCCGGGGTCAAGCGGGTCGTCTTTGGCTCCTCATCTTCCGTCTACGGCGATGCCACCCCCGCCCCCTTCGCCGAGGACACGGCGGCCGTCTGGCCGATCTCACCCTACGCGGCCAGCAAGCGGGCCGGCGAGCTGATGGCGCACGCCTTCGCGCATCTGTACGGGATGCAGATCGCCTGCCTGCGGTTCTTCACCGTGTATGGCCCGCGCCAGCGCCCCGATCTGGCGATCCACCGCTTCACGGACCTCATCGCGCGGGGACAGCCCGTCCGGATGCACGGCGACGGGTCGAGCGAGCGGGACTACACCTATATTACGGATTGCGTGGACGGAGTCGTCTCGGCCGTCGCATGGACGGCGCAGGCGCGGTCGGGTGGGGTCGCGGAGCCGATCAATATCGGTGGGGGGGCGCGCGTGCGGCTCGACCGGTTGCTCCAGCTGTTGGGACGAGCCTTGGGACGAGATGTCCGGATCGAGCGCGCCTCCGACCAGCCGGGAGACGTACGCCTCACGGCCGCCGATCTGCGGCGTGCCGGGCGGGAGCTCGGCTATCGACCGAGGGTCGGCATCGAGGAGGGCATCCGGCTGTTCGTCCGCTGGTACGAGGAGGTCCATGGACGTCAGTCCTGAGCATCTCGTCGAGCAGGCGAGGGAGCGGTTTCAGCTCCAGGACTACTACGGTGCAATTCACCTGCTCGAAGAGGTGGTCGCGGCCGGTCGCTCGTTCGCGGACGCGCACCATCTGCTGGGGCTGTCGTACTCGCTCGTGGGCCAGCAGGACGAGGCGCTCAGGCAGCTCGACCGAGCGCTGACGCTGAACCCGCACTACGTCGAAGCCCTGGTCCACCGGGCGATCGTCCTCAACGAGCTCGGCCGCGAGGCGGAGGCCGACGCGGCGTTCCGGCGCGCGGCCCAGGTGGGGGGGGAGCCGCGCCAGGGCTTCTCGGCGCACGTGGCCGCGAAGCTCGCGAACCAGCACGCCGCGCTGGGCGCAGCGTATCTCGAGGCGGGCGGGCTGGCCCAGGCTATCGAGCAGCTTCAACACGCGCTCGCCCTCGGACCCGCGTTCCACGACCTGCGGTATAAGCTGGGGCGTATGCTGCTGCAGGCGGGCCGCGCCCTGGACGCGCGGGAACATTTCCAGATCATCGTGCGGGCGCGACCGCACTACCTGGATGCCGCCGCGATGCTGGGCCTTGCGTGCTATCTGGCGGGCGACGGCCTCGCGGCGAAGCAGGCGTGGGAAGCGCTGCGCGAGCGCCACCCGGAAGACCCCCGGGTGGAAGCCTACCTCGCCATGCTGGCCCGCAACGACACCGCCGCCCAGGCGCCCGCCGTCACGGCGTCCGTCGCCGAGGAGCCGCCGTCGGGGCCGCCTGCCGCGAAAGAGAGGGGAGGGCGCAGGAGGCAGCCGTGAGGTTCCCTCGACTGCACATCGTGTGGCTCGCGTTGGGGCTCGCGTGCACGCGTAGCGCCGCAAACCACGAGGAGTTGGGCGACCGCGCGTACGCCGCCCGGGCGTACCGCGACGCGCTGGCCGAGTATCAGCTGGGGCTCAAGGCCCACCCAGGAAGCGCCGACCTGCAGGCCAAGTCGGCCGCCGCCGCCCTGCACACCGGAGAGTTCGGCCTCGCCGCCGCCGCGTACGTTGCGCTGGGCGAGCAGGACCGCTCGCGTGCGGCCGAGGCGGCGGACGGCCTCGAGCGTGTGGTCCGCGCCGCGCTCGCTGCGAGCGACCGTAATGCGGCGGCAACCGGGCTCCAGGGTCTGCGCGTCGTGGCCCCGGGTCGCCCGTTGGGCAGGTACACCCGGCTCGCCGCGCTCGACGCCGCGGAACGCGGCGACACAGGGGCGGCGCTCGCGCTGCTCCCGAGCGCCGTCGCCGCCGCGGGCGACGGGCGCAGCGCCGACTCGCTCCTGTTCGCCTACGGGATGGCCGCGGTGCGGGCGCGAGCGTGCAGCACCGCGGTGCCCGTGTTCGAGGGGGTGATTCGCCGCCAGCGGGAGCCGGTGGTCGCCGACCGGGCACGCGAGGGGCTCGGCCTGTGCTCGCTGATCGAGGGCCAGCGGCTGCTCGAGGAGGGCAGGCCCGTCGAAGCCGAAGACTGGTTCAGGCGCGCCAGCGCTCCGGGATCGCCCGTGGACGTGGTGCGCGGCGCGTTCCTCGGCCTGGGGGACGTGAAGCTGGCGCAGGGCGATGTGGCCGCCGCGCTCGAGAGCTACCAGCAGGCGCTGGGAGGTGGCGCGCCCGGGGACACCATCGCGCAACGCGCGCAACAGAAGATCAACGCTCTGGGGAAAGCGGATGCCGCCGCGCCCTCTCCCCCCCAACCATGAGGACGATGCGTCGCTTCTGGCTGATCGGATTGGTCGGCGTCATGGCGTGCCATCACGGGCCCAAGGTGACGCCGGCGCCGGATCCCACAACGGATCTCGCGAAGGCCCGGCAGCAGTTCCGCAAGGGCGACTTCTCGCGCGCCCTGTTGACGCTCCGGCGCCTGACCTTCGAATTGAGCACGACCCAGCCCGAGATGGCGGAAGTGCGGTATTACCTCGCCGAATGCTACTTCCAGACCGGCGATCGCGTCCAAGCCGGCCACGAGTTCCGGCAGGTGGCGGACCTGTACCCGACGAGCGAATACGCTCCGGTCGCCCTGTTGCGCGCCGGTGACGCGAACTTGCGGCTGTGGAAGCGCCCCGAGCTCGACCCGTCGTACGGCCAGTCGGCGCTCGCCATCTATCAGGAGCTCGCCGGGCGGTACCCGGGCACCGTGGCCGCCACCCGCGCGCAGCTGCACGTGCGGCAGTTGAGGGATTGGTTCGCCGAGAAGGCCTACAAGAACGGCTTGTTCTACTTCAAGCGCCGGGCGTTCGACTCGGCCATCATCTACTTCAAGGACGTTGTCGCGACGTACCCCGAGTCCGCGCGGGTGCCCGACGCGCTGCTGCGGCTCGTCGACAGCTACCGCTTGATCGGCTACGCCGACGAGCGGAAAGAGACGTGCACCCACCTGCGGCGCTTCTACCCGCGGGCGCGCGGCCTCGACCAGCGCTGCCCGGCTGCGGCCGATTCTGCGGCCGCGTCGCCCTCCTGACCCCGCGTGGAGGCGCTCTTCGGCGGCTCGTTCGACCCCGTGCACCTGGGGCATCTCGTGGTCGCGGAGGCGGCCGCCGAGCAGCTCGGCGTCGCCGTGCGCTTCGTGCCGGCGCGCGAGCAGCCCTTCAAGCGTGCCGCGCACGTCGCCACGCCGGCCGAGCGCGCCGAGATGCTCGACCTGGCGGTAGCGGGGAATCCGCGGCTCTCCGTGGAACGGATCGAGCTCGCGCTGCCCGCGCCCTCGTACACGGTGCGCACGCTGCGCGCGCTGGCGGCGCGGGAGCCCGGGAACCGGTTCACGTTGCTGGTGGGGGCGGATGCAGCGCAGGAGCTGTCGAGCTGGTACGAGGTCGAGGCGCTTTCGGCGCTGGCCGATCTCGTCGTGTTCGCCCGGCCCGGATGCCCCACGCCACGGCATGCGCTGATCGCCCGGGTGATCGACGTGCCGGCGGTGGGCATCTCGGCCACCATGATCCGGGACCGGGTGCGGCGGGGACTGTCCATCCGCTACCTGGTGCCCGACGCGGTGCGGGAATACATCGCCGCCCGCGGGCTGTATCGTTAAAGGACGGATGCTCGGGCATGTTTTCGCCATGATCAAGCGACTCGTCACTCAGCTCTTCGGGACCCGCTTCAAGCGCGAGCTGAAGCGGATTCAGCCGCTGGTGGACGCGATCCACCGCCACGAGGAGCGGTTGAAGAGCGTCTCCGACGCGGAGATTCAGGCTCAGACGCCGAAGTTCCGCGTGATGATCGCGGAGCGCACGGGCGCGCTCCGCGCGGAAGTCGAGCGCCTGAAAAAGGCGAAGCACGACTGTCCCGATGCCGACGAGCGGCTCAAGCTCACCGACCAACTGGCCAAGGCCGAGCAGGCCTTCGCCAAGGAGATGCAGCGGACGCTCGACGACCTCCTCCCGGAGGCGTTCGCCACGGTGCGCGAGGCGTGTCGCCGGCTGCTCGGCAGCAAGGTCGTCGTGACGAGCCACGAGCTCACGTGGGACATGGTTCCCTACGACGTGCAGCTCATCGGCGGCATCGTGCTGCACCAGGGGAAGATCGCCGAGATGGCGACGGGCGAGGGGAAGACGCTCGTCGCCACCCTGCCGCTCTATGTGAACGCGCTGGCCGGCCGGGGTGCGCATCTCGTCACCGTCAACAACTACCTCGCGCGGCGCGACTCGCAGTGGATGGGCCACGTGTACAAGTGGCTCGGCCTGACGGTGGGCTGCATCGACGACACCGAGCCGGGCACCCCCGAGCGGCGCGCGGCGTATCTGTGCGACATCACGTACGGTACCAACAACGAGTTCGGCTTCGACTACCTGCGGGACAACATGGTGTTCTCGCTGGACCAGCGGGTCCAGCGCGGTCACTCCTACGCGATCATCGACGAGGTGGACTCGATCCTCATCGACGAGGCGCGCACCCCGCTCATCATCTCGGGCCCCGTCGGCACGGAATCGGACGAGAAGTACGCCCAGTTCAACGCGCAGGTCGTGCAGCTCGTGCGCAAGCAGACGGCCGTGGTGAACGACCTGATCGCACAGGCGGAGCCGCTGCTGGCCGACGAGAAGACGGCGTACGACGGCGCCCTGCTCCTCTACAAGGCGCAACTCGGGACGCCGAAGAACAAGAAGCTCATGAAGCTCTTGAACGAGCAGGGGGTCAAGTCGCTGGTGCAGCGCGTGGAGCTCGACCGGCTCGCGGACCGCAAGCTGCCGGCGCGGGACCAGAAGATGCGGCACATCGAGGACGACCTGTACTTCGTCCTGGACGAGCGGGGCCACTCGGTGCATCTCACCGACCGTGGCGTCGAGGCGATGTCGCCGCAAGACCCGTCGCTCTTCGTCGTGCCCGATATCTCGCATGCGGTGCACGAACTCGACCACGACGAGACGTTGTCGCCCGCGGAGAAGATCGAGCGGCGCCGGGCCGTCGAGGCGGAGTACGCGCAGAAGAGCGAGACGCTCCACATCATCCACAAGCTGCTCCAGGCGCACGCGCTGTACGAGAAGGACGTGGAGTACGTGGTGCAGGAGGGGCAGGTGTTCATCGTCGACGAGTTCACGGGACGGCTCATGCCGGGCCGGCGCTGGTCCGACGGTTTGCACCAGGCGGTGGAGGCGAAGGAGGGGGTGACGGTGCGCGAGGAGACTCAGACCCTCGCGACCATTACGATCCAGAACTACTTCCGGATGTACGACAAGCTCGCCGGCATGACAGGGACGGCCGAGACCGAGGAAACGGAATTCTTCCAGATCTACGGACTCGAGGTCGTCGTCATCCCGACCAACCGGCCGGTTCGACGCATCGACAAGCACGATCTCATCTACAAGACGCGGCGCGAGAAGTACAACGCGATCCTCGATGAGATCGGACGCCAGCAGGAGCGAGGGCTGCCGGTGCTGGTCGGCACGGTGAGTGTGGAGGTGTCGGAAACGCTGTCGCGCATGCTCAAACGCCGCGGCCTGAAGCACGAAGTGCTGAACGCCAAGTACCACCAGCGCGAGGCCGAGATCGTGGCGCAGGCGGGCCAGCCGCGCGCGATCACCATCGCCACCAACATGGCGGGCCGCGGGACCGACATCAAACTCGGCCCGGGCGTTAAGAAGTGTCAGGTATGCGGAATCACGTCGCACGAGCCCGCGTTCGGCCAGCAGGTGGAGAAGCCGGACCTGACGCAGCCCGAGATCAAGAAACTCGGCTGCTACGAGGACCCCCCTTGCGGGCTCGTCATCATCGGCACCGAGCGCCACGAGGCACGCCGCATCGACCGTCAGCTGCGTGGGCGCTCGGGCCGCCAGGGCGACCCGGGGCAGAGCGTGTTCTTCCTGTCGCTCGAAGACGACCTGATGCGCCTGTTCGGGTCGGACCGCATCGCGCGCTGGATGGATCGCACGGGCGCCGAAGAGGGCGAAGTCATTACGCACCCGTGGGTGACCGGCGCGATCGGCCAGGCGCAGAAGCGCGTCGAGCTCCAGAACTTCCAGGCCCGGAAGAAGCTGCTCGAGTACGACGACGTGATGAATCAGCAGCGCGAGGTCATCTACTCGCTCCGCTTGTTCGCGCTCGAGGGCGGCGAGGAGCTCAAGGCCGAGGCCGTGCGCATGGTCGAGGCGGCGGTCGAGCGGCTCGCCGACGAGTCGACCGGCGAGGCCGAGGATCCCTACGGGTGGGACCGCGCCCAGCTCGAGACCGAGTTCCTGCTCAGGTTCTTGCTCTCGATCCCCGGCGTCACGGACGCCGCCAAGGTGCGCACTCGGGACGATCTGGTGCGGGCGGCGCGGCAGGCGGGGCGCGAGGGGTTCCAGGCGAAGCTCGACTACTTCAAGGAGGTCGAAGCGAAGGTCGGCGCCGCCAACCTCGGCGCGCAGGCGCTGTCGCACATCATGCTGACGGTGATCGACGAGAAGTGGAAGGATCACCTCTACGACCTGGACCAGCTGCGCGCCGCGATCCAGTACCGCGCCTGGGGCCAAAAGGACCCGCTGGTCGAGTACAAGCGGGAGGCCTACGACATGTTCGTCGGCCTGATGCACGACCTGCGGTCCACGTTCGCCGAGCGGTGGCTCAAGCTCCAGATCGAGATCGGGCCGCCGCCTCCGCCGGCCGGCGCGCCGGCGCGCGCACCCGGGCGGTCCTTCACCGGCCCGGCGGGTGGTCTGCCCCGGCGGCGTGCGGCGCCGATGGTCGCGACCAAGGCGACCGCCGACGGGCTCGTGAGCGGGGACTCCGCCCCGGGTCCGCTGGCGCCGGCCGCCGTCGTGGCGCCGAACCCGTACAGCGGCGTCGGGCGCAACGATCCCTGCCCGTGCGGCAGCGGCAAGAAGTTCAAGAAGTGCCACGGCGCGGCAGCCTGAGGTAGCGAGCGCTCCCCCGCTTTTCTGGCCCTCCGCGGGTTCATCGGGTACCCCCTATTCACTTGGCGGCAGCTAGCTTGGCGGCATGCCGCTGCGCCTCGCCGACCACCCCGAACACGACCGCCCGCGCGAGCGTTTATGGGCTGTGGGCCCCACTGCGTTGACGGGGCAGGAGCTCGTGGCCATTCTCCTAGGGACGGGGTGCGCCGGCCGCGACGCGCTCGCCGTGGCGGGCGACGTGCTCGCGCGGGCGGACGGGTCGCTGCGGCGACTCGCCACGCGGCCGCTGGCCGAGGTGGCGCGCATTGCCGGGGTGGGCCGCAGCAAGGCCGCCCGGGTGGCGGCGGCGCTCGAGCTGGGGCGACGCCTGGGCGCGGAGCGGGAGCCACCCCCGGAGCGAATCCGCGGGCCGGCGGACGTGCAGCGTTTCTACGCGTCCCGTCTGCGGGACTTGGCCGTCGAGCAGTTCCACGTCCTGGCCCTCGGGAGTCAGAGCCAGGTGCTCGGGGACCTGCTCATCACCCGGGGGATCCTGAACAGCTCGCTGGTGCATCCGCGCGAGGTGTTCCGGGCCGCGATCGCGGAAGCCGCGGCGGGCATCATCGTGGTCCACAACCACCCGAGCGGCGACCCGACGCCGTCGGCAGACGACCGGGCGGTAACCCGGCAGCTGGTGGAGGCGGGCCGGCTGCTCGACGTGCCGGTGTACGACCATGTGATCGTGGGAGGTGACCGCTACGTGAGCTTCGCTGAGGCAGGGCTGTTGTGACGAGCACGGCGCCGCTGCTCGCGCCCGAGCTCGCCCGGGCCGTGGCCGCCCAGCGCGACCGCCTCGACCTGGACCTGCTGGCTCGCGCCTATCGGATGAGCGCGCAAGCGCACCGGGGCCAGAAGCGCCTCTCCGGGGACGACTTCGTCTCACACAGTGTGGCCGTCGCCACGATTCTCGCCGAGCAGCAGATGGATTCCACCACCATCGCCGCGGCGCTGCTGCACGACGTCGTGGAGGACTCGAACGTCGCCCTCGAGGAAATCCGCCGTGACTTCGGCGCCGAGGTCGCCGAGCTGGTCGACGGGCTCACCAAGCTCTCCACGCTCACGTTCCGCTCGACCGCGGAAGAGCAGGCGGAGAACTACCGCAAGCTATTGCTCTCGGTCGCCAAGGACGCGCGCGTCATCATCATAAAGCTCGCCGACCGCCTGCACAACATGCGGACGCTCGAGCACCTCGACCAGGAAAAGCAGCGGCGCATCGCGCTCGAGACGCGCGAGATCTACGCGCCGCTCGCCCACCGCTTCGGGATGGCCGGGGTGAAGGCCGAGCTCGAGGACCTCGCCTTCAAGTTCCTGGAGGCCGACGAGTACCGAGCGTTGTCGCGCCAGGTGCGCGCGAAGAAGGCCGAGCGCGAGCGGACCATCGAGCGGCTACGCGACCCGCTCGCGGAAGAACTCGTGCGGGCGGGGCTCACCGGCTTCGAAATCACGGGTCGTCCGAAGAACCTGTGGTCCATCTACAAGAAGATGAAGAGGCGCGACAAGCCGTTCGAGGAGATTTACGATCTTCTCGCCGTGCGCGTGCTGGTGAACACGATCCCCGAGTGCTATCACGTGCTCGGCATGATTCACCACCAATGGACACCGCTCCAGGAGCGGTTCAAGGACTACATCGCCAGCCCGAAGTCGAACGGGTACCAGTCGTTGCACACGACCGTGTTCGGGCCGAGCGGGCAGCTCTACGAGATCCAGATCCGCACGCGCGAGATGCACCACACCGCCGAGTACGGCATCGCAGCGCACTGGCTCTTCAAGGAAGGGAAGCGTAGCCCCGACGAGCTCGACCGCCACCTCGCCTGGTTCCGCCAGCTGCTCGAGTTGCAGCAGGACACCCACACGCCCGAAGAGTTCCTCGAGTTTCTCAAAGTCGACCTCTACCAGGACGAGATCTTCGTCTTCACGCCGCGGGGGGACGTCAAACGGCTCCCCAAAGGCGCGACGTCGATCGACTTCGCGTTCGCCGTCCACACCGAGGTAGGGCAACACTGCCATGGCGCACGGATCAACGGCCGCATCGCACCGCTACACCGGCCGCTCAAGAACGGCGACACGGTGGAAGTCATGACGAGCGCACAGGCGAAGCCGTCACGCGATTGGCTCGCGCACGTCCAGACCGCGCGCGCCCGGCACAAGATCCGCCAATGGATCCGGCAGGAGGAGCACGAGCGCAGCCTCGAGCTGGGCCGCGACATCCTGGCGCGCGAGGTGCGGCGCCGCCGGCTCGAGCCGCCCGATCCGGAGCGCCTCGCCCGGGCCGCGGCGGCGCTCTCGGTCGGCACCCCGGAGCAGCTGCAGGCAGCGCTCGGGACCGGCGACATCGCCCTCGGCACCATGATGCGCGCCCTCTACCCGGACCTCCCGGCGGAGGAGCTCCAGGCTCCCAAGGCGACCGCCTTCGGGCGCGTCATTGAGCGGCTCCGGCTGGGGCGCGGCATCAAGATCCAAGGCGTGGACGGCTTGATGGTACGCTATGCCCAGTGCTGCCAGCCGGTGCCGGGCGATACGGTCATCGGCTACGTCACGCAGGGGCGCGGCATCTCGATCCACCGCTCCGACTGCCCCAACCTGCTCGTGCTCTCGGCCGAGGCCGAGCGACGGGTCGAGATCGACTGGCAGGAGTCCGAAGGAGAGACGTTCGTGGTGCGTCTCGCCGTAGGCGGGGAGGACCGGCGCGGGCTGTATGCCGACATCTGTACGGCGATCAGCGAGTCGGGGACCAACATCAAGAGCGCGGAGCTGTCCACCAAGGACGGGGCGGTGTTCGGGTCCGTGCTCGTGGAAGTGGAGAACCAGACCCACCTCAACAAGGTCATCCGGGCGGTCCGCCGGGTGAAGGGCGTCACCGACGTCTCGCGTCGCGAGTCGGGACCCCAGGCGCAGCCCGCCGTCAGTTAGGTTTCTCGAGTGCCTTTCGACCTCGTTGCCCCCTACCCACCGGCGGGGGACCAGCCGCGCGCCATCCGCGAGCTATCGAGCGGGCTCGCTCGCCGCGATCGCTACCAGACCCTTTTGGGCGTCACGGGCTCCGGGAAGACGTTCACGATCGCGCAGATGGTCGCCGCCAGCGGCCGCCCGACGCTGGTGTTGTCCCACAACAAGACGCTCGCGGCGCAGCTCTACGGCGAGTTGAAAGCGCTCTTCCCCAGGAACGCCGTCGAGTTCTTCATCTCCTACTACGACTACTACCAGCCCGAGGCGTACGTCCCGCAAACGGACACCTACATCGCCAAGGACTCCTCGATCAACGACGACATCGATCGGCTGCGGCTGCGCGCGACGTCGAGCCTGATGGAGCGGGACGACGTGATCATCGTGGCGAGCGTCTCCGCGATCTACGGGCTGGGGGATCCGGAGCTGTACCGCCAACTCCTCGTCACCGCGACCGTTGGCGAGGAGCGCGGGCGGGACGAGTTCCTCGCGGAGCTCGTGCGGGTGCAGTACCAGCGCAACGACGTCGCGTTCGAGCGCGGCAGCTTCCGCGTGCGAGGCGACACGGTGGAGGTGTTCCCGGCCTACGACGAGCAGGCAGTGCGGGTCGAGTTCTGGGGCGACACGGTGGAGCGCATTGCGAAGATCGATCCGCTGACGGGCGACACCATCACCGACCTGCGCCGCTCGGCGATCTACCCCGCGACGCACTTCGTGACGGAGCGCCCTTCGATCGAGCGCGCGGTCGCGGCGATCCGCGCCGAGCTCAAGGCGCGGCTCGCCGAGCTCCGGGCGCAGAACAAGCTGCTCGAAGCGCAGCGCCTGGAGTCCCGCACCAACTTCGACATCGACATGCTGCTGGAGGTGGGCCGGTGCACCGGGATCGAGAACTACTCGCGGCATCTCACGGGCCGGCAGGCCGGCGAGCGCCCGGCCTGCCTGCTCGACTACTTTCCCGACGACTACCTCTGCGTCATCGACGAGTCCCACCAGACCCTGCCGCAGCTCGGCGGAATGTATGAGGGCGACCGCTCGCGCAAGCAGACACTGGTGGACTACGGATTCCGCCTCCCGTCGGCGCTCGACAACCGCCCACTCCGAATCGACGAGTTCATGCGCCTCGTGCCGCGGATCGTGTTTGTGTCGGCGACGCCCGGGGATGACGAGCTCAGGCTCTCGGGCGGCGTCGTCGTGGAGCAGATCATCCGACCGACGGGACTGGTGGACCCTGAGGTAGAGGTGCGCCCGGTGAAGGGGCAGGTGGATGACCTGCTGCACGAGATTCGGCTGCGCGAGAAGAAGCACGAGCGGGTGCTCGTCACGACCCTGACGAAGCGAATGGCCGAGGACCTGACCGACTATTTGCAGCAGCACGCGGTGCGTGTCCGCTATCTGCACTCCGAGATCGACGCGATCGAGCGGGTCGAGATCATCCGCGGGCTGCGACTCGGCGAGTTCGACGTCTTGGTTGGCATCAACTTGCTGCGGGAGGGCCTCGACCTACCCGAGGTCTCGCTCGTGGCGATCCTCGACGCGGACCAAGAGGGCTTCCTGCGCTCCGACCGTTCGCTCATCCAGACGGTCGGCCGCGCGGCGCGCAACCTGCACGGCAGGGCCATCCTCTACGCCGACCGCGTCACCGGCTCCATGCGCCGGGCGCTCGATGAAATGAACCGACGACGCGGACTGCAGCAGGAGCACAACGCGCGCCACGCCATCACGCCGCGCTCCATCGTGAAGTCGGTGGACCAGGTGCGCTTCGCCACGCGAGTCGCGGACGCGAAGACCACGAAGGCCACCGGGCCCGCCGTGCGGCGGCCGGCGGACGCGCGCGAGCGGGAGGCGCTGATCCGCCTGCTCGAGCAGCAGATGCAGGCTGCCGCGGAGCAGCTCGACTTCGAGCTCGCAGCGGTGCTGCGGGATCAGATTCTCGAGCTCAAGGTTGAGGGGGAGACCGTGCGCCATGCGCCTTCGCGCGGACGAGCTGAACCGGTTCGGTGAGGAGCTGGGTCGCGCGCTGGTGGCACCAGCCGTGATCGGGGTGTCGGGCGAGCTCGGCGCGGGCAAGACGACGCTCGTCCAGGCGATCTGCCGCGGGCTGGGCGCCAAGGTCCTTGCCACGAGCCCCAGCTACGCACTGGTGCACCACTACGAAACCAACGATACGGCGGTGTACCACGTCGACTGCTTTCGCCTCCGGACCCCCGACGAGGCCCGCGACCTGGGATTCGAGGACATGCTGCGAGACCGCGCCATCGTGCTCATCGAGTGGCCAGAGCGCGCCGGAGCGTGGGCTCCGCCGCTCGACCGGCACTTTCGACTGAGCTACGGTGACGCAGCGGACATTCGGGAGCTGGACGAGCTTCCGTGAAAACAGTGCGGAATGTGGAATGCGGAATGCGGAATCAATCGCGCAGGGTTCGACTCCGGCGGCGAGCCCCGCGGATTGAACGCGCTCAGTCCATTCCGCACTCCGCATTCCGCATTCCGCATTTCGGGGTGGAGGACGGGTGGACGGGCTGATTCTCGCCATCGACACGGCTACCGACATCGCCAGCGTCGCCGTTGGGGAGTCGGGCGAGGCGCGGAGCGTCATCGCGGTGCGAGGGGCGCGCGAGCACGCGGCACAGATCATGATGCTGGTAGACCGGGCGCTCGACGCCGCCGGCGCCCGCGCCGCGCACCTGAGTGGACTCGTCGTGGGCGATGGCCCAGGAAGCTTCACCGGCCTGCGGATCGGGTGGGCCGCGGCCAAGGGCCTCGCCCATGAGCGCGGGCTCACCATTTCCGCGGTGCCGAGCCTCATGGCCTGGGCGGCGAGCGCCGCAGCCGTGGTCGGCTCCCCGATCGCGGCCTGCTTCGACGCGTTGCGCGGGCAGGTGTTCGGAGCGGTGTACGAGTTTCAGCGTGATCGCGTAGAGACGTCGGTCGCGCCCGCCGTCGTCACCATCGAGGAGCTCGCCCGTGTCGCGCCCGTGCGGCCGCGACTTGCGGTCGGTGACGGTGCCGTTCTCTACGCCGACCAGGTGAGTGCCTGGACCGGCGCCGGTCCGGTGGGCTTGGAGCGGCTGGCGCCTGCGGCGACATCGCTGTTGTCACTGGTCACCCGCATGGGAGCGACGCGCGAGCTCAACGAGCCGCTCACGGCCGAGCCCGTGTACGGACGCCCGGCCGAAGCGCAGGCCAAATGGGAGGCCCGCCACGGCCGCCCCCTTCCGAATCCGTCCCGCCCAGGCGGGTGACGTCCCCGACGTCGCCGCGATCGAGCGCGTCGCTTTCGCGGACCCTTGGGCGCCAAACGATTTCGCCGAGTGCGTCGCGGCGGGCGTGCCGTTCCTGGTGGCGGTGGACCATGATCGGCCCGTGGGCTACGTCGTCGCGCACTACGCGGCGGACGAAGGCGAGATCTTGAACCTCGGCGTCGCGCCGCGGGAGCGACGCCGGGGGATCGGGCGTGCCCTGGTGGAGGAGATGCTCGCCGCCCTGCGGAGCCGCGCCGTGCGGGTCGTGTACCTCGAGGCGCGCGAGTCGAACGCGGTGGCGCGACGTCTGTACGCCCGCTTGGGCTTCGCGGAGGTCGGACGGCGGGCCAACTACTACCGGCGGCCGGTCGAAGATGCGGTGATTCTCCGGGCTGCCATTCCTGCAGTTGGGGTCTCCGCAAAACTTTAGCCCAAGTGGCGTATCTTTGATTGACAGAATAACTTGCGATTCATATACTGTTGTCGCCCTTGGTCCCGGACCCGCCCAATGTTTGGAGGTCTGTCGTGAGCCGGAGCCTAAATAAAGTCATGCTAATCGGGAACTTGGGGGCCGATCCCGAGGTGCGGAGCACGAACAACGGTTCCCGAGTGGCCACACTGTCCCTCGCGACCAGCCGGCAGTGGACGAGTCAGGGTGGGGAAAAGCAGGAGAAGACCGAGTGGCATCGCGTGATCTTGTGGAACAACAAAGGCGCCCAGCTGGCGGATCTCGCTGAGAAGTACATGAAGAAGGGCGACCGCATCTACGTGGAAGGGCGTGTCGAGTACCGCACCTGGGAGGATCGGGAGAAGCAGACTCGTTACGTCACCGAGATCATCGCGCGGGAAGTGATCCTGCTGTCCTCTCGGGGAGGCGGCGAAGGCGCCGGGGAGTTCGCACGCGTCAAGGCCACGGCGAAGGTGGCGCCTGAGGGGGGAGGCAAGGCCGAATCGCTCGACGCACTCCCGGAGGCGCTGGATGAGGAGGACGACGATCTGCCGTTCTGATCAGCGAGCAGCCCTGCTCGCCCTTGTAGCAGGGCTGCTCGCGGCGGTGGGGGGAGCGTCGCGACTCGCGGCTCAGGATACCACCGAGGCCCGCTCGGACACGTCGGCAGCGGTGCAGGACACGTCCCAGGTCGCCGCGCCGCTCGCCCCCGCGGCGGGTCAGTTGCCCGCTACTCACACGGTCGTTCGGGGCGAGACCCTCTGGTCGATCGCGCTGCTCTATTTCGGCGATCCGTTGCTCTGGCCCGAGATCTATCGTCTCAACACCGCCGTCATCGAGGATCCCCACTGGATCTATCCGGGAGAGGTGTTGAACCTCTCCCCGTTCGCGACCGTGGCGCAGGCTCCGGCCGACACGGCAGTGGCCGCGGGGCCGGAGCTGGGCGCCGACACGGTGCGTGCCGTGGCGCCGGCGGACACCGTGACGGCCGTGGCGTTCGATACGGCGCAGGCGGTCGTGGAGGCGCCGCCTCCGCCGCCCGAGCCGACGGAGGCCTACGAGACGATCTTCGACCGGCGCCGCACGGCCACCGACGAAGTGCGGGACGTGCTGCGCGCCTACGCCAACCCGCCGTACCGGCCGGTGCGCCGCGGCGAGTTCTACGCGGCGGGGTTCCTCAGTGAGAACGAGAAGCTGCCGTGGAGCAGGGTGTTGGGAAATACGTCCGTGCCTGCCATCCCGCGGATCTCCGAGCGCACGTCCGCGACCCTGTTCCACCAGATCGCGGTCGAGCCGCCGCGCAATGCGTCCTACCACGTGGGTGACTCGATCTTGATCACGCGCATCGACCGGAACATCGCGGGCTGGGGCGACGTCGTGGTCCCGACCGGCATCGCGCGCGTCACGGAGGTGCAGCGCAGGCAGGTGCTCGCCGAGGTGATCATGCAGTTCGCTCGCGTGCGCGACGGCCATTTGGCGATGCCGCTGGAGCCGTTCAAGGATCCGGGGCAAGTGCGGCCGACGCCGGTGGAGCAGGGCCTCGAGGGCCGGGTGATCGCCGAGCGGGACCCCCACACCATTGCCGGCCCCCAGCAGATCGTCTTCATCAACCGGGGCCGCGCCGAGGGGGTGACGCCCGGGGACATGTTCGAGATCTATCGGCCCGCGACCGGCGTGCCGGGCACGGGATCCGAGGAAGTGCGCGTGGTGATGCAGATCGTGCACACCCGCGAGCATTCCGCTTCCGGACTCGTGCTGAGCATCAATCACCCCGATATCGTCCCCGGGATGCCGGTCCGTCTCGTGCGGAAGATGCCCTCCTGAGCCCGCCGGCCCCGGCGACGGGGCTGGCGCCTCCCGCGTGTGGTTCTCGTTCCGCATCTTCTGGCGCTGGGGCTCTACGGCCTCGCCACGGCGCTCGCGCTCGCGCCGTTCGCGGGGCTGCGTCCGGCGTCGCGGGGACTGACGCTCGGCACGCCGCTCACGGGAGCGGCAGCGCACGTGGTCGGCGTCGCCCAGCTCACGCCGGTCGGCGTGGCGCCCGTGCTGTCGATCCTGGCCTTGTTTCTCGTGCTGTTGCAGGTTGTCAGCGAGCGCGTGTTTCGCGCCTCGGCGGTCGCGGTGTTCACGGGGCCGCTCGCGACCGGCCTGGTGGCGCTCGCGCTCCTGATCGGCCTCGGGCCCGGGGTCGAGCCGGCGCCGGGCAGAAACGCGTGGTTCGTGCTGCACGTCGCGCTGAGCGTCTTCGGGCTCGCGTTGCTCGCGCTCGCGTTTGTATCGGCGGCGCTGTACCTGCTCCAGTTCCGGGAGCTGAAGACGAAGCGGTTTGGCCAGATGTTCCAGCTGTTCCCGCCGCTCGAGCGGCTCGACCGTCTGAACCACATCGCCCTGGTCGCGGGGTTTCCGGCGCTGACGCTCGGCGTGCTGCTCGCGGTGGGGTACGCGGAGCGCTACGCCGGCGGCTGGCACGTCGACCCGGCCCAGGTGGTGTGGGGCACGTTTACCTGGGCGGTGGTGGGGTGGGCGGTGTGGGCGCGGGTCGTGCGGCACTGGGCTGGTCGGCGGGCGGCGGTCGCGAGCATCGCCGGATTCGCCGCCGTGCTGCTGGTGTATCTCGTCCTGAAGCTCGCCGAACCGGGGACGGAGCGGTTCCTGTGACCGGCGAGGGGCGATGAGCATCGCGGTCGTGGGAGTAAATCACCGGACGGCACCGCTCGAGGTGCGGGAGCGCTTCGCGCACGCCCCACGCGAGGTGCCGGCGTCGCTGGCGCGCGTCCTTTCGGCCGGGGCGCGCGGGGGCGTGCTCCTCTCCACGTGCAACCGCACCGAGTTCTATCTCGCGGACCCGGAGGGCACCGCGCCGCAGGCGGTGTGGGCGCTCCTCAATGAGCGACTCGGCGACGGCCGCGACGCCAGCGCGTACGGGTACTTCCAGCACGACGAGGAGGCCGTGCGCCACCTCTACCGCGTCTCGGCGGGGCTCGATTCGATGATTCTCGGCGAATCCCAGATCCAGGGGCAGGTGCGCGAGGCGTGGGAGACGTCCAG
The DNA here is from genome assembly GCA_035763805.1 of Gemmatimonadales bacterium. Classification (GTDB taxonomy): domain Bacteria; phylum Gemmatimonadota; class Gemmatimonadetes; order Gemmatimonadales; family GWC2-71-9; genus DASUAL01. The sequence continues at coordinate 21,494 of DASUAL010000096.1, forward strand.
GGAGCAGGCCGGTCCGGTGCTGCACCGCCTGTTCCAGTCCGCCCTGCTCGTCGGCGCACGGGTCCGAAGTGAAACCGCGCTCGGGACGGGCGCGGCGTCGGCGCCGTCGGCGGCCGTGGCCGTTGCGGGCAAGATCTTCAGCTCGCTCGCGGGCCGCTCGGCGCTGATCCTCGGTGCCGGCGACATGGCCGAGCTCGCGGCGAACTGCCTGGTCTCGGAAGGTGTGCGCGTGACGCTCGTCGCGAACCGCACCTACGAGCGGGCGAAGGCGATCGCGGAAGAGCTGGGCGCGCGGGCCCTTACGCTCGACGAGGCGTGGGAGCAATTCGCGAGCGCGGATATCGTGCTCAGCTCCACCGCGGCCCCGCACGCGGTCGTGACGTGGGAGCGGATCGCGCCCGCCATCGCAAGGCGCGGCGGGCGGCCGCTCTGCATCTTGGATCTCGCGGTCCCGCGCGACGTCGAGCCCGCCGTGGGCCAGCTCGAGAACGTCTTTCTGTACGACATCGACGACCTCCAGGCCGTCGCGGCGCAGGTCGCGGCGGAGCGACGCACGGAAATCCCCGCGGCCGAGCGCATCGTGAACGCGGAAGTCGAGCGGTTCTGGGCGTGGTACGGCGGGCTCGCCGTCGTACCCGTGCTGAAGGAATTCCGCGGGCGGCTCGAGGACGTCCGCGCGGCGGAGCTCGAGCGCGCGCTAAAGCGGCTCGGACACCTGTCGCCGGAGGACCGCGCGCAACTGGAGCTGTTCAGCCACGCACTCCTCAACAAGTTCCTCCACCACCCCACGGTCGCATTGAAGGAGGCGGCGCAGGCCGGGCGCGGGTACGGCCTGCTCGAGGCGCTGAAGAAATTGTTCGGGCTGGAGTCCCGCCATGACGCGTAGGGTCCTGGTCACCGGTGGGGCCGGGTTCATCGGGTCCCATGTCGCGGAGACCTATCTGGCGGCCGGCGACGAAGTAACCGTCCTCGACGACCTCTCCAGCGGCCGGCGTGAATCCGTCCCGACGGGCGCGCGGTTCGTGCAGGCCGACGTCCGCTCGCCGGAGGCGCGGCAGCTGGTGGCGCGAGGCGGCTTTGCCGTGCTCAACCACCACGCCGCCCAGATCGACGTCCGCCGCTCGGTGGCGGACCCCGTATTCGACGCTCAAGTCAACGTCATCGGTCTCCTGAACCTGCTGGAGGGAGCGCGCGCGGGCGGCGTGCGTCGCGTGGTCCTCGCCTCCTCGGGCGGGACGGTCTACGGCGAGAGCGTCAGCTTCCCGATCCCCGAGACCGCGTCCAAGCTCCCGGCGTCGCCCTACGGCACCGCGAAGCTCGCATCGGAGTATTACCTCGCGACCTTCGCTCTGGTGTACGGTATGGAGACCGTCGCGCTGCGCTACAGTAACGTGTACGGCCCGCGCCAGGACTCGCACGGGGAGGCCGGCGTGGTCGCGATCTTCACGGGTCGAGTGCTCGAAGGCAAGCCGCTCACGGTGTACGGGGACGGGGAGCAAACCAGGGACATGGTCTACGTGAACGACGTTGCGGAGGCGAACCTCGTGGCGAGTGAGCGACCGCTCCCGCCGCTCGTCGACCTCGATGCCCGTGCCTTCAACATCGCCACCGGAACGGAGACGTCTGTGAATCAGCTCGCCGGCGCGCTCGCCGCCGCCGCGGGCCGCGCGCCCCAGATCCGGTACGCCCCGGAACGGCCCGGAGAGTTGCGGCGCAACGCATTGGCTGTGGACAAGGCGGCGCGCTCGCTCGGGTGGCGACCGCGCACCACGCTGGCCGACGGTCTGCAACTCACCCTGCGCGCATTCGCGGAGGACTAAGCGTGCTCCTGCAAGTCGGTGGGGCCCTGCCTACCACGCCCTGGGAACTCGTGCTCTTGTCGAGCCGCGAGACGAAGTTCGTGCTCGCGGTTCTGGTCGTCTTCTCGCTCGTGTCCTGGTACCTGATCTTCCTGAAGTGGTGGCAGTTCCGCAAGACGCGGCGGCAGGCAGATCGGTTCATGGCCGAGATCGAACGTGCGGCCCGCCTCGATGACGCCTACCACGCCGCCATGCGGTTGCCGCCGTCCCCCTACAACCGGTTGCTGCGGGAAGGCGTTCATTTCTTTTCGGAGCTCAAGCCCGGCGGCTTGAAAGGGAACGGGCCTGCGACTGAACCCCAGACCACGCTGACGACGACCCAGCTCGAGGCCCTCCGCATGGTGCTGGCCAAGGAAGTGGCGGCGGAGCGCGACGCCGCGGCTCGGTTCATCCCCTGGCTGGCGACGTTCGGTTCCGTGAGCCCCCTGCTCGGCCTGCTCGGCACGGTGCTCGGGGTGATGGACGCCTTCATCGGCATTGCGCTGGGCGGTTCGGGCAACATCGCCGCAGTGGCGCCGGGCGTGGCCGAGGCGCTCGTCACGACGGTCGCGGGTCTCGCGGTGGCGGTTCCTTCGGTGATGGCGTACAACCTCTTCGTCAACCGGCTGGGATTGTTCGCTGGCGAGCTCGAAGGGTTCGCGCAGGAGATCATCGGCACGATGGCGCGCGAAGGTAGACTGTAGGTGGCCGGTCTCCTCGGTGGGGGCGGGGGCCTGCGCGGGCACGGCGAGCTGCCACTTACCGCCGACATCAACGTCACCTCTCTGGTGGACGTGGCATTCGTGCTGCTCATCATCTTCATGATCACCGCCCCCATCATGCAGGGCGGAGTCGATGTGCGCCTGCCGCGAGCGGCGGCGCGTCCCCTCGAACCCAAGACGGGCAGCCTCATCGTGACCCTGGACCGGGACGGGCGGATCTTCATCGACCAGGCGCCGCTCGGGTACGAGGATTTTCGGGCGACGTTCGGCGCGCTGGTGCGAACCAAAAGGCCCAGTGGGGTGTACCTTCGGGCCGACGGACGGGTGCCCTATGCGAGTGTGGTTCAGGTACTTGCCGTGATCCGGGCGTCAGGCGTCAGCGATGTCGGCCTCGTGGCCGAGCCGGAGACGATCGAGCGGTGAAACGCCGCCGAGCGCCAACCAGCGTCGGCCTGGGCGTCGCGGGGACGATCGTGGTGCACGCGCTCACGGGGCTGTTCCTTTTCGCCGCGGCGGCCGACGCCGGCAAGCCGTTGCCGCCGACCTACAAGGTGCGGCTCATCGCGGCGCCGGCGCCGACGGAGGAGCAGCGCCGCGCGCCTGAGGTGGTCGAGCGGCCGGCGGAGGAGAGGCCGGCGCCGCTCAAGAAGCCGCTGCCCAAGAGCACCGCGTCCGAGGCCGCACCACCCAAGACGGCGGATGACACCCGGCGCGAGGCGGCGCCGCGAACCACGCCGAAAACCGCCCCGCTCCCCGGCGAGACGCCCTCGACCGGTAGCGACGTGGCGACGGTCAGCACCGAAGGGATCGAGTTCCCGTTCCCCGAGTATCTGCAGAACATCGTGGCGCAGGTCCTGCGGCGCTGGCAGCGACCGCTTCAAAGCACGCCCCTCGAGGCGGAGGTGTCCTTCTTCGTGCATCGCAATGGGTCGGTGAGCGATCTCCAGTTCATCAAGCGCTCGGGCAACTTCTCGTTCGACCTGGAAGCCCAGGGAGCGGTCGAGGAAGCCGGGCGGTTCAAGGCCTTTGGCTCGTTGCCCGAGGGATGGCCGGCGGACGTGCTCTTCGTGCGGTTCTACTTCTCGGGGAAACGGCAGTGAAGGCGGTTGGGCGGGTAGGCGGTTGGGCGGCTAATAAGGCGGTGCTCGCGCTCGTGCTGCTACCCGTCTGCCCGGCTACCCGCCTATCCGCCCAGGATACGTCCGCTATCGATCGCGGCGTCCGCGTCGGTATCATCTACCGACCCGGGATACGGCCCGGCCTCGCAGTGCTGCCGGGGCGCGGCGCGGGGCTGGATTCGGTGCGCGTCATCGTGGCGCGGGACCTCGATTATAGCGACCGCTTCGAGGTGATCACGCTCCCGGCAGGCGACTCCCTCCGGGTCAGCGCGACGCCGACCGTGGCGCGCGCAGCCACCGGCGGGGAGCGCGCCGGCCGTAGCGGCGGCGCGACTGCCGATCTGAACTATCCACTGTATCAAGCCCTTGGCGCCGACTTCGCGGTGGCCCTCGCCTTGCGTGGTGACACGACGGTGGTCACGGTGCACGACATCGCGGCGGGCGGCGTGCGCCGCGAGTTCCGCGCGCGGCTGCCGGCGCTCAAGGACCCGGGCTTCCGCCTGGCCGTGCACCGTCTCTCCGACCGGATTCTCGAAGCGACGCTCGGCGTCGCGGGGATCGCGGCGACGCGCATCCTGTTCGTGATGGACGGCAAGGTGTACGTGATCGATCAGGACGGCGCAGAGCGGAAGCTGGTCTCGTCGAGCGACCACCAGGCGATGTCGCCCGCGTGGGGGCCGGACGGGCGGCGCTTCGGGTACATGGAGTTCCGAGCCGGGCACGGGCAGCTGTTCGTGCAGGACCTGGCGTCGGTTCAGCGCAGGCCGGTCGTCACGACGGGGAAGGCGCTCGACTTCACGCCCGCGTTCTCGCCCGACGGCGAAACGCTCGCGTTCAGCCGGGCGACCGAGGAGGGCACCGACATTTACACCGTCAACATCAAGGACAACTGCTGCCTGCAGCGCTTGACCGTAGGGCGCTTTTCAGACAACTTGTCACCGACCTACAGTCCCGACGGCCAGCGGGTCGCGTTCGTCTCGACGCGACCGGGGCTGCCGCAAGTGTATGTGATGGCGGCGGACGGGACGGACCAGCAGCTGTTCGCGCCGTTCGATTACGGCGTGACCGGTTCGTCCAATGCGCCGGACTGGTCACCCGACGGGCAGTCCGTCGCCTTCCACCGCGACGTGGGGGGCACGCTGCAAATCTTCGTCCTCGACGTGCGGACGCGCGCGGTGCGGCAGCTCACCTCCTTGGGGCGAAACGAAGATCCAACCTGGGCGCCCGACAGCCGGCATCTGGCCTTCGTGTCGGATCGTTCGGGGTATCGGCAGCTCTGGATCATCGATTTAGAAACCGGCCGCATCCGCCCGCTGCTCCAGCAGAGCGGCGCGCGCCTGCCGGCCTGGTCTCCACGGTTGCCGGAGGCCACCTCTTCCACCCCCTGAACTTGGAGCGAGAGGAAGATGAGACGCCTACCATTGCTCGTGTTGGTCGGCTTGACCGTTGCGGCGCTGGGCGCTGCGTGCGGCGGGGGCACCCCGCCCCCTGTGGTGACGCCGGAGCCCAACGCTGACTCCATCGCCGCGGCCGAGCGGGAGGAGGCCGAGCGTCGCGCCCGTGAGGAGGAGGAGCGTCGCGCCCGTGAGGAGGCCGAGCGGCTCGCGCAGCAGCGCCTCGCGGATTCCCTGGCAGCCATGGGGCGGACCACCGAAGCCGTGCGCACGCTGCTCGCCACGATGATTCACTTCGACTTCGACAAGTCCAACATCCGGCCCGACGACGCCGCCGTGCTGGACCAGAAGGTCGCGATCCTGCAGGCGAACCCGAACCTGAGCATTCGCATCGCTGGACACTGCGACGAGCGCGGGTCGGACGAGTACAACCTGGCGCTCGGCAACCGGCGCGCCACGTCCGCCAAGCAGTACCTCGTGAGCCACGGCGTCGACCCGAGCCGCATCGAGACCGCGTCGTACGGCGAGGAGCGGCCCATCGCGCCCGGCCACGATGAGGATAGCTGGGCCCAGAACCGGCGCGACGAGTTCGAGATCACCTCCGGTGGCGACAGCCTGCGGCAACCGTAGGACCGGTGCGGTGCGGGCGCTGCCCTTCGTGCTGAGCCTGGGGCTCGTCGCCGGATGCGCTCTGAAAGGCGACGTCCGGAAGGTCGAGCTCCAGGTGGAGGCGCTGCGGGCGGAGCAGTCCCGTGCGGACGCCGAGCACGTCGCGCGGATCGACTCGGTACGCGCGCTGCTCGCGGCGGTGCGGCAGGCGCTGACGCAGCAGCAGGCCTACCTCGTCCAGATGCGTGGTGACATGCGCACCGACCTGGTTGCGGTGCAGCAGCAGCTCGTCCAGGTGCAAGAGCTGACGGGGCAGAGCCAGCAGCGTCTCAGCGAGCTGCGCGCGCGGATCGAAGAGCGGGCTCAGCAGCCCGTGCCGGTCCTCGACACCGCCGGCCGCACCGGCGGTCCCCCCGTCGGGCCATCCGGTCATCCCGCGGGGCCCGGGCCGGACCAGATGTACGACCTCTCCCTGCAGCAGTTTCGCCGCGGCAGTCTCGCCACCGCCCGGCTCGGCTTCCGCGAATTCCTGCGCGTGTTCCCCACGCACGAGCGCGCCGCCGACGCACTGTTCTACGTCGGTGAGACTTGGGCTGCCGAGAATGCCGACTCCGCGGCCGCGGTGTACCAGCAGGTCGTGAAGACGCACCCCAATTCGGCGCGGGCCCCCACGGCGCTGTACAGGCTGGGGCTTCACGCCGAGCAGCGCGGTGACAAGGCGGCCGCCCGGACCTACTACGCCCGGGTCGTGGCCGGCTATCCGCGGTCCGACGAGGCCAACCTCGCGCGCGACAAGCTGCAACGCCTCGGGCGCTAGCCCGCTCCGCAGCGGGTGCCGGCGTGCCTGAGCCCCTCCACAACCGCGCTGAGATGCCGTTCCTCGACCACCTCGAGGAGCTGCGCTGGCGCATTCTCTACAGCCTGCTCGCCATCGTGGTGGGGACGCTGGTGGGATGGCTCATCGTCGAGCGCATCGACGTCATCGGCGTGCTCAAGCGGCCGATCGCGCCGCTCGTTCCGGGGGGGCGGCTGATGTTCACCAGCCCGACGGAGCCCTTCTTCATCACGCTGAAGTTCGCGTTCGTCTTGGGACTGGTGCTCGCCTCGCCCGTCGTGATCTACCAGGCGTGGGCATTTCTGGCGCCTGCCCTGTATCCGCGTGAGAAGCGCTTGATCGTGCCGGCGCTGTCCGTCGGCGTGCTGCTGTTCCTGGGCGGGGCGGCGGTCGCCTACTTCTGGGTGCTCCCGCGCGCCTTAGAGGTGCTGTTCAGCTTTCAGCGCAACGATCTCGCGCCGATCATCACCGCGGGCAACTACTTCTCGTTCGCGGCCCAGATCATCATCGCGTTCGGGATCGTGACCGAGTTGCCGCTCGTCGTGGTCATCCTCGCGGCGCTGGGCCTCGTGACGCCTCAGTTCCTGGCAAAGAACCGGCGGTTCGCGGTCGTGCTCGCCGCCGTGGCCGCGGCGCTGCTCACTCCGCCCGATGCCGTCTCCATGCTGATGATGATGGTCCCGCTCTGGCTCCTGTACGAGATCAGCATTCTGTGCGCCTGGGTCGTAACGAAGCGGCGCGCCCGCCGTGCGCGGGTCGCGAGCGCGGCGGGCGTCGCCCTCCTGCTGCTCGTCGGTGCGGGGCGCGCTGACGCGCAAGGGCCGCCGCCCGACACGTCCCGTGCTCACGCGGACTCCGCGGCCGTGCAGGGCCGCACGCTCGACACCGCGACGGCGCGCCGGCTCGGTCTCCCCACCGGCCCGACCCGGAGCTTTCCGGCGAGCGACGCCGTGATGGACTCGCTCCTCAAGCTCACAGCCTACCGGGTCACGCAGTACGTGGCCGACACGCTGCTCGCCGTGGGGGGAGACACCCAGACCATCTACCTGCGCGGGCAGGCGTTCGTCGAGCGCGAGGGGACGCAGCTCGAGTCAGACTCGATCCGCTACCGCCAGGCGAGCTGCCGCCTCGACGCGGCCGGCGATCCGCGCCTCTTCGATCAGGGGACCGTGCTGGTGGGGGAGGGGATGCGCTACGACACCTGCGTCAAGCGCGGTACCGTGAGCTCGGCCCTCACGCGGTTCAACCAGGGCGGGGCCACGTGGTACATGCGCGGCAACCTCGCCGTAGACTCGGGCTCGACGCGGCTGTACGGGGCACACAGCCAGATCACTTCGGACGATCATCCGGTGCCCGACTACCACTTCGGAACGGGTGAGGTGAAGTGGCTCAACAAGCACGTTATGGTCGCCCGCCCGGCCGTGCTGTATGTCCGCGACGTCCCGATTTTCTGGTTGCCGTTCATCTTTCAGGACATCCGCGGGGGGCGCCGCAGTGGCATCCTCGTGCCCCGGTTCGGGCTGAACGACCTCGTCCGTACCAGCCGCAGCTACGAGCGCCACGTCGCCAACGTCGGCTATTACTTCGCCATCAGCGACTACGTCGACTTGCTTGTGTCCGGCGACTGGTATGCGGGGCGCTACCTCTCGATGCGGGGTCAGGTTCGCTACCGCTGGCTCGACCGCTTCATCAGCGGCAGCTTCGGCTACACCCGCCTGAGCCAACTCGACGCCCCGGCGGGCTCGAGCCGGATCGGCTGGCAGCACACCCAGAGCTTCTCGAGCCGGACGAGGTTCAACGCCAGTATCGACTACGCGACGAGTGCGCGGGTGATCCAGCAGAACACCGTCAACCCCTTCCTCGCGACCGCCAGCCTCGCGTCACAGCTGAACTTCGACAGGCGGTTCGACTGGGGCACGGTCAACATCGGTGGCAGCCGCTCACAGGACCTGTCGACGAACCTCATCAACCAGAATTTCCCGCGGGTGAGTCTCACGCCGTCACCCGTCAACATCTCGGAGTCCATCACCTGGTCGCCGGGGTTCTCGTTCAACAACCAGCAGACGTTCCACGCGGCCCAGGCCGGGCTGCTGGTGCCGGGCGACACCCTGGACGTGTTCGCCGACACCCGGCAGACCGACCTCGCCCTCCAGACCCCGCTGCGGGTCGGGCGGTGGAACTGGGCGAACAGCTTCCAGGTGAGCGACCGGGTGTCGAGCGCGCGCCAGGAGTTCGTGATCACAGACTCCACGGCCCCGGGCGGGCGGCGGCGCATCTTGTACGGAGAGACCTTCCAGACATCCGTCGAATGGCAAACGGGGATCAACCTGCCGTCGCTCCTCACCGGCTCGTGGAAGCTCCAGCCGGGAGTGCAGATCGTGAACACGACGACGGCCGGGCCGTTTGCCATCCGGAACCAGTTCACGGGCGGCCGCTTTGTCCGCCAGGGGAAGCGACTCGCGTTCACGGTCAGCGCGTCGCCCACCTTTTTCGGATTCTTCCCCGGCGTAGGACCGCTGCAGCGCATCCGGCACTCGATCTCTCCGCTCGTAAGCTATTTCTACGCCCCCGGGGCGGCGGTGCCACGGGAGTTCGCGCAGGCGCTCGACCCCACCGGCGCGGATCCCAAGGTCCGCACCGACCCGCAGCAGACCATCAACCTCGGGCTGTCGCAGAACTTCGAGGCGAAGCTGCGCCCGCCTCCCGGCGACACGACCGGCCGGGAGAGTCGCAAGATCCGGCTCCTTGGCCTCAATACCAGCGGGATCGGCTACAACTTCGAGCAGGCGAAGCAGCCTGAACGGACGGGGTGGACGACGCAGGCGCTGAACAACACGTTCGCTTCCGATCTGCTGCCCGGCTTCAGCCTCGCCTTGACGCACGACCTGTGGGATGGGCCCGTCGGGCTCAAGTCGTCCAAGTTTTCGCCCTTCCTCACGAGCGTTACGACGTCGTTTTCCCTCACCCCCGCGACGATCCACGGGCTCGGCAGCCTGGTTGGTCTCGGCGGAGGCGGCGCGCCGCCCGCAGAGCGGCCGGCCGGCGCGGGGCAAGGGGGCATCGGAAAGCCGGGGCTGGGGCCGGGCGGCCAGATGGGGCCACCGAACTGGCAGAGGCCGGGGCCGGTCGGCGGCACGGGGCGGGGCTTCACGCTTTCGGTGGCGTATTCGTCGACGCGCACGCGACCGCGCGCGGACACGCTTCCCGGAGGAGGCGTGGCGTTCGCAGGCCAGGGCGGGCAACGACAGGCCTCGCTCAATTTGCAGTTCAGTCCCACGGCCCGCTGGTCGGCGTCATGGAACACGGTGTACGATCTCGACACCCGCCAGTTCGGGCAGCACGTGGTCAGGCTGGAGCGGGATCTTCACCGCTGGCACGCGAGCTTCTCGTTCCTCAAGAGCCCGAACGGCAACTTCGCGTTCAACTTCTACATCACCCTGCTCGACCAGCCGGACATCAAGTTCGACTACGAGCAGCAGAGCCTCGCGCGCTGAGCGTACTCTCGAAACGCTGTCCTCCACGGGTGACACGCCGCGCCGCGCGCGCCGTCGTAACTGGCGCTGCATTTGCGACTTACCCCTGGGCACGGCGCCTGCTCATGCACCCAGCGAACGCTTCCCGAGGACGTTATGCGCTGCTCGTGGCCATTCGCGCTGATCCTGGTCGGCATGGTTGCCGTCGGCTGCCAGTCTGATACGACGGCCGTCGTCGTCATCCCGCCGTTGCCGGCGCCCGCCAGTCTCTCCTCCATCTCGCTGAACCAGGCCATCCACCTGCAGTGGGCGGACAATGCTGCCCAGTCCGATCCGAGCCGGTTCGAGTTTTACCAGGTCTACGGGGCGAGCTACGACCTCGACCAAGGGTTCTGCGGCACGGACTGGGCGATCGAAGGCACGACGGTGTCCGACGAGTTCCTCGTCGCGCTGCTTGACAACGGCGTGCCGCGCTGCTTCGCGGTGTCGGCCTTCAGCGTTGACGGGGACGAAAGCGAGTGGTCGCCGCGGTGGCAGGACACGCCGCGTCCCGATGCGCGCAACGTGCTGGTCTCCGCCTACGAGGTGAACCAGTCGCAGTCCGGGTTCCGGTTCTGGCTCGACGCGAACGGCAACGGCCGGGGCGACGCGGGGGAGCTGGGGCTGGTTCAGGACGGAAACCGCACGGACATCGACTTCTGGATCCACCTGCAGTCCAGCGATTCGACGTTGTGGATCGTCCCCGAGTTCGCGGGCGACAGCATGCAGCTCTACGGCAGCGCGGCCGTGCCCGACCTGACGTCGATCGACTTCGCACCGGCCGCCGGCTATTCGCGAAACATGTTCCAAGCGGTGCCGGGCTTCGGCTACGTGTTCCAGCGGCTGGAGAACAATCAGTATCACTACGCCGCGCTTCGCGTCACGCATGTGAGCCGACAGTACGTGATCTTCGACTGGAGCGTGCAGACAGATCCGGGGAACCCGGAGCTGATCGTAATGAAGCCGATGCCGGCGATGACAGGGTCGGTGGTGACGGCGTCCCGCTAGGAGTGGGGACGCCGAGGTGGACGCCGAGCGTTGGCGTCCACCTTGGCGTGGGGTGCCCTCCGGGCGTAGCTTCCTTCCGGCATGTCGTCCACGGTCATCATAGACGGTCGTTCCCTGTCAATCGAGGATGTCGTGGCAGTCGCCCGCCACGGCGCGCCCGTGAGCATCGCGCCGCACGCGCTCGACGGCGTCCGGGCGTCGCGCCGGACGGTAGAGAACGCCATCGCCCGCGGGGCCACGATGTACGGGGTCACGACGGGTTTTGGAAAGCTCGCGCACGTGCGTATTCCGCCGGAGCGCGCCCGCCAGCTGCAGCTCAATCTCATTCGCAGCCACGCTTCGGGCGTAGGCGATCCGCTGCCCGAGGAAGCCGTGCGCGCCATGATGCTGCTGCGCGCGAATGTGCTGGTCCGCGGCACGAGCGGGGTGCGTCCTGCTCTGCCCGAGCTGATCGTGGCGATGCTGAACCAGCGCGTGCACCCCCGAGTGCCGTCGCAGGGGAGCGTGGGGGCATCGGGGGATCTCGCGCCGCTCGCCCACCTCGCGCTCGCGATGATCGGCGAAGGCGAGGACGGGGCGGCCCTCAAGACGCGGGGACTCGAGCCGATCGCGCTCGAAGCGAAGGAGGGACTCGCCTTCGTGAACGGGACGCAGGCGCAGACCGGGCTCGGAGCGCTGCTCGTGCACGACGCCTGGGTGTTGTGGCGCACGGCGCACGCGGCGGCGGCGATGAGCCTGGAGGCGACGCGCGGGACGCCCGACCCCTTCGACCCCCGGATCCACGACGCGCGCCCGCACCCTTTCCAACAGCGCTCGGCGGCGCTGCTGCGCGAGCTGCTGGCCGACTCGGAGATCCGGGAGTCGCACCGGGAGGACGACCCGCGGGTGCAGGACGCCTATTCGATCCGGTGCTCGCCGCAGGTGCTGGGGGCGGTCGGCGAAGGCGTGGCGTTCGCCGAGCGGCTCGTGTCGGTGGAGCTGAACGCCGCGACCGACAATCCGCTGGTGATCGACGGAGACGTCCTATCGGGTGGCAACTTCCACGGTCAGCCGATCGCGCTGGCGCTCGACGTGCTGGGGATCGCGCTCACCACGCTCGCCGGGCTCGCCGAGCGGCGCCTCGAGCGGATCGTGAATCCGGATCTGTCGTCCGGGTTGCCTGCGTTCCTGGCCCGCGATCCGGGTGTCGAATCGGGGTTCATGACGCCGCAGATCGCAGCCGCCGCCCTGGCCGCCGACTGTCGCGTGCTGGCGACGCCCGCGAGCGTGCAGTCGGTACCCACGGAGGGGAACCAGGAGGACGTCGTGCCCATGGGGATGAGCGCGGCTTGGAAGGCGGAGCGGATCCTCGCGAACGCGGCACGCATCGTGGCGATCGAGCTGCTCGCCGCCGCACAAGGGCTCGAGTTTCTCAAACCCCTGACGCCCGGGCGCGGCGTGGCCCGCGCGCATGCCGCGGTGCGCCGCGAAGTGCCCCCGCTCGACGGCGACCGTCCGTTCACGGCGGACATCGAGCGCGTCGCCGCGGCGGTACGCGCCGGGAACTTCGATCCCGAGGGAGGGACCGGGTGAGCGCCCCCAGAGTCGTACGTGCGCCGCGGGGTCCGAGCCGGACGTGCAGAGGCTGGGTGCAGGAAGCCGCGCTGCGCATGCTCATGAACAATCTCGACCCTGACGTGGCGGAGCGCCCGCAGGATCTCGTGGTGTATGGCGGCACGGGGAAGGCGGCGCGCGACTGGGCGTCGTTCGACGCGATCTGCCGCACCCTCCTCACGCTCGCGGACGACGAGACGCTGCTGGTGCAGTCGGGGAAGCCGGTTGGAGTGTTCACCACCCACCCGGAGGCACCGCGCGTACTGATCGCCAATGCGAACCTCGTCGGTCGCTGGGCGACGTGGGAAGTGTTTCGCGAGCTGGAGCAACAAGGCCTCATCATGTACGGCCAGATGACGGCAGGCTCGTGGATCTACATCGGCACGCAGGGAATCCTGCAGGGGACCTACGAGACCTTGGGTGCCGTGGCCCGCCGCCACTTCGGCGGCGCGCTCACCGGGCGGCTGGTGCTCAGTGGCGGGCTCGGCGGGATGGGCGGGGCACAGCCACTTGCCGCGACGATGAACGGCGCGGTGTGCCTGGTGGTTGAAGTCGACCCGGCCCGGGTGCGGCGCCGCCTCGATACCCGTTACCTCGATCGTGCGACCGGTTCCGTCGACGAGGCGCTGCGCTGGTGCGAGGAAGCGCGACGTGCGGGGTCGGCACTGTCGGTCGGCTTGATCGGCAACTGCGCCGCAGTGCTCCCCGAGCTCGTGCGCCGGCGTTTCGTCCCGGATGTACTGACCGATCAGACGTCAGCCCACGATCCGCTCAACGGCTACATCCCGGCCGGGCTGTCGGTCGAGCAAGCGGCCGCGTTGCGCCGGCGGGACCCGCAGGAATACCTGCGGCGATCGGGCGAGAGCATCGCGACCCATGTGCGCGCCATGCTGGCGTTGAAGCGGGCGGGCGCCGTCACGTTCGACTACGGCAACAACATCCGCGCCCAGGCGCGGGACGCCGGAGTGGCCGACGCGTTCGAGATTCCGGGGTTCGTTCCCGAGTACATCCGGCCGCTGTTTTGCGAGGGGAAAGGACCGTTTCGCTGGGTTACACTGTCCGGCGACCCGAAGGACCTGCACCGCACCGATCGCCTCGTGCTGGAGCTCTTCCCGGAGAGCGAGCATCTGCGCCGCTGGATCACGCTGGCCCAGGAGCGCGTTGCGTTCCAGGGTCTCCCGGCGCGCATCTGCTGGCTCGGGCAAGGGGAGCGGGCGCGGTTCGGCGGAGCGCTAAATGACCTCGTCCAGCGGGGCGAGATCGCTGCGCCGGTGGTGATCGGGCGGGACCACCTCGACACCGGATCGGTCGCCTCGCCCTTCCGCGAGACGGAAGCGATGAAAGACGGCTCGGACGCGATCGCCGACTGGGCGATCCTCAACGCGCTCCTTAACACCGCCTCGGGCGCGGGGTGGGTGGCGTTCCACCACGGCGGTGGCGTCGGGATCGGCAACTCGCTCCACGCCGGCCAGGTGAGCGTGGCCGACGGGACCGCGTCGGCCGGGCGGCGGCTCGAGCGCGTGCTCACGAACGATCCCGGAATCGGCGTCGCCCGTCACGCGGACGCGGGCTATTCCGAGGCTATCGAAACCGCGCGCCACCACGGGATCCGGCTGCCGATGCGCGAGGCGAGCGACTGAGCACCCTGCTCGTCGGAGCACGCCAGGTCGTCACGTGCCGAGGCCCGGCTCGCGCACGCCGCGGTCGCGAAATGGCGGAGCTCGAAGTGCTCACCGATGCCGCCGTGCTGGTGGACGACGACCGGATCGCCGCCGTGGGGTCCTACGGCGACCTGCAACGGGCCGCCGGCAACGTGAAGCGGGTGGAAGTGGAGGGGGTGGTGTACCCCGGCTTCGTCGACTGCCACACGCACGCCGTGTTCGGCGCCCCGCGGCTCGACGACCACGAGCGCCGTGCGCTCGGCGAGGACTACAAGACGATCGCCGCGGCGGGTGGCGGCATCCTGCAATCGGTGCGCGACGTGCGGGCGCGATCGGAGGCCGAGCTGGTCGCGCTCACGCGCGCTCGGATCGCGGGGCTCCTTGCCCAGGGAAGTACGACGATCGAGGTGAAATCGGGCTACGGCCTCGACGTGGAGACGGAGCTTCGGCAGCTGCGCGTCGTACGCCGGCTCCAGGGTGCGCAGCCGGCGACCCTCGTTCCCACGTTCCTCGGCGCCCACGAGGTCCCGCCCGAGTCCCGTGACCGTCGGGACGAGTACGTGCGACTGGTGTGCGAGCAGATGATCCCCGCGGTCGCGGGCGAGCGCCTGGCAGTCGCCTGCGATGTGTTCTGCGAGCCGGGCGTGTTCAGCGTCGCCGAGGCGCGCGCCATTCTCACGGCGGCGCAGCGACACCATCTGGGACTCAAGCTGCACGCGGACGAGCTTGACGGGCAGGGCGGAGCGGAGCTCGCGGTGGAGCTCGGCGCGGCGAGCGCCGACCACCTCGCCGGAATCTCGGAGGCGGGCATCCGGGCCCTCGCGGCAAGCGAGACCGTGGCAGTGCTCCTCCCGGCTACGATGGTGTTCCTCGGCAAGAGCCACCAGGCGCCGGCCCGGCGGCTGCTCGACGCCGGTGCCGCAGTCGCACTCGCAACCGACTTCAACCCCGGCTCGTCGCCGACTGTGAGCCTCCCACTCGTCATGGCGCTGGGCGTCTCCCAGCTGGGCCTCCGCCATGCAGAAGCGTTGAATGCCGTGACGGTCAACGCGGCCGCCGCACTTGAGCTGGCCCGCGACCGGGGGCAGATCGCTCCTGGATTCCGGGCTGACCTCGTGGTCTGCGACGTGTCAGATTGGCGGGAGCCGGCGTACTGGATGGGCGCGAACACTGTAACCGCCGTCTGGACAGGAGGTTCGCTTGTCCCCTCCCTCCACGCCCGGTATCTTTAGAGCCTCATGTCGAAGCCTGAGAAGCTGAAAGAGAAAGCCAAGAGCCTCGAAGCCCGGGACCCCAAGGCGGCCATCGAGGCGTGGCTCGAGGCCCTGAGGGCACAGGAGGAAGAGGGGGAGCCCAACCCTGATCTCTCCATCTTCAACCGCGTAGGCGACCTGTACCTCAAGGTCAAGGATCCTGCCCAGGCAGCCGACTACTACGACCGAGCCGTCGACAAATATGCGGAGCTCGGGTTCCACAACAACGCGATCGCGATGTGCAACAAGGTGCTGCGCAACGCGCCGGCCCGGCAGACGACCTACCTCAAGCTCGCCAAGCTCTACGCGGCCAAGGGGTTCATGGCCGAGGCGAAGCAGAACTTCCTGGAGTACGCCGAGCGGATGCAGAGGATCGGCAAGATCCAGCATGCGTTCGCAGCGCTGAAGGAGTTCACCGATATCTCTCCCGAGAGCGCCCATCTCCGCGGGATGTTGGAAGAGCACCTCAAGATGTATGGCGATGCGGCGCGGCCCTCGGCGGGGACGACGCCAGCGCCCGGCGCGAAGTCGGAGCACCTGGATGATGTGTCCAAGTCGGCGAAGCGCAAGACGTCGAGCCTCGTATTCTTGGACGTCGATGAGCCTCCGGTGCCGAAGGCGAAACCCGGCGCGAAAGCGGGTCCGCCCTCACCGGCCCCGACGCGGGCGCCGTCCTCGCCGTCCTCGCCGCCCCCGCTGCCCCGCCCCGAGCCGGATGCTGTGGGACAGAGTCTGATCGAGCCCGTGACCGCCGAGCCTGACGCGCCGCTCGAGATCGAGTCCACGAGCCTCGTCGAGGGACTGAAGCCGACGGAGGTGAGCGAAACGCTCGAAGGCTTCGAGACCACTAGCGTCGATTTCGGGTCAATCGAGCTCGAAGCGGGAGGGCTCGAGGTGCCGTCTCTCCGCGAGGACGTCACCGCCGAGGACGTCCAGCCGATGGCGGACCTCGATCCGACCGTGCCGGAGGACGCGGAATCGGCCGAGCCCGAGGTGGGGCTCGAGCCGCTGCTTGAGCGTGAGATCGAGCGCCCGGCGCCTCCGTCCCCGCCTCCCGCGTCCTCGCCTCGCGCCGCTGCGGCGCCGGCGGGGCCGGACAAGCCGCGCGTGGGCTCCCCGAACGTGGGCCGTCCGCCGAAGGCGGCTTCATCTCCCCCTGTGGTTCCGGGGGCGCCGCAGCGGCGACCGGCCGGACCGCCCCCGCCCCCGCCCCCGCCTCAGCCGCCTGCCGCCAAGTCCATGCCGCATGTCGGTTCGCCGCCGCGGTTCGCGGGCCCTAAGGGCCCGGCACCGCGGGTCGCGCCGTCGACGCCGGAGCCGCCCAAGGTGAAGCCGGTTGTGCCGAAGCGACCGGCGGCGCCGCCCCCCGTGCCGCCGCCGCCCAAGGGGAAGGCGGTCGTCGAGGTCCCGCCGCTCGAGCTCGAGCCGGACTTCGAGACGACGATCACCGAGGCGAGCCATGAAGTGGACGAGGAGCCGCTCGCGCCGGAAGACATCCCTCCCACCGGCGGCTTCGTGCAGACAGAAGACGACACGTCCATCACGGGCAGGCGCAGGTCTGCGTTCATCGACCTCGGTGTGGACGGCGTCGTCAACCAGGGTGAGGCGACCGGTTCGCTCGTGTTCGCGAACATCGAAGCGACGCCGGCCACACCTACCATCGAGGAGCTGGAAGCCAGGGTCGCCGACAACCCCGACGATCCCGAAGCGCACCAGGCGCTCGGGGAGGCGCTAATCGAGGCCGGGGAGCGCGAGCGCGGGATCGAGGAACTGGACCACGCGACCGCGGGCTTCGAGAACCTCGGGAACCTTTCGCACGCGCAGGACCTGGTGAACGAAATCCTGCGGCTCGACCCGAACAGCGTGCGCCATCGCCAGAAGCAGGTCGAGTTCGCCTTCAAGTCCGGCGACAAGGTGAGGTTGATCGACGCGTATCTCGAGCTGGCGGACACGTTACTGCGCCAGGACTTGCCGGAAAAGGCGCGGGCGGTTTACCAGCGGGTGGCGGAGCACGACGCGACGAACGAGCGGGCCAATGCGGCGCTGTCGATGCTCGCGCCCGTCGCCGCGCCGGCGCCCGAGGAGAAGCCGAAGGCTCGGAAGGAGGAGCGGACCGCGCCGAAGGACGCGAAAATGAAGGTCCGCCACGAGGCGGTCGAAGAGGGAGAGTTCGTCGATCTCGGGTCGATGATCCTCGAGGAGGGGCTGCCGACGCGCGACACGCGCATGAAGGTGGCGGACGAGGAGCCGAGCGGCGATGAGGAGAAGGACTTCCAGGAGATGCTCGCCCGCTTCAAGCAGGGCATCGACGAGAACATCGACGAAGCGGATTTCCAGTCGCACTTCGACTTGGGCGTCGCCTTCAAGGAGATGGGCCTGCTCGACGAAGCAATCTCCGAGTTCCAGAAGGCGCTGCGTGCCCCCGAGGGAAAGTTGAAGAGCTCCGAGGCGCTGGGCGTCTGCTTCATCGACAAGGCCGCTTACGTCGTGGCCGAGTCGATTCTGCGGCGCGGGCTCGAGTTGCCCGCGTCCGGCGACCAGGAGCGGCTGGGGATCCTCTACTGGCTCGGCCGGGCGCTCGAGGAGCAGGGCAAAAAGGCGGAGGCACGCGAGCTGTACGGGAGGGTCTTCGCGGTCGACATCCGGTTCAAGGACGTGGGCGCGCGCGCCAGGGCGCTTGCCAAGGGGAAGTGACGTGAGCCAGCAGGTCGCGCCCGTCTCGCTGCGAGAGATACAGCGGCCCGTGGCCGCCGAGCTTGAGCACGTGGCGGGCGAGTTGCGCCGCATCATCGCCGCGGACTTTCCCATCATCGCCGAGGGCAACGAGCACCTGCTGCGCATGAAGGGCAAGATGTTCCGACCCACGCTGCTGCTGCTCGCGAACCGGGCGTGCGCCGTCGACGACGGCCGCGCGGTCACGCTCGCAGCCGTCGTGGAGCTGATTCACGTCGCGACCCTGGTGCACGACGACTCGGTGGACCACTCGGTGCTGCGGCGCGGCATGCCTACCATCAACGCCCTGTTCTCGCACCAGGTGGCGGTCATCATGGGCGACTACCTCTATTCCCGTGCCATCATCGAGCTGGTGCGGCTGGACGACCTCGAGCCGCTGCGCGTGTTCGCCCGGGTCACGAACGAGATGACCGTCGGCGAGATGCGGCAGCTCGAGGCGCATGACAAGCTCGCCTACGGCGAGGCGGAGTACGACCAGCTGATCCGAGCGAAGACGGCATCGCTCTTGTCGGGGGCGTGCGAAGTGGGCGCGCTCGGTGCCCCGGTCGCGTACCGCGAGGCCCTCGCCCACTTCGGGTTGCGACTCGGCATGGCATTCCAGATCACCGACGACTTGCTCGACTACACGGAACCCGAGGCGGTCACCGGCAAGCCGTCCGGTCTCGACCTGAAGGAGCACAAGGTGACGCTCCCCCTGATCGCGGCCCTCGTCGCGATGGATGCCGCAGACCGACGACTCGTGGCCGAGCTGATGGATACCGCGGATCCGGGAGACGAGCTCGTCGCCGAGGTCATCCGCCTGGTAGAAGCCACGGGCGGGCTCGACTATGCGCGCCGGCGCGCGCTCGAGCTGGCGCAGCAGGCGGATGCGGAACTGGACATCCTCCCCTCCTCGCCCGCCCGCGACGCGCTGCGGGACAGCATCACCTACGCCGTGGAGCGGCGCAGCTAGGCCGTGGCGCGCAACCCGCGAGGGCCGCTATTCTACGTAGGGTGGATGGCCGGAGGGTTCGTCGTCGGTGGGCTCCTCCAGGCCCTGCTGCGGCACTTCCTCCCGCAGGGCCCGGCGAAGGAGTTCTTCACCAGTGCCGTGACACCGACGTTGGGGCCGGTGCATGTAGATTTCATCGTGCTCTCGATCACGCTCGGCCCGATCGGTTTCGACGTATCGCTCGTGGTCATCGTGGGTGTGGCCATCGCCTACTTCGTCGCCCGATCGATCTTTTGAAGCGAGGCGCTTATGCTCGGGGACCTGTCGTTCAGCCACATCCTGATCTTGCTCCTGGTGCTCGTGCTGGTGTTCGGCGCGAAGCGAATCCCGGAGATCGGTTCGTCGATCGGCCAGGGGATCAAGGAGTTCAAGCGTAGCCTGAAGGACGCGACCGACGATCCGTCGGCCGGGCCGCCGCGCAACGTCCAGCCACCGGCGCCCTCCGGCTCTTCTCTGCCCTCCGGGGGCGACCCCAAGCGGCTCAGCGACTGACACGGAGGATGCCGTGCTCGGTAACCTGAGCGGCGGCGAGCTGCTCATCCTGCTCCTGATCGTCCTGCTCGTGTTCGGGGCGAATCGGCTGCCGGAGGCGGGCAAGGCGGTGGGGAAGGGACTCCGGGAGTTCCAGCGGGCACTCGGCGAAGCGCGCGACGCGGTCGAGCGGGAACCCGGACCCTCCGGGAAGGAGCCGCCCGCCCCGTCCACTCCCAAGCGGCTGATCGACTAGCTACTCGCCTTCACGCGCCGATGCGTCCGGGCGATACACCTCTTTGCGTCGATCCACGACCTTGGCCTGCGCCCGCAGGGCCGCGAGGTACTGCGTCACGCGGGCCTGCAGCGCCGGCCGCATGATCGCCTCCCGCTGCCGGTCTCGCTGCGCGAGCCAGGCGGCGGAATCGGCGGGCGTGCGCGCGATCCCCTGGAGCACGAAGTATCCGGTCTGTGCGCCCAGGACGCCGCTGCGCTCACCCGGGCGGAGCGCGAACGCTGCGCCCAGGATGACAGGCTCACGCGCGAGCACGCTCGGGGGATCGAGCCGGGTGAACGGCCCGAGCTTCTCGACCGGCAAGTCGCGGGCGCGGGCCGCGCGCAGCAGGTCGGGGGAGTCGGCCAGCATGGAAAGGGCCTGATCCGCGCGCTGCCGCAGGATCTCCTTCTTCCTCTCGTAGCGTGCGGCCGCGGCTACGCGGTCGCGGACCAGGGCCAGCGGCGCCACTCCCGCCTCCTCCAGCGAGTCGAGCCGGAACACGTAGTACGCGCGCTCCGCCTCGATCACCGGGCTCGTCTCCCCGATGCGCGTCTCGAAGGCCCATACGCTCACGTCGGGAATCACGTAGCGGCCGAGCGTGAGACGGTCGCCTTCGATCAGCCTCGGCGCCTGGACGACGGACAGGCCGAGTTGCTGCGCGGCCGCGTCCAGCCTGGTGCCGTCGGTTTGCTCGGCGGCTAGACGGTCGAGCGAGTCGGCGCGCGCCTCGATCGCCTCGAGGTGCTCGCCCTGGGGCTCGATCGGAATCAGGATGTGCCGTGCGTGGATCGAGTCCCCGTTCGCCGCGTCCACGCGGATCAGATGATAGCCGAAGTTTGAGAGAACCGGCGGGCTCAGCTGGCCGGGCCGGAGCGCGCGCATCCCGGCCAGGAACTTCGGGTCGAACCCGGGCTCGTCTCGCTTCACCCAGCCGAGATCGCCGCCGCGCGCGCCGCTCACCGAGTCGGCGGACTGCTTCGCCGCCACGTCCTCGAACTTCGCCCCGCGCGCGATCTCGGCGCGCAGCCGCTGGGCCCGCGCGAGCGCCGCCGCCACGTCGGCGGCGTCCGGCACGCGCGACAGCGCGACGAAACTCAGCCAGGCCGTCGCCGGTCGCTTGTAGTCGTCCTTGTGGGCTGCGTAGTAGCGCTCGACTTCCCCGTCCGAGGCCCGTACGAGCGAGTCGGGAACCTGGTCCGGCTGGATCGCCAGCAGCGCCACCGTCACCGACTCGTGCTGGTCGCGCCAGATGCGCCACAGCTTGGAGTCGGAGACGTAGACGTCGGCGCTGAGGTACTCCTCCAGCTTGCGCTCGGGGAGATAGTCCCGCCACAGCTGCTCGATTTGCGCCTTGAACTCGTCGCCCGCGCTCGGCAGGTAGCGTTGCCACTTGGTGAGGTCGAACTGGCCGTTCGTCTGGAACTGCGGGTCCTCGATCAGCTGACGCGCGACCTGCGGAGGCGGCGAGCTGAAAGCCATGCGGCTGATCTCGTCGTCCGACACGTGGATCCCGAGCCGGCGGTATTCATGCTGGAGCAGAATTCGCTGGATCAGCTGCTCGGTGACCTGGTTCTCGACCTGCTGCCGGTCATCGAGGCTCAACTGCCCCCCGCCCTCGCGACGCAGGTTCTCGAGGGCGGCCTGGAACGTCGTTTGGAACTGCGCGTTGCGGACGCTTTCGCCGTTCACCTTCAGCACGACGTCCGCTCCTACGCCGATGATCTCCGTGACTTGCCCGTACGCGAGCCAGCCAACGAACGCGATGGCCACCACCCAGAACACGGGCTTCGCGATCTGGCGCATTTTCCGCATCATGCTGGACAACACTCCACTGGGAGGGCGAGAAGGGGCATAAGTCTATAAACCACAACGCGGAAACTCAAGGCACCGTGCCGCGTGTCCGATTGACAGCGGCGCCGGGCGAGCACTATCTTCGTCCAATTCTGCCAAGAACTTAGGCCGTGGCCTACACCAGCGAGATCGACAAGCTCGAGCAACGCTACAGAGAGAATCCGAAAGGGCGGAATTTCGCGCCCCTGGCCGACGCCTATCGTAAGGCGGGACTTCTAGATAACGCTATCGAGCTGTGCAAGAGCGGGCTGGAGCGCCACCCCGACTACGTCAGTGCCCACATCGTCTACGGGCGCTGTCTCATCGATCAAAAAAGCGACGCCGCCGCGGCCGACGTGTTCCGCAAGGTCATCACGCTCGACCCCGAGAACGTGCTTGCCCTGCGGATGCTGGCGGAGATCGCGCAGCGGGGTAGCCGCTTCGACGAAGCGGTGGAGTGGCTCACGAGGCTGCTGAGCGCCGATCCAATGAACGGCGAGGCCGCTGAGGCACTCAGCCGGATGAGGAGCAAAGCTGCTCAGACCGCGGCGAAACGAGCTGAGCCCAGCGCGCACAAGGTCGAGCCCGTGCGGACGGCACCATCCCCTACCTCCCCGCCGTCGCCGGCCTCGGCTCCCTGGCCGCCCCCGTCGGCCCCGTCCCCCCCGTCGCCCCCGTCACCCCCGCCGCCGCCCGCCCCCCTGCGCCCCGCAGCGGCGAGCCCACCCGTTCCGGCGCCGGAATTCGTGGTGGAGCACGCCTCGGAAGAGCCGGTGGCACGGGAACCCACAGCGCCCACGCCGCCTGCCGGCGACATCGAAGTCTTCGACGGAACGCTCGATTTCGACGCCGCGGCCCACGGTACGGCGAAGGCGGAGGGCCTTGAGGTCCAGGAAGAGGTCGAACTGAAGCCGCAGGACCTGCTGGTTGAGGGTCTCGCGCACACGCAGTTCGAGAGCGTGCTCGCTGCGCCGCCCGAGCCCGAGCAGGATCTGCCCGCCGTGGATCTGCCGCTCATCATGCCCGAGGAGGTCGTGGAAACGA
>DASUAL010000097.1:0-3027 GCA_035763805.1 Gemmatimonadales bacterium
GGATTCCACCTGGCGGTGGACGCCACGAACGAGACCGCCATCGAGCGGCTGCGCGCCCGCAAGCATCGCGAGGCGAAGCCCCTCGCCGTGATGGTGCGCACCCTCCCTGAGGCACGCGCTCTGGGAGTGGTGAGCGCCGCCGAAGCGGATCTCCTGACGTCGGCCGAGCGGCCGATCGTGCTGCTGCGGCGTCGCGCCGATGCGCCGCTCGCCCGCGCCATTGCCCCGGGGCTCGACACGGTCGGCGTGATGCTCGCGTACACCCCGCTCCACCACCTGTTGCTCGACGAGGTGCGCCGCCCCCTCGTGATGACGAGCGGCAACAAGAGCGAGGAGCCGATCGCCACCGATAACGCCGACGCGCGTCAGCGGCTCGCTGGTATCGCCGACTCGTTCTTGCTCCACGACCGCGAGATCGTGGCGCGCTACGACGACTCCGTGGTGCGAGTGGCGGTGGACACGACGATCTTCCTGCGCCGAGCTCGTGGGTACGCCCCCCTGCCGATCGATCTCCCGTTCGAGAGTCCGCGGCCCCTGGTCGCGGTCGGCCCCCACCTGAAGAACACCTTCACTCTGGTCCACGGCGCGCGCGCGTACGTGAGCCAGCACATCGGCGATCTCGAGAACCTCGAGACGCTGGAGCATTTCGGTGAGACTCTCACGTTGTACCAGCGGCTCTTCCGCATCGAGCCCGAGGTGGCGGTGCGCGACCTGCACCCCGGCTACCTGTCAACCCGCGTCGCGGGCGACCTCGGGCTCGAGCGGATCATCGGGGTCCAACATCATCACGCCCACGTCGCCGCGGTGCTCGCCGAGCACGGGGTGACGGAGGCCGCCGTCGGCGTCGCCTACGACGGCACGGGCTACGGCGACGACGGCCACGTGTGGGGCGCGGAAGTCCTCGTCGCCGACCTCGAGGCCTACCGACGCGCCGGGCACCTGCGCTACGCTCCGCTCCCGGGCGGAGATCTCGCGGCACGGATGCCGTGGCGCGTGGTGCTCGGATATCTGTCGCTCGAGCCGGCGGCGGCCGGCGCGTTCGCGCGTGCCTTCACGAAGGTCGACCCCGCCGAGCGCTCCATTGCCGGCCAGCAGATCGCGCACGGCCTCAATGCTCCGCTCGCGTCCTCGATGGGTCGCCTGTTCGACGCCGCCGCCGCGGTGCTCGGCGTGCGTCGCGTAGCCGATTACGAGGCCCAGGCCGCCATGGAGCTCGAGGCGCTCGCGGGAGCCCGCCCGGCCCGCCCCCTCCCGTTCCCGGTTGCCGGGGACGGCGTTGCCGGTTGGATCCTCGACCCCGTGCCGCTGCTCGCGGCCCTGGGCGAGCGGCTGGCGGCAGGCGTGCACGTCGAGGATCTGGCGGCGGCGTTCCACGAGAGCGTCGCGGCGGCGACGGACGAGCTCGCCGCACGGGTCGCCACTGCCTCCGGCACCCGCACCGTCGCGCTCGGCGGCGGCTGTTTCCAGAACGCGCGCCTGCTCGTCTCGGTGCGCGCGCGACTCGAAGCCCGCGGCTTGCGCGTGCTCGTGCCCCAACGGCTCGGCCCGAACGACGGTGCCGTGAGCTACGGCCAAGCGGCCGTGGCCGCCGCCGTGCTGCGGCGCGAGCAAGGACTGTGAAGGAGGACCGCATGAGAATCCCCGACTCCCTGCGCCTCGAGCACGAGCAGCTGCACGCGAAGCTCGCCGAGGCCAGCCATCTGCCCGGCCGCATCGGTGAGGCCGCGCGCGCCGTGGCGAAGATCATGCACCCGCACTTCCTGC
The DNA here is from genome assembly GCA_035763805.1 of Gemmatimonadales bacterium. Classification (GTDB taxonomy): domain Bacteria; phylum Gemmatimonadota; class Gemmatimonadetes; order Gemmatimonadales; family GWC2-71-9; genus DASUAL01. The sequence goes on from DASUAL010000097.1 coordinate 1,765, forward strand.
GGGAAGACGAATACGCGATTCCGCCGCTCGGCCTGCTCGCCCGCCTCGCAAAGAGCGAGGTGACGCCGGACATGGCCGAAGTCCTGCCGCTCGTCGCGAGGGTGAAGGAGGAGCTCCCGCTCATGCTCGACGAGCACCGGGCGATCGTCGGTGCGCTCGTAGAGCTCGGGAACGTGGCGAGCGCGGAAGGGCGGCGGGAGTGGGCCGAGTTCGCCGACGAGCTGCGGCTTCATGCTCAGATGGAGGAAGAGGTGCTCTACCCTGCGGCGATCCTCGTCGGCGAGTACGTCAAGCGGAGCCTCAAGCCACAAGACGCACATCACTAGGAGCGAAGCGACCATGTGTCTCGGAGTGCCAGGACAGGTGGTGGAGGTGCACGGCCTCACGGCGACGGTCGACTTCTGGGGCGTGCGCCGCGAGACGCGGCTCGACGTGATCGACGAGCCCGTGCAACCGGGCGACTACATCCTGAATCACGTGGGCTTCGCGATCCGGAAGATCCCGGCCGGCGAGATCCAGGAGACGCTCGCCCTCTACGAGCTGCTCCTCAAGGAAGCCGACGGCGACATCATGGCGGCCGATGTGCGAAGCGAGATCGCCGCGGCCCGAACGGACGGCGCCGATGCTTGAGGCGCTCATCGCGGGCGCGAGCGAGCTCAAGTTCCGCGACCCGGAGAAGGCGCGGTCCCTCTCGCACGCGCTCGAGCACGTGTGCCGCGAGATCGGGCGCGAGCCCGTCTCCGTCATGCACGTCTGCGGCAGCCACGAGCAGTCGATCGCCAAGTACGGCCTCCGGACCATCCTCCCCAAGGCGCTGAACGTGATCATGGGCCCCGGGTGCCCCGTGTGCGTCACGGACATGCCCGAGGTGGACGAAGCGGTCGTGCTCGCCCAGGGCGGAGTCCGGATCGCGTCCTACGGCGACATGCTCAAGGTGCCGGGCACGTCGCTGTCGCTGGCCGACGTCCAGGCGCAGGGCGCGAGGATCGACGTGGTCTACAGCGCCGCCCAGGCAGTCGAGCTGGCGCGCGACACCAGCGAGGAAGTCTGCTTCTTCGCCAGCGGCTTCGAGACGACCGCGGTGGCCACGGCAGCCGTCGTCCTGGGCGAGCTGCCAGCCAACTTCTCCGTCCTGTCGGCGCACAAGTACATCCCGCCGGTGATGGAGATCGTGGCGGAGATGCCCGGGACCAAAGTCGAGGGATTCCTCGCGGCGGGTCACTCGGCGACGATCACCGCCTCGAAGATCTACGAGCGGTTCGT
>DASUAL010000098.1:0-21797 GCA_035763805.1 Gemmatimonadales bacterium
GTGGCGGGGGCTGCCAGGATGAAGAGATACGGCTCGCCAGACACGTAGAGGCCAAAGCCCTGGCCGTCACTCACGAAGTCGCCGGTGATGTCCACCGGCATCAGCGTCGCGGCCGCCACGTAGTTGCGCGTCGGGCACCCGGTTTGGACGATGTTCCCCACGCTCGGGAGGCATGGTCCGACCAGGATGTCGTTATAGGTCAGCATGCCGTTGGGCGCGCTCGGCGTAGTCGGGTCGCTGCCCGCGACGTCGGCGACGAAGCCGTAGGATGCCCGGTTCTGCCCGTGGAACGGCACCCGGACCTTGTGGGTCACGTCCACCACCGAATCCACCGTTCCCGCCGTCGTGGCCCAGTAGAACTTGATGTCCGCCGCCCGGGCCAGGAGTCGCGTGGTCTGATCCCAGCGCCGGAACAGCGCGTTCACGGGGCTGTTGCCTCCGTCGTGGGGTCGTTGCGGACGGAGGATGGTCGTAACGCCCGTCAACTGCCCGTGCAGGTCGCCCAGTGTGGGATCCGCCATCGCCTCATTCGACCCGTCAAACCAGCGGGAGCCGCCGTCGGCGTTGAGGGGCGGGCTGGTGGACCCGAAGAACGATCCGTTGACGTCCGTGTGCCAGTCGATGTCCTTGGAGCTGAACGTCGTCGCGGCCGTGATCAACGTCGCCTTGAGCTGGGCGGACGCGGGCAATCCCTCGAGGCCCGCGTCCTTGGCGAGCTGGGGGTCGCTCACCGGCACCGCCTGCTCGAACACCTGCGACCGGCGCGGATTCTCTTCCCCGAGCGGGCCGAGTGACGTGAACACGAACGGCGTGCTCGTGGTCCCAATCGTCCTCGTGACGTGGTAGATCGCCGCCGACGCGGCCTCGTTGTAGTTCGGCCTGATCGAGTCGATCTTGATCTCCATCCTGTAGTTCTGCGTCAGCAGCTGGTCGGCGAACAGCGTCGCCGAGCCGAAGAAGCCCCCGGTCGGAGCGGCGGGCCCCGAGAACTTTCCCTGCGCGTCGATCGTCGGCGCGCTCCCCCTCGCCGTATCAGCATCGGTGCTGCCAAGGAGCGCCACCGCCAGCGGGCCTGCCGGCGTCAGGTTCTTGGCGATCCGGCGCGGCCGCACCGACTTGGTCACCCGGGGCGACTCGATCGAAGTCGGACCCGAGAACAGCGAGTTGACGTCGAACGCCGTCACCGCGTAGAAGTACGTGAACGAGTTCCGGACGTCGGTGTCGATGTAGACGAACGACACGCCTGTGTTCCGGAGCGCCGGGCACCGCTCGTTTCCGCATTGGGTGTTGACCACCGCCGAGTCGGTCGCGAGCACCAGCACCCCACCATTGGCCAACTGCACGCGCTGCCCCGTCGGGACCTGGATGAGGTTCCCGACCAGCTCGATCCGGTTCGGGAAGGAGGGGCAGTCGCCGGTGACGCCGAGCTCGGGCGCGCACTCAATGAGCCCGTCGCCGTCGGTATCGCCGTACGACACGGCGCCCGTGAAGTCGACGAACTGTGTGCCGGTGTAATCGAACTGTGCGACCAGGTCGAGCTGGCTGGACGACCGGCCGCGGTAGATACGGTACCCCTCGACGTCGAACTTCCGGAAGTTGGGATCATACAGAGACGCGCTGGGGTCGCCGGCGACCGCGAAGTACGGATCGCCTCCGGTCACCGGGTCGTCCGTCGCGCTCCGCTCCCACACCACCGTCACCTGGTCGCTGCCGGGGACGAGGTAGAACTGCGGCGCCGTCGGCGCGAACGGCAGCAGGAACCCGCTGTTGAACACCTCCTGCGCGATCAGCGCCTTGTTGAGGAGCGAGCGCGGCACGGTGGTGACTTCATCCTGCTCAATGAGGAAGTCCCCGTTCAGGTCGCTCTGGTCCACCCACCCGGCGATTCGCTCGATGGGGCGGACCTTCGAGGGATCGAGGAAAATCTCGCTCGCATTCGCCGGGATGCCGGGGGGCAGGTCGCCGCCCACGTGAGGCAGCACGTGCTCGCGCACCGGGGCGGCATTGATGTACGCCACCACGATGCTGCGCGCCTCGCCCGGTGGCAGGTCGAACGGGCCCGATGACTGGAAGAAGCGCGCATCGCCCTGCACCTGACCCAGGTAGCACAGCTTCAGGGCGCGGGCGGTGGCCGCCGACCCGACCGAGCAGGGCGTATCGCTGGGCCCGAAGAAGCCGGACAAGTAGCGATACAGCTGCCGCACGTCGTTCGGGTCCAGCAGGCCGAAGCCCACGTTCGGATTGTAGTGCTGGGAGAACATCGTCAGGCCGAGCGGGCTCGGGGCCTTCAGGTACTTCACCCCGATGAACCCCGGCGCGGGGTAGAACGGGGCGCCGAACATGTCGGGCGGGAACACCCACCCCGGGTCTCCCAGCCAGTCACCCGAGTAGGTCAACCCGATGTCGAACGGCAGGATCGCAGTCGCGTAGTTCGCGTTGAAGTTGGCGACGTCCGCGTCCATTCCAAACGCCGCGAACATGTCCTTGATGATGTATCCGCCGTCGGGGATCTGGATACGGAACACCTGCTCGTTGGCGTCCTGGAACTGGTTTCCGATCGCCGCGATCTCCGCCTGAATTGGGCCGGGAATCGTCGGGTTGTTGTACGGGGCCAACGTTCCGGCGGCGGGGCGCGCCGTCACGTTGTAGAACGTGAAGACGAAGTAGATGATGTCTTCGTTCCCCGACGGATAGTTCCATGCCAGGGCGCGCATATCCACCGCGATCCCCAACGGATGGTCACGGCCCGCCGCGAGGGTCGGATCGCCCTCCCAGTAGCGGGTCCAGGCGTCCCCCTGCGAGATCGCCTCGAAGTCGAGCAGTGAGGCGTTGTAGATGCTGGCATCGCGTACGATGGCGCCGTTGGGCCACGCCGCCACGTCCACCGGATTCAGCCGGTTGTACACGAAGTCGAGTCCCTTGCCCCCTTCGCCGCCCGAGGCGTTGAAGAACAGGAAGCCCCCGGTATCGGCGGCCCAGGGGAAGGCCGCGGCCGGATCCACGATGCCCGCGAGCTGCAGCCCCGAGTTGAAGACGTACTGGTCGGGCGTGCCCTTGGGCCAGAAGCTGCCGCCGCCCACCGGCGAGCCGGCGAACGCGACGCACACCTGCCCGACGTTGTCGATGCCGCAGCCCTGGCGGTTCACCTGAAAGAACAGCCCCGAGGCCGCGAACAGATTCTTGGCGCGCGGCCGGCCGGGACGCGGCTTGGCCTCCACCGCTGACGCGCCGACCGATGCGGCCCCAAGCGACACCAGCAGTGCGGCCCGCACGGTGCGAGAAAACCAAGTTGAGCGCATAGCCATCCCTCTGAGCAAAGATGCCCCAAAGGGCGGCGCACCCCGATCCGGGAGCGCCGCCCGACGAATTCCGATCAGAAGTTCAGCTCGAACCCCACCCGGACGCGGCGCGGCTCGCCGTACATCCGCCACGAGCCGAAGACGGAGTCGTAGTAGATCCCCCACGCCTTCGCCTGCTCGGCCTCGGTGAACTTGCCATCGCCGTTGCCGAACCGCTGCTCCACTCGCTTGAGCGACTCGCAGCTGAGCGGCTCGTCCCAGCTCGAGCACCCGCCCGTCAGATTGACGGTGCTCCTCCCCTCCAGCGCGCCGGCGTCCCGCGCCTCGTTCCACAGCGCCAGGTACTCGCCAGTGCCGCGCACGGGGTCGCCGACCTCGTTGATCTCATGCAGCGGGTTCACGACGTCCCCCGTCTCGTTGAACAGCTGCTCGATGTTCCGGAAGTTGAACAGGTTCCGGACATCGGCATAGGCGGTCACATCCACCCGCCCGAGCCGGACGCCCTTGTTGACGCGCAGGTCCAGGTACCGCGTCCACGGCGTGACCGCGCCGTTCAGGGGTTCACCCTCTTCGATCCGCCCCCCCAGCCCGTAGTCCGCGAACGGGACGAGCTGGCCGTCCCCCTGATTGATGATCCGTGGGTACGGCAGCCCGGAGAGCACACGGAAGGTGAGGAACGCGCCCACGTCCCGGAATACCGCTCCCAACGTTGTTCCCGACTTCCAGCCGGTTGGGACCGTCAGCGCCAGCGAGCCCGTAATCGAGTGGGTCCGGTCGTTGTTCGTCCGCTGCGCCGCCTCGGGCGGCGGGGTGCGGTCCCCCGACAGCGCCGATACCTGGCGGGCGAAGGTGTCCAAGTACGTGGACGGATCGGAGCCCGTACCCTTGGCGACCTGGAACGTGTACGCCACGGTCGCGTTCAGGTAGTTGCCCCAGCGCCGGTCGAATCGGACATCCACCCCGCGGGAGGTTCCGAAGTCACGGTTGGTGAGGATGTTGGGCTGGATGGTGTCGGTGACGTCCGTCGGCTTCACAAATCGCACGGTGCGGTAGGCGAGATCCGACATCTTGTCCTTGTTGTAGGCCGACACGTCCAGCACCATGTCCTGGCTGAACGCGTGCCGCACCCCGAACTCGAACAGGATCGTTTTGCCGAACCTCACGTCCCGCCCGAACTCGTCGTTCTGGTTGGTGTTCCCTGACTCGATGTCGTTGTTCGTGCCCGAGAGCAGCGTCTCGTAGTCCGGCGTTTGCACCTGGTGCGCGTAGGACAGCCGGAAGCCGGTGCGTTCGGTCACCGGGAACGACACCCGGAGCCGGGGCGACAGGGCGTAGTGTCCCGTCGAGGGCGTGAACACGCGCGCCAGCGAGGTGGCGTACGCTGCGTCGTCCGTCCCCGACGCGAGATCCCACTCGGGGTGGCTGAAGATGAAGCCCGGCGTGTTGGAGAAGAGGGACTTGGCGTTGTAGTAGTCCCACCGCAGCCCCAGCTCCAGCACCAGGTCGCCCAGATCGAGGCGATCGGCCGCGAACAGGCCGTACTGCACCGGCTCCCCGACGTAGACATCCTGGAAGAACTGGTCGACTGTCCGGCTGTCGTAGAACGCGAGATCGGTCTTCTTCGCGTCGCCGCCCAGCGTGAAGCGGTGGTACCGGTTCGCCTGCCAGTCCACCACCAGCCTCCCCGTGTAGCGGGTCTCGGACAGCGAACTGACGCGCGTTTCCAATCCGCCGGTGACCCACTGGTTCGCCGCCAGCCCGTAGGGGTTGAGCCGCTTTGTTTCCCCCTCGAGCACGTCCGACCGGTTCAGGTACGGCGCGCGCAGCCCGCTGTTGTTGCGGACGTTGCGGACGATCTGCTCCGTGATCGGGAACGGCATCTGGTCGATGCCGCTGAACTGCAGCGTCTTGAAGGTGATCCCGAGCGTGGGATCGCGCGTCTCAAGCTCCGACTGCGGCGCGAGCGGCCCCACCAACGAGCGGTCCCGCGCCCAGGAGACGTTCAGGTTGACCGCCAGCGCGCGCTCGGCAGCGCGCGTCACCTGGTGGTTGATGTTCAGCACCGCGAGCCGTTGCCACAGATGCTGGCCGCGGTACATCGCGGGAGTCCCAAGGAAGCGGGTTGGGGCGTCTCTGGTGCCTCCCGACGTGCTGCCAACAGGGGTGAAGCGGTCCTGCTGGCTGTTGAACACGCCGGTCAGCGACACGCTCGAGCCCGAGCCGTACGTGTACTGCAGCTTCCCGCTCCCCTGCATCCTGGTTTGCCAATCCATGGGGCGGCGGTTCCCCTGGCACTCGTAGCCGTAGTTATTGCGGAGCGTGGTGCTGGCGGCGGTGTCCAAGGTCGCGGCATCGATCTTACCGAACTCCCCGCACTGCCCGCTGAACTGCACGTAGCGAGGCAGCACCACGGTTTTCACCGTGCCATCGTCCTGCGGATCCTGAACGACAGCGTCCACGCCTCCCAGCACGAACAGGGGCACTTCGTCGGCGTCCATGCCCCGGGGCGCGGACTTCCGGCCCTGGACGACGCCCGAGGCGAACCAGGTGAGGTTCGGGACACGCGGGACCGGTCCGCCAATCGAGCCCTCGTAGCGGTTGAAGCCGATGCTGATCGCGTCCCCGAACGGCTCGTCGGTCTCCGCCGAGAGCGCGCCGGAGAGCTTCGGGCCACCCGCCCGGGTGGTGTAGGAGATCACACCCGATTGCGCATCGGAGAACTCGACGCCCAACGCCCCCGTGGTCACCGAGGCCTCTTCGACCGCGTTGGTGCCGACGGTGATGCGTTGGCCGCCCATGTTGGTGCTGCGCACCGGTGCGCCGTCGATATAGACGTTCGCCTCACCGGGGCGGCCGCCGCGGATCGAAACGCCCGCCACTCGGTTCGTCTCGACGACGCCTGGCGCCAGCTGGAGGACGCCCCGCACGTCGTCAACCGGCAGGCTTCGCACCAGCCCGCTGAAGAGGGTCACCTTCGACGTCACCTGGTCGCGCGGCACGAGCGGTCGCGCCGCCGCCTCAATGGTGACCGGCCCGATCGCGACCGCGGACGGCGTCAGCCTGATGTTCTGCGTCAGGGTCTGTTCAGCCTGCACACGAACGCCCGGCACTTCGGCAGGAGTGTATCCGATGAACCGGGCGCGGAGCGTGTACACGCCCGAGGGCACATTGTTGATGAAGTAATAGCCTTTGTCGCTGGTCAGCGCGCCGAACGACGTGCCGACGATCGTGACCTGGGCGTTCGCGATGGGCGCGCCCTGCGGGTCCGTCACCGTGCCCTCGATCTTCCCCGCCGTGCCCTGCGCCGCGAGCGACGTCGCTGCGACCAGCAGCGCCACCGCAAGCGCGAGACCCGACGCGAGGACGCGACCGAAGGCGCCTCGCACACAATGAGTCATAGAACGGTCCTCCAAAGACGTGAGTGCGCGTGGATGAGCAAACGGAAACTTCGATGACACGCCATCACCTCCAGGGCTGGGTGTTAGCGGCGTCAGATGCGGGGGCCAGCCCTTTGACGGAAACTGACCCGTATGAAAACGACGTCAAGACGAGCGACGGCCGGCGGTGTCCACGGAAGAGGACGGCTCGATCCGTCGAACGCGGCCAAAATGGGGCCCGTTCTCGGGACCCGCAAGACCCCCTGCAACCCCCTGCCACACCACCCCGTGCCCAGACGCCAAGGCGCCAAGACGCCCGGAAAACCTCATACCGCCAGCACGTCCTGCTGGGGCGCGCGCGGGGTGACCTCGGGTCCGGTCTCGCCCATGAAGACGTTGATCTCGCTCCGCATCCCGAACCGCCCGGGGAGGTAGATCCCAGGCTCCACCGAGAACCCCACGCCGGGCACGAGCGCGCGCTCGTCCGCGGTCTCGAAGTTGTCGATGTGCGGGCCCGAGCCGTGGAGGTCGCGGTCGATCGAGTGGCCGGTGCGGTGCACGAAGTATTCGGCGAAGCCCGCCTCACGGATCACACGGCGCGCGGCGTCGTCCACTTCGGCGCCCGTCACGGCGCGCCCGGCGCGGCAGCGCTCGCGCAGCAGCGCGACCGCAGCCTCGCGTGCACCGCGCACCGCCTGCCACACGCCACGCACCTCGACATCGGGCGCGCGGCCGGCGAAGGCCATCCACGTCTGATCCGCGAACACCGAACCGAGAGCCGGTCCCCCCCACAGATCGAGCAGCAGCACCTGCCCCGCAACGAGCCGGCGGTCGGCACCCTCGTGGGGCTCGTAGTGCGGCAGGGCGGAGTTCGGCCCGAACGCGGCGATCGGGGGGTGGTCGGTGACGAGCCCGGCGCGCTCCATCGCGTCGAGCACGCGTCGCTGCAGCCCGGCCTCGCGCACCTCCGCGCCGCGCGCCGTTTCGCTCCCCGCCCACGCAAGCGCTTCGCGCGCGATGTCGGCGAGCAGCTCCGCGGCGCGGCGGTGGCCGTCGAGCTCCACCGGAGTCCAGCGCGCGGCGAAGCGCGACACGAGCGGCGCGGAAGACACGAGACGCGCGCCGAACGACTCGAGCAGCTGGACCACGCCGTGCGGCACGCGGTCGAGGTAGGGCACCGCGTCGTGCGGCGACACCTCCATGGCGAGCGTGAGACCACGCACGAGCGCCGCGAGGTGGCCGTGGAGCTCGCGCCACGACCCGTAGGACCGCACCTCTCCCGGGAAATCCGCGAGCGGCTGCAGCTCGATGCGGTGCGCGACGGCGACGGGCCGCCCGGACCTGGGAAGCAGCACGAACAGCCGGCGCGTGCCCATGCCGGTCGGCCCGAGGATCCGCTCGGCGATGGGATTGACTTTGCGGAAGTCATACAGGAGCCAGCCGTCCGCGCCGAGGGCGCCCAGCGCCTCGACGAGCGCCGCGAAATCGAAGCGGTCGAGCAGCGGGGGGGGCATCAGTGGTGCCGGGGATCGGGCGGCGCGGCCCGCCACTCGCACCGGTCGTCCCCGGTGGCACGACACGCGACGTGAAGCATCGCGCCCTCGAATCCGACGAGCAGACGCAGCAGCTCCGCGAAGGCGGCGGCGTACAGGGTGCACGCAGCCCCGTCCGGCGTCGCGTTCACCGCGAGCGCGTCGAGTACCCGAGCGACGGGCACCTCACCCTCGCGCTTGAGCTCTCCGCCCAACACGGCGCGCGCGGCACGCCGGGCGACGGGATACCCGAACGCGCGCGGCGCGGCCCGCACCGCGAGGCGCGACCCGACGAACAGCCGGCGCACCGCACGGCGTGCCGCACGCCGCCCGGCGTCGGCGAACACGAGGTCCGCGTCCGGGCGGCGGCCCACGAGCCGCAGCAGCGCCTCGACGTGCGCCGGATCGGCGGGCGCGTCGCGCCGCACCAATGCCTCGTACTGGGCGAGCTGCATCGTCACGGTGGACGACAAGCCCAGGCGCTTCGCGAGCAGCTCCTCGGCGAACTCCGAGAGGCCGTCCTCGACCGGCGTGTCGAGGTTGCGCACCGCTTCGAGCACGGCAAGGGGGACGATGCTGTGGACCACGGCGCGCCTAACCTATCACTCCCGGACCCCATTGCGGAACCCGGGATGGCGCGGGCAGGTTAAGGCAACGTATGACCGGGTCCCAGCCCCCTCCCCCTCCCCCTCCCCCGCCCGCGGCGACCGAAGCCGAGAAGCGGCAGAGCTTCGAGCGCGAAGCCCTCGTTCACCTCGACAGCCTGTACCGCGTCGCGCTGCGCCTCACCAACAACCCCTCCGAGGCCGACGACCTCGTCCAGGAAACGATGCTCAAGGCCTACCGCGCCTGGCACCAGTTCCAGCCGGGGACCAACGCCAAGGGGTGGCTCCTGACCATCCTGCGGCACGCCTTTATTAATGAATACCGCCGCCGCACGCGGCACCCGGAAACGGTCGACCTCGACACCATCGAGCCGTACTCGGTGTTCGAAGAGCTGCAGGACGAGGACCCCCAGGGAACCTTCTTCGACCGGATCGTGGACGACCAGGTGCTGCGGGCCATCGACGAGCTCCCGGAACAATTCCGTGAGACCGTGGTGTTGAGCGACGTGGAGGGGCTTTCCTACGAGGAGATCGCCCGCATGCTGGACGTGCCAGTCGGAACGGTGAAGTCGCGCTTGTTCCGGGCCCGCCGCCTCCTCCAACGAAGGCTGTACGATTACGCGGTCGGGATGGGATATATCAAGGGAAGTACCGCATGAACTGTCGCGAGTGCACAGAGCACCTGTACGAGTACCTCGACCGCGAGTTGACCCCCGCGCTGGAGCGCGAGATCCGTGAGCACCTCGCCGACTGCCCTCCCTGCGGTGAGCACTTCGACTTCGAAAAGCTGTTCCTCGACTTCCTGCGAGCCCGGTGCCAAGCGCAGGGCGCGCCCCCCGAGCTGAAGCGTCGGATCCTGCGCCAGCTGTTCGACGAGTGAGCTGGCTGACACCCGGCGGCCTCGCGGCGGCGCTCGCCGTCGGGGCCGCGGTGGCCTGGGGGCTCGCCTGGCCCGGTCTTGCCGTGCTCGTCACGTTCTTCCTCTCAGGGAGCCTGCTGACGCAGCTGGCGGAGGGGCGCGGGAGGGGCGGGTGGGGGGGAGCGGGGCCGCAGCGCACGGCGCGGCAGGTGTGGGCGAACGGCGGGATGGCGGGCGTCGCCGCGCTGCTGGGCTCCTGGACAGCGGCCGCTGGTGCTTTGGCAGCGGCCGCGGGGGACACCTGGGCGACGGAGATCGGAGCCTTCTCTCCCTTCCCACCTCGCCTGATCACCACGGGGGCGCGGGTCACCCGAGGCACGTCAGGGGGTATTACCGCACTGGGCACGGCCGGCGGGGTGGCGGGGGCGGCGGCGATAGCGCTGGTGGCCGGTGTGGTGGGGCCCCGGGGCGCCGCTCCGGGGTCAGCCGCGCTGGTAACCGCCGGGGTCCTCGGGATGCTCGCCGACTCGGTGCTCGGAGCGACGGTGCAGGGTAAGTACGAATGTCCGGGGTGTGGCGCGCAGTTCGAGCGCCGGAATTCGGTGTGCCACGAACCGGTACGACTGATCAGGGGCTGGCGATGGCTGGACAACGACGGGGTGAACTTCGCCGCCACGCTCGTCGGCGCGGCCGCGGCAGCGCTCGCGTCACGCTCGCTGCCGTAATCCTCGCCGCCGCTGGCGCGACCGCGTGCTCGGATCTCGGCCGTGCGATCGGCGGCCCCGGTCGCGCGGGCGGTGGAGGTGGCGGTGGGGACGCGAGCCTCGTCGGCACCTGGCGCAACTTGACGACCTTCTTCGACGCCATGTCCGGAGAGACGATCGTCTCCGAGACACGCTGGACCTTCGCCGCCGGCGAGACGTGCTCCAAGGTCGTGACACACACGTTCGGGAACGCCGGCGTCCAGGACACGATCTTCCAGGGCGGCTGCACGTTCACGTCCCGCGGCTCGTCCGTCACGATCATCTTCGCCGGCTCCTCGGTTCCGACGACGTTCTCCGCGGTCTTCTCGAACGGGGATCTCCTGCTCGACGGGTTCCGCTTCCAGCGAATCGGATGACCGGCGGCGCCCGGCGCTGGGACGCGATCGTCGTCGGAGGCGGCCCGGCCGGAGCGACGACCGCGTTGCTGCTCGCCCGCGCCGGCACACGCGTGCTGCTGCTCGAACGAGCCTGGTTCCCGCGCGACAAGCCTTGCTCCGAGTACCTGAGCCCAGCGATGACCGCCGTCTTGGAGCGGCTGGGCGACGGGGGGGGGATCCTCGCCGAGGTGGAGCGGGCGCCGCACGCCAAGCTTTACGGGATGCGCGTGGTCGCACCAAGCGGGGCGGCGATGGTCGGGCGGTTCAGCGGGGATCACGGATATCCACCGCCGCGCCCGTATAGCTTCGCGCTCCCGCGCGCCGTATTTGACACGATCCTGCTGCGTGCGGCGCAGCGCGCAGGCGCGGTAGTGCGGGAGGGGACGGCGGTCGAGGACCTGCTGTTCGAAGATCGAGCAGTCGCCGGCGTGGTCGCCCGATCGCCAGACGGGAGGCGGGCGGCGCAGCACGCCCGCGTCGTGGTCGGCGCCGACGGGCTGCGCTCCGTGGTGGCGCGGCGGCTGGGGCTCGTGCGATCCTCGGCGCCGCGGCGGATCGCGTTCAGCGCCCATGTTGCCGGCGTCGCCGGGGTTGATGGCCTGGGGGAGCTGCACGTGAGCGCGCGGGGCTACGTCGGCCTGGGGCCCGTCGGCGGCGGCGTGACGACGGTAGCCCTGGTCGTGCCGCTCGGCGCGGTGCGCCGGCACGCCGCCGACTTCCGCGCCGGCTTCTTCGACGAGCTGGAGCGATTTCCCGGGCTGGCGGGGCGGTTTGACGCGGGACGCCTCGTGCGCGCAGTGCTGGTCACGGGTCCGTTCGCCCGCTGGGCGCGGCGCCCGGTCGCCGCCGGCGGAGGCGCCGTGCTTGTGGGCGATGCGGCCGATTTCTTCGACCCGTTCACCGGCCAGGGACTCTACAGCGCGGTGCGCGGGGCCGAGCTCGCGGCCGCCTGCCTCATCCCCGCGCTTGCGCGCGGGGTCGGCTCGCCCATCCCGGCCAGCACGCTGCGGGCCTACACACGCGCCCGGCGCCGCGCGTTCGCAGGTAAGTGGGCACTCGAGCGGCTGATCGGCGTCGGCGTGGGGTGGCCGGCGCTCAGCAGCCGCGTCGTCGGGCGACTGGCGCGCCGCACGGACCTCGCGGATCTTCTCGTGGGCGCGACGGGGAATTTCGTTCCCGCCCGCCGGGTGCTCGCTCCGAGCTTCCTTGGCCGACTCCTGTGGTGACAATGTCTGCCGTCGACCCCGCGCAGTTCCGCCAGCTCCTCGGCCGGTTCGCGACCGGCGTGACCATCGTGACCACCCGGGATCCGCACGGGCAGCCGATCGGGATGACCGCAAGCTCTGTCGCCTCGGTCTCGCTGCACCCGCCGCTCCTGCTCGTGTGCGTGGACCAGCACCACGACATGCACCCGGCGATGAAGGCCGCCCGTCGCTTCGTCCTCAACGTGCTCGCGGCCGACCAGGAGGCACTCTCGCGGCGGTTCGCGGCGGAGCATCCGGACCGCTTCGACGGCGTCGGGTACACGGAGAACAAGCACGGCATTCCGGTGCTGCACGGGGTGCTCGCGAGCATCGACTGCGAGAAGCAGGGCGAGGCGCCGGGGGGCGACCACACGGTGTTCTTCGGCCTCGTCACGGGCGGCGCGGTCACCGACCGGCGGCCCCTGCTGTACTACCGCGGCGGCTACGCGGGCCTGCACGGCGGATGATCGGCCGCGAGACCCTCGATGACCCGCGGGCCGAGCCGGTGGTCGTGCGCCGGACGCTCGCGGACATCGCCCGGCTGAACGCGCTGTTCGGCGGGACGCGGGCGGTCGTCGAAACCCTGGAGCCGTACTTCCGTTGGGCGGGAGACGGGAGGCGGGAGGCGGGAAACGTGTCGTGGACATTGCTGGACGTGGGGGTGGGATCGGGCGATGTCGCCCGTGCGGCAGTGGCGGCGGCGCGGCGGCACGGCATCGACCTCACGCCCGTGGGCATCGAGCTCAACCCCACGGCCGCCCGGGCGGCTCGTGCCGGCGGCGTCCGGTCGATCGTCGGCGACGGGAGTCGAGTGCCGCTCGGCCCACGCTCGGTCGACGTGATCGTCGCCAGCCAGGTGCTGCACCACTTGCCTCGCGCCGTCGCCGTCAGGTGGATCGCGAGCTTCGACCGCCTGGCGCGCCGCGCCGTGGTGCTCGCCGATCTGCGGCGCTCACGCGTCGCCATGGCGGGGGTGTGGCTCGTGTCGTTCCCCCTCGGCATGAGCGGCGTGACGCGTCGCGATGCGGTGGTGTCGCTGCGACGGGGCTACACTCGGGCAGAGTTCACGGCGATGCTGCGGGAGGCCGGAGTGGCGGCGGTGGCACGGTGCCGGCCGGGATTTAGGATCGTCGCGGCCTGGGAGCCTTCGGCATGCGCACCGTCGATCAGGTCTTGATCCGCGCGTCTCTCAATCGCGCCTTCGAGGTTGCATCCAGCGTCGAACGCTGGCCTGACATCTTGCCTCATTACCGCTGGGTGCGTTTTCTGGACCGACGGGAGGGAGGTGGCACCGTTGAAATGGCCGCCTGGCGGCCGTTCGGCCCGGTGCGCTACCCGACATGGTGGGTGTCGGAGATGACCGTGGACCGGGCGGCTCGTGAGATTCGCTACCGGCACGTGCGTGGCATTACGACGGGAATGGATGTCGTGTGGCGGCTCGTGCCCGCCGGCGACGGCGTCGGCGTGTCGATCGTGCACGAGTGGGGCGGTCCGGCGTGGCCGCTGATCGGTCCGCTCGCGGCGGCGCTCGTCATCGGCCCGGTGTTCATCCATGGCATCGCCGCGCGCACGCTGGCGGGGATCAAGCGATACGCGGAAAGCACATGACGCGACTCTGCGGGGCGTTGCTGTGAGGAACGGCAGGCGCGTCGTGATCACCGGGGTGGGGGCGGTGACCCCGATCGGTACCAGGGCTGACGGTCTCTGGGCCGGGCTCACGGCGCGGCGCTCGGCGGTGCGCACGATCACGCGCTTCGACCCCACGCCATTCCGCAGCAGGATCGCCGCCGAGATTCCCGACTTCCGGCCGCAGGACCACCTGGATGCGAAACGCGCGAAGCGCCTAGACCGCTTCTCCCAGCTCGCGGTCACCAGCGCGCGGCTCGCGCTCCGCGACGCCGAGCTCGCGCACGAGCGCCAGGATCCCGACCGCGTGGGCGCGATGATGGGCTCGGCACTCGGCGGCGTCGCGTTCGCGGAGGCACAGGTCGGCGCCTTCTTGCAGGAGGGCCCCCGCGGTCTCGACCCGGCGCTGGCGCTCGCGGTGTTCCCCGGGGCCGCGAGCTGCAACATCGCCATCGAGTTCGGGTTCACCGGCCCCAACTCCACGAACGCGATGAGCTGCGCCTCGGGCACGATCGCGGTGGGAGACGCCTTCCACGCGATCCGCTCTGCCCTCGCCGACGTGATGCTCGCCGGCGGCGCCGAAGCGCCGCTCGCGCCCATGACCTACGCGGCCTTCAGCATCATCCGCGCCATGAGCACGCGAAACGACGATCCGGAGCACGCCTCACGGCCGTTCGACGAGGACCGGGACGGCTTCGTGATGGGCGAGGGAGCAGCGGTGCTCGTGCTCGAGGAGCGGAGCCGCGCGCTCGCGCGCGGCGCCAAGATGTACGCCGAGATCGTGGGCTACGGCTTCACCAACGACGCCTACCACATGACGGCGCCCCGTCCCGACGCGCGCCAGGCCGCGCGCGCCATGCGGCTCGCGCTCGCGGACGGGGCTGTGTCGCCCACCGAGGTGGGGTACGTCAACGCGCACGGGTCGTCGACGCCGCTGAACGATGCGACGGAGACTAGGGCGTTGAAGCAGGTGTTCGGCGAGCACGCGTACCGCCTCACCGTGAGCGGAACCAAGGGCTATTACGGCCACGCCCTCGGCGCGAGTGGCGCCATTGAGGTGGCCATCTGCGCGCTTGCCATGGAGCGGCGGTGGCTCCCGCCGACGATCAACCTGCAGCGCCCGGACCCCGATTGCGACCTCGACTGCCTTCCGGGCGAAGGCCGCGCGGCCGCGCCCGAGGTCGTGCTATCGAACTCGTTCGGATTCGGCGGCATCAACGCGTCGCTGGTGTTGCGGCGGGCGTAGGCCCGCCCCTACATTGCCGCCGCGTCCCTACTCCGAGGGTTAATCCGTGATCAAGGATCTGCGGCCGCTCACGGCCGAGTTCGTCGGGACCATGCTGTTCGTGTTCCTCGGCGCCGGCAGCGTCGTGGCCTTCGCCACCGCCGCCCCGGCCGCCGCTGCGGCCGCCGCGCTCGCCGTCGCGCTGGCGCACGGGGTCGCGCTCGCGATCGTGGTCTCGGCGACGATGAACATCTCCGGCGGACACTTGAACCCGGCGGTGACGGTCGCGCTGTGGATCGCGGACAAGATCGACGGCCGGCGCGCCGTCCAGTACATCGGCGCCCAGCTCCTGGGCGCGCTCTTGGGCGCGGCGCTCGTCAAAGGGATTCTTCCCAGAGCGGCCGTGGGGATCGCGCTCGCCGGGACGCCGCAGCTCGCGGGGAGCGTCACCTTCCTGCAAGGCGTCTGGATCGAGGCGATCCTCACCTTCTTTCTCGTGAGCGCGGTGTTCGGCACGGCGGTGTCGCCGGAGGCGCCGAAGATCGGGGGGTGGGGAATCGGCCTCGCGGTGTTCGTGGCCGCGGTGGTCGGCGGGAGCATGACCGGGGCGGCGCTGAACCCCGCCCGCGCCTTCGGCCCCGCGGTGATCAGCTGGGCGCTCAACGGCCACGCGGTTTACTGGATCGGTCCCCTGCTCGGCGCCGCCGTGGGAGGCGCTTTGTGGAAGGCGGTGCTGTTGCCCCGGTCGTAAGGTGGGGCGCAGCATGTTGCGCTCCTACAACAACTCCGCCGCAGCCGGAGCGAAGTAGCTGAGGATGATGTCGGCGCCGGCGCGACGGATGGCGTGCAGCGTCTCCCACATCGCGCGCTGCTCGTCGAGCATGCCGCGCTGCGCCGCCGCTTTGATCATGGCGTACTCGCCGCTCACCTGGTACGCCGCCAGCGGTGAGCCGAACTCCAGTTTCGCGCGCCAAATCAGGTCCAGGCAGGGGAGCGCCGGCTTCACCATGATGATGTCCGCGCCCTCTGCCACGTCGAGCCCGATCTCCCGCATCGCCTCGTCGGGGTTGGTGCCCTGCATCTGGTACGTCTGGCGGTCGCCGAACTGCGGCGTGGAGCCCGCCGCTTCGCGGAACGGGCCGTAGAACGCCGACGCCGTCTTCGCAGCGTAGGACATGATGGGCACGCGCGAAAGCCCCGCCGCGTCGAGCGCCTTGCGAACCCCGGCCACGCGGCCGTCCATCATGTCGCTCGGCGCCACGATGTCGACCCCCGCCCGCGCCTGGGTCACCGCGACCTTGCCGAGCAGGTACACCGACGCGTCGTTGTCGACCTCGCCGTCCTGTAGGACCCCGCAGTGGCCGTGGTCGGTGTACTCGCACAGGCAGACATCGCCGATCAGGAGGAGATCGGGAACCGCCCGCTTCAGCGCCCTGGCCGCCTGCTGCACGATCCCCTGCTCGTCGTACGCCTCAGACCCGGTCGCGTCCTTCGTCGCGGGCAACCCGAACAGGATCACGCCGCCCACGGCGAGCCGCTGCGCGCGCTCGGCATCCTTGACGAGCTCATCCACCGACGTTTGGTACACGCCGGGCAGCGCGGGCACTTCCCGCCGCACGCCCTCTCCGTGGCACACGAACAGCGGCCACACGAGCTGCGAGGGGACGAGGTGCGTCTCCTGGACCAGGCGGCGCAGCGCTGGGGTACGGCGCAGGCGGCGCATGCGCCGGATCGGGAACTGGCTCATCGGCCGAGCAATCTCGACGCGCCTTGCGCCTGGAGCAAGTGCGCGACCGCGACGCCTGCAGCGGCGGGATCGCCCTCGTCGATCTCGGCCGACGCGGTGATCTGCACCGACCCATCCCGGGCCGTCACCCGCCCGTACAATCGCAAGGAACCGCTCCCCCCTCCCTGCTCGCCGCCCCCGCAGTACGCCGCCACCGGCACCTGGCACCCGCCCCCCAGCGCCGCGAGCAGTCCGCGCTCGGCCGCCACCTGGCCCGCGCTCGCGACGTCCTCGAGCGACTGCAGCGCAGCGCGGACCGCGCCGTCGTCGCCTCGCACCTCGAGCCCGAGCGCGCCCTGCCCCGGCGCCGGCATCACCTCCAGCGGATCGAGCCGCACTGCGACCTCGCGGCCGAGCCCGAGACGATCGAGCCCCGCGCCGGCGAGCAGGGCCGCGTCGAGCCCGTCCCGCCCGTCTCTGACCTTCTGTACGCGAGTCGGCACGTTACCGCGCAACGGCACGACCTCGAGATCGGATCGCAGGTGACGGATCTGCGCTACGCGGCGGAGGCTCGACGTCCCGATCTTGGCGCCGGGCGTGAGCCCGGCGATGGAAGTGATCCCTGCCATCCTCGTCACCAGCGCTTCGGCGGGATCGGCGCGCGGTGGCACGGCGCCGAGCGCCAGCCCATCGGGAAGCATCGTGGGCAGATCCTTGAGGGAGTGCACCGCCACGTCGATGCGCCCATCGAGCAGCGCCTCCTCGATTTCCTTCGTGAAGAAGCCCTTGCCCTCGAGCTGGTGCAGCGGCCGGTCGATGTCGGCGTCCCCGCGCGTCGTGATGACGACCAGTTCGGCCGCGACGCCGTGGCGCGCGAGCGCCGCCTGCACCCACTCGGCCTGCCACAGCGCGAGCGTGCTGCCGCGCGTTCCCAACCGCAGCGCCCCCTCCTTCGTCACCCTTGCCGCTTCCTCCTTCCCCCCTTTGCGAAGTAGCCGACCAGCGCCTCAACCAGCCCGGGGACCGTGTATCGCTGCGCTTCGACGACCACGGCCAAGCCGTGCTCGCGAGCGGTCGCGGCGGTGACGGGGCCGATCACGACCGCTGCGAACCGGCGGCACGTCGCCGCCTCGCGCCCGGCGATGTCAACGAAGTGGCGCACCGTGGACGACGACGTGAACGTGACCGCGTCGATCCTCCCAGCGAGGATGTCGGCGGCGAGCGCGCTCCCGTCCCCCGTCTCTCGGACGGTCTCGTACACCGGGATGACATCCACCACCGCCCCCAAGGCGCGCAGCCCGTCGGGGAGAGCGTCACGCGCCCCCCGCGCCCGCGGCAGCAGCACCCGGGCCCCCTGCAGGTCGCCGCGCGCGGCGAGCGCCGCCACGACCGCCTCGGCGACGAACCGCTGCGGCACCAGCACGGGGGGCACGCCGCGGCGCGCGAGCGCGTCCGCAGTCGCCGGCCCGATGGCGGCGACGGCGGCCCGTGCCAGATCATGCGGGGCCAGCCCCCAGCCGGGGAGCCGGTCGCACACAACTTGCACGGTGTTCTGGCTTGTGAAGACGATCCACTGATACCGGGAGAGGTCGGCGAGCGCGGCCCGCAGCGGCTCGAGATCGGCGAGCGGCGTGACGCGGATCGCCGGCGCGGCGACGACCTCCGCGCCCAACTCCACGAGCGCCTGCACCAGGCCCGCCGCCTGGTCCCGCGCCCGCGTCACGACGATCCGTCGCCCCCGAAGGGGCAACGCCGGCAAGGAGTTCCATCGCGGGGGTGACATGCGTGGTTGCAATCTCACCGGCTCGAAAACCATAATCAACCAATGCTCCGCAAGCTCCGCTCCGCGCTCGTCCGCTTCACCGTGAGGCGCGCGGCCGCCTGCCAGCGCCACGCACCCAGGCGTGCCGCCTGGTGGCTCCGGTTGGGCTGCCTGCTCACGCCCGTCTTCGCCGAGCCCTACCCCGCGCTCGTGCGCCTGCGACGCGCCATCGAGGATCGTTGGGGCGCGCTCAGCGCCGCGCAGGAGGCGACCGACCGCTTCCATGAGAACCCCGACGCGTGGATGTTGCTCGGCGAAGCCTACCAGATGGTCTTTCGCCAGAAGGATGCCCTCGCGGCCTATGAGCAGGCGCTCGCCCTCGAGGAGCGGCCCGACGCCGCCGTGGCCGCGGGCGATCTCTATCAGCGCGCGGGCCGGCATCAGGACGCGGCCGCCCGGTTCGCGCGCGCCTACGCCGCCGGCGGCGGTGCCGAGGCCCTGTGGCTCAACGCGCAGGCGCTGTTCCAGGCGGGGGACGACCGGGCGGCAGACGAGGCCTTGCACCTGTGGGCGACGCAGGTGCCGGGCGGGCTCGACAAGCTCTCAGAAGCGCGCGCGGAGCTGCGCGCCGGGAAGCGCGAACGCTAGAGTTTCGTGGTCCGGCGGTACAGGGACCACGCGTAGCCGACCAGGATGACGGCCGTCGCGACATATGCCGCCACCATGTACTCCGCGTTTTGAGGCACCTCAGCCATGACTCCCCCCTCGCTCTTCCTGCAGGAGCGACAGCGCATAGCGCTGGATCACGAACCCCAGGTACAGCAGCGTGAACACTCCGAACGAAAACAGCAGCGTCGTGAGCATGCTCTCCGGGAGCGAAGGGGAGCTCGGCTTGAGCACGATCGGCTCCGGGTGCAAGGTCCGGAACAGGTAGACACTCAGGTGGATGAAGGGGAGGAGCAGCAGGCCGCAGATCCCCAGCACCGCCGAGTAGCGCGCCCGCAGGCCGGGGTCGCCCACGGCCCCCCGTAGCAGCAGGTACCCTATGAAAAGGAAGAAAAGGAATAGGGTCAGGGTGAGCCGGGCGTCCCAGGTCCACCAGGTGCCCCAGATCGGCTTGGCCCAGATGGGCCCCGTCGTCAGCATGACCAAGGAAAACGCGGTTCCTACCTCGGCCGAAGCGGCGGCGAAGCGGTCGAAACGCGCGTCCTTCAGCATCAAATAGAGGATGCTGCACACGCCGACGAGGCCCATCGCCAGCATCGCCGACCACGCCGCGGGCACGTGCACGTAGAAGATCTTCTGGGCAGGCCCCTGGAACCGTTCGACCGGCGTGAAGGCGAGCGCACGAACGTAGACCAGGGCGAGCAGCACCAACCCGAGCAGCGTGATCCAGCGACCTCTGTGCACCAGATTCATTCGTCCACCGTGGTGGGAAAGAGCAGCGTGGCGAGCGCGACGAACACGATGTCGTACGCGGCGAGCAACTTAAGCCAGCCCTCCACCTCGCTCAAGGGACGCCCGGCGAGGAGTTTCGCGGTCACCTGGACCGCCCCGGTGAGCGGCGGGATGAGGAACGGCAGGAGCAGCACGGGCAGCATCAGCTCGGCGAACCGCGTCCGGATGACCATCGCGCTGAACAGCGTTCCCACCGCGACGAATCCGATGGTGGCGAGGGCGATGACGCCGATCAGCGGAACCAGCACCCGGCCCACCGGCACATCGAAGAACAGCACGAACAGCGGCAAGCCGACCGCCTCCACCACCGCCACGAACACCAGGTTCGCGAGCAGCTTGCCCCAATAGAGGCTGGTGCGGCTGAGCGGCGACACGAGCAGTCCTTCGAGCGCCTGATTCTCAAGCTCGAGCTGGAACGCCCGGTTGAGCGCGAGCATCGCGGCGAAGCTGAAGGTCACCCAGAGAATGCTGGGCGCGAGGTCGACCGTCGCCACCGCCGTCGGGTCGCGCCCGAAGTTGAACACCGTGAGCACGAGCGCCGTGAACACGACCGCAGAGAGGAACGCCGTCCGTGTGCGGAACTCGAGCACGAGGTCCTTGCGCGCTACCGTCCACGCGTGCCGCAGCACGTCATTCACGTGCGACCGCCCGTCGGTACTCGTCGGAGATCTGCGCGGCACTCCGCGCCCTCCGGGGAGCGAAGTGCACGAACCGCCCGCGATGCTGGAACGCGATGTCGGTGGCCAGCTCCACCCCCTCGTCCACATTGTGGGTCGCGAGCACCACGATGCGGCCGGCTCCGCGCAGCTCCCCGAGCAGGGCGCGAACCTCCGCAGCGGCCGCGAGGTCGAGCCCCGTGAACGGCTCGTCGAGCAACAGCACTTCGGGATCATGGATCAGCGCCTTGGCGATCGCGGCCCGTTGCACGAGCCCGCGGGAGAGCGACCACACCGCCTGGTCGGCACGGTCGTCGATTCCGAGCCGGCGCATCACGGCGGCGGCGCGCGCCGCGCGGGCGGCACCGGGAATGTCGTAGAGCGCCGCCCAGAAGAGCAGGTTCTCCCGCACCGTGAGGTGGTCGTAGAGGTGCGACTGGTGGCTGATCCAGCCGATGGCGCGGCGTCCGCCTGAGACCGTGGCGTAGCCCGCCCCCGGACGGATCAGTCCCGCGAGCACCTTGAGCAGGGTCGTCTTCCCCGCACCGTTCGGCCCGAAGACCGCCAGCGTCTGGCCTGCCGCGAGACTGAAGGTGACGTCGTCGAGCGCGATGACTCGCCCGAACGTATGTCGCAGCCCTTCAGCGCGCAGCATCGATGCGCGCGGCGAGGTCTTCCATGTCGAACGGCTTGACGAGATACCCGGAGTGCCCGAGGTCGAGCACGTTGATGAGCGGCTCCATGCTGACGTACGAGGTCGTCACGATGACGGGGAGTGACGGGCGGGAAGCCCGGATCTCCTGCAGCAGGGTGACCCCGTCGGTGTCGGGGAGGCGCAGGTCGAGCACCAGGACTTCGGGCTGGAATTCCTCGAGCTGGCGCCGCGCTTCGCTTCCGCTCGCGGCGAACGCCAGATCGTAGCGCTCGCGGAAAAACCGGTTGTAGGTGCGCCGGAGCGCCGTTTCGTCCTCGACGAACAACACCTTGCACCGCGCCGTGGGGGCCCGCATCGGGCCAATATATGCGGGCGACCCGCGTCGTCCACGGCGCAACCGCTTACGCCACGCCGCTCTCCAGCTCGAACAGGTCGTCCAGCTTGGTGAGCACCAGCAAGAAGCGCAGCTCCTCGTTCGCGCCCCGCAGGCACACCGCGAGACGGTGCTCCGCGGCTTTGCGCTGGATCAGCATCAGAGCGCCCAGACCGGCGCTGTCCACCTGGCGCGTCGCCGACAAATCGATCACGAGACGCCCCTGCCCTTCCGCCAGCTGCTCCAGCAGCTCGGTGGC
>DASUAL010000099.1:0-25201 GCA_035763805.1 Gemmatimonadales bacterium
AGCGCGGCGACCCGCTCTTCCGCGAGCTGCGCGTCCCAGTACGCACGGATCACGGCGAAATCGGTGGCGCCGGCGGCGCGCCGCGCGGCGGCCGCCCGCGCCTCGGCGGCGCGGCCCGCGGCGGCGTGACCGTACAGGCCCTCGAGGCTCAGGATCGGCTGCTCGACCGTGAGCCGGGCCGTGTAGTCCTGGTAGGCGGCGGGCCGGTTGAGCGCGTCGAGCGCCAGGTCGCCCGCCGCGAACTCCGCCTGGCGCAGCTTCATGCCGAACACCGCGACGGGGTCGGTGGTGCGGACGGCGTCGAGCCCGGCGCTCACGGTCGGCAGGAAGGCGCGGCTCGCTTCGCGCATTTGCTGTGCGGCGGCGCGGGCGTCGGCCCGCTCGGCCTGGAGCGCGGGGTTGGCGGCCCGGGCGCGCGCCCGCGCCTCGGCGAGCGACATCGCCAAGGTGTCCCGGCCGCCCGCGGCGATCTGAAATAGAAAGATAGCTATTATCATATATACTGCACGCTCCGCCGGCCCGGCCGGCTGTGGCGGTCAGGCGTCACATTCGCGGATGCAGTTGAGGACGTGATGCACCTTGGGCTCGATCACGCGGTACCGCACGTAGCTGCCGTCGCGCTGGGCGGCGACGATGTTGCAGCCGCGCATCCGCGCCAGGTGCTGGGACACGATCGCCTGGGGGATACCGATCGCGTCCTGGATGTCCGACACGGTCGCTTCCCCCCGCTCCAGCACCTCCACGATCTTGAGGCGCTCGGGGTGGCCGAGCATCTTGATAATCTCGGCAGCGCGGGAGAGGAGCGCCGGATCGATGCGGCGCAGCAAGGCGCGTTTCATGGCGGCGAAGGATAATATACTAATAGCTATATGTCAATATATGACGAGTCCACGCGGCCGACGCAGGCTGGCGCGAAGCCCCGCAAGTGACTGAGCCGAAGGGCGTTCGAATCGCAGCTCGCGCGTCCGTAAGACACAGCGCCTGGTCGGCTTGCGTGGTTGCGGGGGTCTCGCGATGCCAGCAAACGGAATGTTTGCCACTCGTTTGCCGGTCCCTGACGACCAGTCTGATCTGTTGGGCGCTGGATGAAGCACGATGCGGGAGCATGGCCTCATGCTCCCGCATGGCTGGTTTCGCTTATCAGGCGTGCGCTTTAACCACCCCCGCCACCCTTCCCCGTTGCACGACGCACGTCGCACGTTCCAAGTCGGCTCAGCACACCTCGTGCAACGTGCAGACGTGCGCCGTGTGACCCGCTGTCACTCCCAATCCCGCCGCGGCCCTTTCCGCGGCCGGAACTCCTCGTCCTCTTCGTCGTCGAACTCGTCGTCCAGGTCGTCGTATTCGTCGAGATCGTCCAGGTCCTCCTCGTCCAGCTCGTCCTCGTCCAGCTCGTCGTCGAAGTCCTCGTCCAGGTCCTTGTCCTCTTCGAATTCCCCGAACTCTTCCTCGTCGAGACTGTCGCTACGACGCTTGAGCGACCAGTCCGACGTCTCACGGGACAACATTGTCACCCCCGGCTAGGGTTGCGGTTGATGGGTTGAACGAGCTATCCGACTTCTCTCCTACGACTCCTCGGCCGCCCGCGCGTTCCGGGCGAGCTTGCGACGCGCCGTGGCGCCCAAGGCCCGCTTGCGCAGCCTGATGGACGACGGCGTGACCTCGATCAGCTCGTCGTCCTCGATGTACTCGAGCGCCAGCTCCAGCGTCACCGGCCGCGGCGGCTCCAGGATAACCATCTCGTCCGACGCGGTCGTCCGCATGTTCGTCAACTTCTTCTCCTTCGCGGGGTTCACGTCCATGTCCCCCGCCCGGGCGTTTTCCCCCACGATCATCCCCTCGTACACCGCATCGCCCGGCTTTACAAACATCGTGCCGCGCTCCTGCAGGTTGAAGAGCGCGTACGCTACCGCTGCCCCCTCCCGGTCCGCCACCATCACCCCGCGGGTCCGCCCCGAAATCGGGCCCGCCCACGGCCCGTACTCGTAAAAGCGGTGATGCATGGTCCCCGTCCCGCGGGTATCCGTCAAGAACTCCGACCGGTATCCGAGCAGCCCGCGCGCGGGGATCTTGAAGCGCATCCGCACGGTCCCTACGCCCGGGTTCTTCATGTCCAGCAGGGTGGCCCGGCGGGGGCCCAGCTTCTCCATCACCACCCCGACGTGGGTCTCGGGGCAGTCGATCATCAGCTCCTCGTACGGCTCGAGCCGCTCGCCGTTCGGCCCCTCGCGCGGGATGATCCGGGGCCGGCTCACCTGGAACTCGTACCCCTCGCGTCGCATCGTCTCCATCAGGACGCCGAGGTGCAGCTCTCCCCGCCCCGAAACGGTGAACGTCTGGGGGTCGTCCGTCTCCTCCACCCGCAGGGCCACGTTGCGCTCGAGCTCCTTCAAGAGGCGATCGCGCAGCTGCCGGCCGGTCACGAACTTCCCCTCGCGCCCCGCGAACGGCGAGTCGTTCACCTTGCAATCCACCGAGATCGTGGGCTCCTCGACCGCGATCCCGGCGAGTCGCTCGAGGTAATCGGGCGCCGTCACCGTCTTCCCGATCTCGACGCCGGCGAGCCCGGAGAGCGCCACGATCTCCCCCGCCGCCGCCTCTTCCAGCTCGACGCGCTCGAGCCCCTCGAAGCCGAACAGCTTCACCACCTTGGCCTGCTCGTACGACCCGTCTCCCACTGGCCCCGGCTCTCCCAGTGCCAGGAGCGCCACCGTCTCGCCCACCCGTACCCGGCCGCGCTCGATCCGCCCGATCGCGATCCGCCCCAGGTAGGAGGAATAATCGAGCGTGGACACGAGCATCTGAAACGACCCGTTCGGGTCGGCCTTCGGCGGCGGGATCGTCCCGAGGATCGTCTCGAACAAGGGCCTCAGATCCTTCCCCGGCACCTGAAGGTCCAACGTCGCGGTCCCCGCGCGGCTCGACGTATAGAGGAAGGGGCAGTTGAACTGCTCCGGCGTCGCCTCGAGGTCCAAGAACAGCTCGAGCACCTCGTCGTGCACCCGCAGGGGCTCGGCGTCCTGGCGGTCGATCTTGTTCACCAGCACGATCGGCTTGAGCCCCAGCGCCAGTGCCTTCCCCGCGACGAAGCGGGTCTGCGGCATCGGTCCCTCGGCTGCGTCCACCAACAGCAGGAACCCGTCCACCATGCGGAGAATCCGCTCGACCTCGCCGCCGAAATCGGCGTGCCCGGGCGTATCCACGATGTTGATCTTGGTGTCGCCCCAGCGGACCGCAGTGTTCTTGGACAGGATGGTGATGCCCCGCTCGCGCTCCAGCGGGTTCGAGTCGAGCACCCGCTCGTCCACCTGCTGGTTGGCGCGGAACACCCCGGCTTGACGGAGCATCTGGTCCACCAGCGTGGTCTTCCCGTGGTCGACGTGGGCGATGATGGCAATGTTGCGGATCTGCAAGGGGCTAGGTCCTGATGACGGTGCCTAAACGAGGGCCGCAGTATAGAAGGGTGCCCTGGAAAACACAAGCGGTGCCGTCACCTATTCGCAGGTCAGGTCTCGCTCCATCTGCACGGTGACGTGTCCGATGCCCATGTCTCCCAGGCGCCGCTGCACGGCCTCGAGCACGCCCTGGTTGTCGGCAGGATTCTGGACCACGAGGTGGCCACTCATGGCGATCACCCCGCTCG
The DNA here is from genome assembly GCA_035763805.1 of Gemmatimonadales bacterium. Classification (GTDB taxonomy): domain Bacteria; phylum Gemmatimonadota; class Gemmatimonadetes; order Gemmatimonadales; family GWC2-71-9; genus DASUAL01. The sequence continues at coordinate 3,644 of DASUAL010000099.1, forward strand.
TAACGGTCCACACGTGCAAGTCGTGGACCGACGCGACGCCCGGGATGGACGCGATCCGGTCGTGCACGTCCTTCAAGGCGATGTGTGCCGGGGCCGCTTCGAGCAGCACGTCCGTGCTCTCCTTCACCAGCCGCCACGCGCTGCCGAGGATGAGGAGCGAAATGAGGAGCGACATCAGCGGATCGGCCGCGACCCACCCCGTCGCCAAGATGATCACGCCGGCGGCCAGTGCACTCAGCGAGCCCAGGGCGTCGCTGATGAGGTGCAGATAGGCGCCGCGCTCGTTCAGCGAATGGTGACGCCAACGGTGCAGGATCGCCGCGCCCACGAGGTTGGCGGCGAGGCCGAGTCCCGCGATGGTGAGGAGCAGCATTCCCTGCACCGGCGCCGGGTCGCGCAGCCGGCGGAACGCCTCGATGGCGATGCCGATCGAGATCGCGAGCAGGGCCGCTCCGTTCACGAGCGCGGCCAGGATCTCGAGTCGCAGCAGTCCGTACGTGCGCTCCGCCGTGGCGGGGCGCTGCGCGACGTGGGCGACGAGCAGCGAGAGACTGAGCGCGCCCACGTCCGCCAGCATGTGCCCGGCGTCCGCCAGCAGCGCCAGCGAATGCGCGAGCCAGCCGCCGACGGCCTCCGCGAGCATTACGGCCGCCGTGATCGCGAGCACCACGGCGATGCGTCGCCGGCTCTCCGCCCGCAACGGAGCACGGTGGGTACACCACGCCTCGAGGGGCAGCGGGGAGCCGGGCGCGGGGAGCGGGACGCTCCGATCCGGGGCCGTCATTGCACCGTCAGGAACCGCTCCCTGCTCCCCGCTCCAGCCGGATGCGCACCGCCTCCGCGTGCCCGAACAACCCCTCGGCCTCGGCCAGGGCGATCACATGCGCCGCGTCCCGCGCGAGCTGCCCTCGCGAATATCCGATCACGCTGATCCGCTTCACGAAATCGTACACTCCCAACGGCGAAACATATCGGGCGGTTCCCCCCGTGGGCAACACGTGCGACGGACCGGCGAGGTAGTCGCCCACCGGTTCCGGGGTGGCGGCGCCCACGAAGATCGCACCCGCGTGGCGAATCCGACGCGCCACCGGCCAGGGGTCCCGAACCAGGACCTCGAGATGCTCCGGCGCGCAACGGTTCGCCACCTCGACGGCGGCGTCGAGATTCGGCACGACCACAACCACACCGTGGTCGCGCAACGATTGCTCGACTATCGCCCGGCGGGGCACGCGCGCCACCTGGCGCGCCAGCTCGCCGTCGAGCGCGTCGGCGAGTGCACCGCTGGTGGTCACGCACCAGGCGCAGGCGTCCTCGTCGTGCTCGGCCTGGGCGATCAGGTCGGCCGCTACGCACCGGACGTCGGCCGTCTGGTCGGCGATGATCAGGATCTCGGTTGGGCCTGCCAGCATGTCGATCCCCACCTCGCCGGCCACCTGACGTTTCGCCTCCGTCACGAACCGGTTTCCGGGGCCCACGATCTTGTCCACCCGGGGGATCGTCTTGGTGCCGTGGGCGAGCGCGGCGATCGCCTGCGCCCCGCCCACTCGGAACACCCGGTCCACGCCCGCGAGTCGCGCCGCGGCGAGCACCACGTCCGGCGTACCGGCGGGCGGAGTGACCATGACGATCTCCGGCACCCCGGCCACGGTCGCGGGCACCGCACTCATTATTACGGTGGACGGATAGGCAGCCTTGCCCCCAGGCACGTACAGGCCGACGCGCTCGAGGGGCACGACGCGCATACCGATCTCGGTGCCGAGGGCGTCCCGCTCGAGAAAGCCCTCCTCGACCTGATTGGCGTGGTAGTCGCGCACGCGCTGCAGCGCAGTCTCGAGCGCCGCGCGCAAGGCGCGCGGAATGCTGTCGAGCGCCTCCTGACACCTAGCACCCGACACCTCCCACTCCTCCGGCGCCAAGTCCAGTCCATCGAGCCGGTGCGTTTGCTCCCGCACCGCCTGATCACCCCGGACCCGCACGTCGTCGAGAATGGCTGCGACGACGGTCGCGGTTGCGGGATCGGCCGCGCCGATCCTCGGACGATGTGAAAGCAACGCCTCGTAGGGCGGCGCTTGAAGTCGAGTCACCACTGGGTAAGTTCCCGCCTTCTATGTCTGAGCCCTTCTGGAACTCGCCGGTTTTCCGGCTGCTCGCGGTATTGCTGCTCGTGGCCGCCAACGCGTTCTTCGTCGCTGCAGAGTTCGCGCTCGTGGCCTCGCGGCGCACGCGGATCGAGGCGATGATCCGGCGCGGCGACTCCAAAGCTAGGGTGGTGAAGAAGGCGCTTCAATCGCTGGACCGCTACATCTCCGGCACGCAGCTCGGCATCACGCTCGCGAGCTTGGGGCTGGGCTGGATCGGGGAGCCCGCGCTCGCAGGCCTGTTCGAGGCCGTATTCGCGGGCCTCCCCGCCCCGCTCAATGTGATCGCTCGACACGGTGTGGCTGCCAGCGTGGCGTTCGCGTTCATCACGTTCCTGCATATCGTCCTGGGCGAGCTGGCCCCCAAGGCGCTCGCCCTGCTGCACCCGGAGCAGACCAGCCGCTGGGTCGCCCCGCCGCTGATCCTCTTCACGACGGCGACGAACCCCTTCATCTGGCTCCTGAACGGCACCGCCAACGGCATCCTCCGTCTGTTCGGGGCGCGCGCGCAAACCGAGCGGGAGCGCGTGCACTCCCCCGAGGAGATCCGCATGCTCGTCGAGCAGAGCCGGAGGACGGGGGGGCTGGCGGCCGACGACGCACGCCTGATCGAGGGCGTGTTCGAGTTCACCGAGAAGACGGCCCGCGAGGTGATGACCCCGCGCACCCAGATCGTCGCGCTGCCCGGCGATCTCACGCTGGAAGAGGCGGCGGACCAGGTGGCGGTGGCCGGCCGCTCGCGCTATCCGGTGTACGGAGAGTCACTCGACGACATCGTCGGCGTGGTGCACGCCAAGGACATCCTCGCGGGGCTGCGCTCGGCGAAGAGCAACACGGTGCGGGCGGTGTTGCGACCCGCCGTGTTCGTCCCCGGAAGCCGCGAGGTGGAGGACGTGCTCGCCGACATGAAGCGGCAGAAGATCCATCTCGCCATCGTGCTCGACGAGTTCGGTGGCACGGCCGGTCTCGTGACCATGGAAGATCTGCTCGAGGAGATCGTCGGCCCGATCTATGACGAGTACGACCGCCCTGCGGCGGAGGCGCGCGTGGCCCCCGGGGAGGGCGCGCCGGTGCTCTCCGGCGCCATGCCCCTCCGCGAGGTGAACGAAACGTTTGGGCTCGCCCTGGACGAGGGCGACTACACCACCCTCGGGGGCTGCCTGTTCGGCGCGTTGGGCCGCCTCCCGAAGGTTGGGGACCGTGTCGCCGTGCCGGGCGCGGTCTTCGAGATCGTCGAGATGGAGGGGCGCCGGGTCGGCGCCGCGCGCCTGTTCAAGTGAAGCCGCGATCGTCCATCGCACCCATCCCGCCCGGCGCGCTCGACCTTGCGGGCGAGGCCGTGCGTCGCCGCCGGCAGCTGCAGAGCCGCATGCTCGAGCGGCTGGAGGCAGGGGGCTACGAGGAGATCATCCCGCCCACGTTCGAGTACGCCGAGGTGTTCGTGCGGGCCGGCGGGGGTGGTCCCGAGATCGCCGACCGCCTGATCCGCTTCCTCGACCTCGACGGCAAGCTCATGGCCCTGCGCTACGACTTCACCGCGAGCGTGGCGCGCCTGGCGGCGACCAAGCTCGCCGACCGACCGACGCCGCTCCGCCTGTCGTACGCCGGCAAGGTGTTCCGGCAGGACCCCGAGCGCGAGGGCCGGCGGCCGCGCGAGATCCTCCAGGTGGGCGGCGAGCTGCTCGGCGAAGGTGGGGTGGCGGCCGACGTGGAAGCCCTGCGACTCGCGCTCGCGCTCATGCACTGCGCGGACGCGCGGGAATTCCAGGTCAACCTGGGCCACGCGGGAGCGCTCCAGCCGGCGCTCGCGGCCCTCACGCCTGAAGACCGAGCGGCCGTGCGCCGCCTGATCGACCGCAAGGACGCGGCGGGGCTGGCGGCGGCGGCGCCCGGCGTGCTGACCGAGCTGCCGTTCGTCATCGGCCGGCGCGAGGCGCTCGACCGCGCGGCGGCCATCCTCCGCGACTCGAGCGAGGCGATCATGCGCCTGCGCGCGATCGACGCTGCTTTGAGCGAGGAGGAGCGGCGCCACGTGGTGTACGACTTTGGGGAGGTGCGGGGACTCGACTACTACACGGGGATCCACTTCGAGGTCTTCGTCGCGGGGGCGGGGGCCGCCGTCGGCGCCGGGGGCCGCTACGACGATCTGATGGGCCGGTTCGGCCGCCCGCTCCCGGCGGTCGGGCTCGCGCTCGACCTCGACGCGCTCGCCGAGGCCGTGCCGTGAGCGCTGCGCCCGCCCCCCCCGCCCCCCCCGCCCCCCCGCTGAAGGTGGCGCTCGCCAAGGGGCGGCTGCTCGAGCCGTCCCTGGAGCTGTTCCGCAGGATCGGCGCGCAGGTGGCCGAGCCCGCGACCACCCGCAAGCTCCTGGTCCCCGCGGCCGACGGCACACTCGCGTTTCTCTTCGTGAAGCCGGCTGACGTGCCGGTGTACGTCGAGTCCGGGGCGGCGGACTTGGGCATCACCGGCACCGACGTGCTGCGCGAGACGGGGGCGGACGTGCTCGAGCCGCTGGCGCTCGGGTTCGGCGCGTGCCGCATGGTCGTCGCGAGCCCGACGGACCTTCCGTATCCCGCGTTGGCGGGCGGGATCACGCCGCGGGTGGCGACGAAATACCCCCGCCTCACCCGTACGTTCTTTGCCGAGATCGGGCTCGGCGTGGGAGTGGTTACCGTGAGCGGCAGCGTCGAGGTGGCGCCGCTGCTCGGTCTCGCGCACTGGATCGTGGATCTCGTGGACACGGGTCGGACGCTGCGCGAGAACGGCCTGGTCGAGCGGGCGACGATTCTGGACGTGGGCGCGGTGGTGGTGGTGAATCGCGCGAGTCAAAAACTGAGGCTGGACGCACACCAGCGGCTGCTGACGGCGTTACACAACGCTACGACGCCACGACGCTAGGAGGGCTCGGCAAGCGCGTACACCGTGGCGTCCCTAGCGCCGTGCAACGGCGCGCCGCGCCAGCTCTACCGCCAGCTCCAGCGCCGCCAGCATCGACCCCGGATCCGCGACGCCCTTCCCCGCGATGTCCAGCGCCGTGCCATGATCCGGCGCGGTTCGCGGGAACGGCAACCCGAGCGTGACGTTCACGCCCTTCCCGAACCCGGCCACCTTCACCGCGGTCATCCCGACGTCGTGGTACGGCGCGAGCACCGCGTCAAACTCACCCTTCAGGGCCCGCACGAAGACCGTGTCCGCGGGGACCGGCCCCGCGGCGCCGAGCGCTCGGGCCGCCGGCCCGAGGACCAGGTCGTCTTCGTCCCCGAACAGCCCCGATTCACCTGCGTGCGGGTTGAGGGCGCACACCGCGAGCCGCGGCCGCCCGATCCCCCACCAACGCTGGAGCGCCGTCTCGGTGATCCGCCCGGTGCGCACCACCCGCTCCGTTGTGACGGCTTGCGGGACGTCCCGCAGCGGCAGATGGGTAGTCACGAGCACGACGCGCAGCCCGCCGGCCGTGAGCATCATCGCCACGTCGACGTCACCGGCGAGGTGGGCCAGCATTTCCGTGAGGCCGGGGAAGCGGAACCCTGCGAGATGGAGCGCGAGCTTGTGCACGGGGCCCGTGACGACGGCGTCCACCTCCCCGGCCAACGCGAGCCGCACCGCTTGCTCGACGGCTCGTCCGGCAAGCTGGCCGGCGCGTTCCGGGAGCGGGGAGCGGGGTGCGGCACCCTGTGATGCCACGGGAGGTCCCGCTCCCCGCTCTCCGCTCCCCCAGGGTCCTACACCGATCCGTCGATGCGCGGGGATGGACGCGATCTGCTCATCGGCACCGATGAGCGTGACTCTCGCCTCGAGGCGGCCGGCCACGAGCGCGCGCTCGACGACTTCCGGCCCGATGCCCCGCGGGTCGCCGAGCGTGACGGCCAGGCGCGGGAAGGAGGGGGAGGCCACGACCTACAGCCGCACGTCGACGTACGTCGTGCGGCGCAGGGTGTCGAGATAGTGCTTCACCGCGAGCTGCTGGCCCAGCGTCTCGCGGATGCGGTCCTTTATGTCCTCGAAGCTGAGCTCGCCCTCCGGCAGGCGGCGCACGAGGTCCAGCACCACGAACTTCGGCCGCTTCGTGTCCGCGCCGACCTCGAACACCGGCTTCAATCCGGGCACGCTGTCGTTCCCGATGGCGCGCTGATAATCCGGCGGCAGCGCCGAGATCGCGACTTCCTCGACGAGCTTGCCCTCGCTGGGATCGCTGTAGCGGCGCGCCAGCTCGTCGAACGCGGCGCCCGCGGCGAGCGCGTCGTGGACGGAATCGGCCTGCCGCCGGGCGAGCTGGATCTGCGCGGGCGAGATCTCCGGCATGATGAGCACGTGCCGCGCCAGCACCTCCGCCGGCTGCACCCGCTCCACCTGAATGATGTGGTAGCCGAAATCGGTCTCCACGGCGTCGGAGATGGCTCCCGGCCGGAGCCGGAACGCGACGTCCTCGAACTGCTTCACCATCACGCCGCGGCGGAACCATCCCAGCTCGCCCCCTTGCTCCCGTGAGGCGCTGTCGCCCGAATACTTGCGGGCCACGTCGGCGAATGTCGCTCCGCGCCGCAGCGCCACCACGAGCGACTCCGCGAGCTGGCGGGCGCGGGCTTTCGCCGCCGAGTCGGGCTGCGGGGTGATGACGATCTGCCGGAACGAGATCGCCGCGGGACGCTTCGGCTGCTGGTCGCGGTTCTGTTCCCAGAACTCGCGCATCTGGGTGTCCGTGGGCGGGATAGGCCGTAGCTTGCCTTTCCCCCTCAGCTGCTCGATCAGCCGTTGCTGCATGATCGAGCGCCGCTGGTTCTCCGCGAGCCAGCGGCGCCACTCCTCCTCCGACACGAAGCCCGCGGCGCGCAGCTGGCTCTGGAACTCCGTGATCGACGTGAACTGCTTCTTGACGTTCTGCACCGTCTGCTCGACGGCGTCTTGGACCTCCTGGTCGGTCACCTTGATCGTCGTGTCTCGCTGCGCTTCCTGCACGAGCAGCTCTTCCTCCACCATCTGGGCCAAGATCTGGCGCCGCACGGCTTCTCGGCCCGCCGAGTCGGCCGGGACCTTGAGTCCCTGCGCCTGGGCCAGCACGAGCTGCTCCTCCACTTGGGACGCGAGGACCGGCTTCGAACCCACGATCGCGAGGATGCGGTCGACGGCTCGTGCGGTCGCAGCGTCCTGCTGAGCCGCCGCGCGCCAGGCGAGCCCGCCAGCCAGACCCACCAACACGACCGTCAGTCGGACTGTGCCCATCTAGCGCGCCGTCCGCTTGGAGGTGTCGGGCGGCACCGGCGCCGGCCCCGGCGCGGGCCGCAACCCGGGTCCACCCGGCCGCGCGGAATCAGCCCTGGCGCGCATCGCTTGCGCCTGCTCGTAGGCTCGCGTGATGCCCGCCTCGTTGAGGGACCATCCCTGCCCCGGCCGCAGTGCCAGCGCCAGGAAGGGCGGCACGGCAAAAAACTCCGCGGTTCCTCCCTTGAACACGCGATCGAGGTAATCATCCACCCGCGTCATGGCCACGCGGGCACGCGCTTCCTCGGTCGCCGCCGAGTCCTGGAGCCCCTTAGGCGTGAGCGCGAGTGCGTTCCGTAGCAGCGCCAGCCCGGAGTCATGCTGGGTCTTCACTTCCCGCCACTCTTCCGGCGTGAGCTGCACGCCCGCCGAGTCCACACGCTGCAATAGGAGGTCGCGCTCGGCGAGCCGCTGGATGAACTGCGTCAGCTGGGCGTCGGTACCCATGGCGAGGCCGCTCGCCTCCCGCGGACCGATCGCGAGCAGCCAGCGCGTCAGGTCCTTCACGCGAAACGCGCCGCCGCGGTAGGTCGCGAGTTTGCGCCCGTCCTCCGTGCCCCGCACGAGATGCGGGAGCGTCTGGCGGACCAGCGCGGGCGCCGCGGACTCGACTTTCAGGCCACTCACCTTCCCGAGGCTGTCGATGTACACCGAGTCGAGGCGCGCCGCGAGGATCGTCTCCAGGTCAGCGCGAAAGGAATCGCGGACCTCCTCCAGCGGGGGGCGCCGGATGATGTGGAATCCGAAGGACGACCGCACCACGCCGCTCATGGCGCCCGGCGCTAACGCCCACGCCACCGTGTCGAAGGCGGGCACGAAGCTGCCCCGCGCGGCGGGCGGGAGGTAGCCTCCCTTGGTCTTGGAGCCGGGGTCGTCGGAATGCCGCTTGGCGAGCTGCGCAAAGTTGGCGCCGTGCTCCGCCTGCACGTGGCGCCACAAGCCCTTTGCCTGTCGCTCCTTCTGCTGCGTCTCCGCGGCCTCGGCGCTCGCCGTGACCCGAACCAGGATGTGCTGGAACAACCGCACGTCGCCGGCGCGGTACGCCGAGTCGGCCTGCTCGCGCGACAGCGTGGCGCGCGCGGTCACCAGGCGGTCGTGGAAGCGCTCCCAGCGGCGCTGCGCGACGTCGGGCCAGTTCGCTTGGAGCACGAGGCTGGAATCGGCCAAGTCGCGGCCGCGGGCCAGCTCGACCGCGAACACCGTATAGTCGAGGTAGAGGGTCGCGAACCCGCTGAGCACGTCGGGCCGCAGCGGCACCTTCTGGGCGTTTCCGGCGAGGTCCGCCAGGCGGGCGACCGTGAGAATCTGCCCAGCCGCCCGCCCCGCCACCTCGGGATGCGCCGAAAACGAGTCACGCAGGGCGCTGCATCCTGCCAGCATGAACACCAGGAACACCCAACCCACCACTCGCATCCCGTCTCCTCAATCGTGGGAGTCCTGCAGAACGGCGGTGAGGGCCCGAACCAGGCCGGAACCGATGGCCTCGCCGCCCATTCGGCGCAGCCGCAGGGAGAGCGGCGCCGCGCGCCGCACGTCGGCCTCGAACTGCACCGCGTCGAGCGCCGCCGTGAGTCCGGCAAGCCGCGGGCGGGCATCCCGCCGAAACGTCAGCCGCGCCTCGTCCCCCTTCACGAGGACCATGTCCAGTCCCGCTCGGGCACCGAGCGCGCGCAGCTCGGACACGAGGAGCAGGCGCTGCGCCTCGTCCGGAAGCGGCCCGAAGCGATCGCGCAGTTCCTCGCGTACAGCCTGAATCTCGCTAGGCTGATCCGCCCGCGCCAGCCGCCGGTACAGCTCGAGCTTCGCCGCCTCGTCCGGTACGTACGAGTCGGAAAGATGAGCGGCCCGGTCCAAGATGACCTCCGGCGCCGGGAACGTCCTGCTCCCCGCTCCCCGCTCCCCGTGCTTCAGCGCCTCGACGGTCTCCTGCAGCCAGCGGAGGTACGTATCGAATCCCACGGCCTGCGCGTGACCGGACTGTTCACCACCGAGCAGGTTGCCCGCACCGCGCAGCTCCAGGTCGCGCAGTGCGATGCGGTACCCGGAGCCGAGATCGGTGTGGTGCTCGAGCACCTGGAGCCGGTCCTCGGCGTCGGCGTCCACGTGATCCGGAACCAGCAGGTAGCAGTATGCGCGGCGGTGGCTCCGCCCGACGCGCCCGCGCAGCTGGTACAGCTGCGCCAGGCCGCATTGATCGGCCCGGTTCACGAGCATCGTGTTCGCGTTCGGCACGTCGAGGCCCGACTCGACGATCATCGTGGACACGAGCACGTCCACTTCGCCCCGCCCGAAGCGCGCCATCACGTCGTCGAGCTCCGCCTCCCGGAGCCGCCCGTGGGCGACCTCGACGCGAGCCCGCGGCGGCGCGAGCGCCCGCACCCGCGCCGCAATCGTGTCGATCGTCTCGATCCGGTTGTGCACGAAGTACACCTGGCCCGCCCGGTCGAGCTCACGCGCCAGCGCTTCCTGGATCAGCGCGTCGTCCCACGGCTCGATGAACGTGACCACCGGCGAGCGGTCCTTCGGCGCCGTCTCGAGCAGGGTGAGGTCTCGGAGACCCGCGAGCGACAGGTGCAGCGTGCGGGGGATCGGGGTGGCGGTGAGCGTGAGTACGTCCACTGCGAGCTTTAACGCCTTGAGGCGTTCCTTGTGTCGCACCCCGAAGCGGTGCTCCTCGTCCACGATCAGCAGTCCCAGGTCGTGGAACGTGACGTCGCGCGACAGCAGCCGGTGGGTGCCGATCACGATGTCCACGTCCCCGGCGGCCACGAGCCGCGTGACTCGCTCCGTCTCCTTCGGTGTCCGGAAGCGCGACAGCACCTCGATGCGCACCGGATAGTCGGCGAGGCGCTCCCGGAACGTGCGCCCATGCTGCTCGGCGAGAATCGTCGTGGGGACGAGGACCGCGACCTGCTTGCCGGCCTGGACCGCCTTGAACGCGGCGCGCACCGCGACCTCGGTCTTGCCGTACCCGACGTCGCCGACCAGCAGCCGGTCCATCGGATGCATGCGCTCCATGTCGCGCTTCACTTCCTCGGAGGCACGGCGCTGATCCGGCGTATCTTCGTACAGAAAGGCCGACTCCAGCTCGCGCTGCCAGGCGGTATCCGGCGGGAACGCGAAGCCCGTCGCGATCTGGCGGCGCGCGTACAGGTCGAGCAGCTCGGCGGCCATCTGACGGATTGCCGCGCGCGCCTTGTCCCGCTGGCGCTGCCAGGTCGTGGCGCCCAGTCGATGGAGCTTGGGCGGCGGCGCCTCCCCGTTCCCCGCGGCACGGTACGGCTCGAGCTGATCCAGCCGATACAGCGGCACGTTCAGCCGGTCGCCGCCTTCGTACTCGACCGCTGCGACTTCGAGCGTTCCGCCCTCGGCGCCGACCGCGATCGTCTGGATCCCCCGATAGACCCCGATCCCGTGCTCGAGGTGGACCACGTAGTCGCCGGGCTGCAGGGCACGGGTCGCGGCCGTTGGGGAGGCCGCCCGGTAGCGCCGCGGTCGCCGCAGCCGGCGCGCCCGCCGGAAGATCTCGTGGTCGGTGAGCACCCGCAGCGACGGCAGGATGAACCCGCCGTCGAGCGCTCCGACGGCGAGGGTCGCCGCGTCGGTCGCGATCAGCTCCTCCAGCCGCTCGAGCTGCCCCTCGTTGTCGCACAGGATCACCGTCGGCGGCGCCGTCGTCACGACCTGGCGCAGCCGCTTGATGTCCCGATCCACCGGCTCCGGCGGCGCCAGCGGAAAACGCGTCGCGGCGTCCACCGCGTTCAGCGCCAGGCGCGCGAAACGCTCCACTCCCTCGCGCCAGCGGCGCGGATCCATGAAGATCTCCTCGCGGGCCGGCGGCTCCTCCCCCAGGCGTCGCGCGACTTCCAGGTGATGCGCGGCGTCCGCCCACGCGCGGTCGACTTCCCGCTCGAGCGCGGACTCCTGCTCCAGCACCAGCAGTGCATCGCTCGGCAACAAGTCGAGGAGGGACTGACGTCGTCGGGGCGCAGCAGGCTGCGCCCCCACACCCTCGTTCCCCGTGCCCTCCGTGCTCACCGGCAGGACGGTGACCCGCTCGATCGCCTCCCCCGACCGTTGCGAGTCGAGATCGAACGTCCGCAGGGATACGATGTCGTCGCCCCACCATTCCAGTCGCGCGGGCGCCGCCATGCCGAACCCGTAGACATCGAGGATCCCGCCCCGCACGCTGAACTGCGCCACCTCGGTCACCGTGGCAACGCGGGCAAATCCCATGGCCTCCAGACGCGCGACCACGTCGCTGAGGAAACCGCTCCCGGCTCCCCGCTTCCCCGCTTCGAGCAGCAAGCGCATCGACTGCAGCGTCGCCGGCATGCCGGTCCGCTCCGCGCTGGCGCGCGCCGTGGTGACGACGATGCGGACCGAACCGGCGAGCAGAGCCTCGAGCGTTTCGATCCGTTCTCCCGCAATCTCGAAGTGTGGCTCCTCGACACCTAGAGCTTCGCGCTGGGGGTAGAGCGCGGCGGTGTCACCGGCGAGTGCACGCGTGTCGGCGAGCCAGCGCTCCGCGTCCGTCGGCGTCGGCGCGACCACGACGAACACGCGCTGCGGGAAGCGTCGCGCGAGCGCCGCGACGAGCGCGGCCGGGCTGGACCCCGGCAGCCCCGCGACTGCGCGGCGCGAACCGGCCGGCGGCAGCTCGCCCGCCAGCGCCCGCGTCGCCGGCAGCTCGTCGAACCGGTCGATGAGGAAGTCGAGCGACATCAGTGGGTCAGTGTGGCGACTCCGAGCTCCACGGCGGCGAGGATCAGGGCGAGCGCGAGCAGCAGGCCGCTCACGTCCAGGCGGCGTGTCCCGGCGAACCGCTCGGCCGCGAACTGGGCGTCATCCAGCACATCGGCGCCGATCGCCCGGCGCACGAGATCCGCGGCCGCAGGCGTCAGGTCCGACTCGCGCGGGTCGGGCCCGTACACGATCGCTCCGACGGTGTCGGTCCCTCGCGTCCGGAACTCGACGCGCGGCGCTCCTTCCCGCTCGACGACAGGCATGTCCCCTCGCGTCAGCCGGTTCACCAGCGCGTCCACGAACGGGACGAACGCGGGCGCAGCCGGCAGCGCGGTCCAGGCGGTGTCGAGCCGGCTCCCCAGCAACACGACGTCGCCGTCCCGAGCAAGCCACGGCTCCCCGTTGACGGTCGCAAGGACCGCGGCGTCGTCGCCTCTGCCTCGCGGGTCGTCCCCCTTCCCCATCACCTCGAGGTGGTACCGCCGTATGACGGGGATGCCGCCGATACCGAGGAGGCTCTCCGCGGCAATCGGGCCGGGCGTGCCCAGAGCGCCGAAGCGCCAGCGAACGCCTCGCGCGGCGAGCGCGCGGTTCGCCGGGCCGACGAGCGCCGGATCGGCCGGTGGCAGCACAACGCTCTGCCCCGCACCCGACTGTGGCCGCTCCCCGATCGAAACGTCGGCCGGCCCCCCGGCGCTCCCCTCGGCCACCGCCGCCACACGCATGCCCTCGGCCAGCACCGCGAGCGCCGCAGACAGGAACGGTCCCGCACCCGGCTCCCCACGCACCCGTGCGGGCGGGGCCACCCTCCACGCGAACAAGCGGCGGTCGTCCGCCCGCAGCTCGTCGGGATCGAGGGCCACTTCACCGAGCCACCACCCCGGGGCAATGGCGGGGAGCGGGATCGAAACGCTTGCCCCCGGCACCACGAGCGCCCGGCCCGCGTCGCGGCCGCGCAATCGCATCGCGACCGACGCGGGGGCCGCGCCCGACGTGCCGGCCGCCGTGACCGCCAGCGCGCCGCCCGCCAGGCGCGCCGCGGCGATCCCGCGGTTCGAGGGCGGCGACCCCGCCGGGGCGAGGGCGAGCACCCGCACCCCGCGCGGCACGTCCACCCGGCCCTCGCCGAACGCCGTCCGCTGGAGATCGCTCACCACATGCACCTCCCGCGCCGGGAGCGGCTCCGCATCCACGAGCCGCGCTGCCCGCGCGACCGCCGCAGTCAAGTCGAGCCGCTGCGCCGCCGGCTGTGCACCGTCGAGCGTCGCAAGCAACTCTTCCCTGGGTCCAGCCCGCGCCACGCCGTCGGCGAGCATCAGCCACAGCCGGTCCCCCGGCCCGGCGCTTGCGATCGACGCCCGCGCGACGACCTTGAGCCGGTCGAGCGTCGGCCGCCCGTCCACGACCAGCCCCGACGACGGCGAGTTGTCGAGGATCACCGTGAGCACGGCCGGCTCATGCGTTCCCGCCCCACCCGCGGCCCCTGCTCCACCGCTGCGCGAGGGCACGAGCGGCCGCGCGGCGGCGAGCGCGATCAGCGCGATCAGCGCCGTGCGGAGAATCAGGAGCAGCAGGTGGCGGAGCTTCAGCCGCCGCGCGTTCTGCCGCTCGGCCTCACTCAAGTAGCGGATCGGCGGGAACTCCGCCTCGGGCGGGACGCGGCGCTCGAGCAAATGGAGGAGCGCGGGGATCGCGGCCGCGGCGAGCCCCAAAAGCGCCAGCGGATGCAGGAAGGTCACGCGAGGAGACGCAGCGCCATGCCGAACGGCATGTCGGTCAGCACGTGGTGGTAGGCGATGCCGTGCCGCCGGCACGCCGTCCGCCACGCCGATATCTCCCGCCGCACGGTGTCGGCGTACGCGCGCGCCAGCTCGCGCGGGCGCACCACCACGCTCGCTGGCGACTCGGGATCTCGGAACCGCACCTCCGGGGGGCCTGCCAGCTCCGCCTCGGCAGGATCCATCAGATGCAGCACAATGACCTGGTGCCCGCGGTGCCGCAGATAGCGCAGGGCGGTGAGGGCCAGGTCGCGCTCGAACAGCAGGTCGGACACGAGCACTACCAGCCCGCGACGCGCGAGCAGCGACGTGAGGCGCAGCAGTGCCGCCTGTGCCGCTGTCCCGCGGCCGTCCGGTGTGTCGAGCAGCCCGCGCACCAGGCGTGTCCACTGTCCCGCCTTCACGCGCGCCGGGATCACCTGCCGCACTACTTCGTCGAAGGTGATCAGTCCGGTCGCGTCACGCTGCCGCAATAGGATCAGCGCGAGCGCCGCCGCGAGGCGATCGGCGTACGCCCGCTTCGTGAGCCGAACCGGGGGGGGAGCCCCGCGCCACGCCATCGAACGGCTCGCATCGACCAGGATCATCGCCCGGAGGTTGGTCTCTTCCTCGAATTGCTTCACGAACAGCCGGTCGGAGCGCGCCAGCATCTTCCAGTCGAGGTAGCGCGGCTCGTCGCCCGGCTGGTACGCACGGTGCTCGGTGAATTCGACCGAGAAACCCCGAAACGGCGAGCGGTGGATCCCCGCCAGGAAGCCCTCCACCACCCCCTGCGCCACGATCTCGATCCCGCCAAGCCGGGCGACCTCGGCAGGATCAAGCAGGTCGATGCGATGCGTGTCGGTCATGCGTGGGCGGAAACTAATGAACGGCTGAATGTCCGGGGTAGAGGACACCCCGTGACCGAGCTCACACCGGTAGTCGTGTCGTATCCAGGCTCCTCACAACCTCTTAGGGACCCCGCCCGTGCACGGCCGGCTGGCATGCCGCCTGCCTTCCTTTCACGGTGGAGGAGGCACCAATGCTCGCGATTCTCCCATTCCTCAGCGTGCTCACCCTGTCCGGCGCCCGGGACTTCACTCCGCCACCGGCCGTGCCCCATTACCGCCCCCGCGTCGAGGTTTGGACCGACCGGGGCGACGACCCGTACACCGGCGGCCAGGCGGTGCGGGTCCACTTCCGCACCGAACTGGACGCCTACGTCACGATCCTGCGCGTTGACACAGACGGTCGGGTGCGCGTGCTGTTCCCGCGCGAGCCGTGGGAAGACAACTTCGCGCGCGGTGGCAGGGATTACGAGGTCTTCGGCGGCTTCTCCCACCAGGCATTCTACGTCGACGACGATCCGGGCGTCGGCTACGTCTTCGGCGTCGCCGCCGCCGATCCGTTCGGCTACCGCGCCATCGCGGCCGGGGACCACTGGGATTACCGGATCATCGCCGGCGGCCGCGTTCGGGGCGACCCGTACGTCGCGCTGACCGACCTCGCAGAGCGCATCGTCCCCGACGGCTACACCGACTGGGACTACGACATCGTGCCCTACTATGTCGGGCGGCACTACGATTACCCTCGCTTCCTCTGCTACGACTGCCATAGCTACGCGAGTTATCCGTTCTGGAGCCCGTACGACCACAGCTGCATCCGCTTCCGGATCGTGGTGTTCGACGATCCGTACTACTACCCCTATCGCTACTACGGGGGCACGCGCGTCGTCTTTACGCGCCCCCTCAAGCCCGAACCGCGGTTCATCTTCAAGGACCGCCGGGGTTCGGACGCCTTCATCACCCGCGTGAAGCAGCGGCCGGTAAACGATGATCGCCGGCGTGAGGTTGGCGTGCGCGGCCGGGACTTGGGCGGCACCGGCGTCATCCCGCCGCCCATCGTCAAGCCGCGCGAGCGGCCGGATGACCGGCAGCCGCCAAGGGACGACGACCGCGGCCGGGACGGCGCGCGTCGCCGCCCGGATAATTCGGACCCCCCCCACGGGCCCGGCCGGCCGGAGAATCCGCAGAAACCGGATCGCACCGAGCACCCCGAGCGCGTCGACCGTCCGGATCGAGCAGATGGTCGCGAGCGCCCGACCCGTCCCGAGCATGCACGGCCCCAGCCTCCGCCGGTCGTCCAGCCCGAGCGGCCGCGCGCCGAGCCGCGGCGTGAGCCCGAGAGCCGCCCCCGGGTCGAGGCTCCACCCAAGCCGCGCAGCGAGCCGCGCGTCGAGCCCCCCCCCAAGCGCGCGGCGCCGCCCGACAAGCCGGCACGGGAGCCCGAGCTCAAGCGACGGAAGCCGTGAGCCGCATTGAAACGCGCCGCTGTGCCCGGCCGTAGTCCCCCGCGGCCGGGCACATTAGCTTTCCGTTCGCTTCCGGAAGAGGATCCAACCGTGCGTCAGTTTCCTCGTCTGTGGCTGTTGCTCGTCCCGTGCGTCCTGACGGCGCAGACACCCGCGTCGATCCAGCGCGCTGTCAATTCCATCACGCCCGGCGACGTGCGCCAGCGCATCAGTGTTCTCGCCGACGACTCGATGCTGGGCCGGGCGACGCCGAGCCCGCAACTCGAGCAGGCAGCCAGCTACATCGCCGCCGAATTCCGGCGCTTCGGCCTGAAGCCGGGGGGCGACGCCGGTTCGCCCCACCAACGCTACACAGTCGTGCAGCGCGCCGTCGATACGGCGGCGAGCGGGATCCGGATCGCCGGCCCCGCGAGCGCCACGCTCAAGCCCGGTGCCGACGTCTATCTATACGGGCTCGGTCCTCTGCCGGCCGGGGAGGTCACCGGCCCGGTGGTTCTGTTCATCGGGACGCCGGACTCGGCGAATCCGCTCGGTGGCGTGGACGTGAGGGGGTCGTGGGTGGCGATGGTCGCCACGGCCACGCCGCAGGGCGTATCCGTGAATCTCGGCTGGTTCGCCACGGCCCTGCGGGCCGGTGCGGTCGGGCTGGTGGTGATCTCGGACCGGCCAGACGCGCAGTGGCAGAACCGGCTCGCACGCACGTTGCTGCCGACCCGCTCCGTGGAGGGCGTTCCAGCAGACTCCGGCGCCGTGGCGCCGGCCTTCGAGATCCGCGACCGCACGGCGGCCGCGCTGCTGGGCATCGATCCTGCGGCGGCGCGGGCTCAGACGACCGGCTGGAGCGCCCGGCGGCTCGCCGGCGCAACGATCGCGTTCAGAGTGAAGGAGCGCGAGCTCGCGCGGGCGTCCGCCCCCAACGTGATCGGCATCCTCGAGGGAAGTGATCCCAAGCTCAAGCACGAGTACGTGTTCTTCACCGCGCACATGGATCACGTCGGAACGCCCGGCGCCGGCCAAGGCTGCACCGCGAGGGGGGCGGACTCGATCTGCAACGGCGCGGACGACGACGCCTCGGGCACGACGGCCGTGATCGAGGCGGCCGAGGCGTTCTCCAAGCTCAGCCCCCGGCCCAAGCGATCGCTGGTCTTCATGACCGTGAGCGGCGAGGAGCGTGGGCTGTGGGGCAGCGCGTATTTCTCCGAGCATCCCACGGTTCCGCTGGCAAACGTCGTCGCCAACCTCAACGCCGACATGGTGGGGCGAAACTGGAGCGACACGATCGCGGTGATCGGGAAGGAGCACTCCGATCTCGGGGCGACGTTGGACCGCGTCGCTGCCGCCCATCCCGAGCTCCGCATGACGCCGATCGACGACATCTGGCCGGAGCAGCGCTTCTACTTTCGCTCGGATCACTACAATTTCGCGAGGTCGGGCGTGCCCATCCTATTCTTCTTCAACGGCACGCATCCGGACTATCATGAGGTGAGCGACTCCCCGGACAAGATCGACGCCGACAAGGCGTCGCGCGTCGTCAAGCTCGTGTTCTACGTGGGGCTTGAGGTGGCGAACGCGGCTCAGCGGCCGAAGTGGAATCCCGACAGCTACCGGCAGATTGTGCAGACGGCGCCCTGATGCCTACCGGACCGCGGCCAGCAGCTCCGCGTTCGTCTTGGTGCGCCGGAGCTGGGTGAGCAGCACGTCCATCGCCTTCTCAGGCGGGAGCCCCGCGAGGCCGCGCCGCAGCTTCTGCCTGGCCTCGACCGTGGCGGGGTCGGCGAGCAGCTCCTCTCGCCTTGTTCCGCTCGCGGCAACGTCCACCGCCGGGTAGATCCGCCGCTCGGCGAGCTCGCGGGCAAGCCGCAGCTCGGCGTTGCCGGTCCCCTTGAACTCCTCGAAAATCACGTCGTCCATGCGACTCTCGGTCTCAACGAGGGCGGTCGCCACGACGGTAAGGGAGCCCCCGTCCGGCACCGCCCGCGCCGCGCCGAACAAGCCCTTTGGCTTGGCGAGCGCATTGGCGTCGAGGCCGCCGGACATCGTGCGACCGCTTGATCGCCCCGCCGTATTGTGGGAGCGCGCGAGCCGCGTGAGCGAGTCGAGCACGATCACCACGTCCTTGCCGAGCTCCACCTGCCGGCGCGCATGCTCGAACACGATGTCGGCGACGGCGACGTGCCGCTCGTGCGGAAGGTCGAAGCTCGAAGCGATCACCTCCCCGCGACCCCAGTCCACCATCTCGCTCACCTCTTCCGGCCGCTCGTCGACGAGCAGGACGAGGAGGATCACCGCCGGATAGTTCAGCGCCACGCCCTCGGCGATCGCCTGGAGCATCACCGTCTTCCCCGCCTTCGGCGGTGAGACGATCAGCGCTCGCTGGCCGAATCCGAACGGGCACACGAGGTCCACGAGGCGCTGGATCTCGGCGGTCCGAGGGCTCGACGCTCCGGGCGTCTCGAGGAGCAGGGGCCGCGAGGGGTGCACGGCGCCGAGTTTGCCGAACTCCGGGCGGTCGGCCAGCCGCGCAGCCGGTGACACGCCGTTCACGCTCAGCACCCGGCCGTTCGCGAGCGTGATCAGGTCGCCACGCCGCAGCCCAGGCAGCCGCACGCTCGGGTCGCCCTTCGCGGGGAGATAGCTGTGCGCCGGGAGGCGGAGGAAGCCGCCCTTGGGCGCGGGGTCGAACCAGCCGGTGATCGAATCGGGGCGATTTGCCATTGGCCGTAGCTATTGGAAGCTAATGGCTAAGGGCCAAGGGCCAACGGCTATATTTCCCCACCGATGCGCCAAGACCACATCCGCAACTTCTGCATCGTGGCTCATATCGATCACGGGAAGTCCACCCTGGCCGACCGGCTCATCGAGCTGACGGGCACGCTCGACAAGCGCCTGATGCGCGAGCAGGTCCTCGACACGATGGACCTGGAGCGCGAGCGCGGGATCACCATCAAGCTGAACGCCGTGCGCATGAGCTACCACGCCAAGAACGGCCAGCTGTACGAGCTGAACCTCATCGACACGCCGGGGCACGTGGACTTCACCTACGAGGTGTCGCGCTCGCTTGCCGCCTGCGAGGGCGCGATCCTGGTCGTGGACGCCTCCCAGGGCATCCAGGCCCAGACGATCTCGAATCTCTTCCTCGCGATCGACGCCGGGCTCGAGATCATCCCGGTGCTCAACAAGATCGACCTCCCGGGCGCCGAGCCCGATCGGCGGGCGCAGGAGATCCACGACCTGATGGGGGCCAACCCGGAGGACATTCTCCGCATCTCCGCTAAGGAGGGGACGGGCGTCCCCGAGCTGCTCGAGGCAGTCGTCCAGCGCATCCGGCCGCCGCGCGGGATGCACGACGCGCCGCTGCGCGCGCTCATCTTCGATTCCTACTACGACCGCTACCGCGGCGCGATCCCGAGCATCCGGGTCGTGGACGGCGTGCTGCGGCCGGGAATGAAAATCGCGTTCGGAGCGCACAAGGACGACCGCTACGACGTCGACGAGGTAGGCTACCTTCAGCTCGGCCACAAGCCGACCGAGCAGCTCGAAGCGGGCGAGGTGGGGTATTTCGTCGCCAACGTTCGGGGGGTGGGGGACACCCGCGCCGGCGACACGGTGCTCGACGCCGAGCACCGCGAGGTGGAGCTGCTGCCGGGCTACCGGGACATCAAGTCGATGGTGTTCGCGGGGCTCTACCCGACGGACGCCGGCCAGTTCGAGGAGCTCCGTGACGCGCTCGCCAAGCTCCAGCTCAACGACTCCTCGCTGCACTACGAGCCCGAGTCGTCGGTCGCGCTGGGCTTCGGGTTCCGCTGTGGATTCCTCGGGCTCCTGCACATGGAGATCGTGCGCGAGCGGCTGCAGCGCGAGTTCGACCTCGACCTGATCAGCACCGTCCCCAACGTGGAGTACCACGTCCACAAGACGGACGGCTCGGTCGAGCTGGTCGAGAACCCGAGCCTGATGCCGCACGGGTCCACCGTGGACCACATCGAGGAGCCGTACGTGAAGGCGCGGGTCCTCGCCCCGGCGGAATACATCGGCGCGATCATGAACCTGGGACAGGAGCGGCGTGGCGTGTACCAGGCGATGCACTACGTCGATCCCGCGCGTGTCGAGTTCGGCTGGGAGTTTCCGCTCGCCGAGATCATCCTCGATTTCTACGACAAGCTCAAGACGATTTCCCGCGGCTACGCGTCGCTCGACTACGAGTTTCTCGAGTACCGGCCCGGCGATCTCGTCAAGCTCGACATGCTGCTCAACGGCGAGGCGGTGGACGCGTTCTCGGTCATCATCCATCGCGACAAAGCGTACGAGTGGGGGAAGAAGATCGCCGAGAAGCTCAAGGAGCTGATCCCGCGTCAGCTGTTCGAGGTCGTGATCCAGGCGGCGATCGGCACCAAGGTGATCGCGCGCGAAACCGTGCGGCCGCTGCGCAAAAACGTGACCGCCAAGTGCTACGGCGGCGACATCACGCGCAAGCGCAAGCTCCTCGAGAAGCAGAAGGCGGGGAAGAAGCGAATGAAACAGGTGGGCACGGTCGAGATTCCGCAGGAAGCCTTCCTCGCGGTCCTGCAGGTTGACTAGTCTCGTCATCCAAACCGCGTTCCTGGGGGACGTCGTGCTCACGACGCCGCTGCTCGAGGCGGTCGCCGGAAGGTACGGACCGGTGGACGTAGTCACGACGCCCGCCGCAGCGCCGCTCGTCGAGACGCATCCTGCCGTGCGGCGCGTGATCCCCTACGACAAGCACGGAAAGCACCGCGGGCCCCGGAGCCTGGTCGCGCTCGCCCGAGCGCTCCGGGCAGAGCGTTACGAAGTGGCGTATGTTCCGCATCGCTCGCTCCGGAGCGCACTGCTGGCGTGGCTCGCGCGCGTCCCGAAGCGCGTGGGGTTCCACGACGGCTGGCGGGTGCTGTACACCGACGTGCGGCGGCGCGCCCCGAGCGGGCACGAGATCGACCGGCTGCTCGCGCTGGCCGACGTCGAGCCACGGGGCGCGCGCCCGTCGCTCCTCGCGACCGCCCCCGACCGTGCGGCGGTAGACGCGTTCCTGCGCGAGCACGGCATTCGAGGGGCGTTCGTGGTACTGGCGCCCGGGTCCATCTGGGGCAGCAAGCGCTGGCCGCACTACCCGGCGCTGTCGCAGTGGCTCGCGGAGCGCGCGGCGATCGTCACGGTGGGAGGACCGGAGGACGCGGCCCTGGGAGACGAGATCGTCAGGGCGGTGGAGGGCGGTGGAGCGCGCACCCAGGCGGCGAGCGCGTGCGGCCGCCTGACGCTGCGACAGTCGGCCGAGGTGATCCGGCGCGCCGCGGTGCTCGTGACGAATGACAGCGCGCCGCTGCACTTCGCA
>DASUAL010000100.1:0-47054 GCA_035763805.1 Gemmatimonadales bacterium
CGGCGGCTCGAGTTTGCTCCTGAGCTGGCGCAGGTGCTCCTCGAGCTCCGGGTCGGTGCTCAAGGCGCCGTCGGCGATCTCCGCGATTTCTTCGGCCTCCTTCCACTGCCGCTCGATGTCCTCGACTTCCGCCCGCTCGTCCACTGCCATCTCGAACGCCAGGCGACGCTCGGGGGCGAGGCTCCGGAGCGTGAGCTCGCGGCGAGCCACGTCCCGAATCAAGTGGTCGGGTCCCCCCGCGCTCTCGACGAGCCGGGCGGCGTCTTCAGCGCGCTGCCGGTGGCGGCGGGCAAGGGCGAGATACGTGAGCCCGAGTCGCAGCGCGGCCTGAGCGTCCGCGCCGATGAGCATCGCGCCCTCGGCGTGACACTTGGGGCAACTCAGGATCAGGGCCAGATCCCCCGGGCGCTGCGGCACCACGCGCGCGTGCGCCACGTGCTTCGCCTGGAGATTCATCACCGAGCCGCAGCGCTCGCAGATCGGTGGCTCGACGAGGCCGACGCGGCGCCGTCCCACGATTCCTCGATACATCGCCCTGGCGATGTTCGGCATGTTCCACACGAATATGCCGACCGATCCGCCCGCCGCGACGTTCACCGCGACCGCGAGCCCGACGGTCGCCACGGTGAGCGGCACCACGAACCTGAGCTGCTCGCGCTGCCGGGCCCGGAGGCGCTCGCCGTAGCGCCAGGTCGCGAACTCGATGCGCGGCGGCTTGCCGACCCGGACGAGATCATATCCCCGCCAGCGGATGAGCGCGACTTGCTCGGTGGCCGCCGCGACACGGCCCTCGCCGGCGGCGCGGGCGAGGGCGTCGATGCGATCCAGCCGGTCATCCAGGGGGGCCAGGTTCCAGCGGGAGCACTTGGGGCAGATAACCCAGAGCCGGCCTCTCCACTCGTCGAACGCGAGTCGCCTACCGACGGCGAGCCCGGACGGCCCGCCGTCGCCGTCGAGCTTGCCGCTGCAGAACGCGCAGGTCGTGTACATCAGCCGCTTTCAGCCATGCGCTATCAGCCGTCAGCCGGGGGCACGAAGCGGTCTACGCGCAACGGCGTGATGTCCACGTCGGTCTCAGCCTGCGTGAGCAGGTCGGCGATGATGTCAGCCGTCAACGCCGCCAGGAGGACGCCACTGCGGCCGTGGCCTGCGGCGTAGCACAGGTGCTGCACCGCGGGGTCGGGGCCGATGATCGGCCACCCATCGGCCGTTACGGGGCGCAGTCCCGCCCACATGCGTCGCACCGCCTGCTGATACAACGTCGGCAGCAGCCGCACGGCGCCCCGGAAGATCTGCGCCAGCCCTTCGTTCGTCACCCGGCATTCGAATCCCGCCCGCTCCATCGTGCTGCCGAGCACGGCCTCGGCGCCGCGCGCGAGCACGTAGCCATGGTCATGATAGAGGATGGCGGCAGGGGTGCCGGGGGGCCAGGCCGTGGCCGCCAGCTGACCGCGAACCGGCTCGATGGGAAGCGGGCGGGGAAGTCCGGCGATCTGGGACGACCAGACGCCTGCCGCGAGCACCACGTGACCGACCGCCGTGGTGCCGTCGGGCGTGACGACGCCGGTGACCCGGCCCTGCGCGGTCTGGACGGCGGTGACCCGTTCGACCCGCAGAGTCGCGCCGACGCGGCGGGCGTCGGCGAGGCAGGCGCGTGTCAACGCCTGCGGGTCGACGGCGCCGTCCTCGGGTGAAAACAACGCGCCGTGACAGTCCGGGGAGGCACCGGGCCAGCGCTCGCGCACTTCGTCGCCGTCCAGCCAATCGCAGCGCAGCCCCGCCTGGCGCTGTCGGGCCACGTCCTGCGTCAGCCGGTCGGCGGCCGCCTCGTCGAAGGCGATGGAAGCGATCCCGGCGCGCCAGAAGCCGATATCGATGCCCGTGGTCTCGTGCAGCTGGTGCGCGATTTCCTCGTACAGGTCCCGAGCCCGGACCGAAAGTGCGAGCAGCGCTTCGTCTCCAGGCTCGATCTGCGCGGCGAGCATCCCGGCGGAGGCGGGTGACGCCGCGGCCGGGTCAGGACCGGGCTCGAAGATCGCGACTTCGAGGCCCCGCAGCGCGGCAGCCCGGGCGCAGGCAGCCCCGACGACGCCTCCGCCGATGACGGCGACGTCAAGCGCCTTCATCGGCTGGCGCTCGGCTGAAACCGGCTGCTACATTCCGTCGTACGGCCCGAGCGTCGGGCATATACGAAGGAGTGTCCCATGTTCCGGAGCATCATCGGTTTCGCCGTCTTCGCCGTGCTGGCGTGGTTCGCCCTCAAGATCGTGTTCGGGATCCTCGGCGGGCTGATCGGCCTCGCGATGACCGTGCTGTATCTCGCCGCCATCGGCTTCCTGATCTATCTCGCGCTGCGGGTACTCAGCCCGAGCACCGCGGACAAGATCCGTGAGATGATCAAGGGCCGCCCAGCGGACGCCTAACGGTCCCAGGGTAGAAGCTGACTCGAGTGCGCGTGCACGATCTTCCAGCCGTGGGATTGCTCCGCGCAGACGAGCGTGGCCCGTCCGGCCTCGGCCTGATTCTGCCGTGAATTGATCCACCGGTAGTCCACCATCACCCACGCGAATCGGCCCTCCAGGGTCGTCGTGGCGGTCGCCACGGTGACCCGCCCGCCGTATCCGATTCCGGCGAAGCGCGGCGCCGCCAGGCGCACGCGCGCGTTTGCCACTACCAGAGCATCGGGCGCGTACAGCGTGTCGGCCGCGCGGTCTCCCGCCGCGTCGAGCGCCAGCGCCTGGCGCGCGATCGTCTGGATCAGCTCAGGCGTGCCGTGCGCGCTGACCCCGGCAGCCCCCGGCCTCGGGGCGACGCGCTCGGTGCGCGTGACGCACGCTGCGCCGACCAGGGCGGCGAGCGCCAGGCTAGCGCGGCCACTCGCGCCCATCGAGCCGCTCCAGCACCGCCCAGCACAGGAGAGGGATCAGGATCTCGTGGTGGCCGGTGAGCTGGATCCCACGTCCGCCGGCGAGCGTGGGCCGCTCGACCACGTTCATGCGCGGGCGGTAGTGCCGCTGCATGTCGCAGTCGCATGCCGTAAACGCCGTCGGCTTCCCCGCGTTCAGGTTACGCGCGACGGTGAGCGCCTTCAGGAACACTTCAGGCATGACTACGGCGCTGCCGAGGTTGAGAACGACGCCGCCATCGTCGAGCGCCGGGAGTGAGGCCGCAAGCCGCTTGAAGTCGCGCAGCGTCGTCGCGCCGAGCGCGGCGCCATCCGCCGTGGGATGCTGGTGGATGATGTCCGCGCCGACGGTCACGTGCACCGTGACCGGGATCCCCCGGTCGGCGGCGGCAAGGAGTACGGAGGCTGCGGGTGCGGCGAGCGTGCCGCGGCGCTGGAGACCGGCGGCGAGGGCCTCGCCCATCCCGCGCCCGGCCCCCGCGCCCTCCGAGATTGCGGCATTCATGTCCCGGCCCGTTTCCTCGGCCATCCCGAACGTGCCGTCGGAGAGGCCTGCGGCCACGTCCTCACTGGTCCCCCCGTAGGCGGCGAGCTCGAAGTCGTGAATGGCCGCACTCCCATTCAGGGCGAGGTGGGTAATCACACCGCGCGCGACGAGCTCCCGGAGCAAAGGCCCGAGGCCCACTTTGACGACGTGCCCGCCGATCATCACGACTACGGCGCGGCGACCGGCCGCGGCGGCGATGCGCTCGGCGACGTAGCGCAGGTCTTTCGCGGCGAGGATGTCCGGGAGCGAGCCCCAGAACGCGGCGAAGCTCTTGTCGCGGCCAGGGGGGGGCGCCTGCGCGAGCAGGGAGGGGTCGACTTTGTTGGAGCGCTGCGCGATCGGGACGGTCTTGAGGCGGGAGAAGTCCGCCTCGCGATAGTCGGTCATGGGTGCTCCGCGGCAGGATCGGAGTACTCCTTGAGCTTCAGCGTCACCTGGCCGAACGAGAAGTTCGACTGCAGCGCGAGCATGATGCGCAGGCTGTCGTCCGAGAGCCACATCCGGGCGTCCGCCTTCTCGGCGAAGATGCCGCCGCCGCGCGGGATCTTGGGACGGATGACGATGGCCTTCCATTTCCTGCCCGCGACGCTCACTCGTTCCCGCTTCAGGACCTCCACGATCACCGGGTTGCGCTCGGGGCGGAAATAACGGCGGTACTCATACTTCTTGCCCATCTCGAGCGGCACCGTGCGGATCCAGTAGAGGAAGGCGGCGTCGTCCAGGGGGTCCGGCACCGTCGGCAAGATCGTGTCGCGGCTCGCCTCGCGGTAAAAGCCTGAGTCAGGGTAGATGTCGAACTGCCGCTGCCAGGTCTTGCCCTTCTCCTCGGTCTGGTTCCAGAAGCGGCGGGAGTGGAAATCGTGACGCCCGACCCAGGACTCGAGCTTCTGGTCGAGGTGATACCATAGCGCGCCACCCTCGATGTGAAACACGAAGTGCATGGTTTCGACGCCGCGGATGCTGTCGATCCCGGCCACCTGCATGGTCGCGGTGCCGACGTTGAACAACCCGTACTTGGCCTGATAGACGAGCCGCTCACCGACATTGAACGGCACGACGGGGAACACGGCGCCGATCGGAGGCGGCGCGTCGGGCCGGATCGAGTCCGTGCGGACGGAATCCACCCGGGAACTGTCGCCTTGGGCGTGGACCATGGCCCCGCCGGTGAGGGCGGGGGCGGCTGCGAGGGCGGCCAGCAGCAATACGGCGGTGGAGGTGCGCGCCGCCCGGATGACCGCCCGCGCGCGCCACGCGTCGAGCAGCTGGCGCCACGGCTTCACGCGGGACGGCCGCTGTACGAGGTCGTAGCGCGCCGCCGCCGGCATGCCGTCCACGCGCCGCGCGTGGGGCGCCAGCCGCGCGAGCAGCTCGGCGTTGGCGCACCACCCGTCCGTCTCGAGGAGCGGCGCCGACCCCCCCCTCAGTGCCTGGCGCAGCACGATCAGCCGGAGCGCGAAGAACCCCGACACCGTGTCCCGGACTCCGGGGATGCGGAGCAACCGCGGCGTCCAGCGGCGCGCGAAGCTCAGCGCTCGCGGGGGCCGGCCCCGCTGCTCCACGAGCTCGGCCACGACGAGGTCCGCTCCCGACTCGAGCCGCTTCACCATCTCTTCCATGCTCTCGGGGGAGTGGACGAAGTCCGCGTGCAGCGTAATGGCGCAGTCGCGCTTCGGGCGGTCCGTCCGCTGCAGCGCGAGGCGCAGCAGGTGCTCGAGGCTGTTCGCGTAGCCCCGCCGCTCCCGCTGCGTCACGACCGTCATCGGCAGCACCTTCGCGTACGAGGCGAGCACCTCGGCAGTGCCGTCCGTGGATGCGTCGTCCAGCACCAGCAGCTGGTACTCGCGCGGGAAGGTGGTGAAGACCTGCCGCACCTTCCACAGCACGAGCCCCACGGTGCGGGCCTCATTATGGACCGGGACGCAGACGTAGATCATGGCCCTGCAATCTAGACGAGCGAGCGATAGACGGCCAAGACGCCACGGGCCATCGCCGACGCGGTGAACTGCGGGGGCAGCGGGATGGGGGCGGGGTGGTCGAGGGCCTGAACGACCTTCCCCGCAAGCGCTTCGGCGTCTCCCACCGGTGCGAGCCACTGCGCCGGCACGATCTCGGGCAGGCCGCCGCCGCGGGTCGCGACGACCGGCGTCCCGAGCACCAGCGCGTGCAGCGCGACCGAGCCCAGGCCCTCTTCTTTCGACGACATTACGAAGACGTCCGCCTCGCGGATGAGAGCGTCCACTTCGGCGACGTGTCCCAGCAGATGGACGCGGTCCCCGAGGCCCAGGCGCGCGATCTCGACGTCGAGGGAGCGGCGGAGCTCCCCTGCGCCGGCAACGGCCCAGTGGAGCTCGGGGCGAGCGGCCCGGGCCGTGTGCGCCGCGCGGAGCAGGGTCTCGTGGTCCTTATGGCCGACCAGGGCCGCGACGTTGACGGCGAGCGGGGTCTCCGGGGGCAGGCCGAGCCGGGCGCGGATATCCAAGGGCCGTGCGGCACCGCGCCGGACCTCGTCGGGGTCGATCCCGGACGGGATCACGGTGATGCGCGCAGCCGAGAGACCATCCGCCGTCAGCACGATCTTGACCGCTTCCGAAATGGCGATCACTCGGTCGACCCGAAACCAGACGCTGCGCCGGCGGACATGGAAGTCCACGCGGCGCGTCGCGACGAGCACGGGCGGGGGCGGCCCGCCCCCGCCCAGGCGGCGCGCCCAGTGCACGAGCTGTAGCGCGTGGCTGTCGTGAGCGTGGAGCAGGTGCGGCTCGAAGCTCGTGAGCTCGTGGTACAGACGCCACAGCACGCGGGGGTCGAGCGACGCCCCCCACGAGGCCTCCCCCACCGCGACGCCCGCGGCGGCAGCGCGCCGCGCCAGCTCGCTGCCGCGCTTCGTGACGAGCCGCTGCTCCACGTCGCCCACGCGCACGAGTTCCCGCGCGAGCAACCGGACCTGATTCTGGCCGCCCCGGTATTCGCGTCCCGAATCCACGTGGAGGACGCGCAGGGGGGGCAGGGGCGGCATCAGGCGGGCTGGTTCGCGGCGTGCCCGAGCGCGGCGCGCAGCTCGGCGAGCGTGAAGGGCTTGTGGAGGTAGGGCCGGCCGAGGCCTTCCAGGAAGTGGAGGGTGTCGCCCCGCACCGTGTCGCCCGTGGCGAAGATGATCCGCTCGGCCGCGCGCGGATCCTGCCGGGCGAGCTTCAGGTACATGTCGCGCCCCGACAAGTGCGGCATGCGGAGGTCGCAGACGATGACATCGAAGTCACCGGCCAGCGCCCGCTCCAGCGCGTACGCGCCGTCGCTCGCCACCTCCACGGAGTGCCCCCAGCTCTCGAGCGTGGCGCGCATGTAATGGAGGATGTGCGGCTCGTCGTCCACCACGAGGATACGCAGCGGCTTGCCCTCCGGCACCGCGGCCGGCGCCGCCGCGACCCGCGAGGCGCGCACCCCGGTGGGCAGCTCGACCGTGAACGTCGCGCCGCCGCCCGGCTTGGTGTCGAGCAGAATGCGACCGCCGTGCTCCCGGACGATCCCTTGGCAGATCGAAAGCCCGAGCCCCGTGCCCTCGCCTTCTCCCTTCGTCGTGAAGAAGGGCTCGAACACGTGCCTGGCGATCTCGTCGGCCATGCCGGGACCGGAGTCGGTGATGCTCACGGCGATGGCATCGCGCTGGCGCTTCGCGGTTACCCAGATCCGCCCGCTGGGGGCATCGCTCGCGATCGCTTGGTTGGCGTTGTTGATGAGATTCACGAACACCTGCTTGATCTGGTTCGCGTTCACCTCGACGTCCGGAAGGTCGGCCTCGACCTCGAGCGTCGCCTCGACCTTGTTCGACATCAACTGGTTGCGGAGCAGCACCAGCGTCGACTCGAGGATCGACCGGATCGGCTGCAGCTTACGCTCGCCTTCCTGGCTGCGGGCGAACGACAGCAGATTCTTGACGATGGTCGCGGCGCGCTCGGCTTCCTGGCGGATGACCTGGATCGGCTCGGCGAGCTGTGGGGGGATCCCTCCGGCTTCGGCAAGGAAATCGGAGAACCCCACGACGGAGGCCAGGGGGTTGTTCAGGTCGTGCGCGATCCCGGCGATCAGTTGACCGATCGCCGACATTTTCTCAGACTGTATCAACTGCTCCTGAAGCCGGCGCCGCTCGGTCTGGTCCTCGACCACGAGCACCGCCGAGCCAGGCTCCGCCATCGGGATCGCGGTGAGGAGCAGCAGGCGCTCGCCGGCCCTGATCTCGACGGAGGTCGGGGCCGGCTCCGCGATGGCACGGGCGACGGGGTCCGACCACGTCGGCGGCAGGAGCCCGAGCCAGGGACGGCCGGGGATCGCGGTGACGGGCTGCTGGATCAGGTCGGCGAAGACGCGGTTGGCACGGCGCACGAGGCCGTGGGCGTCCACGATGCAGATGGCCTGCGTGATCGCGTCGACGGTCTTCTCCCATTCGCGCTTCGCGGAGGAGAGCAGCTCGACCAGGCGGGCGTTCTCGAGCGCGATGGCTGCCTGGGCGAGCACGGCGGTGACCAACGTCAGCTCGCCCTTGCCGAACGCGCCGGCGCGCCCGCCCGCGAGCGAAACCGCGCCCATGGTTCGGCCGGCCGCGACGAGCGGCGCGCCGATCCAACAGCCGGGCGACTCCTCGCCGAGCTGCGCCCCGCGCCGCCGGGCTTCGTCCTTCACGTCCCGGGGGAAGACCAGCGGTCCGCGGCGCAGCGCCAGCTGCAGGAGCGGGTCGTCCGTGCGTGCGGGAACGACGCTGGTGTCGTACGTCACGGCGAGCCGGTTGGTCTCGGCATCAAGTAGGACGATGGACAGCCGGTCTGGCTTCAGGAGCTCGGTCAGCGTCCGGGCGACGAGCTCCACGACGGTCGCGGGACGGAATGCGCCCGCGAGCTCCTGGGCGAACGTCGTCAGTTGCGCGAGCAGGTTAGTCTGAGGAGGCTTCGGCATGATCCTGCCCAACGTCCGCGGTCGTCTGCGAGGACCGGATTTCCGGGTGGTCGCGCTCGCCCTGGCGCGCGGCGATGCCGGCCGGCGTGAGCGCTACGAGCGCCGCCTGCTCGACGAAGGTCCTGACCGGCTGCTCGACGAGCCGGGCTTGCTCGAAGCCCTGCTCGCGCTGCGCACGCTCGTCGTGCCATCGCCAGCGCTCTTCACCTACGTGGCGGTGCGGCACACGCTCCTCGCCGGCGGCGTGGACGACCGCGAGCTCGCCGACTATCTCGCCGGGCTCCTGCTCGAGTTCGGCGACCACGACCGGCACACCCGCATCCGGCGCCAGGACGACCAGAGCTATCGCTACCTGGTCGACATGGTGGGGGAGCTGACCGGCCTGGACCACGCCGGGGAGCGCGGCTTCCTGCTGCGCGTGCATCTTGGAAACTACAGCCTCTGGCTCGCCGGCCTGTTCCCGGACTACGTGGAGGCGCGGCGCAGCCGTCGAGGGGGGCCGGACCTGCCCTACTACGACGAGCTCGGCCGCCAGGGTTACCAGCTTGCCTCCGAGCACCACCTCGCGGCGCACTACGGGGTCGCCAGGATCTACCGCGCCGCCGCCGAGCGGTTCCCCGCGCTGCGGATTGCCTTCAACCGGCTCAGCGATCGGGTGTTCTTCCCGAACGTCTTCACCCCCGACAAGATGCTGCGGAATCTCTAACGGGAGCGGGGAGCGGGGCGCAGTACTCTCCGGTGCCTCGGACGCTGCCGCTCCCCGCTCCCTCCTCCCTCTCATTCGTCCAGGAAACGCGTCGGCACTCGCGTCGCCGCCTGCACCAGCTCTTCCGCCGACTTCACGAACCGCACCACGATCGCCAGCGAGCCCTTGAGCGCTAGCTTGCGCTGCATGATGCCGGCGATGGGCCCGAGCTCCTTGCGGATGACCTTCTTCCAGTGCGCGTAGTCGCCGCTGATGACGAACGGCGCCCGGTCGGCCTGGCCCTGCGCCACGACTTTCGCCTCGCGGCACGCGCCGCGGTCCAGGTCGAGCCAGATCCCTACCGGCTCGGCGATCCCGATCTCCGGCTGTGGGTTCACGACCAGCGCCACCGGGCCGTGGGTCCACTGGGCGGAGGCCGCGCGGTAGCCCTCGCTGGCGTTGATGGCGGCGCCGTACGCGCTCACCCATTCAGTGGACGGGAAGGCGAGGCTCATCGCACCGCCCCGGCGAAGCCGCGGAACAGCGCGTCTTCGACGTCGTCCTCCGGATGCCACTGTACGGCGAGCATCCACGGGTCGCCGCCCGTTGCGGGCTCGGCGCCCTCGACCACGCCATCCGTCGCCCACGCGGTTGCGCGCAGGGTCGGGGCGAGGTCGCGGATGGCCTGGTGGTGGCGGCTGTTCACGGTGGTCTCGGCGGTCCCGATGGTGTGGTGCAGCAACGAGCCCGGCGCGACGCGCAGTCCGTGGCGGGAGCGCGTGTCGCTGTGGTCGATCTCGCTCGGTCGTTCGCTCGGCAGGTCTTGGTACAGGGTGCCTCCCAGGGCGACGTTGAGGATCTGAATCCCGCGGCAGATCGCGAGGAGCGGGAGTCGCCGCGCACGGGCGCCGGCGATCAGCGCGACCTCCACCGCGTCCCGTGCGGCGTCGGTGTCCTCGAGCTTGGCGTGCGGCTGGGCGCCGTAGCGAGCGGGCTCCACGTCCTCCCCGCCCGTGAGCACGAGTCCCTGGACCCGGTCGAGCGCGGCGCACGCGTCCTCGGGGTCCAAGAGCGGCGGCACCACGAGCGCCACCAGCCCGGCGCGGGTGAGCGCCCGCACGTACGCAGTGTTCAGGGCGACCCGCTCGCGCCCGTCGTCGGTGCGGCAGGTCGCGGTGACGGCGACGACCTTGCTCATCAGGATGGCTGGGCGGGTGCGCCGAGCAGCGGGCAGCGGGGGTTGCTCACGCTCGTCCATTCAACCCGCACACCGTAGAGCGGAATCGACTTGTCGGCCCACGTCACGACGCCGAGCTGCGGGTACGTCTCGGGTGGTCGCACACCCTCGTAGATCAGGACCCCCTGGGCCCGCTGGGTCGAGTCGTCCACGACGAGGAGAGCGTAGACGGTCGTATCCGTCGGGAAGGGAGGAGCCCCCGGGCCCCCGTACGCCATGGTGAGCCGCGGCCCGTGATAGCCGACCGCGACTTGCCCTTGCTGTGCCGTGCCGGCGACGCGGGCCGGGAGGGACGCTGGCAGGCCGCGCGGCGCGTCGGTCAGAACGAAGGGCTGCCTCTTGAGCTGTTCCTGGATCAACATGGGCCCGGCGAGCGCCGCGAGGCCGCAGGTGGGCGAGCCGGAACGGTCGCCGCCGCACGACAACGCGAGAGCCGTCAAGAAGAACGGCGTCGCGCGAACGATCGTCGAGCGGAACACCGTCGTCATCGAGCGGTCACCACTTCGAGGACGGTTGCGGGATACGGCGCATCGGGGCCGACCCGCTTGAGCTCGATGCTGTCGGCATCGGGCACGAAGGGTGTGCCCAGACGCAGCAGCGTGTCGCCGACGAGCCAGGCGGCGGTGCGTGCCTTCTCGGCAGCGGGGTGCTCGAAGTCCGCGCCGATGATGTAGCGTGGGGTGCCGCGGAGCGGTCCCGCTTCGATCTTGGGCCGCTCCTCCTCGCCATAGTAGCGGCGGTACAGCCGCCCATCGATCCAGCCCCCAGGCATGGTCTTGAGCGTCAGCCGCACGTACACGGTCGAGTCGATCGGGACTGCCCGCGCGGCTGCTGCCGGTCCCGAGCGGAAGATGCGGACGAGCTCCCAGGTACCGTCGATTGCCGCCGTCTGAAACGCCGACAGGAGGACCGAGAGCAACGCGGCGTAGGAACTGAGCATCGTATCAATCTAATACGTCCAGGTCAGGACCACCGAGAGAGTCCGCACCGGGGCCAGCGTGCGGGGCACCTGGTTGTAGATGTAGTTCAGGGCATTCGTGACGAGCCCGCGAACCGAGACAGGCCCGCGATCGTACCCGGCTCGCAAGTCGAGCGCCCGCTCCGAGACGCGCGGGTCGTCGGTGTAGATCTCGACGCGCTCGAAGCGGCTCGCGTAGCGGAAGTCCCCTCCCACGGAGAACGCGCGCCAGTCGTAGTCCGCGCTCAGGGTCAGGAGGTGCTTGGGCCGAAACGCGAGCGCGCGCTCCGCGGCCGCGCCGTGGGCGAGCTCGCGGGCATCGAGCAGGGTGTATGCGAGCGATGTCGCGAGCCGGGGTGTGAACGGGCTCGCCGTGAGGGTCAGCTCGAGCCCCACCAGCCGGGCGCGCGCGACGTTCTGGAGCTGGATCAGCGTGTCGCTGACGATGCGAGGCTCGATCAGGTCATGGGCTTCCGTCCAGAACAGCGCCGCGTCGGATTGCACCGACGGGGACAGGTGCGCGACGTTGCCGAGCTCGAACGACCACGCCGTCTCCGGGTTCAAGGCCGGGTTCGGGATCACGATGAACGGGGGGACAGCGGTCGACACGAACCGCTCGGCGAGAGCCGGGGCCCGGAATCCGCGGCCTCCCGAGGCGCGCCAGACCAGGCGCGGGCCGGTCGGGAGCACCACGCCCGCGCGCGGGCTGAGGACGGCGTCCAGGCCGCCGCCGTCCACCGCGAAAAAATCGATCCGGGCGCCCGCCGTGACTCGCGCCCGCCCGAGCAGCTGCTCGCTCTCCCCGTACGCGGCGATCTCATTCTGCGTGTGGTCACCGAAGATGTCGCTCGCGACATCCGAGCGCGCTCCCTCGGCTCCGACGGTCACCACGCGGCCGGGTGCCGGTCGCACCACGCCACGCAGCTCGCCCCCGAAGCGGTTCGCGGCGGCAGTGTCGTTGTTGCCGGGGTGGTAATCGATGAAGTGCGTCCGCAGCCACGAGCCGCGCGCCTCCCAGCTGGCGCGCTCGGAGGCAGTGTGCGCGACCGCCGCCGTGACGTACCCTTTGTCCGAGCGCGTGAACGAGCCCCGGCCGTCGGTATCGATCTTGAAGGGTTGGTAGGTCTGTCCCCGGTCGTCGCACTTGGGACGCACGCACCACGCGAGCGGCACCTCATACTGGTTGCTCGCCCAGGAGGTCGAGGCGGTCACGCGCGTCGCCGGCGTGGGTAGCCACTCGGCCTTCCCGGCGGCCTGCCAGTGGTCTCGACGGTCCTGTTCGCGGTACCCGTCCGAGTGTCGGCCGCCCACGGTGACCCGGCCGCGGAGGCGTTCGCTGCCGTAGGAGCCGCTGACGTCGACGCCGCCGTGCCCGCCGGTGTAGTCGCGGAACGTCCAGACGTCGTGCGGCGGGTCGGCGTAGAAACCTCCGGTGGCGCGGATGCGAGCGTGGAAGCCAGACGAGATGTCACGCGTGATGAGATTCACGACGCCGCCCAACGCGGAAGAGCCGTAGAGCGACGAGCCCGCACCCTTCACCACCTCGACCCGCACGAGCTCGCTCACCGGGACCAGGTCCCAGTGGATGCCGCCGCGGTCCCCCTGGTTCGCGGGCACGCCGTCCACGAGCAGCAGCACGCGGCTCCCGAGCCCCTGCACGTAGCCGCTCGACCCCCGGATGTTCACCTGGCCGTTCAGGAACTGCACGCCCGGGGCCCTGTCCACCGCCTCGTCCACGGTGCTCACGGCGCGGCGGGCGAGCTGGGTGTCCGTGACGATCGCGACGCCGGTGATCGCCTGGTCGAGGAGCTGAGACCGCTTGGCGGCCGTGACGACCGTCGGCTGGAGCTCGATCGCGGTCGGCCGGAGTGCGTAGTCGCGCTCGACGGAATCGCCCGCCGCGAGGGTGAGGGTGTCGAGTACGGGAGCGAACCCGATGTGACTCACCCGTACGACCGCCCGACCGGCCCGAACGTTGACCCGGTACCGGCCCTGATCATCTGCGAAGTCTCTCAACCCCGTGCCCACGACCTCTACGACTGCCGGCAACGGCTGGCCGAGGGTGTCCCGTACCGAGCCGTGAACAGCCGCGCTCCCCTGCGCGCGCAGGACTCCAGCCGCCGCCGTATTCGCCAGCAACGCGGTTACGAGCATGCGTTTCACGGCGGGCAGGGAGGGAAATAGTCGCAGACGCGGCGCATGTTGCCGAAGTCGATGAGGAAGTCGATCGAATCCGTGCGGGCGCCGCTGGGCACGGTCACGATGCCGGGCTGCGCAGGATCGGTCTCGTCGCGGTAGAAGCCGGCTTCGCGAAGGACGGTATCGGCGTTGGTCGGCGTCGGCACGGCACCCTGTTTCAACCATACTGCCAGAACCCACTCGTAGCGGCCGCTCGGTAGCTGCACGGCATAGAACTGCGGGTTGGTGAAGGGTCGCAGAAGCGACTCCAGGGGCGGGCGGGGAAGAAAGTTGTTGAGGAGGTCGGTGCGGCTCTGCGGGAAGGTCGGATATGCGACAATGAACACGCCCTGCGTGCTCTCCGGCTCCTGGCCCTGGAACGTCACCGTGCCGCAGATCCCGACAAAGCTCCTGCCGCACACGGGCGTCGGCTCGAGGCCCCCATTACAGGCCAGGGCGGCGGCCAGGACGACCGCCGCCGCACCCGAGACGCGCGTCCCCATGGGGCCAACAATGTGGGACGCCCGGTCATGCCGTCAACTTGACCCCGGTTTCGGCGCGGAATACGTTGATGCCGCTATGCCGATCTACGAGTACCGCTGCACGAAGTGCCGGAAGCGCTTCAGCCAGCAAGAGGGGATCGAGGAGCACGGCCGGAGGCGGCCCGCCTGCCCCAAGTGCAAATCGCGCGCGGTGGAGCAGGTCTACTCGCCGTTCTTCGCAAAAACGGTCCGGAAAAGCTAGCGCCTCTTGTTCGAGCGCCTGCGGGACGCGCTGCGCGCCGCACTCGACGCGGCGACGCCGCCGGGGGATTTGCGTGACCTGGCGCGTCAGATGCGTGAGGCAGTGGTGGAGGCGAAGGTCGCCGTCCGGGAAACCCGCGAGGCGGTGACCCGGACGGATGGGGAGCTCGCGCTCGAGCGCCAGCGGCTCGCCGACGCCGAGCGGCGCGGCCGGCTCGCGGCCGAGATCCAGGACAAGGAGACCGTCGAGGTGGCGCAGCGCTTCGCGACGAAGCACCGCGAGCGCGTGGGCATGCTCGAGAAGAAGTCGGCCGCGCTCGCGGACGAGCTGGCCCTCTACGAGCGCGATCTCTCCGAGATGCAGACGCAGCTCGCGCGCGCCGAACGGGAACGCCCGCTCACCGAAGCCGAGCGCTCGGCGGAGCGGGCGTGGCGCGATCTGCAGGAGGCGGGCGGGGCCCGTCCGGGGATGGACCTCAAGGACGAGCAGCTCAAGGGGGACCTGGATCGCGCCGCCCGCGAGGCCGCGGCGGATCGACAGCTCCGGGAGCTGAAGAAGAAGCTGAAGAAAGACTAGCGCGTGCTATCCTTCCTTCTCGCCGTCGCGCTGCAGCAACCCCGCCCGCCGGACCTGCTCAAGCGCGTCCATACGTACAGCATCGTCGCCTACGACACGGCCACGGGTGATCTGGGCGTCGCCGTGCAATCCAAGTTCCCCAACGTCGGCGGCATCGTGCCGTGGGCCAAAGCGGGGGTCGGCGCCGTGGCCACCCAGTCGCTCGGGAACACCGACTACGGCGAAACGGGATTGGAGCTGATGGCGAGGGGCGCGACCGCCCCCGAGGCGTTGCGCATCGTGATGCGCGATGACCCTCGCCCGGCACAGCGCCAGGTCGGGATGGTGGATGGACGCGGCTACGCCGCGAGCTGGACTGGCGATTCGTGCTTCGACTGGGCGGGCGGGCGCACCGGCGGTCGGGCGGCCGGGCGTATCGGGGGCAAGGGCGAGCTGATGGTGGGACGGGATTTCGCGGCCCAGGCGAACATCATGGTCTCCGACCAAACGGTGAAGAACATGGCCGAGGAGTTCCAGCGCACCCGAGGCTCGCTCGCCGACCGGTTGCTGGCCGCGCTCGTCGCGGGGCAGGCGGGTGGGGGCGACAAGCGAGGGATGGAGTCCGCGGCGCTGCTCGTGGTGCGCAAGAACGCGGGCTATCTCGGACTGAACGACCGCTACATCGACATCCGCGTGTATGACGATACCAACCCCATCCGCGAGCTCGAGCGGCTGTACGAGCTGCACAAGCTCTACTTCTTCACGAGTCGTCCCGAAGACCTTCTTGCCCTCACTCCGGATCTCGTGAAGCAGCTCGAGCCGATCCTGCTGCGGGAGCCCGAAAACCAGAAGGAGAAATGGCTCGCGGCACCGCAGGGCGTCGCGAACCGGACGTTCCTCGAGGCCCTCGCGAACTTCATGTACTGGGAGAATTACGACGTACGGGTGCGGATGGACGGGAAGATCGACAGGGTGGTGCTGGATGACGTCCTGACACGGCGGAAGAAGTGAGTGTTTTCGGCCGTCTGTGGTCCGCCGTCCGTGCCACGCTCGTGCAGTGGTACGGGGATCGACCGACGCAGGACGGACGACGTTCCGGAGGCAGCATGGAAATCAAGCGCGACCGCATGGTCTTTCTGGGATACGGCAAGTACTGGCGGTCCGACGGCATCATCGGCCTGATGCCGATCGAGGACGATCGCGGGCCCAGGCGCCGGACCAACGTATTCGTCCAGGGCCGTGCGGAGCCGATCATCGCCTCGCGCACCGAGCAGAGCATCCTCGAGGACATGGGGGCGACGGACGCGGGCTTCCAGGCGCAGGCATCGCGGGAGGGGATCAGCGAGCTGCTCGCCGCGTTCCACGAGTTCTCCCCCGTACTGCGCCGCGCGCTCCAGCACGAGCACCACTTCGACGTCGAGAAGTGGGAGCAGCGTTTGGGGGAGATCCTGCGCGCGCCGGCCGCCCCTGAATCGGTCGATCAGAACGAGCTCTTTGACTGACGCATGACCGACACGTCGGGTTGGGCCGGGCATCCTCGCGGCCTCTCCACGCTCTTCTTTACCGAGATGTGGGAGCGGTTCAGCTACTACGGGATGCGGGCCTTCCTCATCCTGTATATGACCGCCCCGGTTGCGGCCGGCGGGCTCGGCTTCGACGTGAAGCACGCGGGCTCGGTCTATGGCACGTACACGGGCAGCGTGTGGCTGACGCCGATCCTCGGCGGGATCGTGGCGGACCGCTTGCTGGGGGCGTATCGGAGCGTGCTGCTCGGCGGCCTCATCATCGCGCTGGGCCACTTCACCCTCGCCTTCAAAGCGCTGCCATTTTTCTACACCGGGCTCGCTTTCATCGTCATCGGGACCGGGCTCTTGAAACCCAACGCGACCACGATGGTGGGCGCGCTCTACGACGCGCAGGATGCACGGCGCGATGCCGGCTTTTCGATCTTCTACATGGGGATCAACCTGGGCGCCTTCATCGGCCCGCTCATCGCCGGTGCGCTCGCGCAGAAGGTGGACTGGCATCTCGGATTCGCCTGCGCCGGCGTCGGAATGACGCTTGGGCTCGTTCAGTACGTGGCCGGCCGGGAACGTCTGCGTCCCGCGCTCGAGCGCTCGGCTGCCCGTGCCCGGCCCACGGCGCCCGCGGCCGGGGCCGCCGACCCGCTGACCGAGGACGGTGTCCTCGGATTCACGCCGGTCGAATGGGGGCGGATGGGTGCGGTGTTCGTGTTCTTCGTATTCGCCGCCCTCTTCTGGGCCGCCTACGAGCAGGCGGCTTCGACCCTGAACCTGTTCGTCGACCGGCACGCGGACCGCACCGTGCTGGGGTGGGCCGTCCCGTCCAGCTGGTTCGTCGCCATCCAGCCGTTGTTCGTGATCCTGCTGTCGGGGGCGTTCGCCTGGCTGTGGGTGCGGCTCGGACCCCGGGAGCCTTCGACGCCGGCGAAGTTCGCCTTCGGGCTGCTGTTCGCGGGGCTGTCGTTCGTCCTCCTCCTGCCCGCCGGCGCGAGGGCGCAGAGCGGCGAGGGCGTGCTCGTGAGCCCCTTGTGGCTCGTGGCCGCCTACTTCCTGCAGGTCGTGGGCGAGTTGTGCCTCAGTCCGGTGGGGAACAGCGTCGTCACGAAGCTCGCCCCCATGCGGGTGGTCGGGATGATGATGGGCGTCTGGTTCCTGTCCATCGCTGCCGGGAACAAGCTGGCGGGCTGGGTGGCCGGCGTCTCCGCCTCGGTCCCGTACACGACGCTGTTCGGCGCTATCGCCACGGCGACCATCGGCGCAGCCCTGGTGCTGATGATTCTCATCAAGCCGATCCGCCGGCTGATGGGTGGGGTGCATTAGTCGTTGGGCACGTTTTCGAGCGCTGCTTGTATTACGGAAGTCGGACCAGTCTTGGGGGTACCGTGAGATTCCTTCCCCGCGCCACCGCCGTTGCGGTGTTCGTCGGCCTGCTCGGTTGCAGCCCGCGTGAGCCTGTCTCGCCAGTGGGAGCTCGCTCGGTCACGGTTCAGGGGCTGGAGCAGACGGTCCAGCTATTCCCGGCGGAGCCGGCTCATGGCGACGAGCTCCACATCGTTTCAGTCGTCGTGAACCGCAAAGCGGAGTCTGCCGCGGTCGTGAGCCGGATTTGCGGCCTCGACACGAACGGGGATCTCGAGTTGACCGGCTCGAGGTTCATGTGCGCCGGCTACAGCATGAACCTCGCGCTCGCCCCGGGTGATTCCGTGACCGGGAACGACTTTCGGGCCGTTGCTTCCGCACCAGGCCCATACACGCTGAGAGTTCGACACCTGCTGGTCCCGGACGCGTGGGTGGAGGTCTCGGTCGTCGTGCGCTGAGGTGCGGTCACGGGGGCTGAGTCAGGGTCGTCCGCCGGCCTCCCACGTCAGCTCGCTCACCTCGGCGACGGCGCGGCCCGACAGCTGGTCGGTGTCCGCACCCACACCCACGGCCACGATCGCCTTCGGCGCGCGGTTGAACACGAGCCGGTAATCGGCGAACGGGTCGCGGCGCTCCATGTGCCACGACCCGTCGGCGTCATCCCCCCGCTGGAGGACGATGACGCCGCGGCTTCCGCTACGCCAGCGCTCCTCTCGGCTCTCTTTGTTGCCCCAGCTGTACGAGAGGACCCAGCCGTCCTCGAACGTGACGAACACCCGGACCGGCGCGTCGTCGCGTGTGCGCTGCCGCAACACCGCAGTGGGGAGCGGCGTGCCGGTGCGCCACTGCCACGTGAGGCGGCCTGGCTGCGGCCGGAGTGGGCGGCGCAGTGGGAAGCTCGCGATTCCCGCGCGGTCCGCCGCTTCGATCCGCAGCCTGTGCGCGCGCGTCACCGCGAAGCTCGGCGGCTCGGCGCCCCTGGTGCGCTGCAGCTTCCAGCCGCGCGGGAGGCCAGGGCCCGCGGGGGCGAGGCTGATGGTTGTGAGCGCCTGGAGCGCGAGCACGGCTCCCGCGATCACATCGGCTCCTCGGCGAAGTGGCAGGCGGCGAACCGCGCCGGCGTCACCTCGCGCAGCGCCGGGCCCTCGGTGCGGCAACGGTCGTTGAGCTTGGGGTGCGGGCAGCGCGGGTGGAACGGGCAGCCGGGCGGCGGCGCGGCGGGCGACGGCACGTCCCCCTGGAGCACGATGCGCTGCCGCTGCGCCTTCGGATCCGGTACCGGGATCGCCGAGAGCAGCGACTTCGTGTACGGGTGCCGCGGATCGGCGTACAGCGCGGTGGCCGGCCCCCGCTCGACGATCTTGCCGAGGTACATCACCGCTACGTGGTCCGCGATGTGCCTCACCACGGCGAGGTCGTGGGCGATGAACAGGTAGGTA
Organism: Gemmatimonadales bacterium; assembly: GCA_035763805.1. GTDB lineage: Bacteria > Gemmatimonadota > Gemmatimonadetes > Gemmatimonadales > GWC2-71-9 > DASUAL01. The sequence goes on from DASUAL010000100.1 coordinate 19,075, forward strand.
AGCCGGCGCTTCTGCTGCAGCTCGGCGAGCAGGTTCAGCACCTGCGCCTGGACCGAGACGTCGAGCGCGCTCACGGGCTCATCCAGCACCAGGAAGTGAGGCTCCACCGAGAGTGCCCGCGCGATGCCGACGCGCTGGCGCTGGCCGCCGGACAGCTCGTGGGGGTAGGCGTCGGCGAAGGCAGGATCGAGGCCCACCTCCTCGAGCAGGGATACGATGCGCCGCCCGACATCGGCCCCGGCGGCCAGCCGGTGGATCAGGAGGGGTTCGGCGAGCGTCTGGCGCACCGTCATCCGCGGGTTGAGCGAGCCGTACGGATCCTGGAACACGATCTGTATGCGGCGCCGCAGCGCCCGCAGCTCGCCGGCGCCGAGCGTGAGCACGTCGGTGCCGTCGAGCGTGATGCGACCCGCATCCGGCTCGATCAGTCGCAAGATCGACCGGCCTACCGTTGACTTGCCGCACCCGGACTCGCCCACGAGACCGAGCGTTTGCCCCGGCGCAATGGAGAACGAGACACCGTCCACCGCACGGATGAACCGGCGGGCTCGCCCCAGCCCGAAGAGCCCGCGCTCGACGGGGAAGTGCTTGACGAGCGCCTCGACCTGGAGGAGGGCGGTGGATGGCGTCACGCGCCGCCCTTTCGGCGCCCCGGTTCGGTGAGTAGCCAGCAGCGGACGGTGTGCGCGCCCGGTTCGCCGGCGCCCGCGTCCAGGAGCGGCGGCTCTTCCTGCACGCACCGGTCCCAGGCGTGCGGGCAGCGGGGATGGAAGCGGCAGCCCGTCGGCCAGGTGGTCGCCGCCGGCACCTGGCCCGGGATACTGTGGAGGCGGCCGCGCACCTGGCTGACGCGCGTGTCGATGCGCGGCACCGAGGCCATCAGGCCCTCGGTATAGGGGTGCAGGGGGCGTGCGAACAGCTCCGTCGTCGGCGCCTGCTCCACGACCTGGCCCGCGTACATCACCACCACGCGGTCGGCGGTGCCGGCGACGACGCCGAGGTCGTGCGTGATCAGCATGATCGCCATGCCGAGCTCGGCCTGGAGCCCGTCGAGCAGCTCGAGGATCTGTGCCTGGATCGTGACGTCGAGCGCGGTGGTCGGCTCGTCTGCGATCAGGAGCTTGGGATGGCACACGAGCGCCATCGCGATCATCACCCGCTGACGCATCCCGCCGCTCATCTGGTGGGGGTAGTGGTCCACTCGCTCGTCGGCGTCAGGGATGCCGACGAGCCTGAGCATTTCGATCGCGCGGTTGCGGGCCGCCCGGCGCGACAACCCCTGGTGCACGATCGCCACCTCGGCGATCTGGTCGCCCACCGTGAACACGGGGTTGAGCGACGTCATCGGCTCCTGGAAGATCATCGCGATCTGGTTGCCGCGGATCGCGCGCAGCTCTTTGGGCGCGATCGTCAGCAGGTTGCGACCCTCGAACTCGATGAAGCTGCCCGGCCGGATGTGTCCGGGCGGCTCCGGGATGAGCCGCAGGATGGAGAGCGACGTCACCGTCTTGCCACACCCCGACTCTCCTACCAGGCCGAGCGTTTCGCCGGGGTAAAGCTCGAACGAGACGCCATCGACGGCGCGGGCGGTGCCGCTGCCATGCTCGGTGACGAAGTATGTCTTCAGGTCGCGCACCCGGAGCAGGGGCTCCGTCACGCCGCCTCCTTGCGGGGGTCGAACGCATCGCGCAGCGCGTCGGCCACCGCGTTGAGCGCCATCACGACCAGGGCGATCGCAACGCCGGGGAAGATCGCGGTCCATGGCGCCGCGGCGATCAGCTGCGCGCCGTCGAAGATCATGCTCCCCCAGCTCGACGCCGGCGACGGCACACCCAGCCCGAGGAACGAGAGCCCGGCCTCGAGCAGCATCACGTTGCCGATGCCCAGGGCGGCCGAGACGATGACGGGCGTCGCCGCGTTGGGCAGGACGTGGCGAAAGATAACGCGCGCCGAGCCCGCGCCCAGCGCGCGCGCGGCCGCAACGAACTCGCGCTCGCGCACGCTGAGCACCTCCGCCCGCACCAGGCGGCTGGTGCCGAACCAGCCGGTCAACCCGATGAGCAGGACGAGCACCGCGAGCGGGACGCGCTCCCACAGCGCCACGGCGATGAGCAGCACGAAGATCCGGGGCATCGCGAGGCCCACGTCTACGAGCCGCATCAGGCCCGCGTCGACCCAGCGTCGGAAGTAGCCCGCCACCGCCCCCACGCCCGCGCCGACCGTTACGGCGATGAGCATGGCGAGCGTGCCGATGCCGAGGGAGAGCCGGGCACCGTAGATGAGCCGGCTCCACACGTCACGGCTGTAGAGATCGGTCCCGAGCAGGAAGCGCAGGGAGGGGGGCTGGTTCTGCAGGTGCACGATGTCGAGCTGGCGCGACGGCTCGTACGGCGCGACGAGCGGCGCGGCAACCGCGATCGTGGCGAAGAACGCGAGGATGAAGACGCCGGGGGCGGCGGTGGGGTGCCGCAGGAAGCGCCGCCCCGCGCTGCTGGCGCGGGCGGCCCGCTGCACCTCTTCGACCACGAGGAGCGCGACCGCTGCCGCGCCGGCGAGCGCCAGCCATGTCCACACGCTCACGGGGGCGCGCCCCGCACGCGAATCCGCGGATCCGCCACTGCGTACAGGAGGTCCGCCAGCAGGTTCCCCAGCACGACCATCACGCTCGCCGCGAGCGCCGCCGCCGTCACGACCGGGTAATCGCGCTCCAGGATCGCCCGTACGGACAGCCGGCCCATCCCCGGCCAGGCGAACACCGTCTCCACGAGGACCGCGCCGGTGACCAGGAACGGAAACGCGAGGCCGAAGAGCGTGATGAGGGGGAGCAGGGCGTTGCGGAGCGCGTGCACGAGCAGGACGCGGCGCTCCCCGAGTCCCTTCGCTCGCGCGGTTCTGATGTAGTCCTGGCCGACGACCTCGAGCACCGCCGCGCGCTGGAAGCGGGCCGTCCCCGCGGCGCCCACGAGCCCGAGCGTCAGCGCCGGCAGCGCCAGGTGCCACAGGAGATCGAGCGCGCAGCGCGCATCGGAGACCCTCGGGCAGAGCACGACGTCCCGCATCCCGCCGACCGGGAACCACTGCAGCCACTGGCCGAACACGAGCAGCAACACCAGCCCGAGCCAGAAGGTCGGCATCGAATTGAAGAAGAGCGCCACGTTGCCGAGCACGACGTCGCCGAAGCGGCGGGCCCGCGCGGCCTGGTAAACGCCGAGCGCGAGGCCGAGCAGGAAATCGACCAGCAGGGCGGCGCCCGCCAGTGTCAGCGTGTTGGGAATCGCGTCGGCGATGGCGTCCGCCACCGGGCGGCGCTGGGAGAACGACTCCCCCATCTCTCCCCGCACCAGGGCGACGACGTACTTGACGTACTGCACCGGCAGCGGCTGGTCGAGCCCGAACCGCTCGTGCAGTCGCGCGACCACCGCGGGATCGAGCGGGCGGTCTCCGTCCTGAAACGGCGTGCCGCGCGCGAGGTGGATGACGACGAAGGTGATGGTGACGACCGCGAAGACGATGGCGATCGAGGCGGCGAGACGCCGCACCAGCCACGCCGTCACCTATGGCTCCAAACGGTCCCGCTCGTTCAGCCGGTCCGCGGGGATGCTCCAGAGGCGCACCAGGGCCCAATAGGAGTCTGGCCGGATTACCACGCCCGCGACCCGGCGGTGCACGGCCGCCACGTTGTCCGGCGCGAACAGGAACACGGCGGGCGCGTCGTCGTTCATGGTTTCAATGGCCCAACGCCACAGCCGCTTCGCCGCATCACGGCGCGTCGCGGCCGTCGCCTGCTCCACGATCCGGTCGAACGCGGGATTGACGTAGCGGCCGTAGTTCGAGCCGCCCACGCCCGCCTGCGTCCACACCTGGGCGATCGACGAAGACGGCGTGGGATCGGTGTTCCGTGTGATCAGAGCGGCGTCGAACCGACCGGCCTGGAGCCGCTCGTTGAACACGCTGAACTCCACCTCGTCGAGCTGGACATCCGCGCCGACGGCACGGAACTGCTGCTGCAACAGCCGCGCGTACTGCCGCCGCAACGCGCTCGTCGTGGGGACGAGAATACGGAAGGCCAGCGTTGCCCCGTTCCGCTCGCGGATGCCGTCGCCGCTCGCGTCGTGCCAGCCGAGCCGGGTGAGCCGCCGGCCGGCCTGAGCGGTGTCGTACGGCAGCTCCCGGGTGTCCGGATCCCAGATGGGCCAGATGCGGGCCAGCGGTCCGGGCGGCACGTGGGCGAGATCGCCCCACACGCTCTTGCGCAGAGCCTCACGGTCCACGGCGATCACGAGCGCACGGCGCAGCTCGCGGTCGCCGAACAGCCGGTGCGGCTGTGCGCTGTCGCCGTTTGCCGCCAGATTGAATCCGAGGAAGCCGTACAGGTTGCCACGATACGGGTAGGTCGCGAGCTGGGGGACCTCGCTCACGCGCTGGACGTTGGCGGGCGGTCCCAGCACTTCCACCGCGTCGGCATCGCCCGCGATCACCTGCGTGACCGCCACCTGGAGATCGGGTGTGAATCGCCAGATGAGCCGGCGGATGTGCGGCCGCCCGAGAAAAAATGTCGAGTCCGCCGCAAGCTCGATGCTCTCCCCGGCGTTCCAGCGCACGAAGCGATACGGTCCGCTCCCTACCGGCGCGCGGCCGAATGTCGCGCTGCGCCATTGGGTGCGGGGGAGCGTGCGCAACAGATGGGCGGGCAGAATCCGCAAGTGGTACACCGCGTCGTAGAACATCTCGGGATACCGCCTGCGGAACCGGAAGATGGCGGTGAGCGAGTCGCGGGCCTTCACCGCGCTGATCGCGCGAACCGTCGAACGGAACGGCGAGTTCACGAGGGAATCGCGGTAGACGGCGAACGTGAACTCCACGTCGCCCGCCCTCACCGGTTGTCCGTCGTGCCAACGCGCCCGGGGGTCGAGGTGGAACACCAGCGTGAGTGGGTCGTCCCATTCCCAGCGCTGCGCGAGCAGCGGCTGGAAATCCTCGTCGCCGATCGTGTTCCCGGAGAGGCCGAGGTCGGCCAGCTTGAGGAAGATCTGCTCGCTCAAGTCGCGGGCGTAGACGTGCTGCGTGACAGGCGGGAGGAGGATGTCCGGCTCGGCGGTGGCAGCGAACACCAGCGTGCCGCAGTAGTCGCCCGTGCACCCGCCGCGTCGTTCGCAGGAGGCCAGAGACAGGAGGGCCAGGCCCGCGAGCACCAGCCGGGCAGACCGGCGGTCGGGCGGTCGCACGGTCGGCATGGCGCCTAAGATCTCACCTGCCGAGCTAGCGGCGCCAGGTCCAAGCGGGATCGGAGAACCGGGCGGTAGGAGGCGGCAAGGGGCGGTAACAGGCGGCAGGGGATAACGGCTCGTCCCAGGCGCGGACGATCGCGTCCGCGACTTCGTCGAATGGGACCGGCCGGCCGAGCTCCGCGGAGAGTGTCGTGGCGCTGACGGCTGACGGCTGACGGCTGACGGCGCCGATGACCTCCTGCGATCCGGCGAGCAGGATGGAACCGTGCTGGAGGAACGCGTGCCCGGCGCGCACCTGCGCCGAGCCGATCACCTTCTTCCCGTCGATCAGTACCTCGCCGCCGACGCTCGTGGCGAAGCAGGCGACCTCTCCGCCGTCAACCGGCTTGGCGGGCCCAGCAGCCACGGTCGCGGGCGCCCCGAGCGCGCGGAGCGCCGCGACCAGCCGCTGGTGAATCTCGAAATAGGCGTCCCGTAGAGAGCTGAACGCCGCCACCGGGGCCGCCACCGCGTACGTCACCTCATGCTCGTGCCACACCGCGCGGCCGCCCGTGGGCCGCCGCACGACGGCGAGCCGGAGGCGCGCGATCGCGTCGCGGTCGTAGCGCTCCCGCGCCGGCTCGTTGCGCCCAAACGAGAGGCACGGCGGGACAAAGCGATACAGCCGCAAGAACGCCCGGCCGGCGCGGTCCGCCTCCGTGAGCAAGGCTTGATCGGCGGCCATGTTCTCGGCGCCGGGGCGGCCGTTCGGCTCGACGAGGAGACTCCAGGTTACCGGCTGGGCGGTCGGGCGGTCCGGCGGTCGGGCGGTCCGAGACAGCACCCCACCGCCCGCCTGACCGCCTGACCGCGTGACCGCCGTGTCAGTCCGCTGCAAGGGCGTAGGCCTCCACCGGAGGGCAAACACACACGAGATTCCGGTCCCCGTACGCGCCGTCCACCCGGCCCACCGCGGGCCACACCTTGTGCGCCCGGGTCCACGACGCGGGGAACGCGGCGCGCTCGCGCGCATAGGGTCGGTCCCACTGGTCGGCGATGACGTCCTCCAGCGTGTGCGGGGCGTTCGTGAGCAGGTTGTTGCCGCGCGGCTGCGTCCCCTGCTCGACGTCGCGGACCTCTTCGCGGATCGAGATCAGCGCGTCGCAGAAGCGATCGAGCTCCTCTTTCGACTCGCTCTCCGTCGGCTCGATCATGAGTGTCCCGGGGACCGGGAAGGAGACGGTGGGTGGATGGAAGCCGTAGTCGATGATCCGCTTGGCGATGTCCTCCACCTCGATGCCAGCCGACTGTCTGAACGGGCGGGTGTCGATGATGCACTCGTGCGCGACAAATCCGTTCGGCCCGGTGTAGAGCACGTTGTAGTGCGGCGCCAGCCGTCGGGCGACGTAGTTGGCGTTGAGAATCGCCAGTTTGGTCGCGTCGACCAGCCCTTCCCGTCCCATGAGCGCGATGTAGGCCCACGAGATCGGGAGCACCCACGCGCTCCCCCAGGGCGCCGCCGCGACCGTGCCGCATGGTTGCTCCTGGCGCAGCGGCACGACCGGGTGGTCAGGCAGGAACGGCCCGAGGTGCGCCGCGACGCAGATTGGCCCCATCCCGGGCCCCCCCCCGCCATGCGGGATGCAGAACGTCTTGTGCAGGTTCAAGTGGCAGACGTCGGCGCCGATATCGGCCGGCCGGCACAGCCCGACCTGCGCGTTCATGTTGGCGCCGTCCATGTACACCTGGCCGCCGTGCGCGTGGACGATCTCGCAGATCTGGCGGATCGACGTCTCGAAGATGCCGGTGGTCGAGGGGTAGGTTACCATCAGGGCGGCGAGCGTGTCCTTGTGCGCGGCGGCCTTGGTGCGCAGGTCCTCCACGTCGATGGCGCCACTCGGGTCCGTCTGCACCGTGACGACCGTGAGACCGGCCATGACCGCGCTTGCGGGGTTCGTGCCGTGGGCGGAGGTGGGGATGAGACACGTCGTGCGGCGCTCTTCGCCGCGGGACTTGTGGTACGCCCGGATCACGAGCAGGCCGGTGAATTCGCCCTGCGACCCTGCGTTCGGTTGCAGCGACACCTTGGCGAACCCGGTGATCTCTGCCAGCATGTCCTCGAGCTGCCGGAACAGGGTGCGATACCCGGTCGCCTGCTCCCGCGGCGCGAACGGATGCAGCCGGTTCAACTCGCGCCACGAGAGCGGGACCATTTCGGTCGTGGCGTTGAGCTTCATGGTGCACGAGCCGAGCGGGATCATCGACGTGGTGAGCGAGAGGTCCCGAGCCTCGAGGCGCTTGATGTAGCGGAGCATCTCCGTCTCGGAGCGGTACTTGTGGAAAACGGGATGGGTGAGGTAAGTCGACGTGCGCCGCAGCAGGTCCGGGATCGCGGTATCCGCCTTCGCGCCCAAGTCCTCCACCATGAAGGGGAGCACCTCGTTGAGCGAGAAGGCGGCGACGAGATCCGCGAGGTCGCCCAGGGTCGTGGCCTCATCGAGGGAGACCCCGATGCGAGTGGGCGAGATCGTGCGCAGGTTGATGCGGCGCGCGCGGGCGGCGTCGATGAGCCGCGGCAGGGCCCAGGGCTCGACCTCGACGCACAGCGTATCGAAAAACGTGGAATGCACCACCCGGTAGCCAAGCCGCGTGAGCGCACTCGCCAGCAGCACCGTGAGCGTGTGAACACGCTCGGCGATGCGCCGCAGCCCCTCCGGGCCGTGATACACCGCGTACATGCTGGCCATCACCGCGAGGAGCACCTGGGCGGTGCAGATGTTGCTCGTTGCCTTCTCCCGGCGGATGTGCTGCTCGCGCGTCTGCAGCGCCATGCGCAACGCGGGGCGGCCGGCGGCGTCGCGCGACACGCCGATGATGCGCCCCGGGACGTGCCGCTTGTACTCTTCGCGGGTCGCGAAGAACGCCGCGTGCGGGCCCCCGTAGCCCATCGGCACGCCGAAGCGCTGGGAGTTGCCGACCGCGATGTCGGCGCCCCACTCGCCCGGAGGCTTGAGCACGGTGAGCGCAAGGAGGTCGGTCGCCACGGTCACGAGCGCTCCCACCGCGTGCGCCCGCTCGCAGATTTGTCGATAGTCCTCGACCTTCCCGTCCGTGGTGGGATACTGGAGCAGGGCGCCGATCACGCGAGGCCGGAACTGGAAGGCGAGGGGGTCGGCGACGACTGTCTGGACGCCGCGCGCCTCGGCGCGGGTGCGCACCACGGCGATCGTCTGCGGGTGGCACCCCTCGGCGATCATGAACAGGGGGGTCGCGCCCGGCGGTGCATCGGCGACCGCCTCGGTCAGGTGCATGGCTTCGGCGGCGGCGGTGGCCTCATCGAGCAGCGAGGCATTGGCAATGGGGAGGGCGGTGAGATCGGCGACCATCGTCTGGAAGTTGAGCAGCGCCTCCAGCCGCCCCTGCGCGATCTCCGGCTGATACGGCGTGTAGGCGGTGTACCAACCCGGGTTCTCGACGATGTTGCGCTGGATCACCTGCGGCGTGAACGAGTGGTGGTACCCCATCCCGATGTACGACCGGAACAGCTGGTTCTGCGCGGCGAGGCCCCGGAGTGCCTGCAACACCTCGCGCTCGGAACGCCCGGGCGGCAGCGCGAGCGGCCGGCGAAGGCGGATGTCTTCGGGGACGACGTCCTGGATGAAGCTGTCCAGCGAATCGTAGCCGAGCGTCGCGAGCATGGCCTGGGTCTCGTCGGGGCTGGGCCCGACGTGACGGGTCACGAAGCGGTCGGTCGGTAACAGGGAAGCGCGTGCGGTGGGCATGGAATGCCTGCCTGTCTTGCCTCTCTAGGAAAAACGATAGGACTGCCCCGGTCTGAGCACGACCACCTCGGCTGTGCTCCCCACCCGGCGTTTGAACGCCTCCGGATCGGCCGCGATCAAGTCCCACGTATTGTAATGCATCGGAATCGCGACGCGGGGCCGCACGAACTCCACCGCGCGGGCCGCGTCCTCGATGCCCATCGTGTAGTTGTCGCCGATCGGGACGAGCATCACGTCCGCCTGTCCGGCGAGAAGCTGCATCTCGAGGGTCAGGGCGGTGTCGCCCGTGTGGTACACGGTCTTCCCGCCCATCGTGACCACGACACCGCACGGGTTGGTCGTATACCGCCCCGTCGCGTCTCCCTCGACCGCACCGCCGTGAAAGGCGGGTACGAGCTTCACGCGGCCGAACTCGAACTCGTGCGCGCCGCCGATGTGCATCGCGTGCGCGGTGGCGCCCTGGGTCGTGCAGAACGCGGCCAGCTCGAACGTCGCCACGATGGTGGCTCCGTCCCGCTTCGCGATCGGGACGGCGTCGCCCAGGTGGTCGCCGTGGCCGTGCGAGAGGAGTACGGCGTCCACCTTGGGGAGGCGGTCCACGGAGATGTCCGCCGCCGGGTTGCCCGTGAGAAACGGGTCGATGACGATCCGGCGGCCGTCCGCTCCCAGCACGAAGCAGGCGTGGCCGTGGAAGGTGATCGAGAGGCTACTCGCCAATATGCTTCTTGTACTCCTCGCTCCCCAGCAGCTCGTCGAGCTCCGCCGGGTTCTTGGCGCGGAGCCGGATCATCCAGCCGTCGCCGTACGGGTCGCGGTTCACGAGCGCCGGGTCGCTCTCGAGCGCCTGGTTGACTTCCGTCACCGTGCCGGTGAGCGGCGAGTACAGCTCCGACACTGCCTTCACGGCCTCGATGGTGCCGAAAACGTCCTTCCGGCGGAACGTGGCGCCCGGCTTCGGCAGCTCCACGTAGACGACGTCGCCCAGCTCCCCCTGCGCGTACTCGCTAATCCCGACCTGTACGATTGCGTCGTCATCGGTCCGCTTGACGTACTCGTGGTCCTCGGTGTAGCGCAGGTCGGACGGGATTTTCGACATGCGGGGGTTCGCTTTCGCTGGTGGCGTGATGAGGCCGCGGCGAAGGTTACCGGTGGCCGAAACCCCTGTCAAGCCAACGGGTTGGCGCTCGGGAACAGATCGGGACGTGGCCGCAGCCCCACCGCTCCCGGCTCGGTGAGCTTGAGCCGGTCGAAGCCCCAGGGACGCAGGTCGAGCCGCACCGCGACCGGGTCGGGGTCGTCTGTCAGGAGCACCAGCACGCCGGGTCGCCCTGCGCGCTCCCACGCCGCGACGGCGCTCCCCGCTGCCGCCGCCGTGGCCACGATCGCATCCGGAGGAGGGGCCGCGCCCGTCCGCGCCAGCGCCTTTTCCACCCCGGCGCCGCTCGCGACCCGGCGCACGGTCAGGCCGGCGTCGGTATAGCGTCCCGCGATCGCGTCGAGTGCCGGGTGCTCGCTCGCCTGCGCCGCCGCGAGCAGGAGCGACCGCGCCGGCCGCCCGAGGGTGGCGAGGGCGGCCCGCCGGCGCAGCTCGTCGAAGACGGCGCGCGTCTTCCGCTCGAGGCTTCGGAGAGAGCCATCGTTGTCGATCACGATGTCACTGCGCGGCCGCTTCCGCTCCGCCGGCATCTGAGCTGCGATCATCCGGTCGGCCTCCTCGTTGGAGAGCCCGCGCATCGCGCACAGGCGGGTGCGCCGCACCTCCACCGGCGCGTCCACCAGCACGACGATGTCGAACAGCGCGGGATCGAGGACCTCGAACAGCAGCGGAATGTCGTTCACGATCAGGACGTCGCCGCGCTCGCGCGCCTCGCGCAGGAGCTCGTCGCGGCGCTGCCGCACGGCGGGGTGGACGATCTGGTTGAGGGCATCGAGCGCCGCCTGGTCACCCATCACCTTGGAGCGGAGCGCGGCGCGGTCGAGCGAGCCGTCCGGCGTGAGAACGTCCGCGCCGAAGCGCCGCACAATCGCGGCAAGGACCTCACCTCCCGGCGCCTGCGCCTGGCGCGCCAGCTCGTCGGCGTCGATGATCGTCGCGCCCCAGCGCCGGAATAGGTCGACCACGGTAGACTTGCCGGCGGCGATATTCCCCGTGAGAGCTACGTTGAGCATGGAAGCCGTTGCGGATTGCGGATTGTGGATTGCGGATTGGAGCGGGCCGAGTAGAATCCGCAGTCCGCAATCGACAATCCGCAATTAGAGTAGCGCCGTCTGGTTCTCATCCGCCCTCGGGACCTTGTGACAGTGCCGGCACCGCGCCTCGTACGTTTCTCGTCCGCCGACCATGATCGTGGGACTATGCCAGAGCGCGGGCTTGCCGTCGACGAGCCGCTGGTTGCGGCTCGCCGGGTCGCCGCACACGACGCAGATGGCCTGCAGCTTGTCGACGATCTCGGCGACCGCAAGCAGCGTGGGCATCGGCCCGAACGGCAGGCCCCGGAAGTCCATGTCGATGCCCGCCAGGACGACCCGGACGCCCTGGTCCGCCAGGACGCTCGCGACGGTCACGATGCCGTCATCCAGGAACTGCACCTCGTCCACGGCGACGACCTCGGTCCCGCGGCGCAAGCGGCCCATGATCTCGTCCGAGGAGTCCACGGGCTCGGCCTCGACGGTCCCGCCGTCGTGGGTGCTCACCGAATACAAGCCGGCGTAGCGGGCGTCGAGGTGGGACTTGAAGACTTGCACGCGCTTGCGGGCGATGACCGCACGCCGGACCCGCCGGATGAGCTCCTCGCTCTTGCCGGAGAACATCACGCCGGCGATCACCTCGATCCAGCCGGGTCGGCTGCCGTGAAACACTGGGACCTCGGGGTTGCACGTCGCGCGTCCCACGTGCACGACGCGCTCGGCCTCCTGCGTGAGACCTGCGACGTGAGACGTGGGACGGGTGGGAAAGGGTAGCGGCGGGGGGCCGGAGGGTCAAGGAAGTCCAGGTATCTTGCGGATTTTCCGGGGATACCCGCATATTGTGGCGGTTTTATGCGGGTTTTCTCGCGCCCCCGCGAAAGAGGGGCGGAATCTCAAGGGTTTCTCGAGCCCTAGACCCTCACAAGGAGACACCGTGAACAAAGCCGAGCTGACCGCCGCGCTGGCCATGCGGACCAAGATGTCGAAGGCCGACGCCACTCGGGCGGTCGAAGCCCTGTTCGACGACAAGGGGATCATCGCCGGCGAACTGAAAAAGGGCGCGAAGGTGCAGATCACGGGGTTCGGAAACTTCGAGGCGCGCAAGCGCGCCGCCCGCATGGGCCGCAATCCCAAGACCGGCGGCGTTATTCAGATCAAAGCGTCGATCGCCCCCGCCTTTCGCGCCGGCAAGCAGTTGAAGATGGCAGTGAACAAGAAATAGTGGTCAGGTTTCAGCCGTCGGTGTTCAGTCGGGCCGCTCCGCTGGGCGGCCCGTCGGCGCGTCAGGGGGTTCGGTCCAGCCGCGCGAGCGTGCGACGTCCCCTGATCGTGACTCCCGACAGGCCACGAACGACCCGCTCGGCGACGGCGGGTGCTACCTCGACGAGGCTGAACGTCTCCCGCAGCTCGATCCGCCCGATCGCGTCCTTGCCGATTCCCACCTCGCGGATCAGCGCGCCCACGAGATCCTTCGCCGCCGCGTGATCCTTTTTCCCTACGTTCACGAAGACCTTCACCCAGGCTGGGGCGGCAGGGGGTGGACTGACGGGTGATGCCTGACGGCTGAGCGCCAGCAGCGCCGCCGCGACCTCCGCCGGATCGAACCGCTCGAACAGCGGATCGAGCAGCGCCAGCTCGGCGTCTACGGTCCCCTCGGCCAACCGCCGCGCTACCTGCTCCCGCAGCGCCTCGGCTCGGTCGCGTGCGCGGTCCGCCACGCCCCCGAGCGGAAGCGGCGTGAGCGGCGCGGCGAGCGAGCGGAGGTAGGGGAGCTGGGCCGCGGTGACCAGTACGACGGGCTCGCCGAGCTTCGCGAGCTCGGCGAACTGCTCCCGCGACGGCAGGCGGGCTGCGAGCACGGCGTCGGGGGCCTCGCCGGGCGGTACGAGGGGGCCGCCGTCCCACACGAACGGCCGCCGAGCGTTCAGGCCGTCCAGCGCCTCGCGTACGGCGGCGGCGCGCCGGTCGTGCGATGCGACGGCATATCGTGCCGCCGCGATCGGGCGCAGCGGTGCGCCGGCCCCGTCGACGGGGAGCGCGCCGACCACGAGCGCACGGCGTGCATGGCGCTCGAGAAAGTCGCCGAGGGCGGCGGGATTCCAGCTCAGCACGATACGGCGCGCTTCACGCGCTTCTCCGAGAAGCGCATCGAGCCAGCCCGTCTGCTCTTCCTCCGCCAGCGCCTCGGGGGAGGGCCAGGCGAGGACGATGGTGGAGACGGCCTCGAGCTTGAGGGCGGAACGCGCGACCAATGCGGCGATATCCTTCGCCGCGCCGGCCAGGACCTGCACAGCGCCTTCCTTGAGGAGGCGAATCGTGCGGCTAAGACCGGTGAGGGCGTGCACGCGGACCGGCGTCGGCGCTGCCGCTGCCCACTCCGCCGCGGACGCGTCGTCGGCACAGACGATCAACACCGGTGGCGCGGATCCGGGCGCATGCCCCGGGAGGCCCGGGGGCAGGAGCTCCCAGAGCTCACCCGCGTGTTCCACCGCGGGCGGGGTCACCAGCACCACTGGGCGACCGCGCTCCAGCGCGGCCTTCGCCTCGTGCAGCGTCACGGTTCCTCGATTGTCAAAGGGCGGGAGTGCGGTTCGCATGGTAACTTGCAGGGCGCGGGCGCGCAACCGGAGCAAGGAAATGCGGAATGCGGAATGCGGAATGTGGAATGGAGCGGACGCCGTTCGATTGAGAACCGAGGTCTCGGGGTTCGAACTCGCCCTGCCATGCCGCATTCCGCACTGCGCATTCCGCATTCTCCTACTCCTGAGCCTCGTCGGCGCGCCGCTCGCCGCCCAGGCGCCCCGTCCCAGGGCTCGCGACCTGGGCTTAGTCATCGGTGTCCTGCCGCCGGGCCCGCTCGACGCGATCACCGACGTCGCCGGTGTGCGCGTGGGCCACGTCACGATCCTGCGCGCGGACTCAATCAACACAGGGGTCACGGCGGTCCTGCCGCACGGCGGGAACGTGTTCCGGGAGAAGGTGCCGGCGGCGATCGTGGTCGGGAACGGCTTCGGCAAGCTGGTCGGCTCGACCCAGGTGAACGAGCTCGGCGAGCTCGAGTCGCCTATCGTGCTCACCTGCACACTGTGTGTCCCGCGCGCGGCCGACGCTGTTCTCACGTACCTGCTCGGGCTGCGCGGTAATGCGGACGTGCGGTCTGCGAACCCCGTCGTCGCGGAAACGAACGACGGGTTCCTGAACGACATCCGCGCGCGGGCGATCACCGAGCGCGATGTGCTGGCGGCCATTCGCGACGCGGCCACGGGACCGGTGGCCGAGGGCGCGGTGGGTGCGGGACGGGGGACGGTGGCGTTCGGGTGGAAGGGGGGCATCGGGACCGCGAGTCGCAGGCTGCCCGAGCGGCTCGGCGGCTGGACCGTGGGCGTGCTGGTGCAGAGCAACTTCGGGGGGGCACTCACGATCGCCGGCGCGCCAGTCGGGCGCGAGCTCGGACAGTACTATCTCAAGGGAGACGAGGGCAGGGGGAAGACGGAAGCGGGCGACGGGTCCATCATCATTGTCGTAGCGACCGACGCTCCGCTCGACCACCGGCAGCTCGCGCGGCTCGGGCGCCGGGCGCTGGCAGGCCTCGCACGCACGGGAAGCAGCATGTCCAGCGGATCCGGCGATTACGTCATCGCGTTCTCCACTGACCGCCTGACCGCCCAACCGCCTGTTCGCCCCGACGACGCCCTCTCCCCGCTGTTCGAAGGAGTGATCGAAGCCACCGAGGAGGCCATCTACAACTCGCTGTTGCGCGCCGAGTCGGTGCGTGGGTATCGTGGCACCATCCTTGCCCTGCCCGTCGACTCGACGGTCGCTATCCTGAAACGGTTCGGAGCTCTTCGTCCATGAGTCAACGCGTCCCCCCTCCGCAAAGTCCCCGCCCCACCTTCGGCCTGTCCCCGAACCTGCAGCACCTGGAGACCTCGGCCACCATCGCGATCTCCCAGGAGGCGAAGCGACGCAAGGCGGCGGGGGAGGACGTGATCGACCTGGGGGCGGGGGAACCTGACTTCCCGACGCCGCCGATCCCCGCGGATGCTGGCGTCCGCGCCATCCGCGAGGGCAGAACCCACTACCCGGCCAATGAAGGCATCCTCGAGCTCCGGGCGGCGGCTGCGAAGCACCTCTCGCTGCTCTCGGGCGGGCGGCCGGTCAACGCCGATAACATCGTGGTGTCGAACGGCTCCAAGCAGTCGCTCTTCAACGTCTGCTTCAGCCTGTTCGGGCCGGGGGACGTGGTGGCGATTCCCGCTCCTGCGTGGGTGTCGTATCCCCAGATCGTGCACTTCGCCCGCGGGCGGCCCGTGCTCGTCCCGGGCGACCCGGAGTGGAGCCTCAAGATGAGCGTGCGCGACCTCGACCGGGTGGTGCCGGGCGCGCAGGGGCTCATTGTCTGCTCGCCGTGCAACCCGACGGGCGCGGTGTACACGCTTGCCGAGATCAAGGCGATCGCGCAGTGGGCGCGCGACCGCAAGGTGTGGGTGATCGCGGACGAGATTTACCGCCGTATCCACTATGGGCCGGGGCCGGCGCCGTCGTTCCTCGACTTACCGGACGACCTGCTGGAGCGGGTGGTGATCATCTACGGCGTCAGCAAGGCGTACGCCATGACGGGCTGGCGCATCGGGCTCGCGCTCGCGTCGGGCAAGGTAGCGAAGGCGGTGGCGGCGCTGCAGTCCCACACGACGACCGGCGCGAACCACCCCGCTCAGTACGCCGCCGCGGCGGCCCTGGGCGACGAGAAGGTGGAGCAGGACGTGCAGCGGATGGTGGCCGAGTTCCGCAAGCGGCGCGATCTCTTGGTGGGCCGCTTCCGGCAGGACCTGCCCGGCGTCGAATTCGTGGAGCCGCTCGGCGCGTTCTACTTCTTCTTTCGGGTGGACTCGTTCGACGGCATCAGCGGCACCGAATTCTGCACCCGACTGATCACATCCACGGGAGTCGCGCTCGTCCCGGGCGCCGCGTTCGGGGACGACCGGTATGTGCGGCTCTCGTACGCTGCCGCGACGGACGACATTCAGCGGGCGCTGGACCGGATCATCGCGTTCGCGAAGAAACTGGGCGACTAGAGCTTCGCCGGGCGATGTGAGAGCACCTCGATGGCGCCCTCCGTCATCAGGCAATCGTCCTCGATCCGCACCCCGAACTTTCCCGGCTGATAGATCCCCGGCTCGATCGTGAACACCATCCCCGGCTCGAGGCGGGTGTCGCTCCCTTCGACGAGGTAGGGCACCTCGTGGCCGTCCATGCCCAGTCCGTGGCCCAGGCGGTGCGTGAAGTGGCGACCGTAGCCGCCGTCGCCGATCACCTTGCGCGCGGCGCGGTCCAGCTCCTGGCACCGGGTGAAGAGCGGCCGGCCGAGCTCGAGCGCAGCGGTCTGGGCGTCGTGGACCAGGTTGAAGACCTTCTTGAACTCGTCCGAGGGAGTGTCACCGAACCAGATCGTCCGGGTGATGTCGGAGGTGTAGCCTAGGACCCGGCACCCGCCGTCGATGAGCACCACGGTTTCGCGCTCGAGCGTCGCCGCCGCGGGGCCGCCGTGGGGCAAGGCGCTCGACGGCCCGAACTGCACGAGCCCGCCGCCCGGCGCGCCGCGCTGCTGCATCTCGCGCGACAGCAGCTGGGCCACGTCCCGCTCCGTCATGCCGGCCGCGAGCTGCGCGAACGTCACGGCGAGTGCGGCCTCGGTGATTTCGATCGCGCGGCGGATGAGCGCTACCTCCTCGGGTGCCTTGACGATCCGGAGCCGCTCCGTCACCGGCGCGGCGTCCACGAACTTCCAGCCGCCGAGCTGGTCCGCGAGCTGCAGATAGACCTGGTACGCCGTCGTCGCTTCCAGGGCGATCGTGCCATTGCCCCGCGGCTTGAGCGCGCGCACCACGTTCTTGACCAGCTTGTACGGGTTTTCCTGCTCCTCCCACCCGCGCACGTCGGGGATCGCGCTGTGGCTCTTCACCCGATCCACCTCGAACGCGGGGCACACGACCACGGGCGCTCCCGCGACGGGGAGGATGCAGGTGATGAGTCGCTCGCTTCGGCCCGGGTTGTAGCCGGTGAAGTACTCGTAGTTCGTGCTGGGCGTAACGATCAGAAAATCGAGCTTTTGCGTCGTGAGCTCGGCTTGCACGCGCTGGATGCGGCGGGCGAAGACCTCGGTGGAGAGGGAGGGCTCTTGTTGGGCGGACGGGCGGTCATGCGGTCCGGCGGTCGGCAGCTTCGCGGCCTCACCGACCGGCCGACCGCCGGACCGCCCGGCCACCGCCGTCACGACCCATCCGGTCGTCGTGGCGATGAACTGTCTTCGCTCCATCCTAGCCCCTCCCGGAAGCGCGGCCTATATTATCCGCCCTCCCAGGTCGCTGGAAGGTCCGGTTCCGGATGAATTTCGAAGCGCGCATCGAGCCGCTCGACGGCAAGCTCCCGAAGGTCAGCTACCGCTGGGATCCCGAGACCGACATCCTGTGCGTCGCCTGCAAGGGCGGCGGCAAGGCCACCGGGCTGAACGGTACGGTTGACCTCGAGGGGAGTGACGGCTCGTTCGTGGTGATCGACGTCGCCGGCGGGTGCCTGCGCGGGGTGGACGTGGTCGCGTGGCCGGACGACATCCGCACCCTCGATACGCTCGCTGTCCCCGAGCCGAACAAGGAAGCGCGCGTGGTGTTCCCGAGCCGCCAGTCGCAGCCGGGCGTCGCCGCGGTTGAGCTCGACACGGCGCTTATCGTCGAGAAGAACGCGGCGGAGTCGACCTTCCACATCCGGGTGGGGCGGTCGCGCCCCGCCGCCGTGGTCCGCGTGGCGGACCGGCTGCTCGTCGAAGTGGACAAGCACTCGCGGCTTGCGGGTCTCTGGTTTCTCGACGTGCCGCCCTTTCCCAACGTCGAGGCGACTGCCTGATTGTGGACGAGCGTCTCGCACGCTACGTCACCGAGCTGTTCGCTGCCGAAGATCCGATCCTCGCCGCCATCAGGACGCGGCACGCCGAGCTCGAGCTCCCGCCGATCCACATCTCGCCCGATGAAGGGAAGCTCCTGCACGTGCTGCTGCGCGTCGCCGGTGCAGCGACGGTGCTGGAGATCGGGTCGCTGGCGGGGTATTCGGGGGTCTGGCTGGCCCGCGCGCTGCCCCCGCCCCCGCACGGGCGGCTCACCACCATCGAGAAGGACCCGCAGCACGCCGCGCTCGCGCGCCGTGCCTATGCCGAGGCCAACGTCGCGGATCGGGTGCGCCTGATCGAGGGCGCGGCGCTGGACGTGCTCCCCACCCTGACGCCGGGGTTCGACGCCGTGTTCGTCGACGCCGACAAGGAGCCGCTGGCGCAGTACTTCGAGTGGAGCGTGAGACTGTTGCGCCCGGGCGGCTTGCTGCTGTGCGACAACGCCTTCTATCACGGCTCGGTGGTGGACGACGGCGACCGCTCCCGGGCGACCGAGGGCGTGCGTGCCTTCAACCGCCTCGCAGCGACCGACCCGCGGGTGATTTGCGCGGTCGCGCCGATCCGCGACGGGCTCGTGATCGGGGTACGAGTCTCGGGATGAGCGATCAACTGCCCCGCGTCGGCGGGATGCCGGAGCCCGAGAAGTACGAGCGGCTCGTCGAGCGGCTGCCGGATGTGTGGTGGAGCGACGAAGGCCCGTTCGTCGGGCTGCACCAGCTCAATGTGGCTCGCGTCGACTACTTTCGGCGCGTGTTCGGAGGCTTCGGCGGCAAGCGGGTGCTCGATGTGGGCTGCGGCGGCGGGATCCTCGCCGAGTCGCTCGCGGGGGAGGGCGCTATCGTGACGGGCGTGGATCCATCTGGGAAGTCGCTCGAAGTCGCCCGCGAGCACGCCCGGCGCTCGCAGCTGTCCATCGACTACCGAGTGGCGACCGCTGAGAACTTGGCGTCTTGCCGCTTCACCGAGCCCTTCGATCTGGTGTTCGCTGTGGACGTCCTCGAGCACGTGGACGATCTCGACTCCACCCTGGCGGGGATTGCAACGGTACTGGCGCCCGGAGGCGGCCTGGGGTTTCTCACGCATAACCGCACGATCGCAGCCTTCCTCCAGCTCGTTTGGGACGAGGAATACGTGCGGCAGACGATGCCCGAGGGATTCCACGACTTCGCCCGTTTCATCACGCCGCAGGAGCTCACCGAGAACCTTGCGCGCCACGGGATGGTCGTCCAGGAGGTCAAGGGGGTCGCGCGCCCGGAGGGCGGCGGGGGCGAGCGCACCCTCACGGACGACCTGAGCGTCACGTACCTCGGCTGGGGGCTGCGGACGCGCTAGCGATGCGAGCGCCCGCCCCCGGCTCCTGGGTCGATGCGATCATCGCCGCGGGCGCGGTCCCTGCCGCGTACGTGCCCGACGCCAGCAGCGGCCGCAGCGATATCGAGGAGTTCACGGGCGCGGAGCTCGTGGAAGGCGCCGAGCTAAGGACTCATGCCCTGGGCGACGTCCGACCCGCCGCTTTCCGGACGGCCTCCTTTCTCGACGGCATCGAGCGGTGGCGCGTCGTGAGCTACGCTGGTGTGACGCCGATCGTGCGCGCCCACGTCGCCGCCGCGGTGCGCGTGCGTGGACCGGACCGCCGCCCGCGCGCCGTGCACGAAGAGTCTCGGGAGCTCGCGATCACACGGCTCGAAGCCCTGACGCCGGCCGTGCGCGAGGCGCTGACCGGGTCGGGAGTCCGGGTCGTCGAGTTCGCGGCGGAGGAGGCGGGCCAGCCCGCGCGGGCGATCCAGGCGGCACGGAGCGAGGTGGAGCGTGCCCGCACGGCCCTCGAGCAGGTGCTCGGCGAGCGACGCGCCGCCGAGCTCGGGCCCGGTGAGTGGTTGGTCGTCGACGGCGTGCTGTCGGATTCGGCCGCCCTCTCGGAGCATCGCCGCACCCTCGGAGTGATCAAGAGCCATGGGGCGCAGTTCTTCAAGGGCCCCGAGCTCGAGCGGGCGCTCACGCTTCCCGCCGGACACCGCACCAGCGTGTTCCGCCCGCGTCGCCGCGGCGCCCGGCGCGAGATCTACTCGTGGTATCTCAGGCTCTGGCCCTGGGAAGGCAACGACCTCCTGTACGGCATGCTGCGGGTCGAGGCTCGGGCGGACGCGGACACCGTCACGCAGGCCTCGGCGCTGTCGGCGTGGCTCGTGCGCGAGCGGGCGCCGGTCTCGACCCCCGATCCGCGGTGGGACCGCTTACTTTACTCTATCCACGATGTGGAAACGTATCTGAAGTCCCGAGCGCCCCGCGACCTCATCGCGCCTCCCGCCTCCCGGCTCCCGAGGACGGGTTCGTGATTCAGCAGCGGGATCCCGAGCCCATCGGCCGCGTCGTCGCCACCGAACTCAAGCCCGCGACGCCGCACCAATTCCATTTCTGGACGGCGCAGGAGACGACGATCGGGATCGGGGCGATTGTGCGTGTGGAGGACGCCGCGGGCAGCGGGGGGCGGGGAGCTGGACGCGTCGTGTACGGCGTGGTGACCGACGGGTTCGCGTACTCCGATCTGGCGACCCCGTTGCACGACGTGGTCGGCGCGGAAGGCGACCCGGTCCGCGCCGCCGAGTCACCCACGGTTCGCCAGGAGATCCGGCTCTGGACCGCCGCGGTGCTGCGGCAGATACCCGAGGAGCCGCTCCAGCCCGTGCCGCTCGGCCAGGTGCATGTCGCCACCGACGCGGACGTGGCGCAGGCGCTCCGGATGGACACGTATCTCTCGGGTCCTCACCCGACGGGCATCCCAATCGGTCTGTACACCTCGGGTGGCCGGGAGGCACCGGTCTTCCTCGATGCGGACTTCCTGCTGGGCCCTGAGGCGGCTCACCTGAACATCTCCGGGGTTTCCGGGCTGGCGACGAAGACGAGCGCTGTGGAGTTCCTGCTCGCCTCCATCTTCCAGCATTTCCCGCCACACAAGGGGCGCATCGCCGCGGTGTGCTTCAACGTGAAGGGGCCCGACCTCTGCTTCCTCGACCGGCCTGGGACACTCGACGACGAGGACCGGCGGCGCTACGAGCGGTTGGGCATCGCCCCGCGGCCGTTCGAGCGGGTGCGCTACTACGCCCCGTTCAAGGCGGACGGCGTCAACCTGAACACGCTGCGGACACACCCCGATCTGGTGGCGGACGTGGAGGCCCTCGTGTGGGGGCTCCAGGAAGTGCTCGATTTCGCGGAGGTGCTTCTCAACCGCGACGACATCGACGCCAAGGCCGACGCCTTCATCGACTTCCTCGCGGATCGGGTGCTGAACCGGGAGTTCGACGACGGGTTCGGTGGGACGCATCGCGTCGCCACGTTTGCCGACCTAGACCGGCTGTTCCGCGCGATCTTCGACGGACTCGAGCTCGCCGGCCGGAGCGACATGTGGCGCACGCACCATATCGCCACGATCCGCAAGATCCGCAATCGTCTGGCCAACATCTCCACCCGCTGCAAGGGGCTGGTGACCGACGACGGCCCTTCCAACGACCTGCCGTGGGGCCGCTTCGAGGACCGGACGGTCTACGTCGTGGATGTCGCGAACGTCGACCCCCTGGGCCAGGATCTCGTGTTCGCGCGCGTGGTCTCGAAGCTGCGCGAGCATCTGGAGCGGCGCGACCTGGGGGTCGACGCCGTGGTCGTGTTCGTGGACGAGCTGAACAAGTACGCGCCCGCCGATGGGCCCGAAACGTACGTGAAGAAGATGCTGCTCGATATCTCCGAGCGCGGGCGCTACCTTGGCCTCGTGCTGTTCGGTGCCGAACAGTTCCGGTCGCAGTTGCACCGGCGCGTGGTGGGGAACGCGGGAACCACGGTGTTCGGCCGCATGGACGCGGACGAGCTGGCGACGCCCGGCTACCAGGTGCTGTCGCCCGCCACCAAGATCAAGCTCGCGACCCTGCCGGTGGGCGAGTTGATGACGCGTCATCCGCACTTCACACAGCCGATCTTCGTTCGCTTCCCCCGACCGGCCGTGCTGCGCGGTCGCGACGGGGTGGAGCAGTTCCCGCCTGCCGCCGACCTTCCGTTCGAGGATGCGGTGGTGCGGCAGCTCGTGAAGTTGGACGCGCGCATCCGGCCGAACCAGGTGAAGGACCTGATCGCGGATCGGACGCCGGAAGACGTCCGTCGCGCGCTGGCGCGCACCCGGCAGGCGCGGCCGGAAGAGCCGTTCGCCTACTTCCGCAGGCTGCTGGGCATGCGGGTCGCGCCGGCGGCGGCACCTGTGCGGGAGGCGGTGTCGCCGCTTAACCCGATTTCGGAAGAACCCTACTGAGCGACAGGAGTCAACGATGACCGGTGCCCGTAGTCTCGCGCTCGCCGCCCTGGCCGCCGCCGCCCTCACCGCATGCAGCGGCGCGGGCAGGGGGAGCGGGACGGGAGCGAAGGTCACGCTGCGGTACCGGCCGCCGGCGGGCGCGACGTATCACTACGCCCTCGAGCAACAGAATTCGGTGAAGATGGAGACCGGCCCGATGGCGCAGCTGCCCGGGCAGGAGGTCACGGTGCACATCTACTACACCCAGGCCGTCACCGGCCCGACGGCGGGCGGCATCGGGGTGACGCTCACGTACGACTCGACGTCGATGACGCCGGCCGGCAGCGCGCCGGCGCTTGATCAGATGCATGGAGTCACGAGCAACGTGGTTTACGACGAGCGCATGCGCGTGGTGAGTGCGCGCTTCACCGGCGTCGGGGGCGAGCCCTCACAGCTGACCGATCAGCTCGAGCGCAGCGTCAAAGGCGCGACCTTCCCGCTTCCCGAGAGTGCGGTCGGCGTCGGGGACTCCTGGACGACGGAGACCGAGATGGCGGTGGGCGGGGCCCTGGGTGCGACGGCGCCCCTCAAGTCGCGCACCACCCGGAGGGTGAAGGAGATTCAGGTTGCAGGCGCGGACACCTCGATTGTGCTCTCGGTCGAGACGACGTTCCCCGGGGATCCGGTCCCCATCAACCAGCGGGGCCAGACCGCCACCCTGCAGCTTTCGGGAACCATCGCGGGCGAGGAGCTCTTCTCACTCGTGAAAAGCGCGTTGGTGCGCTCCAGTACGGGCGGCACCATGCGGATCAGCGTCAAGGGCAAGGGCGGGATGACGATGACGATGGAGCAGCAGACGTCGCTCCAGATGATGGGCGCCCAGTGAGCACGTGAAGCTCGCCCACCTCGCGGATCTCCACCTCGGCTTCCGCCAATACGACCGGCAAACGCCCCGCGGCGGGAACCAGCGCGAGGCGGACATCGCCGACGCGTTCCGCCGCGCCGTGGACGATCTGCTCGGTCAGCGCCCCGACCTGATCGTGCTCGCGGGCGACATTTTTCACTCGGTTCGGCCGACCAACCCGGCGATCCTCTTCTTCTTCCAGCAGCTGCATCGGCTGCGGGTGGCGCTGCCGGAGGTGCCCGTGGTTCTGATCGCTGGGAACCACGACACGCCGCGCTCGGCCGAGACGGGCACCATCCTGAGGCTGTACGAGGCGCTGGGCGTCGAGGTGGTCGTCGAGAACGCGCGGCGCATCGTATTTCCCAAGCTCGACTGCGCCGTGCTCGCGGCGCCCCATCAGGCCGTGGCGCAGGCCGAACGGCCCGCGCTGCGCCCGGAGCGGGGCGCGACCTTCAACATCCTGGTGACGCACGGTCAATACGCCGCCGCCGGCGAAGACCGGGGCACGATGGAGTACGGCGGTGCTGCGCTGTCGCACGACGAGCTCGCGCCGCCGCAGTGGGACTACGTCGCCCTCGGCCACTACCACGTGGCGGATCAGATCGAGCCGAACATGTGGTACGCCGGGAGCCTGGAGTACGTGAGCCCGAACCCGTGGGGGCAGATCGAGGATGAGCGCGAGCGCAAGCTGCCCGGGAAGGGCTACCTCCTCGTCGAGCTCCCGGGCGCGCGCGTGGCGTTCCGGCATATCAAGGGGGCACGTCGGCTCATCGAGCTCCCGCCGATCCACGCCGCCGGGCTCGGCGCGAGAGAGATCGACCAGCTCATCGCCCAGGAGGTCGCCGCCGCGAAGCCGGCGATCGACGACCAGGTGGTCCGCCTGCTGGTGTACGACGTGCCGCGGGCCACGGCCCGCGGCTTGGACCACGCGGCGGTGCGCCAGTACAAGGCGCGCGCCCTCACCTTCCAGCTCGAGCTGCGCAAGCCCGAGGAGCAGCGCACCGTGGGCATCGGCGCGCCCGGCCGACGCCACACCCTCCCCGAGACGGTTCGGGATTATCTGAGCCGCCGCCCGCTCGACGCCGAGCTCGAGCGCGAGACCTTCGTGCGCCTCGGGGTCGAATACCTGGAGCAAGCGGGGGCGGGGGCGGGGCCGGGGGTGGGGGACCAGGGCTGATGCGGCTCGACCGGCTGCGGCTCCGGGAATTCCGTCAGCACGCGGACACCGAGATTGCGTTCGGGCCGGGCATCACCGGGATCATCGGGCCGAACGGCTCAGGAAAGACGACGCTGCTCGAGGCGATGGCGTGGGCGATTTACGGGCATCGGGCGGCGCGCGGTGACAAGGACAGCATCCGAAACTTCCGCGCCAAGGCGCGCGCCAGCGTTCGCGTGGAGCTCGACTTCGCCTTGGGGGCGCACGAGTACCGTGTGGTGCGTGGGCTGAACACCGCCGAGCTGCATCAGGATGGCCAGCTGGTCGCGAACTCCCTCACCGCGGTGACCGAGAAGCTCGAGCGCGCGCTCGGACTCGACTACGACGAGTTCTTCAAGACCTATTTCACCGGCCAGAAGGAACTCGCGGTCATGGCGGGCTTGAAGGGCCGGACCGAGCGTGCCGCGTTCCTGTCCCAGGTCCTGGGCTATGACCGGCTGCGGGTCGCGCAGGAGCGGGTTCGCGAGCGCAAGAGCGAATTGAGCGCCGAGCTGCGCGGCCTCGAGGCAGGACTCCCCGATCGTGCGATTCTCGAAGCGGAGCGCGCCACCACCGTGGCACGACTCGACGCGGCGCGCCGGGCGGCAGGGTCGGCCCAGGCTGCCCGGGGGGCCGCGGAGATCGCGTACGGGCGCGAGCAGCCCTCCTGGAAGGAGTGGGTCGAAAAGGAGAAGCGCGTCCGCTCGCTCGGCGGCGACCGGCGCATGGCGGAGCATGCGGTTGTGGTCGCGAAGCAGGAGTGCGAGCGGCTCGACCGCGAGATGGCGGCTGCCCTGAAGGCACGGGAGCAGCTGGCGGAGCTCCACTCGGAGCTTGAGCCGATAGAGCGCTTGAAGCGCGAGCTCGCCGGGCTCGAGATCCTGCAGAAGGAGGAGGCGGCCCGGCGCGAGGACCAGGGGCAGCTCGAGGAGCTCGCGCGGACGATCGCGGCGCTGGGCCGCCGGATCGAGGAGCTCGCCCCGGCGGCCGACGCGCTCGCGGCGCTGGAGCGCGAGGTGGCGGCGCTGGGCGAGCAGGCAACGGGGGCCGAGCGGGCGGTGGAAGACGAGCGGACGGCGTGGGTGCGGGACCGCCAGGATGCGGAGACGAAGCGTCTGGCGCTGCGGGAGCAGTATCGCGAGGTGAAGGAGCAGCGTGACCTGGTCGTGCAGCTCGGGCCCGACGGCACCTGCCCGACCTGCAAACGGCCACTCGGCGCGGAGTACCCCGCGGTGCTCGCGATCCTCGACCGGCAGCTCGAGGACATCACGATCAACGGGAACTTCTTCAAACGGCGGGTGGAGCAGCTCGCCGAGCCTCCTGCCAAGTTGCGCGAGGCGGAAGCCGCACGCGATGCCGTGCTCGAGCGGCAGCGGCGCTCCAGCGAGCGAGCCGGGGAGCTGCGCGCTCAGCTCGAGGAGCGGGAGCGGGCGGCGGGCCAGCGGCGCGCGGACGAGGCCCGAGCCCGACAGGTCGAGGCGCAGCTCCGGGCGCGCCCGACGGGCTACGATGCCCAGCGCCACGACGTGGTCCGGGCCGAGTTGACGAAGCTGGACCCGGTGGTGCTCGAGGCGACGAAGCTCGCGGAGCGGGCACGGCGAGCCGAGATCCTCGTGAAGGAGGCGGAGCTCGCCGAAAAGGCGCTCTCCGTGCACGAACGCCGCGCCCAGGAGCTCGCGGCTGCGGTCAAGGCGGAGGCGTTCTCGGAGGAGGCGTTCGCGGCGGCGCGGCAGCGACAGGAGGAAACGGCGCGAGCCCTGCGGGAGGCCGAGCTCGCCGTCGCCGAGGCGCGAGGCGAGCTGACCGCGGCCGAGACTGCGGTCCGGGAGGTCGAGCGGCGCGAAACTGAGCGAGCGGGGCGCGAGCGCCAGGTTAGGGAGGTCAGGGCCCTGCACCGGCTGCACGATGAGCTCGACCGCGCGTTCTCCAACCTCCGAACCGACCTCAACGCCGCCATGCGTCCCGAGCTCGCCGAGCTCGCCTCGGGCTTCCTCGCCGACTTGACCGACGGCCGTTATGACGAGGTCGATCTCACGGAGGACTACCAGGTGACGGTGCTCGAAGAGGGCGTCCCCAAGCCGGTCATTTCGGGCGGCGAGGAGGATCTGGCCAATTTCGCGCTGCGACTCGCCATATCGCAGATGATCGCCGAGCGGGCCGGCCAGCCCCTTTCGCTCCTCGTGCTGGACGAGATCTTCGGCTCGCTCGATGAGGCGCGCCGGCAGCACGTCCTCACGCTACTCCGCCGGCTCGCAGACCGCTTCCCCCAGGTCATCCTGATCACGCACATTGAGCAGGTGCGCGAAGGATTGGACCGGGTGATCCGGGTGGATTTCGACGCGGCGCGGGGCACGAGTGCGGTGCGCGACGACACGGCTACCCTGGGAGCGGCCGATGCGGGCGTGGCTGCCTGAGCGCCAAGTCTACGGGCCCGACACCGCGAGCGAACGGGACACCGAGAGCCTGAACCGGGTGTTCGCGGACGCCTTCACCGACCGTTACCGCCGCGACGGGTTGGTGGGCGTGCGCGTGCCGCACCTCAATCCCCAGGTGTGGCGATACGCGCTGCGCGACGCGGGCGCCGGCGCCATGGTGTGGCGCGACGAAGCGGGGCACCTCGCCGCGTTCAACATCGCTCACCGCTCGGGCACGGAGGGGTGGATGGGCCCACTCGCCGTGCGACCCGACCGTCAGGGCTCGGGCATCGGCAAGATGATCGTGCGGACCGCGACCGACTGGCTCGTCGAGCAGGGCGTCGCGACGCTCGGCCTCGAGACGATGCCCCGCACCGTCGAAAACATCGGCTTCTATGCCCGCCTGGGGTTCACGCCCGGTTACCTCACCGTGACGATGACGAACGACATCGCGACCCGGGGCCATGCGACGCCCGTGCTGCTCTCCCAGCGCAAGGGCACGGCGGCCGACGAAGCTCGGGTCGCCGCGCGGCAGCTCATCGCCGACCTCGCGCCCGGATTCGACTTCACGCGCGAGATGCTGCTCACCGCCGAGCTCGGGCTGGGCGACGTGTCGCTCGTCGAGGTGGACCACGGGCTCACAAGCGTCGTGCTGTGGCACTCGGCTCCGCTCGCGGAGGGTCGGCCGAAGGACGAGGTGCGCGTCCTCAAGCTCGCCGCGCGCGACGGGCAGGCGTTCGAGGCAGGCATCGCCGCGGCCGAAGCTGCAGCGGCCCGCCTCGGCATCCGGCGCGTCGCCGTCCGCTGCCAGACCCGCTACGGCGATGCCTTCCGCCGCCTGATAGCGCGCGGCTACCGTGTCCGCTGGACCGACCTCCGCATGACCTACGAGGGGCATCCCGAGCCCCATGCGGCCAGCGGCGTCCTGTTCTCGAATTGGGAGATCTGACCGAATGCGGAATGCGGAGTGCGGAATGCGGAGTTGATCGGGCGACGGTCGAGAAAGGAATTCCGCACTCCGCATTCGCATGACTACCGGTCTCATTATCTTCGGCCTCACCTACCTACTCATCGC
>DASUAL010000101.1:0-12358 GCA_035763805.1 Gemmatimonadales bacterium
CGGCCCCGCGCGAGCGGGATTGACTCGGGCACGCCGTCCGCGCGACCCTCCCTAGACTTCGGGGCACGGAGGTGGCTCATGAATCGGGTCTGGCTCGGACTCGGCCTGCTCGGCCAGGCCGCGTTCTCCGCTCGCTTTGCCGTGCAGTGGCTGGCGAGCGAGCGCGCCAAGCGCAGCGTCGTCCCGACGATGTTCTGGGTGCTCAGCATCGTCGGCTCCGCCTTGCTGCTCGCATACTCGATCTACCGGCGGGACCCGGTGTTCATCCTCGGACAGTCGGCGGGCCTCGCCATCTACGTCCGCAACCTCTACCTCATTCACCGGACCCGGGAGGTCTGACAATGCCGCGCGCGGTCGGGTGGGGAATGGCTGGTCTGGGCGCCGCGCTGCTCGCCGGCGCGTTGCTCGGTGTGGCCACGCAGACCACGCTGTGGGACCGCGACGAGCCGCGGTTCGCGGAGGCCACGGTCGAGATGGTGCGATCGGGGAACTACCTCTACCCAACCTTCAACGGCGCGCTCCGCCCGGACAAGCCGGTTCTCATCTACTGGCTGATGTCGATTCCCGTGCGGCTGTTCGGCGCGGGCGAGGTGGCCCTGCGGTCCCTAGCCGCCGTCGGGATGGCGATCGCGGCGCTCGCGACGTACGCGGCCGGCCGCTGGCTCTTCGCCCCGCGGACCGGTCTCCTCGCCGCCGCCGTGATGGTCACGACGCCGCTTGCGCTGGTGGAAGGCTCCGCCGCGACGACGGATGCAGTGCTGCTCGCGTGGATCACCGTGGGGTTCGCGGCGTTCGTCCATGCGTTTCTACACGGCTGGCGCCCGCTGCACGGCGTGATCCTGGTGCTCGCGTTCGGTGCGGGGCTCCTGACAAAAGGTCCGGTCGGGCTCGTGGTTCCGCTCGCGAGCATCGGCGTCGCCTGGTGGCTCGGTCGTGGCCGCACCGCACTTCGCCCGCAGCAGATCGCCTGGATCGCATTGGCCGCGGGGCTCGGGCTTGGTCTGTTTCTCGCCTGGGCCATTCCGGCGAACGCCGCGACCGGTGGGGGCCTCGGGCGCGAGGGCCTCGGCCACCACACCCTGCGACGCATGCAGGAGCCGCTCGAGGGGCATGGCGGACCGCTGCTGCTGTTCCTTCCGTACTACCTCGCGGTGGTCGCCGTGGGATTCTTTCCATGGACGCTATACCTGTGCGGCGCGCTCTCGGCGCTGGGCGGTGACCGCCTCGGGGGTGCTGCACGCCCACTACTGCTGGGTTGGATCCTCCCGACCGTCGTGCTGATGACCCTGGTGGCGACCAAACTGCCCCACTACGTGCTCCCCATTTGGCCCGCACTCGCGCTCGCGGTGGCCGCGACGGCGCACGCCGCACAGCGCGGCGAGCTGGACGACCGGGATCACCGCTGGCTGCGCCGCGGCGCATGGCTCGCCGCCGCGGCTGGGGCGCTGCTCGGCATCGCATTGGTGGCCCTGCCGCAGTGGCTTCCCGCGCCGGGCCTCGGGCCATGGGCGGCGGCGGCCGGGCTGATCGTGCTCGCCATGACCGGGCTCGCGATCAGGGAGCAGAGCCGCGGTCGCGTGGGCGCGAGCTGCCTCGTACTGCTCGTCGGCATGGTCTGCTTCGATGCGATCCTCACGGGTGGGGTGTTGCCGGCGTTGGACCGATTGAAGCCGTCGCCTCCGATCGCGGCGACGATGCGCGCGCGGACGGCGCCGGGCGTCCCCGTGGTCACGCGAGGCTACGGCGAGCCGAGCCTGGTGTTCTATCTCGCGGGCCGGCGGGTACGACCCTTGCCGAGCGACGACGCTTTGGTCCTGTGGGCGCACGAGCCTGGGCCCGGCGTGCTCGTCGTGCCCCGCGACGTTCAGGCACGCATCGAGGCTCGTGCCGGGTCGCTGGGGCTCGACGAGCTCGTCACGGTGCACGGCTACAACTTCGGC
This sequence comes from Gemmatimonadales bacterium, assembly GCA_035763805.1. Lineage (GTDB taxonomy): Bacteria > Gemmatimonadota > Gemmatimonadetes > Gemmatimonadales > GWC2-71-9 > DASUAL01. The sequence goes on from DASUAL010000101.1 coordinate 1,941, forward strand.
AATGGGAAGTGGCTCGACCTCGTAGCGCTGTCAAAGCGGAACTAAGTAGGCGTCGGTTTGTTGTAGTCGAACAGCTCGCTCGGGGTCACGCGCAGAGCAGCGCACAGCCGCTCGATCGTATCAGCCCGAATGAGGCCAAAGCGCCCACTGGGACGCCCGAGCCGGTAGATCGTGTTCAAGCTCAGGCCAGTGAACTTGGCGAGCCCATAGGCCGTCAGGCCCCGCGCTTCTAGAAGTTGCCGCAACCGCAAGCGTAGCACACCTCTGCGACGATAGTGGACCTTTTGACCGCGATACCGGGGCATGCGCCCCCCTCCTTGACGGATATAGGAATGAGAGGTAGTATACTATGTATATAGTATAACATGGCGAGCTGACATGTGTAAACCGAGCGACCGCGCGCCCTGGATGAACCGTTCATACGCTGGTAGGAGGAGGACCGCATGGGCCGAAAGCTGGATCTGATGGGACGCAAGGAAGTCCTGGACAAGGTGGACGTCCTCGACGGGCAGGACCTGCAGCTCAGGCAGGACGTGGAAGTCAAGGAACGGCTGGTGTTTACGGGTCCCTCAGACTGGACACCGGAGCAGGCGGAGCAGTACATCGACTGGCGGATCCAGCTCGTGGATATCGACGTTGCCAGGCTTCGCCAGCAGCTCGACGACCTGACGGCGATGCGGCGGCGCTGGCTTGCCGTCACGGGCGGACGGTCGAAGGTGTTCGCGAATGGCGGCGGGACCGGGAACGGCAACGGCAACGGGCATGACCCTGAGGGCCACTAGCGCCCTGCCGGCGGCGCCGCCGGAGTAATGGGGAGCGTCACAACGCGAGGGGCCGCAGCTTGGCCCCTCGTTTCACGCGTGCCGGCTGATGCCCTCCGCTTACATTCAAGCAGCTCTGCACATGGACGTGGCCCCGAGGATGTCCGACGATACCTCCCTGCGCGCGCCGGGGGCGGTCCTGCTCGTCTCCTGCTACGAGCTTGGCCACCAGCCGCTGGGCCTCGCGTGGCCGAAGGCTTTTCTTGAAGAGGCGGGGTACGCGCCCGACACGATAGACCTCGCCGTCGAACCCCTGGACGAAGCAAAGGCCCGGAGGGCCCGGTTCGTGGGCATTGCCGTACCGATGCACACGGCGTTGCGCCTTGGAGTGCGGGCGGCCGAGCGCATCCGCAGGGTGAGTCCCGGGTGCCGCATTGTGTTCCACGGCCTCTACGCCCTGCTGAACGCCGATTACCTCCTGGAGGACCTGGCCGACGCGGTGTTGGGAGGCGAGGCGGAGGGTGAGCTCGTCGCGCTCGCCCGGCGGCTCGAGGCCGGAGCCGCCCTCGCGGCCGGGCCCCGGCCGCACGCCGCGCTGGAACGGCTTCACTTTCCGCTTCCGAGCCGGGCGGGGCTCGCCGCGCTCACTCGCTACGTGAGTCTTGCGCACGCCGGCCGGCTCGTCCCCGCTGGCTACGTCGAGGCGAGCCGGGGCTGCCTGCACCAGTGCCTCCACTGCCCGATCCCGTCGGTGTACGGGGGACGCTTCTTCGTGATCCCGGGGGAAGTCGTGCTCGGGGACATCCGCCGGCTCATTGCCGCCGGCGCGGGACACATCACGTTCGGCGACCCGGACTTCTTGAACGGGCCGCGGCACTCACTGCGGCTCGTCCGGGCCCTGCACGAGGAGTTCCCCGAGGTGAGCTACGACTTCACCGCCAAGGTGGAGCACATCCTCGAGCATCGCGCGCTGTTCCCGGAATTCGCGGCTACCGGCTGTCTGTTCGTCGTGGCGGCCGTGGAGTCCCTCTCCGACCTCGTGCTCACGAACCTCGAGAAGGGACACACCCGCGCGGACGTCGCGGTCGCACTCGATGTCGTTCGACGGGCAGGGATCACGCTGCGGCCTTCGTTCGTGCCTTTTGCGCCGTGGGCGACACTCGCGGACTACCTCGACATCCTCGACTTCGTAGAAGGGGAAGGGCTGATCGACCAGGTAGACCCCGTCCAGTACACCATCCGCCTGCTCATCCCGCCTGGCTCCCTGCTCCTCTCCCGTCCGGCGATCCGGCCGTTCCTCGGACCCCTCGACCGCGCCGGGCTCTCGTACCGATGGACGCACCCCGACCCACGGATGGACGAGCTTCAGCGGGAAGTCAGCGGATTGGTGGCGGAGCGGGCCCGCATGGGCGAGGATCCAGCCGCCACTTTCTACCACCTGCGGGCGCGCGCCGCAGCTCACGCGGGCAACCCTCTTGGGGTAGGTGCGGTGCGCTTGCCGCCGCCCAAGCGCCCGATCCCCGCGCGGCTCACCGAGCCGTGGTTCTGCTGAGCGGAGCCGACCGAGGGCCAGTTGGGCTCTGTCGAACGGGAAGCCGGCGGGTGGCGCTAGCTGGGCTGCCTCTGCCTCGCGCGATCGCACGAGGGAACTGACGGGGTCGCTGTCTAGTTCGAGACAACCACAAACTTCACCAAAAGGTCCTCCACAAACTGAGCCTCAACCCGGCCCCACGATGTTTGGAACGTGCAGACGACCACGGTGAGGTCGCCCGCCACACGCTCCGACACGGATTCAGGCTTCCCAAGCGCCGCCTCGACGTCCTGGCGGGAGGCACCTCTGCGAAGCACCGCGAGTCCCTCTGGCGGCGCAGGTGTCGGGGGAGCCGCTGCGCTGCGGTCCGGCGTGCCCGCGGGCGTCCCGAAGGTCTCCGACGGGAACTCGACGTACTCCGCCAGGGCCTGCATGACTGATAGAGGGGTCAACTCTTGGGACGACAGCATCCGATCATAGCGCACGTTGAAGCGTGACCCGGCTTCGGTGGCCCGCTGCCGCAGGTTGGCCTTCTTCGCCTCCTCGGCATCCGCCACGGCCGCCTGATTGCGTGCATCGTCGCGTTCGCGCTCCTTTCTCAGCGCGTCGAGCTCCTCCTGCATCGCCCGCTTGCGCTGAGGATCCCGTTCCGTCTTGATGTCCCTCTCCAGGTTCTTCTCGCGTTGAGACTTGGTGGCGGGCGGGACGAACACGGCGGTGCTCTGATCGTCCCAGAAGGTGCCATAACCGCCCCCGGCGAGCTGAAACTCGATGTGCCGTTCCTTGGCCCTCACCTTCGTGACCAGGATGGACTGGCCCGCCCGCAGCGCCGTTCCGTGGCGCTTGAGCCGCCCGGCGTACTGGCTGAAGTCGAGCGGCCTGGGGCGGTCGGGATGCACGTCCACCCCATCTTCTGTGGCGGGCATGTCCAGCTTGACCTTCACCCACTTGCCCTCGAAGAATTGCTTGAGTTGAGCCTCGCTCTGCGCCTTCAGTCCGGGCGCCAAGCCGACCAACAGCAGAACCCCTGTCACGAGCTTCATGATCGGCCTTCCCTTCCCTCCATCAGACTTTCAGCGCCTGGGCAGCGAGCTCCGTACCTGCCACGCGGGTGCGGATCTTCTCAAACGCGGTGTCGCGGGCCGTAGACGTGTCGTCGCCGAACGGCGCGAATCCGCAGTCGTCGGTGGTACCCAGCTGCGCGAGGGGGATGAATTCGGCAGCTTCCAGGACGCGATCCCGAACCCCTTCGGGCGTTTCGATTCTGGGATTGATCGGGTCGATCACGCCGATGAAGACCTTCTGACCGGGCTTGGCCTGCTGCTTAATGACCCGGAGAACCTGGCCACGGTCCTTCTCGCTCGCCAGCTGGATGTAGAAGTTCCCGACCTTCAGGTCGAACAGGTCGGGCAAGAGCTGCCCGTAGTCCACATCCGCGCTGTGGGTCGAGTCCTTGTCCCCACCGGGGCAGGTGTGAACACCAATCCGCTTCTGCTCCGCCGGTGTGAATCGTTCCAGCACGCGGTTGTTCAGGCCGACGAAAGCCCTGAGCAGCTGCTTCGTCGGGTCGAGCTTCACGGAGAGCCTGGCTTCCGTGAAGTCGATCTGCACATTGTATGCACCCTTCGTCAGGCAACGCCGGATGTCCTGCTCGGCCTCGCGCACGAGGTCTTCGAGGAACGCATCTCTGGAATATCCTGGGATACCATCCTGCGGATAGAGCAGGCTCAACGCCGAGGCCGAGATGACCGCTTGCTTGACCGGAACCCGGGCGTGCTTCTTGGCCTCGTCCAGGAACGTGTCGGCGTAGGTCCGGTATCGGAACGGACCCGCGGTGAGGCGGGGTAGCTGCCGCTCGTGACCATCGGCGAAGCGAATGGTGACTCCGTCAGGCGCCAGGGCCCCCAGTCCGTGGATCGGATAGGTGACGAAACTGGGCTTGGTCTGCTCTCCGTCGGTGACGATGGGCGACCCGGTCGCTTCGAAGCGTTGGATGGTGTCGCGAATCGCCCGGTCATACCGCGACCGCATCTCGTCTCGCGATATCCGGCCAGCCGAGAATTGCCGCATGCCTTCAATGAGTTCGGGCGGTCGCGGAATGCTACCGATCGGCTCGGTGGGAATCGGCATGGGGAAATGCTATGGGCGACAGCGGTTCCCTGTCAAATGGGAACAGAGCCTTGAGCGCGACGCCGCCCCGAGGGCGGCGGTCGGCCCGCCCGGCGATCAGCGATGCTTGATGAACGTGCCGTCCTGGAGCTCGGCGTAGGCGCGCCGCAGCTCCGCCTCGGTGTTCATCACGATCGGCCCTTGCCAAGCGACGGGCTCCTCGAGCGGCCGGCCCGAGACGAGCAGAAACCGGATCCCGGCGTCGCCCGCCTGGACCGTGATCTCGTCGCCTGAGTCGAACAGCACGAGTGAACGATTGCCGGCTGCCTCACGAATGGCCGGCCCCGACTCGCCCTCCCCCACTCGCTCGGTGAGCACACCGCGCGGCGCCGAGGCGTCCCGGAACGTTCCGCCGCCCTCGAAGACGTAGGCAAAGGCGTGGCGCGACGACTCGACGGGCAGCGTCTTCTTCACCCGCGGGGCGACCCAGACATCCAGGTAGCGCGGATCGGCGGCGACGCCCTCCACGGGACCCGTCTGGCCCCAAAAGCTGCCGCAGATGACTCGCACGCGCGTCCCGTCGTCGTCTGTGACTTCCGGGATGTCCTTCGCCAGGATGTCCTGGTAGCGCGGATCGGCCATCTTGAGGTTGCCAGGCAGGTTCGCCCACAGCTGGAACCCATGCATCCAGCCGCGCTCGTCGCCCCGCGGCATCTCCTGATGGAGGATGCCGCTGCCTGCCGTCATCCACTGCACGTCTCCGGCACCGAGGGTGCCGCGGTTGCCCAGGCTGTCGCCGTGCTGCACCGTCCCGCTCAAGACGTAGGTGATGGTTTCGATCCCGCGATGGGGATGCCAGGGGAACCCGGCGAGGTAGTCCTGCGGGTTCTCATTGCGGAAATCGTCCAGCAGCAGGAATGGATCGAAGTCTTTGGTATTCCCGAAGCCGAACGCGCGTCGCAGCTTCACGCCCGCGCCCTCGATGGTGGGCTGCGACTGGATGATCGACTTGACCGGCCGGATGGACATGGCGCCTCCTCCAAGTACGCGATGGCAACACGAAAGGAACGCAGCCGCCGTGCCGAAAGTTCCGCCTCGTTGCAGAAGCGGGGGCCGCCGGTAGGTTGGTGCTGTCATGCCGACCGATCAGCGCGAGCGCCTCGACGCGGCCCTCGCGGGCCGCTACGCCATCGAGCGAGAGCTCGGAAGCGGAGGGATGGCGACGGTCTATCTCGCTGACGACCTGAAGCACCACCGGAAGGTGGCGGTCAAGGTGCTCCGGCCCGAGGTAGCCTCGGCCCTCGGGCCCGATCGGTTTCTGCGCGAGATCGCGATGGCCGCCGCCCTGAGTCATCCCCACATCCTCGGGCTGTATGACTCCGGCGAGTCCGCGGGGTTCCTTTTCTACGTCATGCCCTACATCAAGGGCGAATCGCTGCGCCACAAGCTCGAACGCGAGACGCAACTCCCCGTTGACGAGGCCCTTGGCATCACCCGGCAAGTCGCCGCGGCCCTCGAGCACGCTCACGCCCAAGGGTTGATCCATCGGGACGTCAAGCCGGAGAACATCCTGCTCTACGAGGGCGAGGCGATGGTCGCGGACTTCGGAATCGCACTGGCGGTGCGCGCCGCAGCGGGTGAGCGCCTCACCCAGACGGGGCTCGTCGTGGGAACGCCCGAGTACATGAGTCCGGAGCAGGCGCTGGGCGAGCGAGAGCTGGATGCTCGCAGCGACGTGTACAGTCTCGGTTGCGTGCTGTACGAGATGCTGGCCGGCGAGCCACCCTTCACGGGACCGACCGCCCAGGCACTGATCGCCAAGCGGTTGGTCGATCCCGTGCCCGCCCTCCGGCGGCTGCGGGCCGAGGTACCACCGGGGGTCGAGCAAGCCGTCACGAAGGCGCTCGCCAGGGTCCCCGCCGACCGGTTTGCATCGGCCGGCGCGTTCGCGGAGGCGCTCACCAAGCCCGCCCCGGTGCGGCCAAGGCCTCCGTCCGTCGCGGTGCTGCCGTTCCTGAACCTGAGCGCGGACCCGGAGAACGAGTACTTCGCGGATGGGATCACCGAGGACGTCATCGCGCAGCTGTCGAAGGTCCGGGCCCTCCAGGTGATCTCGCGCACCTCGGTAATGCCCTTCAAGAAGCGGGAGCAGGGCTTGCGGGAGATCGCGGCTAAGCTGGACGTGGCGACGCTGCTCGAGGGGAGCGTGCGGCGGTTCGGCGATCGGGTGCGCATCGTCGCGCAGCTCATCGATGCCGAAAGCGACCAGCACCTCTGGGCGGACACGTACGACCGACTGCTCACGGATATCTTCGCGATCCAGACCGACGTCGCCTTGCACATCGCCACCGCCCTCAAGGCCGAGCTGTCTCCCGATGAGAAGACCCGCATACAAAAGGAGCCGACCAGCGACCTCCAGGCCTACCAGCTCTATCTCCAAGGGCGACACTGTTTCATCAGGTACACCCAGGAGGGGACCCGCAAAGCCATCGAGTATTTCGAGCAGGCGATCGAAAGAGACCCAAGCTATGCCTTGGCGTACGCAGGCGTGGCGCTGGCCTATGTGGAGCTCGGCGAGGCCGGCTGGCTCAGGCCCGACGAGGCCTACGCCCGAGCCAAACAAGCCGTGGCGAGGGCGCTCGAGCTCGACAGCGGTCTCGGAGACGCGCATTCCGTGCTGGCCAACCTCAAGTTCCTGTGCGACTTCGACTGGACGGGCGCCGAACACGAGTTCACACGGGCGCTCGAGCTGAATCCGAGCAGCGCAGACTCCTGCGACTACTACGGGCGAATGTTGTCGGCGCTCGAGCGCCACGACGAGGCGATCACGATCCTGAAACGTGCCCAAGAGCTCGACCCGCTGGCCCACCCCCTGGATGTCGCGACGGCGCTGCTGCGGGCGGGACGATACGAGCAGGCGGTGCGGGCAGCCACTCCCGTGATCGAGCTCGACCCCCATTATGCAAGGGGCCATGCCACCCTCGGCTGGGCGTACCTGAAGAAGGGCATGAAGGACGAGGGGTTGGCCGAACTGGAGAAGGCGGTTACGCTCTCGCCGGGCAGTAGCATCTGGTTGGGGCAGCTCGGGCAAGCCTACGCACTGGTGGGCAAGGTGCCGGAAGCTCGGGAGGTGCTGCAACAGCTGGAAGCGCTGTCGCGGCAAGGGTACGTCTCACCCTACCACATGGCGTATGTCTACACGGGTCTGGGCGAGCAGGACACGGCGATGGATTGGCTGGAGCGAGCCTATGCGGAGCGGGCAGGCGGCGTGTACGGGATCAAAGGATCGTTCCTGTTCACGCCCCTGCGCTCGCACCCGAGGTTCAAGGCACTGCTCAGACGGATGAACCTTGCCTGAGTCTTGCGAGCAGCTACCGCGGCACCGGCAGCCCGCTCGGCACCCGGGCGGGCACGAGGGTGCTCAAGTCCCGCGCCGCCGGATCCGTCAGCGCCTTGAGGAACGCCTCGAGCTCTCCGATCTCGGCGTCGGTGAGGCCCAGCGGCGTCCGGAGCCGGAAGTCCAGAGTCTCGAGCACCGCGTTGATCGTCGCGTCGTCGCCGTGGTACGTGGCGCGGAGCGCCGGCGCGAGCTGGGAGACATCGTACGTCCGCAGCGCGAGGGGCACGTCGTTGTAGTGACGCAGGACGGCCTCGAGCGTAGCGAACGCCCCGTTGTGCATGTACGGCGCCGTCAGCTCCACGTTGCGCAGCGGCACCGTGCGGAAGGCGAACCGATAGAACTCCTGGTTGAAGAGCTCGCCTCGTCCGAAGTCGAGCGGTGCCCCCGCGCCAGTCCCGGGACCGAGCTGCGGCACCCCAGCGTTCGCAAAGTCGCGGCCGCCGAGCAGCGGCCCGTTGTGACACTGGGAGCAGCGCGCTTTCCCGAAGAACAGCAACGCGCCGCGTTTCTCTTCGGTCGTCAGCGCGGCGTCGTTCCGGGCGAGGTACCCGTCGAACGGGGCATCGGTCTTCGTAAAGGCCTGCCGCTCGAACGCGGCGATCGCCGTGGCCGCGTGCTGGAAGCCGAGCTGATTGGTCGCCGTGCCCGGGAAGGCGGCGGTGAACTTCGCCACGTACTCGGGGATCGCCATCAGGCGCCGCATGACCGCCTGCCAGATCTCGGCGAATTGACTGTCGCCGAATTGGGCCAGCTCGTTCGGGCTTCCGTTCTGGTCACGGTCGCCCGGCTCGCCCCGCATCTCCTGGCGGCTCACCACGGGAAACATCGCTTGCGCTGCCAGGACATTGGGCAGTCCCGAGGGCAACGCGGTGCCCGCCGGCGTCTCGAACGGTCCGGACTGGAAGCCGGAGATGCGGCCGTCCCAGAACAGATAGAACAGGCCCAGCCCGCCGTTGAGCAGCGACGGCGCGCTCCGCGGCGCGAACTCGCGCCCCGGCCCGAGCGTGCGCGACGGACCCTGCCCGCTCCCCCCCGTGCCGATCGACAGCGACAAGTCGTCGGTCATGTGGGTGAGCGGGTGATGGCAGGTGGCGCAGGCGATGTCGCGGTTGCCGCTCAGGATCTTGTCGAACATCAGCGCCTGGCCGAGCTCGACCAGCGCCGGGCGCTGCGGCGCCAGCGGCCCGATCGGCAGCACTCCCCAATCTGCGAGAGTCTGCCGCAGCTGGTCGTCGAGCGTCGGCAGCGGCGGCTCCACGGTCGTCCGGTCGCAGCCGCCCAGCGCGACCAGCGCGAAGCACAGAACGGACAATGCACGGTTCATGGAACACCTCCTCTCAGTGGAGCGGGAGCGACAGCGAGACCTGATGCGTGACCACGCTGACCGGATCGAGGGTCAGCGGGCCGCCCGGCGCCATCAGGATGTTCCCGCCCCGCACCGCGCCAGCCTCGGCCAGCAAGAAGCCGTTCCCCTGCACACCCGGCCGGCCCGTGCCCTTGGTGACGCGCCCGGCATACCGCAGCTCGAGCTCCGGGAAACGGAGGCTCAAGCCCCACGTCGGCGTCCATTCCACCCACCACTCGCGCTGCTGCCGACGGGAGCCCTGCACGTGGTCGCGCTGCACGAGCCCGTATCGCACCGAGCGCACCGCGAGACCGAGCTGCAGCCCGGCCCCCCGGGGGCGACCGCCCACCTGGAGGTCGCGACTCACGCCCATCCGGAAGAGGGCGTTCGAGAACCGGAAATGGTTCTCGATCGTCATGCCGCCGGCCGGGATCGTGTCGCCGCGCTGGGTCGCCACCGGCGCCTCGGCCTCGGCCCACGTGTGGCTCCAGATCGGCTCGTAAATGGCGTCGAGGCCGAACGTCGCCGGGCCGTTCGCCCGCGCCACCCCGACGCCGAGGTTGTACGCTTGGGAGTGTCCGGGATCGCGCGGAATTGCCGGAACACTCACGATCTCATAGCTCGGGATCTTCGGATGCGACATGCGGTTGGCCGTCGCGAGCCAGCCGATGCGCCAGCCGGACGCCGCGAGCGGGCGCTCGTGCTCGAGGTGCAGTCCCCAGGTGTTGGTGCGATCGACATTGTGCTCGCCCCTGGGGCGTTGGAGTACCCGCTGCGAGTCCGGAGACCAGAACAGGTCGAGGTACGTCACGTCGTGCGTCATCCCGAACCGGTTGTGGACGACGACGGCCTCGAACGACCGGTCTCCGTCCCATTCCTTTAACAGGCCGAGCCGGACATCGGCCGCGTGGCCGGACTGCCGGATGCCCTGGCTGCCGGCGTAGAGCAGATCGACGCCGTCGACCGCGTTCAGCTTCGACCAGAGGACGCTGCCGGCGAGCGAGAGCCGGGGCGTGGAGAGCACCTTGCCCACAGTCACGAACGCGTACGCGTTGCCGTGCGACCCACCGTTCGGCGCGGCGGGCGCGACGGTTGGGGCGAGGGGCTGGTTGATCGGGTCCCGGGCGACCGGAAGCTGGGCAACTCCTATGAAAGGCGACTCCGGTGTCCGGCTGGGATCCACCTCCTGGAGCGCGAGCGACAGCCCGGCGAACCAGGTCCCGGATCGCGCGAACGTCGCGAGCGGCAGCGTCCGACCCCCACCCGCCCCCC
>DASUAL010000102.1:0-29018 GCA_035763805.1 Gemmatimonadales bacterium
GGTTGTGAGATGGTGGACCGCCCTCGAGCAACGGCTCCTCGATGTCGAGGCAGAGCTCGCGGCGCGCGTGGACCAGCTCGCGTGAGTGTGCCCCCGATGTGCCCCTGACGGTCCGGGTCACGGCGCGCTCGGCGCGCGACGCGAGGGCGAGACAAGCGGCTAAGTGCTTGCGGGAGCGCGCCCGGGTCGGGATGGTCCCCGATGGCTCGCCCGGGCGAGCGTCCTTCAAAACCAGCTGGGGCTCGTCAGAGCCTCGGTAGGTTCGATTCCTACACGCTCCCGCCACCGCCTGCTCGGCCCAGCAGCCGCTGGGCCGCTTCGATTGCTTCGTGGCTGCCGGCCAGCGCCAAGACGTCGCCCGCGCGCAGGCGTTCCTGCGCGGTCGGGACGACCACGCCTCCGCCCTCCCGTGTGATCACCAGCACCGTGGCGCCGGTGACGCCCCGTAGGTTGAGCTCGGCCAGTGTCTTCCCGACGGCCGGGCCGCTGGCGTCCAACCGAACCGCCGCGAGCTCTCCCAGGCCCGGCAGCAACTGGTGCACGTGCTCAAGGGTCTCGCCTGTCGCTTCCTTCGCCGGCTCGCGAGCCTGTATCGAGAGCGCTTCGAGGATTACCTGGGCCCCGGCGCGGACGTGACCTTGGAGATTCGTCGCGCTGCGCCAAAACGCGACCCCGAGCACCACCATGGCGATACCGAGTACCGCGGCCCCCGGCACGCCCGGCAGAAACGGCTGCGTGAGCGCCAGTAACGGCGCGCCCACGAGCAGGACGGCCGCCAGTTGAAACGTGAGGATGAGCATCCGACGGGGTGCGGCGGCGAAGTCGACTCGCTTCGCCTTCTCCGCGGGGAGGGCGAGGCGGGCCAGCGTCACGCCCAGCTTCTGGCTCACCCGCGCCACGCCGACGCAAAATGGTGCGGAGAGCGCCACTGCCGCCACGATGATCAGGGACCGCGCTACGAGGTCCGGAATACCCACGGTGTCGCCAGCAAACACCACCATCCTTCCCATCGAAGTCGAAGCGCCCACGATGATTCCGGCGATCAACGCCGCGTCGAGCACCAGGAGGCGTAGGAGTCGGCGGATTTCGGTCGCGGCGCTTTCCGCCCGCGGAGCGGATCGCAGCCCTTCGAGCCAGCTGGCATAGAGCGCGGCGAAGGTCTGGAGGGGTTTTGGCAGCTTGCGGTCCAACCAGTTGGCGAATGGCTCAGAGGCCCGGATCAGCCACGGGGTGAACAGCGTCGTGAATGCCGAGACCGCGACGGCTACGGCATACAGGAACTGCCGCGTAGCCCCGAGCGACAGGCCGAGCGCGGCAATGATGAAGGAGAACTCGCCGATCTGGGCAAGGCTCATCCCGGCCTGGACGGACGTCCGCATCCCGTAGCCGGTCAGGAAGGCGCCCAAGGACACGCCCAGCACCTTGCCAACGACCACCACCGCAGTGAGCACCACCACGGCCGGCCAGTGCCGAGCGACCAGTGCCGGATCGATCAGCATACCCACCGAGACGAAGAACACCGCTGCGAACATATCCCGGACGGGCTCGATCAGGTGCTCGACCCGTAGCGCTTCGCCCGACTCCGCGACGAGCGAGCCTGCGATGAACGCCCCGAGCGCGACCGAGTAGCCGAATTCCTGGGCGAGGAGCGCGACGGCAAAGCAGATCCCCATGCTTGCAACGAGCGTCGTCTCGCGACGGTTCAGGCGCATGACGCCGCGCATGGCTCGTGGAACGAGCAACAACCCCACCACAACCAGGCCGATCAGGAACGCCGTCAGGCGACCCACGGTCATGGCGAGCGGCCCTGCGGACAGGCCGCTCCCCGACGCGAGAGCCGTGAGCAACGCCATCATCAGGATGGCGATCAGGTCTTCGACGATGAGCACGCCGATCACGATCTCCCGCAGCTTGCCCGTGATCCCCTGCTCGTCGAAGGCCTTCGCGATGATGGTCGTGCTCGAGATGGCGATGATGGCGCCCGTGAACAGGCTCTCGAGCGGCGTCCAGCCGAACAGCCGCCCGACGACGAAGCCCACCCACACCATGATGCTGGACTGGAGCACCGCGGTGAGGCCGGCCGTGGGCCCAACTTGCACGAGCTTGCGCAGGCTGAACTCGAGCCCGAGCGAAAACATCAGCAGGATGACGCCAAGCTCGGCGAGGGTCTGGACGGACGCGCTGTCGGCCACCAGCGGGATCGGCACGTGCGGGCCGACGATGAGGCCGGCGATGATATACCCGAGAACGACCGGCTGGCGGAGGCGCTGACACAATACGGTGGTCACCGCGGCCACGCCGAGCACAATCGTGAGCGTTTTGAGGAATTCCTGGGTGCCGTGCATGCTCACCGCAAGCTGGAGGGCAATCGCCGGACGAACAAGGCGGCAGGTCCGCCACACCCGATGATCGAACTGCTGGCACGACTCCTGCGCCTTCGGGCGAATGAAGCTGTGGCAGGCAGGAGTGCATGAGGCGTGGCCAGTTGACTTGGATCGAGGGCGTGGTGATCGCGCTGATCGTCTGGATCACAACGCTCGTCGGCACTCTACGGCGGACGTCCAAGCGAGGCATCTAGCTCGTCGATGAATCGCAGTGACGTGTCGCAGGGCAGCGACAGGCATGCGTTGACCACGCCGCACTTCGAACCGGCAGGCGCTCGAGATTAAACGACTCTCCCACGCTGATGCGTGGCACCGGGTTTGCATTAGAGTGATTTCGGCCCGCGGGGAGCGAGCCGCGCCCCCGTCTCCGTTCGGAAGTGGGGACGAAGACCGGATTGCGGGTCGACGGCTTACTCCCTGCGGCGCCGCCACGCCCACCTACCTCACCTCACGCTAATTATGCCCCGCACCCGCCATGATCTGGGTCTGGGCGGCCGGGACTCCGCGAAGATCCGCTGGAAGCGCGCATCCCCCGGATGGGGTCGAATTCGGGATAGCGCAAGGAGAACCAGAGCTTGATGCCGCACGGCCGCACCCGCTCGAGGAGTGCGAGCTTCGAGGATCTCCTGACTCATCTGCCCTGTTGGTGCGAGTGGCTGGAAAAGGCCCCAGGTGACGCCCACTGCTTAACCCGGGAAAACCCTGGTGACCGGCCGCGCGGCCGGTTTGCCTGTGTCGGTAGTCACGTTCCGGGCCGCCGGGGCTCGATAATTTTGCCGGCGCAGGCGCGAGCCGTACTCACCCAAGCCATGCGAAGGACGCCATGCACGGAATGCAATGGGGCCGTCTCCAAGTGAACGTCAACTGCCAGCTGCGTCGCGGCGCGTGGTACCGCGTGACCCGGCTGGCGGCGCTCAACGCGATCCTCGACGTCAATCGCCGCTCTCTGCTCGTTCCCCACTACCTCATCGAAGTCGTTGGCAACCCGCCGCGGCGCTGGACCGTCGTGCCGCGTCCCGCCGACGCCCGTCAGCTGCCGGCCGAATGGGGCGAGGTGTACGGGGTCTGCCCGAGTTGCCGCGAGCGTGTGGCGCTGCGCGGGCATCCGCGGAAGCTCGACTGCGGGCGGTGCAAAGGGGCGTTCGAAGTGGCGTGGGACGAGGCCTATCTCGCTGAACCCTGAGAGACCCGACGGCTCAGAGGCAGACCGCTTAGACGCTCCCGGCCCTTGACGCCCGGTGCCGGAGCTCCCACCGTACAGCGCCGACACCCGGACCGGCCCCCCTGAACGCACGCTCGCGTCGTCCCGCCCAGGGTCCGCTCCCGGAGCGGATGCCAGACTCCTGATCCACGCGCACCTTATCTTGAATCCCGCCGCTGGACGCGGCGCCGGCCGGCGGGTGCTCGACCCGGTGACGCGGGAGTTCCGGCGCCAGGGCTGGGCGGTGGATGTTGCGCAGACGGAGGGCCCGGGTCACGGCGCCGAGCTCGCTGCGCAGGCCGTGGCCGACGGCGCGCGGCGGGTCGTGGCCGTGGGCGGCGACGGCACCGTGCACGACGTCGCCAACGGCCTGCTGCGGCACGCCCAGGACGTGACGCTCGGCGTCGTGCCGATCGGGACGGGGAACGATTTTGCGAAGCTCGTGGGCGTGTACCGCCACAGCCCGGTCCGCGCGGTGCGGCGTCTCGTGACCGCCCAGGAGCAGCGCTTCGACGTCGGCAAGGCGTTCGACGAATACTTCGTGAACAGCCTGGGGTTCGGGTTCGGGCCGGAGGTCGTGCGCCTGCGCAACGGCATGCCGCAGCTGAAGGGGTTCCTCTCGTACTTCCTCTCCGTGTTCGGCGCCTTCGCCGCCTTCCGCCCGCCGCGCTTCGAGGTGCGTGCGCCCGGCTTTGCCGAGACGGGGTACATGATGATGGTGGAGATCTGCAATGGCACGACAGCGGGCGGAAGCTATAAGTTCGCTCCGGGCGCCGACCCGTCGGACGGGCGGCTGGATGTCTGCCTGGTCCGAAAGCTATCGCTGCCGCGGTTTCTCATGGCCGTGCCGCGCGTCATGCGCGGCACTCACACCCGCATGAGGGAGGTCGCCCTGTTCCAGGCCCGCGAGGTCACGATCCGCTGCCCCGAAGGGCGGCTCCTCTGGCATTCGGACGGCGAGTTGCGGGAGTCGGCGGCGCGGGAGTGCACCGTGCGATTGGAGCGCCGGAAGCTCACGGTGTTGGTGGCGAGATGAGACGGGCGGTTAGGCGGTTAGGCGGTCAGGCGGTTAGGTTCGTGGCCGTCCCAACGGTCCTCCTAACCGTCTATCCGGCCATCCGCCTATGCGCCCAGGTCCCCGACACCACCCAGGCACCCGTCGCGATGGGCGCCATCGTCGTTCCGACCGACACCGCGCGGCGCATCGGCCCGATGGGCGCCTTCTGGCGGTCGTTCGTCGTTCCGGGCTGGGGCCAGGCCGCAGCGGGGCGGCCGGTGGCGGGAGCGCTGTTCGCCACGTGGGAGGGCCTGTGCGCCATGATGACGCTCAAGGCTCAATCCGAGGCGAGCTACCTCAAGGAGGCCGGCTCCAGGAATCTCGGCGCGAAGCGCCAGGAAGTGCAGGACTGGCTCGTGCTCTGGTTTTTCAACCATCTCTTCTCGGGCGCCGAGGCGTTCGTCTCGGCGCACCTGCAGGACTTTCCTGGTGACCTGAAGGTCCGGGCCCTGCCGGGCGGCGTCGGCATCACGGTGCCGCTACCGCGCGTCGCACGCCGGTGAATCCCGCGCCACTCGGTGTCTTCGACTCCGGCATCGGCGGGCTGACAGTCGCGCGCGCACTGTTCGAGCGTCTACCGCGCGAGTCGGTGATCTACTTTGGCGACACGGCGCGCGTCCCCTACGGTCCCAAGTCCCCCGACACGGTGCGCCGGTACTCGGCCGAGATTCTCGCGTACCTGTTGCAGCGCGGCGTGAAAGCCCTGGTCGTTGCGTGCAACACCATCAGCGCGCAGGCCCTCGACTACCTCACCGAGCGCTCGCCGGTCCCGCTCGTGGGCGTGATCGAGCCGGGCGCGCGCGCCGCTGTGCAGGGGACGAAGGCCGGGAAGATCGGCGTGATCGGGACGGCGGGAACGATCGCGAGCGGCGCCTACGAGCGGGCGATCAAGGCGATCCGCCCCGACGCGGCCGTATCGGCGCGCCCCTGCCCGCTCTTTGTTCCGCTGGTCGAAGAAGGGTGGTTCGACCACGCCGCCACGGAGCTGATCGCGCGCGACTACCTCGAACCGCTGAAGCACGCGGGCGTGGACGTGCTCGTGCTCGGCTGCACGCACTACCCGTTGCTCAAGACGCTGCTGGCGCGCGTGATGGGGCCGGGCACGGCGCTGGTCGACTCGGCCGAGGAGACGGCCAAGGCGGTGGCGCGAGAGCTCGAGATGCGCGAGCTGCTCACCGACGGCGGGGCGCCCGCGACGCATCGATTCGTGGTCTCGGACGATGAGCCGCACTTCCGCAGGGTGGGAGCGAGGTTCTTGGGAGAGAGGCTGAGGGACGTGGACGTGGTGCCGCTCGGGTGACAGACCGGCGACCCCCGCATTCCCGGCCAGTCAGTGGAAGGTCTTTAGCTCTATCGAATCCCGCGTCACTACGGCGTACCGGAAGCCGTCGAGCCACGCCCCCGGGTTGAGATACGCACGCCCGTTGCCGAGCTCCGCCAGCGCCGGCCGGTGGGTGTGGGCGAGGATCACGAGGCCGAGGTCCGGGCGGCGACTGAGCAGCTCCTGCGCGAACTGGGCCTGGGCGCGCTCGGCGCGGTCGAGCACGGCGTGGTCCCGGGTATTGTCGGCGAGTCTGCCCGAGAGCTTGTGGGCGATCCAGAAGCCGACGTCGGGATGGAGTGCTCGAAATGCGCGGATCGTGATGCGGTGCCGCGTCACGCGATGCATCAGCCTCGCGCTCCAATGCTGCTCCGTCAGGCCGTCGCCGTGGGCGACGAACGCGCGCCGCCCGGCCACGTCGGTCTCAGCCTCGCCGGCGTGGAAGGCGATCCCCAAGTCCTGGGTGAGGAAGTCGCCGCCCCAGCGGTCGTGGTTGCCGCCCACGAACGTGATCGGAATCCCGCTGGCGCGGAGCGTCTGCAGCTTCGCGGCGGTGCCGAAATGTCGCCGCGGAATCACGGCGCCGTACTCGAACCAGAAGTCGAAGAGATCACCGTTGATCAGCAGGGCGTCGCCCAGATCGGGCACCGCGTCTAGGAACGCGTGAAACGCGGCCTCGGTGGCCCGCGGCACCTGGCCGAGGTGGGCGTCCGCGACGACGACGACCCGGGGTGGCACGGCCCCAAGCTAGGAACGGCCCCACAGCGCCGCAAGCCGCGACACTATATCTTGCCCCGCGTGATTGCCGCGATCACGCTGCGCGTGAACTACTCGGAGACCGATCAAATGGGCGTGGTGTACCACGCCAACTACCTGATCTGGTTCGACCGCGCGCGCACCGAGCTGATGCGCGAGACCGGCGTCACCTACAAGGAGCTGGAACAGCAGGGCGTCTATCTCGCCGTCTCCGAAGTCAAAGTCCGCTACCGCGCCGCGGCGCGGTATGACGACCTCGTGCGCGTGCGCTGCTGGGTGCGCGAGCTCGCCTCCCGACGCGTGACGTTCGGGTACGCGGTCGATCGCTCCGAGACCGGCGAAATGCTCGCCACGGGAGAAACGTCGCTCGTGTCACTGACCCATCAGCACACGCTCACGCGGATTCCCGAGCATGTCCTCGATCTGCTCAAGCCGAATCCCGATCCGGTCCGGCTGTAGCAGCGCACTGGCGCTCCTCGCCCTGGCGCTGCCATGCCGGACGACGGCGCAGCAACAGGACGAGGCCCTCGTGGGCGAGCTCTCGCGCCTGCTGGCGGCCGCCGACGCGCGGGCGTTCGATGCGCCCCTGTTCCACGAAGCGCTCCGCTACCCCGACGCGTTCGTGCGGCGCCAGGCCGCGCTCGCGGCCGGCCGGATCGGCGACCCCGCGGCAGTCGACCTCCTGGTGGAGGTGTTGGCGGATTCCGATCGCACGGTCCACGGGGCCGCGGCGTTCGGCCTCGGGCTCGTGAAAGACTCGCGCGCCGTCGGGCCGCTGCTCGCCCTGGTGCGATCCGCTCCCGGGGCGCAGGGCGGTCCGCCGCAAGCCGAAGCGGTGACGGCGCTCGCCAAGATCGGGGGGGACGAGGGTGCGGCGGCGCTGCGGGGGATCCTGGGTAATGGCACGACGCCCGGCGTGCCGACGTCGCTCGCCCAGAGCACGGCGCTGCTCGAAGCGTGGCGCCTCGGGTCGCGCGCGCCCGTGCCGGCACTCCTCGGGTACGCCGAAGACCCGGACGTCACGGCCCGCTGGCATGCGCTCTATTCGCTCGCGCGCCTGCGGGTGGCACGTGGAGTGAACGCGCTGTTGAACGCGTGTGCGGACCAGACACCGTTCGTGCGTGCCGTGGCCGCGCGCGGGGTGAGTCGGACGCTCACGGACTCCGCGGGGCTCGATCCCCAGGACGTTGTCGGCCGCCTTCGGCCGCTGCTCGGCGACCGCGATCCGCACGTCCGGATCAACGCCCTGCGGGCGCTCGCGACGTTCCGGGACAGCGCGTTCTCGGGCCTCGCGGCCCCGCTCGTCAACGACGCGGATCTGAACGTCGCCGTCCAGGCCGAGACGACGCTCGGTGTGCTCGGGGGGAGCGCCGCGGTAAGCGCCCTCGCCGCGCGCCTCGCGAGCGCCGTGTTCGCGCTGCGCCGCCAGGCGGTCGTCGCGGTGGCCCAGGCGGATAGCGCCGCCGGCGTCGCCGCCGCCGCGCCGCTCGCGGGCGACGCCGACTGGCGCTGGCGCAGCGTCGCGGCTGAGGCGTGGGGGGCGGCTAAGGACCGCGCCCGGCTCGAGGCGCAGCTGGCCGATCCCGACGGTCGAGTGGTGGCGCAGGTGCTCCAGGCCCTGCAGCGCATCGTCCCGGAGCGTGACACGACGCTTGTCCCTCGGGCCCGCGAGCTGCTCGCGCACGTGGATCCCGCCGTGCGCAGCGCCGCGGCCGATCTGCTGGCGCGTCGGCCTGTCGTCGCGGACGTGGACCGTCTGGTCCAGGCTTACAACCGCGCGTCCGGCGACCCCTTCAACGACGCCCGACTGTCGGCGGTGGCGGCGCTCGGCGCCATCGCGCGCGCCGGCGCGGACGGACGGCTCGCCGTGGCGAGCCGGTTCGTCGCCGCGGTACCCCGCGCCGAGGACTACCTCGTGCGGCGGCTCGCTCAAGAGCGCCTCCCCGACGCGGCCGAGCGCTGGGGCCCCGCCGCCCCCGTCGCCACCGGGCGCTCGCCGGAAGACTACCGAGACGTCGTTCGCCGCTACGTGCTCCCCGCGCTGCGGGGCGAGATCCCGGAGGTGACGATTGAAACCGACCGGGGGCCTATGGCGGTCGCGCTCCAGGCCACCGAGGCGCCGCTCACGGTCGCCGCCTTTCTCTCACTCGTCGAGCGACGCTACTTTGACGGGGCGCGCTGGCACCGGGTGGTGCCCAACT
The DNA here is from genome assembly GCA_035763805.1 of Gemmatimonadales bacterium. Taxonomy (GTDB): domain Bacteria; phylum Gemmatimonadota; class Gemmatimonadetes; order Gemmatimonadales; family GWC2-71-9; genus DASUAL01. The sequence continues at coordinate 8,921 of DASUAL010000102.1, forward strand.
TCGTGGTGCAGGACGGCGATTCAAGGGGCGACGGCTGGGGCGGGCCGGGGTTCGTGCTGCGGGACGAGGTGAATCCGATCCGCTACGACGTGGGTACCATGGGCATGGCGCTTTCGGGCCCCGACACGGGCGGCAGCCAGTTCTTCATCACCCATTCGGCCCAGCCACACCTCGACGGCATCTACACGGTGTTCGGGCGGGTGGTACGCGGGGCCACGGTGCTCGCGTCCATCACCCAGGGCGACCGCATCCGGAGCATCCATCGCTGATGTCGCGGACGGCGTGGTGCGCACTCCTCCTCGCGGCGGCGCTGCCCGGCGCCGGGACGGCCCAGCTCGGCTACTTCGGTCAGAACAAGATCCAGTACCGTGGCTTCGATTGGCGCGTGCTCCGGGGCGACTACGTCGACCTCTACCACTATCCCGAGGAGCAGGAGCTCGCGCGTGTGGCGCTCGCCTATGCCGAGGCGAGCTACGCGACGCTTCAGCGCCGTTTCAACCATCACCCGCGGCGGCGCATCCCGCTGATCGTGTATGCGTCGCACTCAGACTTCGAACAGACGAACGTTCTGCCGTTCGTGCCACCCGAGGGCCTGCTCGGGGTCACTGAGTTTCTGAAGCAGCGGGTGGCGCTGCCGTTCACGGGGAGCTACGCCGAGTTCCGCCACACGCTGCGGCACGAGCTGGTGCACGTCTTCCAGCTGAGCCTCACGACCCAGGTGTTCGAGCGCTATCCGCGCGTCCGACGGGTCGACCTGCCCCTGTGGTGGAGCGAGGGCCTCGCGGAATACTTCTCGGCGGGGGAGGACACGCGGGACGAGATGTACCTGCGCGATCTGACCGTCTCAGGGAGGCTGCCGGCCCTGCGCGACCTCGCCTACGCATCGGGCGGGCTGGTGTACCCGCTGGGCGGCTCCATCCAGCGTTTCTTGGCCTCCGCCTACGGCGAGTGGCGCATCGAGGAGATCTATCGCGACCAGTGGAAGTACGGGTCGTTCGACGACGAGGTCCGGGCGGTGTACGGTCGCACGCTGGACCAGCTCTCGGACGAATGGCAGCACTGGATGCGCCAGCGCTACTACCCGGACGTGATCGCCGCGGAGCCGCTCTCGCTCAAGGCGCGCCTCGTCACCAAGCTCGCCATCAAGCCTGCCGTGTATGGGCCGGGGGGAACGGCGGACAGCGCGGGCGGAGTGCTGTACTTCTCTCCGTCCACGGGCTACACCAACATCTATCAGCAGTCGTTCGCAGGCGGCCGGCCGCGCGCCGTGGTAAAGGGAGAGCGTACGGCGGAGTTCGAGTCGTTCCACTTCTTCGAGTCGCGGATCGACGCCTCGCCGGACGGCGTGGTGGTGTTCTCGAGCAAGTACTTCGACCGCGACGCGCTGTTCCTGTGGAGCCTCGGCAAGGAGCGGGTGGTCGGACGCTATCAGTTCCCCGAGCTGATCTCGATCCTTTCGCCAGCGTGGGCGCCGGACGGCCGTAGCATCGCGTTCTCGGGGCTCGCGGTCTCCGGCTATGCGGATCTGTACCGGCTGTGGTTGGACGACGGACGGCTCGAGCGCCTCACCTCCGATCGCTACCAGGACCTCGATCCGACGTTCAGCCCCGATGGTCGCACCATCGCGTTTGCCTCCGACCGCACGCCCTTCGGCGCCGAGGGGGCGCGCAACCTGTTCGTGCTGGACGTCGCGACGGGTGCGATCGACTACCTCACCTACGGCGATTGGCGCGACGACGGCCCTCGCTGGGCGCCCGACGGCCGCATCTTCTTCACCTCGGACCGCGACGGGACTTTCCAGGTGTACTCGGTGGACGCGACCGGCGTTGGGAGGCGCGAGACCAATGCGCTCAGCGGCGCGTTCGACCCGGAGTGGGTGGGTGGCGAGCACGGGCTCGTGCTTGGCGGCTTTTCTGACCTGAGCTACAACATCTACGTCGCGCAACCGGCGCCCGACAGCACGGCGCGCCCGATCGCGCTCGCCCCCCCCTCCGACCGCGCGCCGCCGGAGTGGACGTGGCCCGAGCTCACGCACCCGCAGTATGCGCGGGCGGACGCCGCGCCGTTCGACAAGAAATTCACGCTCGACTTCGCCGCCGCGGACGCGGTGATGGCCCCGGGCATCGGGTCTGCGCAGGGCGCGGCGTTCGTGTTCAGCGACCTGCTCGGCGACCACCAGTTGTACCTGCTCCTGTCCTCGTTCTCCGGGAGCGGGCTCGGCAACCTGCTCGACAACTTCAACGGCACGTTGTTCTACCTGAACCAGGCCCATCGCATCAACTGGGGGGTCGGCGTCTTCCGGCTGCGCGGCCTGTTCTACGAGGGGGACCTCAACACGCTGTACGACGAGACCTCGGGAGGCGCGTTCGCGCAGGTGCGCTATCCGCTGTCGCGCTTCCAGCGGGTCGAAGCCGAGTACCGGGTGGAGCACTCGGATCGGTTCGACATCACCCGACCCGACCTGCTCACTGCGGGGGCGACGGAATTCCACCGCGTCGGGTGGCTCGCATCGAACTATCTGAGTTATGTCGAGGACAACACCCTGTGGCTGTCGACCGGTCCGATCGACGGTAAGCGCATGAACCTGACGGGCGGCCTCGTGAACGATCTCAGCCACGGGCGGTTCGACTCGTGGCTCGTGTCGGCCGACTACCGCCGCTACTACCGCACGTCGCTGCACAGCGCGTTCGCCGTGCGGCTGCTCGGCTACTACGCGGGAGGCGAGCGGGCGCGCCGAGTGAACATCGGCGGCCCGTGGGGCCTGCGGGGCTACCCGCGCTACAGCTACGTCGCGGGCACGCGCGCCTGGCTTCTGAACTCGGAGCTGCGCTTTCCGATCGCCGACTTCCTGGCCTTCGGCTTCCCCTTCGGCGTGGTCCGGTTCCCCGGCGTGCAGGGCGCGCTGTTCCTCGACGTGGGGAAGGCCACTACCGCCACGTCGCGTCCACGGGGCACGCTCGGCAGCACGGGGCTCGGGCTCCGCATGTCGCTCGGACCGCCGCTTGTCCTCCGGCTCGATTTCGGCTACCGGTTCCACGCCGGGAGTCTCGACGGCTACGGGCTGCCGGTGCGGAGCCGCGGCCCGCGATTCGTCGACTTCTTTTTCGGCTTTAACTATTGAGCCCGCAACGCTTTTCGCTTGACCGCAGAGTCCCCCTCTTCTACATTGGCGCCTGTGCGCTGCTGGCCGGCTGTCCCGGCCGGCTGCCACCGCTCGTGCCGCAGCCGCTCGAGCCCGCAGACCGTGACGCCGCCGTGGCGTGGGCGCGGGCCACGCTCCCCGCACGCCGGATCGCGATTCGATTTCGGTTCAAGTACCAGGACAGCGAGCGGCGCTGGGGCGGCCGCGGCCAGGCGCGGATCGCGCCCCCCGATTCGCTGCGGTTTGACTACGTGGGGCCGCTGGGGCTGGGCGCGGGTGCGGCGGTCGTAGTGGGCGACTCGGCGGTCTGGGCGGACCCCGAGCGGAACTTCCGCTCGCTCGTCCCGGCCGTGCGCCTGCTGTGGGCCGGGCTCGGCATCGTGAGGCTGCCGGCCCCGGACGCCCGAGTCTTCAGCCGGAGCGATCCCGGCGGCGACCACCGTCGGGAGATCTGGCGGTTCGTCGAAGGTGCGGACACGCTGGACTACGTCGTGACGTCGGACGGCGGCCGCGTGCTCGAGGCCGAGTGGCGGCGAGCGGGGAAGCGGTTCGCCCGCTGTACGACGCAGCTCGACGCGCGCGGCCTCCCGGCTCGCGCCCGACTCGATTTCCCGGAGGGTCCGGCCCGTTTTGAGCTCTCGGTGGTTGCGGTGGACACCGCGGCGGTCATCGATCCGGCGCTGTGGCGCCGCCGCCGTTAGCCTCGCCGGCCTGACGCTGGCGGGCTGCCTCTACGGCTTCGCCGGCGGCGGCCTGCCCAACATCAAGACCGTCGCCATCCTGCCGTTCGACAATCAGACTCCGGAACCGGCGTTGACCAAGGAAGTGAACGACGCAGTGCTCGAGGCGTTTCAAGGACGGCTCGGCCTGCGGGTCGCGGCCGAGCGCAACGCCGACGCCGTCGTCCGGGGGCGCGTTGTCCGCTACGAGCCGGACGTCCCGCTGTCGTTCCGGCCGGGGGAGGGGCGCGCCGACGTCACGCGGCGGCAGGTGCAGATCACGGTGGACGTCGAGATCTTCGACCAGCGCGAAGGGAAAACGCTGTGGCAGAAGCAGGGGCTCACCGTGGTCGGAGAGTACCTGCCGCCGCAGGAATCGGCCGGGCGCAAGATCGCCTTGGAGAAGCTCGTCAACGACATCGTGGACGGAGCCCAGTCCCAGTGGTGACGCGGCGCGGAGCCACCTCCATGGGCTGCCTCGTCTCGCTGCTCGTGTTCGTCGCGGTGCTGTACTACGGTGTGAACATCGGCGAGGTGTACTTCCGTTACTATCGCCTGCGGGACGAGATGCGGACCCAAGCACAGCTCGCCGCCGCGCTCGACGACGGCACCATCCGCCGCCGCATCCAGGCGGCCGCGCAGGACATCGGCCTCCCCGACGCGGCCCAGGGGGTCAGGATCGTCCGCCGCGCTGCGCCGCGCGAGATCGTCATCGAGACCGAGTACAGCGAGACGGTCGACCTCCCGCTGTTCCACCACACCTTCAATTTCCATCCCAGGGCGACGCAACCGCTGTAGCGTGGGCCCCCGCGCGTGGGCCCTCGCGGCGTGCCTGCCGTGGCTGCTCGGTGCAGCGGGTCACGGGGACGTCGCGCGCTTCTTCGTGGTCCTCGCGATCATGCTCGTCGCCGGCAAGTTCGCGGGCGAGCTGTTCGAGCGGCTGGGCCAGCCGGCCGTGCTCGGGGAGCTGCTCGCCGGGATCCTGCTCGGCTCGAGCGCGCTCGGCGTCATCCCGACTGCGCCGGACGACCCGCTCAGCGGCGTCATACGGCTGCTCGCGCAGGTCGGCGTGGTAGTGCTGCTGTTCGAGATCGGCCTCGAGACTGACCTGAAGGCCATGGCTCGGGTGGGCGGCGCCGCGACGTCCGTGGCGCTCGTCGGCGTCGCCGTGCCGTTCTTCCTCGGGTTCCTCTACTGGATCTCCCCGCTGCACTCCTACGAGGACACGCTCGCGGATGCCACCACGACCGCGATCTTCGTCGGCGCGACGCTCACCGCGACCTCGGTCGGCATCACGGCGCGCGTGCTCGGCGACCTGCGGTGCATGAACACCGTGGAGGCGCGCCTCGTGCTCGGGGCGGCGGTGATCGACGACGTGCTCGGACTCGTGATCCTCGGCGTGGTGTCCGGGCTCGCTGCGGGGGCGGCGGTGAGCCTCTGGGGCATCGCGCGCATTCTCGCTGTGGCCGTCGGGTTCCTGGTGCTCGCGCTGGCCCTGGGCTTCGCGCTCGCGTCGCGGATCTTCGGGCTCATCGACCGGATGCGGGTGCGGGGGGTGCTGCTCGTCTCGGCCTTCGCGTTCCTGCTGCTGCTCGCCGCACTCGCCGACCGCGCCGGCTCGGCCCTCATCATCGGTGCCTTCGCCGCTGGGATCATCCTCTCGGGCACGAATCAGTTCGACGCGATCGAGGAACGGATGAAGCCGGTGGCCGACATCTTCACTCCCGTCTTCTTCCTGAGCATCGGCGCGGCCGTGGACGTAGGGCTATGGAACCCATTCGACCCGGCGAGCCACGCGACGCTTGCGATCGGCGCTGCGTTGTTCGCGATCGCCGTGCTCGGCAAGCTCGCGAGCGGCTGGGCGGCGCCGTGGCTGCGCTTCAACCGCTGGGCCGTGGGAATCGGCATGGCGCCGCGCGGCGAGGTCGGGCTCATCTTCGCCCAGATCGGGCTCACCGCGGGGGTGCTGTCGAGCGGCCTGTTCAGTGGGATCCTGCTCATGGTGATCGGCACGACGCTCGTCGCCCCACCGCTCCTGAAGCTCGCATTCGACCGGTGGGGCAGCACGCGGGAGTCGGGGGAGCGGGCATGAACACCGCGGAGAAGATCAGGAGCGCCGAGGAGGCGACTCGCTGGCGCAAGCGCCAGGCAGGCCCCGTCGTCTTCACCAACGGCGTCTTCGATCTGCTCCACGTGGGGCACTTGAGCCTGCTCGAGGCGGCGCGAGGCGAGGGAGCGGCACTCGTCGTCGGGGTGAACGCCGATGCGTCGGTCCGGCGGCTCGGCAAGCACGGGGACCGGCCGGTGGTCCCCGAGCAAGAGCGTGCCCGGCTCCTCGCCGGGCTCGCGTGCGTGGACTGCGTCGTGCTGTTCGACGAGGACACGCCGCTTTCGTTGATCACGCAGCTCCGACCCGATGTCCTGGTGAAGGGCGCGGATTACGCGCGCGAGGCGATCGTCGGCGCGAACGAGGTGGAGAGCTGGGGTGGCCGAGTGGTGCGCGTCGCCCTCGTCCCGGGGTACTCGACGACGGAGCTGCTCGGGCGCCTCCGGCGTGCCGGGCGGTGATCCGTCATGAAGCTGCTGATCGCCACCCGCAATCAGAGCAAGACGCGCGAGATCCGCGACATTTTCGCGGGGCTCCCGTTCCAGCTTGTCTTTCCGCCCGAGCTGTACCTCGAGCGGCTGCCCGAGGAGCAGGACCTGGAGCAGGGCACCAGCTTGGCCGAGAACGCCGTGGCGAAGGCCCGCTACTTCGCGAAGCGCAGCAACCTGCCGACGCTCGCGGAGGACTCGGGGCTCGAGGTCGACGCCCTGGACGGCGCGCCGGGGGTGTTCTCGGCACGCTGGTCGCTGATGCACGGGCAAGAGGCACGCGTCCAAAGGGACGGAGGACTCGAGGCGGCGAACAACGCCCTGCTGCTGGAGCGGCTGGCCGGCGTGCCCGACGACCAACGCACGGCTCGCTACCGGTGCGTGGTAGCCTACGTCGAGTCGGCGATTGCGAAGCCCGAGCTCGTCGAGGCCACTTGCGAGGGCCGGATTCTCGCAGAACCGCGCGGCAGCGGCGGATTCGGTTACGATCCGTTCTTCTTTTCCAGCGAGCTCCAGATGACGTTCGCCGAGGCCCCGCTCCCGGCGAAGCAGCGCGTGTCCCACCGGGGGCGGGCAATTCGGGCCCTTATCGAGGTGCTACTGCGCCGCGCGCAGTAGCTTGCGGGAGGAGGTTGGCATGCAACGAGTTGGCCTCAAATTGGTCCTGCTCGTCGCCCCCTGGAGTCTCGGCGCGCAGGCGCCGGACGGTGAGTGGACGATGCCCGCGAGGGACTACGCCGCCACGCGGTTCAGCGCCCTGGCCCAGATCAACACGACGACCGCGGCCCGGCTGCGTGCCGTCTGGAGCTTCTCCACCGGCGTCCTCTCCGGGCACGAGGGACAACCGCTGGTCGTGCGCAACACGCTATACGCGATCACACCGTACCCGAACGTCCTGTACGCCTTCGACCTGACCGAGGAAGGGTACCCGCTCAAGTGGAAGTACCGGCCCAACGTCAACGCCGCCGCCATCGGGATGGCCTGCTGTGACGTGGTCAACCGTGGTGCATCCTACGCGGGCGGCAAGATCGTGTACAACCTGCTGGACGGTCACACGGTTGCGATCGACGCCGCGACCGGCCGGGAAATCTGGAAGACGCAGGTGGCCGACGTGCGCAGGGGCGAAACCACGCCCATGGCGCCCCTCGTGGTCCGAGACCGCGTGATCGTCGGGAACGCCGGGGGCGAATACGGGGTGCGCGGCTGGGTGAAGGGCCTCGACCTCGCGACCGGACGGCTCGTGTGGACCGCGTACAACGCGGGACCGGATAGCGACGTGCTGGCGCGGCCGGGGACGTTCAAGCCGTTCTACGAGCGCGGGACGGAGCTGGCGCTCGCGAGCTGGCCGCCGGACGGCTGGAAGCACGGCGGGGCACCGGTGTGGGGCTGGCTCTCCTACGATCCGGCGCTCGACCTGTTCTACTACGGCAGCGGCAACCCGGCCCCATACAACGCCGAGCAGCGTCCCGGTGACAACAAGTGGGCGACGAGCGTTCTGGCGCGCCGCCCGGGCGACGGCGCCCTCGTCTGGGCCTATCAGTTCACCCCGGCGGACAACTGGGACTACGACGCCGTCCAGGAGATGATCCTCGCCGACCTCACGATCAAAGGCCGCACGCGGAAGGTCCTCGTCCACTTCGACAAGAACGGCTTCGCCTACACGATCGACCGCGCGACCGGAGAGGTGCTCCTCGCGGAGCCCTATGTGCCGGTGAACTGGGCGAAGCGGGTCGACCTCGCGACCGGGCGTCCGGAGGTCGACCCCGCGAAGCTCACGGGCGCCTCGCGCGGCAACGTCAAGGACATCTGTCCGACGCTCGAAGGCGGCAAGAACCAGCAGCCAGCCGCCTATTCGCCACGCACGGGACTGTTCTACGTCCCGACCAGCAACATGTGCATGGACTACCAGACGACTCCGGTGACCTACATCGTCGGCACCCCGTTCATCGGCCTGAACGCCCCGTATAAGCCCGGTCCCGGCGGACACCTCGGCGCGCTCATCGCATGGGACGCCGCCGTCGGGAAGAAGGTGTGGGAGATCAGGGAGAAATATCCCGTCTGGAGCGGGGCTCTCACCACCGCCGGGGACGTGGTGTTCTACGGCACGCTCGACGGCTGGTTCAAGGCCGCCGACGCGCGCCGCGGTCGCGTGCTCTGGAAGTTCAAAGTGGGCTCCGGCGTGGTTGGGAATCCCATCACGTTCACCGGCCCCGACGGCAGGCAGTACGTGGCAGTCTATGCCGGGATCGGCGGCGACTGGGCCCTGCTGACGGGCGACGTCCGCTCCGACGACCCCACGGACGTGCGGCCGCCGACGGGCTTCATGCCGGACATCGCGCGGCACACGAGTCTGGGAGGCATCGTATGGCTCTTCGGTTTATAGCGGCCGCGCCGCTGCTCACCCTGCTGGTGAGCTCGGCGCAACAGCCCGTGCCGCCGTCGGTGCGCTACGAGGCGCACGTCTTCGCCGGAGGAAGTCCCCCGCCTGCGGGCACCCTTGACAATCCGGTCAGGGGAGACGCGAAGTCGGCCGAGCAAGGCGGCAAGCTGTTCACTGCGTTCAACTGCGACGGGTGCCACGCGGTGGGGGCGGTCGGGGGGCAGGGGCCCAGCCTCGCGGACGGGCGCTGGCGCTACGGCGGCGGGGACGACGAGATCTTCCACTCGATCTATTACGGCCGGCCGCGCGGGATGCCCGCGTTCGGGGGGATCCTACCGCCCGAGGCCATCTGGCAGCTCGTGACGTACCTGCAGTCGCTCGAGCCGAAACAGGACGCGCCCACGGTTTCGTGGTGAACACTGCCCACCCGTTCGGGTAGGGCAGGCTGCACGCGCGACCTCTTGACACCTCCCGGGCGAGGGAGTAACCTGCCGTTCCCCGATGCGATCGGGCTGATCGTTGTCAGGAGACTGAACGCACCGATGAACTCCGTTTTTGCGCTCGCGCTGATTTTCGTCCTGGTTCTGCTGCTGGTCCTGATCGGACCAGCGGGGGAATCGCGGCGCGTCGCAAGTCGAGGGCACTGAGCTGAATCGCTGAACCAAGCAGTCGTAGCAGGAGCCGACGCCGCGGATTCCCCTCGAACCGCGGCGTTTTGTTTGTCACCGCTCGAACCGGGAGCGCTCGGAGCACACACTATGGTTCGCGACCTCATCATCTTCGACACCACCCTACGCGACGGCGAGCAGGCGCCGGGAAACACCATGACTCCGGAGGAGAAAGTCCGCTTGGCGCGACAACTGGACGCGCTGGGCGTGGACGTCATCGAGACCGGGTTCCCCGCCGCTTCGGAGGGCGATTTCCAGGGCGTCCGGGACATCGCCGCCGAGGTACGGCGCCCGGTGCTGGCAGCGCTGGCCCGGTGCGTGGAGAAGGACGTCGACCTCGCCGGCGAAGCGCTCGCCGGCGCGGCCCGCGGGCGGGTGCACGTGTTCATCGCGACCTCGGACATCCATCTCGAGCACAAGCTGCGGATCGATCGTGAGCAGTGCATCGAGGCCGCGCGCCGGGGCGTCCGCCGGGCCCGGCGCTACACGGAGGACGTGGAATTCTCGGCCGAAGATGCCAGCCGTACCGATCTCGACTTCCTGTGCCGGGTCGTGGAGGCGGCGATCGCCGAGGGCGCGACGACCATCAATCTGCCGGATACCGTGGGGTACGCGCTGCCGGCCGATTACGCGCAGATGTTCCGCACCGTGCGCGAAGGTGTCCCCGGGGCCGACCGCGTCGTCCTCAGTTGCCACTGCCACGACGACCTGGGGCTCGCGGTGGCGAACTCGCTGGCGGCGGTCGACGCGGGCGCCGGTCAGGTCGAATGCACCGTGAACGGGATCGGGGAGCGGGCGGGGAATGCGGCCCTCGAGGAGATTGTGATGGCGAGCCGGGTCCGGCCGCAGGTGGTGACCTTCCGCTGCAACGTCCAGGCGCAGGAGATCTACCGCACGAGCCGACTGCTGTCGCATCTGACCGGCGTCCACCCGCAGCCGAACAAAGCGATCGTCGGCCGAAACGCCTTCGCTCACGAGGCCGGCATCCATCAGCACGGGGTGCTCCAGAAGGGCATCACGTACGAGATCATGTGCCCGGAGACGGTCGGCGTGCCGCACTCCAGGCTGGTGCTCGGGAAACACTCCGGCAGGCACGCCCTCGAACGGCGCTACCACGAGCTGGGATACGACCTGAATCCTCCCGCGCTGGAGCGGGTGTACCGCGAGTTCACCAAGCTGGCCGATCGCAAGCGCGAGATCCTGGATGAGGATCTGCTCGCGCTGGTGCACGACGATTTCCGCGACGCGCCGGAGCGCTTTCAAATCACGCACCTGCAGGTGACGTGCGGCACCGTCGGCGCCTCGGCTGAAGTGCGGATGACCGGGTCCTGGACGGGCGAGCGCGGGGCGACGGCGTCGGGCGACGGCCCCATCGCCGCCACCTTCGCGGCGGTGAGCGAGATCGTCGGCCGGCCGGTCGAGGTCGCCAACCTGACCGTCCAGTCCGTGACGCCGGGGCGCGACAGTCTGGGCCAGGTCTCGCTCCAGGCGCGAGTGAACGGCAAGTCGCTCAGCGGCCACGGCGCCTCGACCGACATCGTCGAGGCGTGCGCCCGGGCGCTGGTTCATGCGATGAACAAGGAGCACTACGCCGAGCGGCTCGAGTCGGACTCGCTCAACTCCACGTATCTCTGGGGCGTCTGATGAGCGGCGAGCGCTTGTCGGGCGCGCAGCTCCTGTGCCGGCTGCTCCTGGAGGAAGGGGTCGACCTCATCTGGGGGTACCCCGGCGGGGCGATCATGCCGTTCTACCACGCGCTGCCGGAGCACGCCGGCCTGCGCCACATCCTCGTGCGCCACGAGCAGGCGGCGGCGCACGCCGCCGACGGCTACGCCCGGGCGAGCGGCCGGATCGGTGTATGCGTGGCGACGTCCGGCCCCGGTGCGACCAACCTCGTCACCGGGCTCGCCACCGCCCACATGGACTCGTCTCCCGTCGTCGCGATCACGGGGCAGGTGCCCCGTCACATGATCGGGCGCGACGCGTTCCAGGAAACCGACGTCATCGGACTCACGCTCCCGGTCACCAAGCACAACTGCCAGGTCCGGGACGTGACCGAGCTCGCCGACCAGGTCCGCGAGGCGATCGCCATCGCGAAAGAGGGGCGTCCCGGCCCGGTGTTGATCGACGTCCCCAAGGACGTGCAGAACCAGCAGACAACCTACGAGCCGGCGCTGTCCCCCGCGGCGGTTCGGGCGACGCCCGCAGCACGCTCCCGGGCGGAAGCGGTGGCTGAAGCGGCCCGGCTGATCGCAGGCGCGGCGCGGCCCTTGATGATGGTGGGGCACGGTGTGATCCTCGCCGACGCCTACGACGACGTGCGCCGCCTCGCCGAGCGGACCGGTATCCCGGTGATCACGACGCTGCTCGGCATCAGCGCGTTCCCCGAGTCGCACCCGCTCCACCTGGGGATGCCCGGGATGCACGGCGAGGTGCACGTGAACCGGGCGATCCAGCAGGCGGACGTGATCGTCGGCATCGGGCTGCGGTTCGATGACCGGGTCACTGGCAATACGGCCGGCTTCGCACCGCGCGCGCAGATCGTCCACATCGATCTGGACGCCTCGGAGATCGGGAAGAACGTCCCCGCGGCCGTGGCCATCGTGGGCGACGCGAAGGAAGCGGTGGCCGAGCTGTTGCGGACGGTCGCGCCGCGCCGCTGCGACGCCTGGCGCGACGAGATCCTCGGCTTCGTCCGGACGCGGCAGGAGACATACCGCGGCGACCTTTCCCCGGAGAACATCGTGGGCGCCATCCACGACGTGACCGGTGACCGCGTCACGATCGTCACCGACGTGGGCCAGCACCAAATGTGGGTGGCGAAGCTCTATCCCTACCGGCGGCCCAACACGCACATCACGTCGGGGGGCCTGGGGACGATGGGGTTTGCGGTGCCTGCCGCGATGGGCGTGGCGCTCGCGCGCCCCGCGGAGCCGGTGTGGTCGATCTCGGGCGACGGCGGGTTCCAGATGAACCTGCAGGAGATCGCGACCATGGTGCAGGAGAAGATCCCGGTGAAGATGGGCATCTTCAACAACGGCTACCTCGGGATGGTACGGCAGTGGCAGCAGTTTTTCCACGGACGCCGCTACTCGGCCACGCCGATCTGGAGCCCGGACTACGTGAAGCTGGCCGACGCGTACGGCATCGCGGGCTGGCGCGTCGAGGAGGCGAGCCAGCTCCAGGACGTGGTCGCCCGCGCTCACGCGACGCCGGGACCCGCCCTGGTCGAGTTTGTGATCGAGCAGGAGGCAAACGTATTTCCGATGATCCCACCGGGAGCGTCGCTGTCGGAGCCGATCGAGGCGGAGTCGGTTGGGGCCCCGGGGGCGTGACGGAGGGCTCGGCCGTGCCGCATGCGGTGTCGGTGCTGCTCGACGAGGCGCTCCTGGCGCTGAACCGCACAGTCGGCGTGCTGCGGCGCCGCAACCTGCCGATTGAGAGCATCGCGGTGGGTCCCGCCGGGGCGCCGGGGCTCGCCCGACTGACGATCATCCTCAACAGCGACGAGGCCACGGTGGACACGACGGTGAAGAAGCTGCGCAACCTGTCCGGCGTCCGCGCCGCGGTGACGTTCCCGATGGACGAGGGCGTCACCCGAGAGCTCGCGCTCGTCAAGGTCCGCGCCCGGCACGAGCGCTACGCGGGGCTGCTCGACGTGATCGAGCTCTTCAACGCCGACGTGGTGGACGAAGGGGCGGATGCAGTGATCGTGGAGGTGACGGGGAGCGGCAGCTTCATCCTGGCGTTCATCCGGGCGGTCGAAGGGTTCGGCATCCTCGATCTCGCCCGCAGCGGGTCTGTGGCGCTGGCGCGGGCGACGGACTAAACCTCGAGAGGACAGGCACCATGTCACCAAAAGGCTTGCGGGTCTACTACGATGCCGACACCGACCTCGGCCGTCTGGAGGGCCGCCGCGTCGCGGTTATAGGATACGGCAGCCAGGGGCACGCCCATGCGCTCAACCTCAAGGAGAGCGGCATCAATGTGGTCGTGGGTCTGAGGCCTGACGGCGCGTCCTGGGCACGCGCCGCCACGGACGGCCTGGACGTGCGCTCGGTGTCCGACGCGGCCGCGGCGGCGGATGTCATCATGATGCTCGTCCCCGACCAGCATGCGCGGGCGGTGTACGAGTCCGGTGTGGCCGCTCACGTGACACCGGGCAAGACGCTGATGTTCGCACACGGCTTCAACGTGCACTACCGGGAGATCCTGCCCCCGACCGGCGTGGACGTCTCGATGGTCGCTCCGAAGTCGCCCGGGCACCTCGTGCGGAGTGAGTTCCAGGCGGGCCGCGGCGTGCCGGCGCTCGTGGCCGTGGCGCAGGATGCGAGCGGCGATGCGCTCGCCGACGCGCTGGCATACGCCGCCGGGATCGGCTGCACCCGCGCGGGCGTGCTCCCGACCACCTTCCGCGAGGAGACCGAAAGCGACCTGTTCGGCGAGCAGGTGGTCCTGTGCGGCGGCGTCACGGCGCTGATCAAGGCGGGGTTCGAGACCCTGGTCGCGGCAGGTTACTCCCCCGAGCTCGCGTACTTCGAATGTCTGCACGAGCTCAAGCTGATCGTCGACCTGATGTACCGTGGCGGCATGAAGTTCATGCGCTACTCGATCAGCGACACGGCCGAGTACGGCGACTACACACGGGGACCGCGGATCATCACGCCGGCGGTGCGGGCGGAGATGCAGACGATCCTCACCGCGATTCAGGACGGCAGCTTCGCGCGCGAGTGGATCGGCGAGAACGCGAGCGGCGGCGCGAACTTCCAGCGGCTGCGCCAGGCGGAGCAGCACCATCTGATCGAGCAGGTCGGCGCCCGGCTACGTGCCATGATGCCGTGGTCGGAAGAGGCAAAAGCCGCCGCTCAGCCCCGGCCGCCCGCTGTTACCGGCCGGCGGCGTTCGGACAGAGAGCGCGTCGCCGCGCCATGACGGCTCCACGGACCCTGTTCGACAAGGTTTGGGAAGCGCACGTCGTCCGCCGGCTGCCCGAGGGCCCGGAGCTGTTGTACGTGGATCTGCATCTGGTCCACGAGGTGACGTCCCCGCAGGCCTTCGAGGGCCTGCGCCTCGCCGGTCGCGGCATTCGCCGGCCCGAGCTGACCGTCGCGACGGTGGACCACAACGTCTCGACGAGCGATCGCTCGCTGGCGGTCGAAGATCCCATTTCGGCACGACAGCTCGAGGCGCTGGCGGCGAACGCCCGCGCCTTCGGGATCGAGCTGTTCGATCTCCACTCGCCGCAGCAGGGCATTGTGCACGTGATCGGGCCCGAGCTCGGACTCACGCAGCCGGGCATGGTCGTGGTGTGCGGCGACTCGCACACGTCCACCCACGGTGCGTTCGGCGCCCTCGCGTTCGGAATCGGCACGAGCGAGGTGGAGCACGTGCTCGCCACGCAGTGTCTCGTAGCCTCCAGGCCCAAGACCATGGAGGTGCGCTTCGACGGGAGGCTGCCGCGCGGAGTGACCGCCAAGGACATGAGTCTGGCGTTGATCGGCGATATCGGCACCGCGGGCGCCACGGGGTACGTGATCGAGTACACCGGGGAGGCGATCCGGCGCCTTTCGATGGAAAGCCGAATGACGGTCTGCAACATGTCGATCGAGGCCGGGGCCCGCGCGGGTATGATCGCTCCCGACGAGCTGACGTTCGACTATCTCGCCGGGCGGCCGCGCGCCCCGAAGGGTGACGCGTGGCAGCGGGCCGTCGAGTCGTGGCGCGCTCTGGGGAGCGACACCGGCTCCCGCTATGACGCCCGGGTGGCGCTCGACGTGTCCGTTCTGGCACCGCAGGTCACCTGGGGCACGAATCCCGGTATGGTCACCGACATCACCGGATCCGTCCCCGATCCGGCGGACTTTCCGACCGAGGCCGAGCGCTGCGCCGCACGGCGCGCCCTCGAGTACATGGCGCTCGAGCCCGGCAGGCCGCTGGTGGGCCTGCCGATCGACCGTGTCTTCCTTGGTTCCTGCACGAATGCCCGCCTCGAAGACCTGCGGAGTGCGGCCAACGTCGTGCGGGGCCGGACGGTCGACTCGCGGGTCCGCGCCATGGTCGTGCCCGGCTCCCAGCAGGTGAAGGCGCTGGCGGAAGCCGAAGGGCTGGACCGGATCTTTCGGAACGCGGGGTTCGAGTGGCGGAACTCGGGCTGCTCGATGTGCCTCGGCATGAACCCCGACGTCCTGCGGCCGGGCGAGCGATGCGCGGCCACGTCCAATCGGAACTTCGAGGGTCGGCAGGGGAGGGGCGGGCGGACGCACCTGATGAGCCCTGCCATGGCCGCCGCGGCAGCGGTGGCCGGGCACTTGGTGGATGTCCGGGAGTGGCGCTGAGCCGATGACGCCTTTCGTGCGCCACACTGGTCGCGTGGCCGCGCTGCGCCGCGTCCATGTCGACACCGACCAAATCATCCCCAAGCAGTTCTTGAAACGGGTCGAGCGCACGGGCTTCGGGCCGTGCCTATTCCACGACTGGCGCTACAGGGGCGATGGCTCGCCCGATCCGGCCTTCGAGCTGAACCGTCGTGAAGCGGCGGGAGCGAGCATCCTGCTCGCGGGTGCGAACTTCGGTTGCGGCTCCTCGCGCGAGCACGCCGTGTGGGCGCTACACGAGTATGGGTTCCGGGCGATCCTGAGCGAGAGCTTCGCGGACATCTTCTACGGCAACTGTTGCCAGAACGGGCTCGTGCCGGCGTGCCTCGACGCTGCGGACATGGGTGAGCTGTTCGCCCGCCACGAGCGGTCCGATGGGCGCTACGACCTCACCGTGGATCTTGAAGCGATGGCGGTCGCGGATGCGGCCGGCTTCGCCGCGCGCTTCACGCTGGAGCCCTACCGCCGGGAGATGCTGCTCCTGGGCCTGGACGAGATCGGTCGCACCCTGCTCGCGGAGGAGCGGATCGCGGCCTATGAGAAGGCACGGGAGACGTAAAACGGGAAACGGGAGACGGGAGGCGGGGTGAGGGAGTACACCATCGCGGTGCTGCCGGGAGACGGCATCGGCCCCGAGGTCATCGCCGAGGCGGTGCGGGTGCTCGAAGCCGTGGCCGAGCGGTTCGGCCTGCGGTGCGTGCTTCGGCAGTATTCGGTCGGCGCCGCTGGCGTAGCGGCTGCGGGTGATCCACTGCCGCCGGAGACGCGCGAGGCGGTGTGCGAGGCGGATGCGGTGCTGCTCGGCGCGGTCGGTGATCCCGCGCTCGATCGTGAGCCGCGCCAGCGCCGGCCCGAGACGGGTCTGCTGGCGCTTCGGGCGCTGCTCGGCGTCTACGCCAACCTGCGGCCCGTCGCGGTCCACCCGGCGCTGGCTCACGCCTCCCCGCTCAAAGCCGAGCGCCTGGCCGGTGTCGATCTCCTCATCGTGCGCGAGCTCACGGGCGGGCTGTACTACGGGGAGCCGCGCGGCCGTGAGAACGGCACGGCCGTCAATACGCTTCGCTACACGGTGCGGGAGGTCGAGCGGGTGGCCCGGGCCGCGTTCCGGGCGGCCCGCGCTCGGCGCCGGCGCGTGCTGTCGGTGGACAAGGCGAATGTTCTCGAGACGTCGCAGCTGTGGCGCGACACGGTCACGCAGGTCGCGCGCGAGTTTCCGGACGTCGCGCTCGAGCACGCCTACGTGGACACCGCCGCCATGCGGCTCGTGAGCGAGCCCGCCACGATTGACGTACTGGTCACGGAGAACATGTTCGGCGACATCCTCAGCGACGAAGCGGCGGTACTGGCCGGGTCCCTGGGCATGCTCCCCTCGGCGTCCCTGGGCGATGGGCCGGGGCTGTTCGAGCCGGTGCACGGCTCGGCGCCGGGGCTCGCACGCCGGGACGTGGCCAACCCGATCGGTGCCATCGCCACGGTCGCGCTCCTGCTCCGGCACGGCCTGGGGCTCGCCGAACCTGCCGCGGCCGTGGACCGGGCGGTGGCCGCGGCGCTGGCGCAGGGCGCTCGCACCCGCGACGTCGCGCGGCCGAGCGACCGGATGATGGGGACACAGGAGATGGGGGCCTGCATCGCGGCCCTCGTGCGACGCCCGACGATGCCGAGCCTGTCGGTGGTCCGCTAGCCGTCCGTCACCGCTCCCACGCTCGCACTCGACACCAGCCTCGCGTACTTGGCCAACACGCCGGACCGGTACTTCGGCGTGGGGGGCGTCCACGCGGCACGCCGGCGCGCGAGGTCCGGGTCAGACACGTGGAGCTCGAGCACGCGCCGCTCCGCGTCGATCGTGATCCGGTCCCCGTCCTCGATCAACGCGATCGGTCCGCCGACTGCCGCCTCCGGCGCCACGTGCCCCACCACGAGGCCGTACGTGCCGCCCGAAAACCGGCCGTCGGTGATGAGACCCACCGCATCGCCCAGTCCGGCGCCGATGATCGCCGAGGTGGGTGAGAGCATCTCGCGCATGCCGGGGCCCCCCTTCGGGCCCTCGTAGCGGATCACGACGACGTCGCCTGGCTTGATCCTGCCCGCGAGCACCGAAGCCAGGCAGTCCTCCTCACAATCGAACACTCGCGCAGGCCCCGTCATACGAAGCTGCTTGATGCCGGTGATCTTCGCGACGCTCCCCTCGGGCGCCAGGTTCCCCCGCAGGATCGCGAGGTGGCCGTGAGGATAGAGCGGCCGATCCCATGGCCTGATCACTGCTTGATCGGCGCGTGGCTCCGCCGGCACGTCTCGCAGCACCTCGGCGATCGTGTCGCCGGAGATCGTCATGGCGTCGCCGTGGAGGACCCCGTGCGCGAGGAGGATCTTCATCACCTGCGGCACGCCGCCCGCCCGGTGGAGGTCCGTGGTGACGAACCGGCCGGAGGGCTTCAGGTCGCACAGTACTGGCACCGTGCGACGGATGGTCTCGAAGTCGTCCAATGCGAGCGAGACGCCCGCAGCCCGGGCGATCGCCAGGAGGTGGAGCACGGCGTTGGTGGAGCCGCCCAGCGCCATGACCACCGCCATCGCGTTCTCGAACGCCTGGCGGGTGAGAATGTGACGCGGCACGCGCCGTCGGCGCACCGCCTCCACCAGCACCTCTCCCGACCTGGCCGCGCTCTCTGCCTTCTCGGCGTCCTCGGCGGCCATCGTGGAGGAGTAGGGGAGGCTCATCCCCATCGCTTCGATCGCCGACGACATCGTGTTGGCCGTGAACATGCCGCCGCACGCACCCGCGCCCGGGCAGGCGCGGCGCTCCACCTCCAGTAAGTCGGCATCGCTGAGCTTGTGGGCGCTATGCTCGCCCACCGCCTCGAATGCGCTGACGACCGTGAGGTCCTTTCCTTTATAGTGGCCCGGTTTGATGGTGCCGCCGTAGACGAAGATGGCCGGGATGTTGAGGCGGGCGATGGCGATCATCGCGCCCGGCATGTTCTTGTCGCACCCGCCGACGGCGAGGACCCCGTCCACGCATTGCGCGTTGCACACCGTCTCGATCGAGTCGGCGATCACCTCGCGGGAGACAAGAGAGTATTTCATGCCCTCGGTGCCCATCGAGATGCCGTCGCTCACGGTGATGGTGCCGAACAGCTGCGGCATCGCGCCGGCCGCCCGGAGCGCGGCTTCGGCCCGGTGCGCGAGCTCGTCGAGTCGGGCGTTGCAGGGCGTGATGGTCGAATGGGCGTTCGCGATCGCGATGATCGGCTTCTCGAAGTCGCGATCGCCGAATCCCACCGCGCGCAGCATCGCGCGGTTGGGCGCGCGCTGCACGCCCGCGGTGATCGTGCGGCTTCTCAGATTGTCTGGCATGCTTGGAGCTCTCTCTCGATCTCGGACAGTCGCGGCTCGATTTCCACCGGCCGGTTCGCCCGCGGGGGCGGTGGCTCGGTCTCCGCGTGGTAGCGCGTCACGATCATCGGGTCCTTGAGGAGGTGGCCCGTGAGGACCGCGACCACGCGGTCCGCCGGGCGGATCACGCCCTCGCGGACCAGCTGGCGCGTGCCGGCGATCCCCGCGGCGCTCGCGGGCTCGCACCCGATCCCGGCCGCGTCGACCACCGCCTTCGCCTCGAGAATTTCGTCGTCCGACACGGCGGTCACGACGCCGTCGGTCTCTCGGATGGCACGGGCGGCCCGCTCGAAAGATGCCGGGTTGCCGATGTTGATGGCGGTGGCGACGGTGTGCGGCTCGACCCGGTGGCGTCGCGCGAAGCCTTCCCGGAAGCTCGCCGCGAACGGCGCCGCCCCGGCGGCCTGGACGGCGCCGATGCGCGGCACGCGGCGGATCAAGCCCCACTCCCGCGCTTCGCCGAGCGCCTTCCCGAATGCCGCGGTGTTGCCGAGATTGCCCGCCGGCACGACGATCCAGTCGGGGGGCTCCCAGTCGAGCTGCTGCAGCGCTTCGAGCACGATCGTCTTCTGCCCCTCGAGGCGGAACGGGTTGATGGAATTGAGCAGGTAAACGCCGAGCTCCCGGCTCGCTTCATCCACGAGCTCGAGACAGCGGTCGAAGTTCCCCCGCACCACGAGCGTGCGAGCCCCGTAGGCGAGCGCCTGGGCGAGCTTCCCCACGGCGACCTGTCCCTTGGGGACGACCACCAGCGCGGAGAGGTCGGCGAGGGCAGCATACGCCGCCAGGGCCGCGCCGGTGTTTCCGGTCGACGCACACGCGACGGC
>DASUAL010000103.1:0-3766 GCA_035763805.1 Gemmatimonadales bacterium
CCGGCTGGAGGCTCACCTCGACGGTGCGCTACGACCGGGCCCGGCCCGTGGTGGGGCTCGCTCCGATCCTCGAGATCGGCGCCGATTCGCTTCCGGCAAGCCTCGAGTTCACCGTCGCCCACCCGCGCGAGCCGCTCCGGATCCTAGGCCAGCTGGTCCGGGGCCGCTTCATGGTGCGGCTGCTCGGGCCGCACACCGAGCGGGCCCGCGAGTTTCCGGCGACGCCGCCCGTCCTCGTGCTGGACGACTCCGTCTTCGCCCTGTACCTGCCCGCCGCCTGGCACGCCCGCCCGCAGCCCGTCGCGGTCACCGCCATCTTCCCGCGACACGGGCGCCGCGAAGCCCTCGCGGTGCAGGACCTGGGGGTGCAGCCCACCACCGTCAACCGCGATCCGGCATCGCTGCGCCACGTCACGGTGAGCGGCGGCGCCAACCGCTTGGTACACCTGTGGCTCGGCCCGGACGGGCGCCTGCTCAAGGTGGAGATCCCGTCCCGGCAGCTCACCGCCCAACGCGCGCCCGGATCGTGACCCCGTCGTCACCTGGCGGCCTGGGGGTTAGATTCCCGCCCGACCTCCGCCCGCGCCGTCCCGAACCGAAACTCGTGACGTCTGCAGGCCGTATGAGGTGACGACCCAACGACCGGTCCAAGGAACCCCATGAGGCGCTTGCTTTTGTCCGTCGGGCTCGCAGTCTGCCCGGCGCTCTCCCTCGGCCAGCAATCCGCTCCCGCCCAGCTCTCCCTCGCCGATGCTATCGCGCTCGCGCGCGAGCACAACCCGGCCTACCGGCAGACCATTCACGATCGAGCACCCGCCGGGTGGGGGGTGCGCAATGCGTTCTCGAGCATGCTGCTCCCGTCACTGACCGCCTCGGGGGGGCTCGGCTACAGCGGACTGGGCCAACAGCGCTTTCTCACCACCGACTTTTCGCAGAGCGTCTCGACGCGCTCGTCGTTCTACAGCTTCGATCTGAACTGGCAGCTGTCCGGAGAAACCCTCGCACAGCCCGGGCTCTCCAAGTCGCGGCTCAACGCCGCGAGCGCCGACGTGGCGGGTGCGGAGACCAACCTGATCACGGCGGTGACCCAGCAGTACCTCACCGTCCTCCAGGCACGCGACAACGCGGGCGTGGCACGGCAGGAGTTGGCCCGCAACGAGGAGTTTCTGAAGCTCGCGCAGGCGCGCTACGACGTGGGCCGGGCATCGCTGATCGACGTGCGGCAGGCGCAGGTGGCACGCGGAACCGCGCAGGTGGCTCTGCTCCGCGCGGAAACGGCCGTCCAGGTCGAGAAGCTGCGGCTGTTCCAGCACCTGGGCGTGACCCCGCCCGTGGACGTGGCGAGCGTGGAGCTCACCGACAGTTTCACGGTCCAGGCGCCGCCGTGGCAGCTCAACGACCTCCTCACGATGGCCGAGCAGCAGAATCCCTCACTCAAGGCGCTGCGGGCGCGCGAGCGGGCGGCGAGCTGGGGCGTGCGCGCGGCTCGGGCGAGCTACGGGCCGGCGGTCTCGGTCTCCGCGAGCTGGTCGGGCTTCACGCAGAAGCTGTCCGACCTCGATCCCACGATCACGAGCATCCGGGAAAGCGCGAGGCTGGACTCGATCGCCTGCGAGTACCAGAACACGGCCTGGCTCAACGCGGGACAGACGCCGCTCTCCTGCCAGGGGCTGACCAACACGGCCGCCCAGGAGCGAGCGATCCGGGACCAGAACGACTCCTATCCGTTCACGTTCACGCCGCAGCCCTTCCAGGCGCGCCTGACCGTCTCCATTCCGCTGTGGAGCAACTTCTCCCAGCCGCTCGCGGTATCGCGCGCCAGGGCCCAGCAGCTGGACCTCGCGGAGTCGGTGCGCGCCCGGGGCCTCCAGGTCCACACCGACGTGAACCAGGCGTATCTGACGCTGCAAACGGCCTTCCGCGCCATCGCCATCCAGGAGACGAGTCGCACGGCGGCGCGCGAGCAGCTGCAGCTCGCGACGGAACGCTACCGCGTCGGTTCGGGAACGTTCTTCGAGCTGCTCGATGCCCAGCTGGCGGCGCTGCGGGCCGAGACGGACTACGTCAACGCGGGGTACGACTATCACAAGGCGGTCGCCGCGCTCGAGGCAGCGGTCGGCCGGCCGCTGCGGTAAAGAGAGGACCCGAAAGCCATGTCCAGACGCAATAAGGTGCTGGTGGGAGCCGGCGCGGTCGTGCTGATCGCCGGACTGGTGATCATCAGCGCCGGCGCGCGGCGGGACCGCGGGGTAGAGGTGCGCTTCGAGAAGGTGGGGCGCCGCGACCTCGTGGCTGCTGTGACCGCGAGCGGCAAGATCCAGCCCAAGAAGAAGGTCGACATCAGCGCCGACATCACGGGACGCATCACCACGATCGCCGTGCGCGAGGGGGACCTCGTGAAGGAGGGGCAGTTCCTGCTCCGAATCGACCCGACCGTGTACGAGGCGAACCTGCAACGCGCGCAGGCCGCGCTTTCGGCCGCCGAAGCCGGCGCGGTGCAAGCGCGCGCCAACCGCGACCAGGCACAGCGCGCGCTGCAGCGCACCAAGGAGCTGCGTGAGCAGAACCCGAACCTGGTCCCCGCCGAACAACTGGAGCAGGCCCAGACGGCGCACGACATCGCGGACGCGAACCTGAACGCCGCCCAGCACCAGGTTGCCCAGTCGCGCGCTGCCGTCCGGGAAGCCCGCGACCAGCTCGGCAAGACCCGACTCGTCGCGCCGATGCCGGGGCGCGTGACGCGGCTCGCCGTCGAGGAAGGTGAGGTCGCTGTCCCGAGCACGTTCTCCAAGGACATCGGACTGCTCCTGACGATCTCCGACCTGTCCGTCATCCAGGCGAAAGTGCAGGTCGACGAGACGGATGTCGTCCGCATCCACCTGGGCGATTCGGTCGAGGTGTCGATCGACGCGTTCCCGGACACGACCTTCACCGGCCGTGTGAGCAAGGTCTCAGATTCGAGCGTGCGCACCGCCGCCGCGACGGCGACCGGGACGAGCGATCGGGCGGTGGATTACGAGGTCGAGATCACCCTCGACCACCCGCCCGGCGAGGTGCGACCCGATCTGTCGGCGACGGCAAGGATCGTCACCGACACCCGCAAGCAGGCGCTCTCGATCCCGATCATCGCGCTCACGGTGCGCGAGCACACGCCCGTGTCCACGGAGAACCGGCCGGTCGACACCGCGGCGGCAGGGAAGAAGAAGGAGACGGAAGGCGTCTTCGTGGTGGACAAGGGTGCCGCCACGTTCCGGCCGGTCAAGGTCGGCGTCGCTGGAGACGAATACTTCGAGGTGATCGACGGGCTGAAGGACGGCGAGACCATCGTCGCGGGGCCCTACCAGTCCATCCGCGACTTGAAGGACGGCGCGCATGTGCGGCCCGCGAAACAGACCAGCGACACGACTAAGAAGAAGGGCGCGGCATGACCGCGCCGCAGCCATTCCGCACCGGCGACACGCCCCTGCCGGACATCGTGATCCTGACGCACAAGCTCACCCGGGATTACGACATGGGTGGCGAGGTGGTGCGCGCCCTGCGCGGCGTCAGCCTGCAGATCCGCAAGAACGAGTACGTCGCGGTGATGGGGCCTTCGGGCTCGGGCAAGTCGACCCTGATGAACCTGATCGGCTGCCTGGACACGCCGTCGGCGGGGGAGTACTGGCTCAACGGCCAGAAGGTCTCCGACCTGGATGATGACGAACTCGCCCGCATCCGCAACAAGGAGATTGGGTTCGTCTTCCAGACCTTCAACCTGCTGCCCCGC
>DASUAL010000104.1:0-4999 GCA_035763805.1 Gemmatimonadales bacterium
AGCTCCCCGACGCGGGACGGGTGCGTGGTGACTTTCGGGCAGAATCGCCCCAGCACCCAGCAGCCGCCGACCGCCTGAGGAACGAGCGTGGGCTCGGACGTGAACAGGTACCGAAGCCCGGCGGCCCCGGCGGATGCGAGCACCACCGGGGAGATGTCTCCCCCGGGGACGGACGCGACCGTGCAGGGCTCGCCCAGCAGGTTGGCGAGATGATCGCAGCTCGTCGCCCACTCCGCCATCATCCGATGCGGCGTCTGCTCTCGGAAGAAGCTCGGGTGGGTGTGCGAGTGGCTGCCGATGACGTGGCCGCATTGGCGCAAATATCGGATCTCCGTGGCGTCGAGGAAAGTCCGCTCGCCGATGCGGGCGGTGATGATGAAGAAATGGCCGAGCCAGCCTCGACGGCACAACTCGTCGCTCGCGTACAACGCGCTCTTGCCGCCGTCGTCGAAGGTCAGCAACAGATGCCGGCCCGCCATCGCCGGCTCGATCGCCGTCACCAGCTCGGGCCGGAGCGAGGCGCTGGCAATCGCGTCGAGATGGCGTCCAAACGCGGCCGGGCTGAGCTTGTAGGGGGTGGCGGCGGGGCGCTGCAATCCCGAGTCCCCCGGCTCGTCCGTGACGTCGTGGTAGGCGAAGCCAGCAACTTTTGCCCCGGGCATCCCGACCTCAGCGCGAGAGTGGCAGCTCGGCGCGCCGAGCCTGGTGTCCGGAGCCGAATGGGAGCTCCAGGACGCGCCGGAGAAAGCCGAGCCCATAGCGGAAATGCATCACTGGAAACACCAGTGCCAGCGCCGCGACCCCGCGCGGCCCTGCTTTGCGCCCGGCGCTGATCGAGAATCCCAGGACCGCGAGCAGATAGGCCACGGCGGTCGCTCCAAACAACAGGAACGCCGCGTGCACCCAGGGACTCAGGATCGCCGTGGCGGACAGCGCCAGCACCAGGCCGGGTGGAGCCAGCTGCCGGAGCGACATCACGCGGCCCAGCTTCCGGGCCACGAGCGGCTTGAAATAGCCGTATTGGTGGTACATGCGCGCCACGTGCTGGAGCGAACCTCGCGCGTAGTAGTAGGACACGACGTTCGGCACCAGCAGAATCCGCCCGCCACGCTTGATCAAGCGGGCATTGAACTCGCCGTCCTGGTGCCGCGCCAGCTCCTCGTCGAATAATCCCACGCGCTCGAACGTCTCCCGGCGGCAGCAGAAGAATGCGACCGTATCCACCCAGCGCGGTTCCCTGACCCCGATGCGAAAGTAGGAATTCCCGACCCCGAAGGGGTGCGACATCGCGGTCGCGATCGCCCGGGCGATCGCCGTCTCGTTGGCCGGGAGCGTGACCAGCACGCCACCGACGTTGTCGGCTCCCGTTTGCTGGAGTGCGGCGACGAGATCGCGGATGTAGTTGCCCGGGTAGACCACATGGGCGTCCATGCGCACGAGGATCTCGCCGCGGGCGGCACGAATGGCCAGGTTCAGGGCGACGGGCGTGATGCGCCGGGGGTTGTCCAGGACCCGGATCATCCGGTAGCGGGAGGCGTAATCGTCGAGGATCGCTCGAGTGCGATCGTCGCTGCGACCCTCCACGACGATCACCTCGAGACGATCGCGCGGGTAGTCGCCATTCACGATCGACTCGAGACAGCGCCCGATATAGCCCTCTTCGTTCCGGCACGGCACGATGACCGACACCGTGGCCAGAGGTTCCGAGTGAGCCTTCATGAGCGCATTGCCTCCGCGGGCCTCGCCGGTTGGGACTGGGTGGCGTCCGATGGATCCGGCGATCTCGCCGCCGCACGCCAGCGCTGCACCACGGTTCGGTACAACGCGATGAGTCGTGCCGTCTGGTCGTGCTCGTCCAGGTGTCGGACCGCTTCCCGGCCTGCCACCCGGGCGCTGCGCTTCAGCACCCGCCCGAGGGCCGCGGCGATGGTCTCCGGACGCTCGTCCGGACACAGCTCGCATCCCTCGATGCCCTGCAGGCGCTCCGGTACGTCGCCGATGTCGACGGATACCACCGGCAAGTCGCAGGCGAGCGCTTCCTTGACCACGTTGGGAGAGCCTTCTTGCATCGACGTGAAGACCAGTGCATTGCAGGCGCTCATGTACAGCGGCATCTGGGTGTGCGGGACTCCCCAGGCGACGATCATCTCGGCGTCCAGCGAGCGATTGAGGATCTCCACCGCTCGTTGAGCGATGTGATAGCGCTTGCGGGGCTGAGCCGGGTCGCCGGCGAACAGGATCAGACGCTTCTCGAGCGGCAGCCCGAGCAGCCGCCGGGCCTCCTCGACGGGCACCGGGCGGAACAGGCTCAAGTCGAGCCCGGAGGGCAGCACCATGGCCGAGACCGAGCGCGGCAGTTCAGCCTTCATGTGCTCGGACACCACGATCACCGCATCGGCGCGGCGCGCCACAAAGCGCGCGAGCCACTGGGCGACACGGCCCAGGCGCGTATAGCGCCCGCCGGTCCCGACGATTCCGAGTAGATCGCTTCCCCGGTAGGTCACGACGAGCGGCGCGCGTCTCGGGAGCGCGAGCAGCCCGCTCTGCCCGAACTGCGCGTGCACGAGATCGAAGTGCCCGCGGCGCAGGCGCCGACGGGCTCGGATCCAGCCTGCCGCGTAGTTGATGAGCTTCTTGGCGCCCCGAAAATGGAACACCTCGACATCCACGCCGGCCTGTTGCAGGAACTCCGCCTGACGCTTGACGAAATGCGTGGTCTGAGGCTTGCCCGGCTGCGGCCAGCCGCTCGTGATCATGAGCACGCGGACGGGCTCATCCGGGGGGGCGGGCGCTGCCGCGGGCGACGGCGCCGCGGCCGTCCGGACCCGGTGACGCTTGCGACTCTGGCCCAGGAGGTCGCGGAGCCCCTGGACCCATTCGCCCAGCGCCGGCCACCGGTCGTCGGCGTTCCAGGTCTCGCTGCGAGTGCCGGGCGGTTGCGGCCCGAGGACTTCACGCAGTCCCTCCCCGACGCTGGGGTAGGACTCGGGATATCCCGGCGGTGGCCCGCCCAGGATATGCAGCATGCGTTTGACGTCGCCCCACAGCCAGCGCAGCGTCACGCCCGTCTGGTAGCCGGGCGGGGGCTGGATACGCTCGCCACGGAGCAGGCTCACCCACAGGCCGGGGAAGTCGACACCCGAGGCGACGGCGAGCTCGAGCGAGCCCCAGAACCGCCCGTTCACTTCGATGAGACAGGGCTCGCTCGTGCCATCGTCCCGGAACTCGACCATCACCGGGCCGTGCCAGCCCCACGCGGCGAGGAGCCGGGCTGCCGGCGCCTGCAGGCGCGGATCGAGCGGGATGGAGCGCCGCAGGCTGCTGCCCGATCCCGACGGTCGCACGTCGCGCAGGCGCTCGTGCGCGAACCAGACCAGGGGCACGCCGTGATCGCACAGGGCGAACACGCCCTTGCCGCGGCCAGCGACGAATCCCTGCAGCACCGGCCAGAACTCGCCTTGCTTGCAGGCGCGCATGCTCGCCTCGAGCCCGGCGGCGTCGCGCGCATAGTGCGAGCCGTCGCCCGACACGAAGCGGCCGCCGTCCCAGAAGTGGCTGAAGCGCGGCTTGACGACACAGGGATACCCCACCGTTTCCGCGGCCGCGTGACCCTCGGCGAGCGACGTGGGGACGGCGCGCGGGGGCACGCGCACGCCGCAGGCCTCGGCCAGCTCCAGGGTGCGCGCCTTGTCGAAGGCGCGCAGAATCAGGTCCTGCGGGCCGCAGCCCACGGCGATCCCCAGCGCTTCCCATTCTTCGCGCCCCAGGTTGCACAGGATGCAGGACCGCTCCGTCTGGGGGAGCACGACCTGCACTCCCTGTGCGTGAGCCCAGGCGCGCAGCGCCGCGAACGCGCTGAGCGTTTCGTCAGCCAGACGGAACCGCGCCCGGCAGTAGCGGGACCACGCCGCGAGCGGCCGGCGCTGGACCCCGGCGACGAACACCGTATGCCCCGCCCGACCCAACGCCCGCACGCACGCCAGCGCCTGAGTCGTGTGGCCGTCGAGCACCAGGACGCGGCGCGCCATCACGCCCCCCGCCCGTTCGAGCGGTCGAGCCCGGGCAGCCACCGTCTCCGCCTCCCCAGCGGTCCCGGCATCCGGGCCGTGACGACCCGCCACAGCCCCCGCTGCGCCTGCCGGACGTCCGCGTTGGGGAGCGTCACGCACGACGGCACCCAGCTCAGGACCGTCTGGTACGCCGTCCAGCGGCGCCGCAGGTAGTCGACCGAGTATTCGGTCTTTCTCGCGAACGCCTCCTCCGGCGGGACGTCCAGCAGTACCGGAACGTCGGGCGTCGGCGTGAGCATCTCGAGCACGCGAAGCCCGCGACGCCGCCCGCGGGCCGTGAGGTCGACGAGCGTGTCGTAGAAGTAGCGATCCATGACGAGGACCCGCTTGGTCACCTTCTCGAGGTACAGCCGATGCAGCGCGAAGATGAGCAGATCGATCGGGTACACGCAGCACCGCACGGTGGTGCTCCACACCAAGGCGTATCGGACGCGGCGCAGCGTGTCCCGCACCCCGCGCGCCCCGGAACGGGGAAGAGGAGGTGACCCGAGCAGGGGAGGGCCCGCGGGCCGTTGCTCGCGGCCCAGCAGACGCAGCAGGCCATCTCGTGCTCGGCGCGCGTAGGCGTACACGCCCACATCGTCGTTCATGTGAAGCACTGCCACGGTGTGGCCGTGCCGTTCCAGGGCCGCGCGCAGCCCGCCGATCAGGGTCGACTTGCCCGCCCCGTCCAGTCCGGAGATCGTGATCAGCATGGTCTCACCCCGCGGGCGGTCAGGTGAGCCGGGAGCCCAGGCACGTGCGCGGATCGCCAGTGTTTGGTGGCAACGAGGCTGCCGGCCGCGGCGCCATACGCCAGGATGAGCCAGTACAGCTTGAAGGCGATGTAGTTGCTGCTCATGTTGGCCGCGAGCAGGGACAGGGCCAGCGCGAACGGCAGGATGCCGTGGGCGCCGCGGCGGGCTCGCCAGGCGCCCCAGACGCACAGC
>DASUAL010000105.1:0-2666 GCA_035763805.1 Gemmatimonadales bacterium
CACCAGGACCAGCCAGTTACGCATTGAGATCTCCCTGAGAATGGACCCGGGGACGCACGGTCGGATCGTAGTGTGACGCCTCGGGTTTGGTCGGCGATCGCGCATGGTTTCCGTTCTATCAGGAGATCGGCCTGGCGGACAGATCGCAAAGTTTGCGCGGTTTCCGGACGACAGTCGGCCACTCGTGCCTGGGTTTTTGATCCAAGACGCGCGTCAATAATCGAACGCCTGCTCTGGCCGGGAGACCCGGCCGCTCTCAACAAAGATGACAGGAAACGAGGGTTGGCCTGGGGCGGCAGGTCCAAAATCAAACGGCTACGCGAGCACGGATGAGGCTAGGGGGCGTATCAGAACTCGGACATTCTCAAGCGGCATGGCGCACGGTAGGCTCGCCCGCAATGTCGCTGCTACTCAGGGAACTGGAAGCCTTCGTTCAGGAGCACGGTCGCTGCGGCGAGCTTGACACGGGCCTCGATGGCGACCGCGTCTGGATGACATGTACGTGCGGCGCGGTAATCACAACCGGGACGCTGACCGCGAATGATTCGCGGGGTCAGTTGGTGCGCGGCTGCCGTGCTGGTGCGCGTCGTGGCGTTCGGCTGATATGGAAGGATCGACCGTCAAGTGGGTTCTTGCACGTCGCGGAACTCGGGCCGCGGATTGGTGCCACTGAATTCCTGGGGGCGCCGGCGCGCGGCTGACGATGGGGCGGCTTCGACGACGAATCAAGCTGATATTCGCGGATTGCCCGTGGGGGCAGCGCCGCATGACCGTGGTTCGTCGGGAGCTGCCTCCGTCTAGAGGCGCGAGTCGCCGGAATCGGGGGATTCGGCGTCGCATACCGAAGGCGAGGGCTCTCCAATCGTGCCCGCATCGCGCCGGCGCCGACGCCGCCCAGGAATGTGATGGTCACCGCTCGATGTCCTCGGCGACCCCGCTACGCGGCCTGGGGAGTGTGCGGTCGGGGCGTCATCGCGGCCCAGAGGAAGCCGACGAGTTCGCGGGCGATCGCCGCCACCGCGACCGGCGGCCGTTTACCGTGCCCGACGAGATGGCGGTAGCGACGGTGCAGACGTTGTTGCGCACGCCAGGCTTCGGCGAGAATCGCCGGGGGCTGCCCGGCGGAGCGCGCCGCCAGGGTGGGTCCGAGCTGGGGCCGATGACGATAGTGCCAGGCCGCTTCGACGAGCACCCGGCGGGCGTGGGTGTTCCCGGCTTTGGTGAGCGCGCCTCGCCGCTGGACGTCGCCGGACGAGTATTCGCTGGGCACCAGACCGAGGTAGGCCATAAGCTGGCGCGGCCGGGGGAAGCGGTGGAAGTCGATGATCTCGGCCAGCAGGAGCATGGCCGACAGCGTGCCGATCCCGCGGAAGCAGCGCAGCTGGCCGACCGGCTCGCGGTAGGGCACGCTCTCGGCGATCGCTTCCAGCTCTTGGTCCAGGGCCGCCTGGCGGGCCAGGGCTTGCTCGAGGGCGAAGAGCGTGGCCTCGAACGCGCGCGCCAGCGCCGGGAGGTCGAAGCGCTGCGCACGGATCCACGTCCAGTGGCGCTGGCTCCAGTTCTTGCCAGCGTGATAGACCCGGCCGGGCCGGGCCAGGAGCTTGAGGAGCCGATGGCGCCAGCGGAGGACGTCGCGCCGGACATCATCGCGGCACCGCACGAGATCCCGGACCGCCTCCTCGGCTTCGTCGGGGACATGGATCGGGGTCAGCTCGCCGGCGCGAAAGAGGCGGACTAGCTTGGCGGCGTCGCGGCGGTCCGTCTTGATGCGGTGGCCTGGGCGTCGCGGGGTCAGCGCGGGGGCGATCACCTGACACGGCACCCCCAGCGCGATGAGCTGTCGATAGAGATCGTAGCCCGACCCCCCGGCTTCATAGCACGCCACCACCGGCCCCTCCCGCTTGAGGCGCTCGAACAGCCGGCGGATGTGGTGCGGATCATTCGGCAGCTCTCGCAGCTCGGGCTCGGGCGCGCCGGGGCGCAGAATGCCGGCGACGATTCTCCGCTTGCTGTCATCCAGCGCCACGTGTGTAGTACTGTTCTCCATGACCGGCCTCCTTTTGCCTGTGGCTCTGTTCCCCCTCGGAACAATCCACGACCATGCAATAGGTCAGGCCGGTCCTTCCATATGGTCTAGACTCCCCGGCAGCATGCGGCTGATCGGGCTCGCGGTCGTTCTCGTTCTCAGCCTCGCTCTTGCGCCGCTCGCTGCGGAGGGGCAGCCGACACGGAC
Source organism: Gemmatimonadales bacterium (assembly GCA_035763805.1). Lineage (GTDB taxonomy): Bacteria > Gemmatimonadota > Gemmatimonadetes > Gemmatimonadales > GWC2-71-9 > DASUAL01. The sequence continues at coordinate 2,234 of DASUAL010000105.1, forward strand.
CATCGGCTTCTTCGGACCTCCGCCGTCGGCGGGCGGCCTCGTGCAGGCGTTCCAGCAGGGCCTGCGCGATCTCGGCTGGGTCGAGGGGCGGAACATCAGGATTGAATACCGCTACACAGACGTGGCGCTCCAGGGACACACGGAAATGTTTCCTCGGCTCGCCGCCGAGCTCATTCGCCTTAAGCCGGATGTGCTCGTCGTGTCAATTACCGAAGCAGCCTTGGCTGCCAGGAATGCGACTGGCACGATCCCGATTGTGATGGTCAGTGTTCCCGACCCCGTAGCTTCCGGGCTCGTCGCAAGCCTCGGCAGACCCGGAGGCAACGTCACCGGCCTCTCCCGGCAGACCCGCGACCTGATTGGCAAGAACTTCCAGCTCCTCAAGGAGGCCCTCCCCGAAACCACCCGAGTCGGTGTCCTGACGAACCCGACA
>DASUAL010000106.1:0-7881 GCA_035763805.1 Gemmatimonadales bacterium
GTCGTGCGACGCACGTCCCACGACTCCTACGAGCGGATCGGCCACCTGCTCGACCGGTTGCACGTCGTGGCGGCGGATCTTCTGGACCAGCATTCGCTCACCTCCGTCGTCCGCGACGCCAAGCCCGACGAGGTCTACAACCTCGCGGCGCAGAGCTTTGTGCCCACGTCGTGGAGCCAACCGGTGCTGACCGGTGAGTTCACGGCGCTGGGCGTCACCCGCCTGCTGGAGGCCGTGCGGCTCGCGCACCCCGAAGCGCGGTTCTATCAGGCGAGCTCATCGGAGATGTTCGGGAAGGCGCAGGAAACGCCGCAGCGCGAGACGACGCCGTTCTACCCGCGCTCGCCCTACGGCGTGGCGAAAGTGTACGGGCACTGGATCACCGTGAACTACCGGGAATCCTACGGGTTGTACGCGGTGAGCGGCATCCTGTTCAACCACGAGTCGCCGCGCCGGGGGCTCGAGTTCGTCACGCGCAAGGTGAGTTACGGCGTCGCGCGCATCGTGAAGGGGAAGGAGCAGGCGCTCCTGCTCGGCAACCTCGACGCCCGGCGCGACTGGGGCTTCGCCGGCGACTACGTCGAGGCCATGTGGCGCATGCTGCAGCAGCCGAAACCGGTCGACTACGTGGTCGGGACCGGCGAGACGCACAGCGTTCGCGAGCTATGCGAAATCGCCTTCTCCCGTGTGGGGCTCGACTGGAGGCGGTACGTCAAGGTCGACCCGCGCTTCGTCCGCCCAGCCGAGGTCGACACCCTGCAGGCCGACCCGACCAAAGCGCGGCGGGAACTCGGCTGGGCGCCGCGCGTGAACTTCACGGAGCTCGTGCACATGATGGTGGACGCCGATCTGGAACGGGTGTCGTGAAGGTGCTCGTGACCGGGGCCGACGGCTTCGTCGGGCGCTGGCTGATTCGCCGGCTACTCGACGACGGGCGCGAAGTGTACGGGGCCGTGCGGCCGGCGCAGAGCTCGGCGGCTGGCGGCCCTGCGGCCGCCCTCACGCCCGAGGAGCACGACGCCGTGCGGTGGCTTCCCCTCGAGCTCACCGACCCGGAGTCGGTGCGGAAGTGCGTCGACTTGCCCTACGACGCGGTGGTGCATCTCGCGGCAGTCGCATCGAGCGGCGACGCCGCCCGGGATCCGGGGTACGCGTGGATGGTGAACGCAGGCGGGACGGCCCGGATCGTTCAGGTCCTGGCGGAGGTCAAGCGCGCCGGCCGGGCCGATCCCCTCGTCCTCGCGGTGTCGACCAGCGAAGTGTACGGCTGCGGGGAGCCGCGGCCGCGACGCGAGGCCGATCCGGTCGCGCCGTGCTCCCCGTACGGAGCGACGAAAGCAGGGACGGAGCTCGCGGCGCTGGAAGCGTGGCGGCGCGCTGGGCTGCGCGTGGTGGTGGCGCGCCCGTTCGCACACACCGGGCCGGGCCAGGACGTCCGCTTTGTGGTGCCGGCGCTGGCCCAGCGCCTGCGGTGGGCGAAACGCCTCGGCGCGCCGGTTGTCAAAGTCGGGAATCTCGAGCCCGTGCGGGAGTTCCTCCACGTCCGCGACGTGGTGGACGCGTACGCGGGTCTCCTCGTGAAGGGTCGCCCCGGAGAGGTCTACAACATCGCGTCGGGGGAGGGGCTCTCGCTCGAAGAGCTGTTCTACCGGCTCGCCGCGCTGGCCGGCGTGCGCCCCATCACGGAAGTCGATCCCGACCTGATGCGCGGCGGGGACATCCCGCATCTGGTGGGGGATGCCTCCAAGCTGCGCGCGGCGGTCGGTTGGATCCCGCGCTATTCGCTCGACGACATCCTGCGCGACGTGCTCGATGCCCAAGCGGACTGACCTGCACCGCATCCTGCTACTCGGCTCCGGCCCGATCGTCATCGGGCAGGCCGCGGAATTCGACTATTCCGGCACGCAGGCGGTGAAGGCGTTGAAGGAGGAGGGCTACACGGTCGTGCTCGTGAACTCGAACCCGGCCACGATCATGACCGATCCGGAGCTCGCGGACCGGACCTACCTCGAACCGGTGACCCCCGACTGGGTGCGCCGGGTGATCGAGCGTGAGCGACCCGACGCGCTGCTGCCCACGATGGGTGGGCAGACGGCGCTCAACGTCGCGATGGCGTTGGCGCGGGACGGTACGCTGGAGCGGCTCGGCGTCGAGTTGATCGGCGCGAACGCCCGTGCGATTCAGATGGCCGAGGACCGGGCCGAGTTCGGGGCGGCGATGCGCCGCATCGGATTGGCGACGCCCGTCGGGAGAACGGTCGCGTCGGTGGCGGAAGGGCTCGCGGCCGCGGCCGAGACGGGATACCCGGCCATCATCCGGCCGTCGTTCACGCTGGGCGGCACCGGGGGCGGCGTCGCCTACAACCGTGCCGAGTTCGAAGAGCTGGTCGAGCGGGCGCTCGAGCTCTCGCCCGTGCACACGACCCTGATCGAGCGCAGCGTGCTCGGCTGGAAGGAGTTCGAGCTCGAGGTGATGCGCGACCGGCGCGACAACGTCGTGATCGTGTGCTCGATCGAGAACGTGGACCCGATGGGCGTGCACACGGGGGATTCGATCACCGTCGCGCCCGCCATGACGCTCACCGATCGCGAATACCAGCGCATGCGGGACGCCGCGATCGCCATCATCCGCGAGATCGGCGTCGAAGCGGGCGGCTGCAACATCCAATTCGCCGTCAACCCCGTCGACGGCGAGATGCTCGTGATCGAGATGAACCCGCGGGTGTCGCGCAGCTCGGCGCTCGCGTCCAAGGCCACCGGCTTCCCGATCGCGCGTATCGGGACGAAGCTCGCCGTCGGTTACACCCTCGACGAGCTCCCGAACGACATCACGAAGACGACGCCGGCCTCGTTCGAACCCGTGCTCGACTACGTGGTCGTCAAGGCGCCGCGTTTCGCGTTCGAGAAGTTCCCTACCGCGGACTTCCGGCTCACGACGCAGATGAAATCCGTGGGCGAGGCGATGGCCATCGGCCGGACCTTCAAGGAAGCGTTCCAGAAGAGCATCCGCGCGCTGGAGATCGGGCGATCGGGCTGGACGGCAGGTCCGACGCTCGCCGACGACCGGCTGACGAGCGACAATCCCGAAGACCTGCGCGTCGCACTGCGCACACCGACGCCCGAGCGCATCTTCCAGATCAAGCGAGCGCTCGTCGCCGGGGTGGCGGTGGAGGAGGTCTCTCGAGCGTCGGGGATCGACCCCTGGTTCCTCTATCAGATGGAAGAGCTGGTGGCGGCGGAGCGCTGGTTCGCCGCCCTCCCGGAGGCCGGGGCCGACCCGCTGCGCCGCATGAAGCGGCTGGGTTTCAGCGACCGGCAGCTCGCGGAGCTGCGCGGCATCACCGAGGACGCGATGCGCGCACGCCGCTGGGAGCTGGGGATCCATCCTGTGTACAAGACCGTGGACACCTGCGCCGGCGAGTTCCCGTCCTCTACGCCGTACCTCTACAGCTCGTACGACGACGAGAACGAATCGGAGCCGCTCGGCGCGCGAGGCGTCGTGATCCTCGGCAGCGGCCCAAACCGCATCGGGCAAGGGGTGGAGTTCGACTACTGCTGTGTGCGCGCCGGGCTGGCGTTCCGGGAGCTGGGCTGGCGCACGATCATGATCAACTCCAATCCCGAGACCGTCTCGACCGACTTCGACATTTCCGACAAGCTCTATTTCGAGCCGCTCACCTTCGAAGACGTGATCGAGATCGTCCGCTGGGAGCGACCGAAGGGCGTCGTCGTGCAGCTCGGCGGCCAGACGCCGTTGCGGCTCACCAAGCCGCTCGAGGCGGCCGGCGTGCCGATCCTCGGCACCCCGCCCGACTCGATCGACATCGCGGAGGACCGCGAGCGGTTCGAGGCCCTCGCCCGCCGTCTCGGCGTCAGCCAGCCCGCGAACGGGACCGCACGCTCGGTCGTGGAGGCCGTGCAGGTGGCGCACCGCATCGGGTACCCGGTGCTCGTCCGGCCGTCGTACGTGCTGGGCGGGCGCGCCATGGAGATCGTGTACGACGAGGGTTCGCTACGCGACTACTTCGAACGGGCGGCCCGCGTCGCGCCCGAGCACCCCGTCCTCATCGACTGCTTCCTCGAAGACGCATTCGAAGGAGACGTGGATGCCATCGCGGACGGCCGGCGCTGCGTGATCGGCGGTGTGATGCAGCACATCGAAGACGCCGGTGTGCACTCCGGCGACTCGGCGTGCGTCCTGCCGCCCTATCTCATCGGCGACCGCCAGGTCGAGGAGATGCGCCGTTATACCAAGGCGTTCGCAGACGCCCTCGGAGTCGTGGGTCTGATCAACGTGCAGTACGCCATCAAGGACGGGGTGGTCTACGTGCTGGAGGTGAATCCCCGCGGCTCCCGCACCGTTCCGTTCGTGAGTAAAGCGACGGGAATGCCCCTGGCCAAGCTCGCCGCGGCGGTGATGAGCGGGCGGACCCTGGACGAACTGGGCGTTCCCGATGACCTTCCGCTCTCCGGGGTCGCCGTGAAGGAGGCAGTTTTCCCCTTCACCAAGCTGCCCGGGGTCGATACCATCCTGGGCCCGGAGATGCGCTCCACCGGGGAGGTCATGGGACTGGCCGACAGCTTCGGGATGGCGTTCGCCAAGGCGCAGGTCGCCGCCGACGGCAGCCTGCCGCTCGAGGGGGCGATCTTCGTCACCGTGAACGACTCCGACAAGCCGACCGTGGTGCCGATCGTCCGGCGGTTCCACGAGCTGGGTTTCCGGATCGTGGCGACTGAGGGCACCCAGCGCTACCTCCGGGCGCGCGGGGTTCCGGCCGAGCGGGTGGCCAAGGTGCACGAGGGACGGCCGAACGCAATCGACCTGATCGTCTCGGGGGAGGTGCAGCTCCTGATCAACACCCCCATGGGCAAGTTCACGCAGGCGGACGACTACGCTATCCGGCGCGCGGCGCTGATGCACCGCGTGCCGTACACGACGACGATGTCGGCGGCGAGCGCCGCCTGTGACGCCATCATCGCTTTGCGCAGCCGTACGGGGAGCGTGAGGAGTCTCCAAGAATGGCACGAAAAAACGACCGCTCAAAAGCAGCCGGAAGCCGCAAGAGCGCCGGGTCCAAGTCGCGCACCGACCGTGCGGGCGTAGCGAAGCGGCCGCTCAAGCCGACGGCGAAGGGGTCGGCGAAGGCCGCCGCCAAGCCTTCGGCGGCCCCGACACCGCCGGTGCCGAAGGTCAAGTTCCGCGGCCGCGTGCTGGAGAACGAGCCGCTCGCGCGCTATACGACCTACCGGATCGGCGGGGCCGCGCGCTTCCTCGTGATGCCGGCCGACGCCGAGGATGTCGTCAAGGCGTTGGAGCTGGCCCACGATCGAGGGCTCCCATGGCTGGTCCTCGGACTTGGCTCGAACCTGCTGGTGAAGGACGGCGGGTTTCCGGGCGTGGTGATCCGCATGGGGAAGGGGCTCGACCGGTTCGAGATGAAGGGCGCGACCGCGATCGTGGGTGCCGGCGTGCCGACTCCGATTCTGTCGCGGCGGACGGCCGAGGCGGGATTCGCTGGGGTCGAGCGCTTCATCGGGATTCCGGGCACCGTGGGCGGCGGCGTCGTCATGAACGCCGGCGCCCACGGCGCCGAGTTCGCCGAGATCGTCACCGAAGTAACGGTGCTCGATCCGCGGGGGAAGGCCCGCCAGGTCCCCCGCAAGCAGATCTCGTACCGCTACCGCGGCTCGAACCTGGAGAACGTCGTCGTGCTCGAAGCGAAGCTCGCCCTGATCGAGGAGCCGCCCGCCAAGCTGAAGGAGATTCAGGGCAAGCTGCTGCGCTGGCGCAAGGCGGGAACGCCGTTCGATCAGCCGTGCTGCGGCTCGGTCTTCAAGAACCCGGGTGGCCCGCGCACCGCGGGCATGCTCATCGACGAGGTCGGCTTGAAGGGATTCAGCATTGGCGGTGCCCAGGTCTCGACCATGCACGCGAACTACATCGTGAACACCGGGACCGCCACCGCGAGCGACGTGTTGAAGCTCATCGACCACGTGCGGAAGGCCGTCGCCAAGAAGACGGGCGTCGAGTTCGAGCTCGAGGTGAGGGTCGTCGGGGTCTAGATGCCCGACTATTTCGTGCACGAGTCCAGCTACGTCGACGAGGGCGCGCGCGTCGGCAAGGGCACCAAGATCTGGCACTTCTGCCACGTCATGCCCGGGGCCGTGATCGGCGAGCGGTGCAACCTGGGGCAGAACGTGGTGGTGATGCCCGGGACGCGCATCGGGAACAACGTCAAGATCCAAAACAACGTCTCGATCTACGAAGGCGTGATCCTCGAGGACGACGTGTTCTGCGGACCATCGTGCGTGTTCACCAACGTCCTCAACCCGCGCAGTCACGTATCCCGCAAGCACGAGTACCGGCAGACGGTCGTGAGGCGGGGCAGCTCGATCGGTGCCAACGCCACGATCCTCTGCGGGGTGACGCTCGGCGAGTACGCCTTCATCGGCGCGGGCGCCGTCGTGACGTCCGACGTCCCGCCCTACGCCCTCATGGTCGGCGTGCCCGCCCGGCGCGTCGGCTGGATGTGCCAATGCGGCGACCGTCTGCACGTGACCGGTGGCAGCGCGGTGTGCGGTATCTGCGGCTCTCGTTATGACGAATCCGGCGGCACGCTGCGCTCGATTGCTCGCCCGGCGCGCGCCGGGTAATATGTTGCGCTCTCAGAGGATAGCGACCAGGTGAATGTGCCGCTCCTGGACCTCGTGGCGCAATATCGCGCCATCAAGGACGAGGTCCTTCCCGCCGTGCAGGCGGTCATAGAATCCCAGCAGTTCGTGATGGGCCCCGCGATCGCGCAGCTCGAGGCAGCGGTGGCCGCGCAGTGCCGCGCCCCCCACGGGATCGCCTGTGCCAGCGGGACCGACGCGTTGCTCCTGCCGCTCAAGGCGTTGCGTCTCAAGCCGGGGGACGAGGTCATTACGACCCCGTTCACCTTCTTCGCCACGGCGGGAGCGATCCACAACGCCGGCGGCACGCCGGTGTTCGTGGACATCGAACCCGACACGTTCAACATCGATCCCGCGGCGGTCGAGGCGGCGGTTACGCCGCGCACCCGGGCGCTCCTGCCCGTGCACCTCTACGGGCAGATGGCGGCGCTGGAGCGCCTGCTCCTCCCCGCGCGGGCCCGCGAGTTGCCGATCCTGGAGGATGCCGCGCAGGCGATCGGCGCCCGCCGCAAGATCGACGGCCGGTGGCGCATGGCGGGCGAGCTGGGCTGGACGACCGCGTTCTCCTTCTTCCCGAGCAAGAACCTGGGCGGTTGGGGGGACGGCGGGATGATGGTCACGTCGGACGACGCGGCCGCGGAACGCCTGCGGAAGCTGCGGCTGCACGGGGGCGCCAAGCAGTACTACCACGACGAAGTGGGGACAAATTCGCGCCTCGACAGCCTCCAGGCCGCGGTCCTGCTCGCGAAGCTGCCGCACCTCGCGTCTTGGTCCGCCAAGCGGCGCGAGCACGCGGCTCGCTATACCAGAGGACTCGCCGGCCTGCCGCAGGTGAAGCCCCCGGTCGTGGATCCGTGCAACGAGCACATCTTCCACCAGTACACGCTGCGGGTCGAGCGGCGGGACGAGCTCCAGGCCCACCTCAAGAGCAAGGGCATCGGGAACGCGATCTATTATCCTGTGCCGCTCCACCTCCAGAACTGCTTCAGCCATCTGGGGTACCGCCGCGGCCAGTTCCCCGAGTCGGAGCGAGCGGCTGTAGAGGCGATCTCGCTTCCCGTATACCCGGAGCTCACCCGCGATCAGCTCGACTATGTGATCGAAGCGATCCGCGGGTTCTATAGGTGAGCCGCCTGAAGCTAGGCGTCGTCGGCGCGGGGGCGTGGGGGAAGAACCACGTCCGTACGGCTGCGGGGCTGGCCGAGGCCGA
>DASUAL010000107.1:0-8881 GCA_035763805.1 Gemmatimonadales bacterium
CCGGCCCCCCCGGTTCCCCCCGCGCTGTCCTGCGCCGCGGCCCGCTTGACCAACTCGATCAGCTGCGGCCGGGCCGTCCAGCTGTCACGCCTGCCGCGCTCGATTGAGTTCTTCCCCATGCGGTAGAGGTTGTACAGCAACGTTTCGCGGTAGCGCGACGCGAAGTCCAACACGGCCCGGTTCATGGTGATCGAGTAGTCGATCGACTGCCGGAAGTGCCAGCGCTGCGGCTCGATTGGGTACGCGAGGTCGCCCTTGGGCAACGCTTTGTCGGGGATGAAGGGAATGTCGAGCGGCGTCGGGTGGCCGATCGTCTCGGTCAGGAGCCCGATCATATTGTGGAAGTAGGCCGTCGTCCGCAGCCCCCCGTTCCACCAGGTCGAATAGCTCGCCCCCGAGCGCATGGTCGCGCCCGGTTTCCCCTCGGCGACGAGGCGCGAGTGCATCGCCGCTCCCACCAGCTCCACGCCGAGCGGGATCAATGGGTCGTAGTGATAGTTGAAGGGATCCCGGAAGGGCGGCGCGAACAGCACCGTCCCCGGGGGCCCCGTCTGGTGGTGGTTGTACACGATCTGGGGAAACCACTCGTGGAACATGACCCGAACCATGTTCTCGGTTTCCGGCTGGGTCACCATGTAGAAGTCGCGGTTGTTGTCGTGCCCGATGTACTTCTGGTAGAGCCGCGGAATGGTCGACGTCGACCGCTTCAGGGTGTCGGGCTCCCGCATGTACCACGAGGACACGAGCTCCATGCCGTCGGGATTGGCGTGCACCGCGAGCAGGATCACGTCGTTGAGAATGCGCCGCGTCTCGGCGTCGTTTCCGCTCACCATCTGATGGACGAGCTCCATCAGCTGGTGCGCGCCCAGGACCTCGGTGGCGTGCAGGCCGCCGTCGATCCACACCACAGCCTTGCCTTCGGCAGCGAGCGCCCGCGCCTGGGCGTCGGTCAGGCGCTCCGCGAGCGCCAGGCGGCGCGCGATGTCCTGATAACGGGCGAGGCGGCGGTGGTTCTCCTGCGCCGTAATGATCGCCATGAGCTGGGGGCGCTGCTCGGCGGTCTTCCCGATCTCGCGCAGCACGATCCGGGGTGACTCCCGCGCGAGCGTTCGCCAGTATGCCTCGAGCTGGGTATACGTGGCGAGGCGATAGTCGGCCCCGATCTCGAAGCCGAGGGCCTCCCTCGGCGTCGTCACGTGGCGCTGCGCCGGCGCCGCTGGGGCGAGCACCGCCACCGAGAAAATCAGCGCGCAGGCCGTCGTGTGCATCTGCACGGCTCCTCCCATGATCAGGGCAGCGTGATCCCGCAGTTGCCGTCCGCGCGACGCGTCGTCGGATAGGCGATGCCGAGCTGCTCCAGGTACGTGGCGTACTTCTTGGGATCGTAGTAGTGCTTGCGCATCAGCGGTCGGTACTTCTCCATGATCCCGGCGTTGAGCTCGATGGCCGGCCGGTCCTCCGGTCGAATCAGCGGCCGGTACTGCACCGTCTTTGTCTGGACGTCGCGGAAGTAGTCCCACGCCTGCCGCGCGAGCTCGGGGCGGAGCAGGAAGTCCAGCATCGTCAGCGCCAGCACCTTGGCGCCTGCGCTCACGCCCTTGTGCGCGACCGGCGTCGCCATTGCGATGGCGTTGGACCAGTTGTGGCCGGGCAACCCGGGGATGTTCGAGGGATACCGGAGGACCACCGTGGGGACGTTCCACGAGACGTCGCCGATGTCGTCCGACCCACCGCCACGGCGGTCCTCGTCCCGCGGCGGACCATGGAGGGTGTCGAGCCGCAGCGCGAGCCCGCTGTCGGGCGAGCCGACCTCCGTCTGGACCGCCCGGGCGAGCGTCTGGTCCGCGTCGCTCCATTGGGGCAGCCCCACCTGCTTGATGTTCTCCGTCATCACCTCCGCGACCACCTTGTTGAAGTGGCCCGGCCAGGCCGAGCCGAGGATGCGCTGCGAGGCGAGCGCGGTCCCGGTCATCGTCGCGGCCGCCCGCGCCATGGTGTCGCCCACGGCGAAGAGCTCACGGATGCGCGAGTAGTCGAGCTCCCGGAAGTAATACCACACGGACGCGCTGGATGGCACCACGTTCGGCTGGTCGCCGCCGTCGGGGATCACGTAATGAAAGCGCTGCTGCAGTCGGAGATGTTCGCGGCGGAAGTTCCAGGCGATGTTCATCAGCTCGACGGCGTCGAGCGAACTGCGCCCCCGCCACGGCGCCCCGGCCGAGTGCGCGCTCCGCCCCTGGAAGGTGTAGAGCACGGACACGAGTCCGGTGCCGTCCGGCTGGCCCCAGGACGTGCTGAGGTTCGATCCGACGTGCGAGAACAACACGATGTCGACGTCCTTGAACAGCCCCTCGCGCACGTAGTGCGCCTTCGAGCCGAGCTGCTCTTCGGCCACGCCGGGCCACAGGCGGATCGTTCCCGTCAGCTGCTCGCGCTCCATGAGCCTCTTCACGGCGAGCGCGGCGGCGATGTTGACCGCCTGGCCGGAGTTGTGCCCCTCGCCGTGGCCGGGCGCGCCCGCGACGAGTGGTGCGCGGCAGGCGACTCCGGGTTGCTGCGACGCTTGCGGGATGTCGTCGATGTCGGAGCCGAGCGAGATGACCGGCTTGCCGGAGCCCCAGGTGCCCAGCCACGCCGTGGGAATCCCGGCGACGCCTTCCTGGACGGTGAAGCCGTGCTGCCGGAGCAGCCGCACGAGGTAGCGCGAAGTCTCGAATTCCTGGAAACCGAGCTCGGCGAAGCTGAAGATCTGGTCGTTGATCTGTCGCGCCAGCTGGCTCTGGGCCTCGACCTCCCGCAGCGCGTCACGCTTCAGCGACTCGAGGCGGGAAGGTTGCTGAGCCAGCGCCGTCGTGCCGGGCAGCGCGAGGAGCGGCAGGAGTCGGACTGACGGCATGCAGAGGAGGTATCGGCGCATGGGGTGCAGTTAAGCTATCCGCCCGCGGTCGTCGTGCCAGCATCGGCGGGCCCGGGCCGGTGCGCCGCGTGCGCTAGCTGGCTCGCGCCGCCGCCGCAAACCGGCGCACGATCTCGCCCGCCGGCTCGACGCTCGTGATGCCGCTCACGCTCTTCCCGGCTTGCCAGTAGTCCTTGGACGACGTCCCGGCGAGCGAGCCGCGCTTGAGGCGCCACGCCGAGTTGAGCGCGTAGACGGTGCGCATGAAGGGCTTCGTACGGCGCCCGCGCAGCAGCCAGCGCGCGATCGGGCCGGCCCTGGTGCCCACGCGTTCCACGTACGGCGTCTTGATCACGGCGAGCGGCACGCCGGTCACGCGCTCGGTGAGCACGATGTCCGCCTCGTTCGCTTCGATGATCGCCCGTTTATAGTCCGGGTGCGCGGCGCACTCGGTCGTGGCGATGAAGCGCGTGCCCAGCTGCGCCCCGGCGTACCCCAGGCGCAGCGCCGCGACGAACCCCGCCGGGTCGCCGATCCCGCCCGCGCACACGAGCGGCGCGCCGAGGTCGCCGAGATCGTCGATCAGCTGCTCGGCGCTCTTCGGGCCCGCGTGCCCGCCGGCCCGGTTGTTGACTGCGATCAGCCCCCGCACGCCCCCCTCGAGCGCTTTCAGCGCCCACTTGCGCTCGGTGACGTCGTGATAGACGACGCCGCCGACCTGGCCCACGCGCTGCACGACCCAGCGCGGCTTGCCGAGGGACGTGATGAAGAACCGCACCCCTTCTTCCAGCGCGATGTCGACCCAGCGCTTCATGCGGTCGAGGTAGAGCTTCGAAGACTGCTCGATGAGGACGTTCATCCCGACGGGCTTGTCGGTGAGCCGGCGGATCAACCGGAAGCCGTCGCGCAGGTCGTGGCGGTGGACGTAGATCATCGAGAGCGGCTGGGCGATCCCGATGCCGCCCGCCGCCGATACCGCGGCCACGAGCTCTGGGTTGGAGCACGGGTACATCGCGCCGCCGATGAGCGGCACCGCGACGCCCGCGTCGCGAGCGAGCGCGGTGTCGAGCGACGTCACCGCGACGGCACCGGCCCGATGCGCCAGCGCACGGTGGCGCGCGCGACGATGTCGCCGCTCGCGTCCGAGATCACCGCCTGGAAGTCCTGCTCCACTTCGGTCGTGCTGTCGGGCAGCGCACAACGCGCTTCGGCCGTCACCGGGCCGCGCGCCTTCTTGAGGTAGGTGAGGGAGAGGCCGACCGGGATCCCGCGCAGCCCCGACGGCAGCCCCGTGAGCATGGCGAGCCCGCTCGTCACCTCGCCGAGGTTCGCAAGCGCCACCGCGTGCACCGAGTTCAGGTGATTGCGCACCCGGCGCCGATCGGCCATCTGGATCTTCGCGTAGCCGGGACGCAGCTCCAGGACGCGCGGGCGGATCGTGCCGGTGTATGGGACCATCCGCCCGAGCATCCATCCGAACAGTCGCTTCCCGCCGGGCAGCGGGGCGAGTCGCGCCCAGAGTCTGCGCAGCCGGTCGCCGGGGGCAGCCACCGAGGTGGCCATCACGCTACGGCGTGCTCGCCGACACCTCCCGGCCGAGCAGGTACCGCTGGGCGAAGAGGACCGTCGCGTAGAACTGAAAGTCCTGGTTGCCTTTCTTGCGGAAGCCGTGGCCTTCGTCCTTCGCCATCAAATACCACACCGGCACGCCGCGCTGCTTGAGCGCCGCGACCATCTGCTCGGCCTCGCTCTGGGGCACGCGCGGGTCGTTCATCCCCTGGATGATGAACAGCGGTTTCGTGACCTTGTCCACGTGATTGAGCGGGGCGGTCCGCTCCATCCAGGCGCGCATCGTCGAGTCGCGCTCGTCGCCGTATTCGACGCGCCGCAGGTCCTGGCGGTAGCCCGACGTGTTCTTCAGGAAGGTGGCGAGGTTCGAGACCCCGACGACGTCCACCGAGCAGCAGATCCGGTCGTTGTAGCTGGTCGCGGTCACGAGCGTCATGTACCCGCCGTAGCTGCCGCCGGTCACGAGCACGTGGTCCGCGTCGAGATCCGGGCGCGTGCCGATCCAGTCGAGCAGCGCTCCGATGTCCCTGTGTGCGCCCTCGCGCAGGGTCCCGTTGTCGAGCTTCACGAACGTCTTTCCGTAGCCCGTAGAGCCGCGGATGTTCGGGAAGACGAGCGCGATGCCGAGCTCGTTCAGGTAGTAGTTGTTGCGGCCGAGAAAGCCCGGGCGCGATTGTCCCTCGGGCCCGCCGTGGATGTTCACGATCACCGGACGCCGCCCATCGAACCGGGCGGGGGGCTTATAGAGGAAGCCCGAAATGGAGCGGCCGTCGAGGCTCGTCCAGTGGATCAGCTCCGGCTCGGCAAGCTCGGCGGGATTAAGGCCCGCGGTCTCGCTCTCCGTCCAGCGGACGAGCTTACCGGCAGCGAGGTCGAGGGAGTAGGCGTCGGCGTTGGTGCGCGCCGACGTGAACGTGAAGCCCAGCTCGGTTCCACTCTTGCGCCAGCGGACATTCGCGATCAGCCCCGTGGGCAGCTTGGGGAGGCGCCGCTCCCCGCCCGTCGCGGCGTTGATCACGTGCAGGACGCTGATGCCGTCCTCGTTGGTGACGAACGCGACCCAGCGACCGTCGGGGGACAGCTCGAAGTCGTCCACATCCCAGGGGATGGGGCTCGTGAGGAAGCGGTGCTGTCGGGTTGCGAGATCGAGATAGGCGAGGCGCCGGAACTCCGAGCCGCGGTCGGTCGTGAGGTAGATCCCCTTGCCGTCTCGACTGAACTGCGCGCCGCCGTAGGCCACCGTGTCGCTTCCCTGCTTCGGCGTGAGCAGCGTCTTTTCCCCGGTCGCCACGTCGACCAGCCAGAGGAAGCTCTCGTTCACCGAGGTGAACTGGAACAGGAGGATGCGGCGGTCGTCAGGGGACCAATCGGCCGGCCCGTAGCCGCCACCCTGGAGCTCGAGCACGAGGCGGTCGGTCGCGGGGTCACTCGGGTCCATGACCCAGAGGTCGAGGTCGCGCCCGTTGCGCCGCGTGGACATGTAGGCGTAGCGGTCCCCCCGGTGCGACCACGCTCCGCCGGTGTTGCGGGACTTGCCATCGGTGAGCAGCGTGATTCCCCCCGTGGCGACGTCGTAGCGATACTTCTGGAAGAACTCGGCACCACCGACGTCCTTGGAGAACACGACATAGCGACCGTCCGCCGGCTGGTACGACGCGCCGCCCACGGGGTCCGGGAAGAACGTCAGCTGGGTGCGCGCGCCGCCCGGGAACTTCACCTGATGCAGCTGCGGCGCATCCCCGAAGCGCGTGGCGATGATCATCGTGCGCCGGGTCGGGTGCCAGTCGAGAAAGCCCGCCGAGCGGAACTCGCCGTAGCGACGCGCCGCTTCGGCGATCGCAGCGGGCACCGGCGGGAGGCCGTCAGTCACGAGGTTGTCGGTGGGGGCGATCGTGCCTGTCTGGGCACGTGCGGCGGTAACGGGCAGCAGGGCGGCGACGAGCAGCACACGGGCGAGCTTGGTCATAGACTCTCTCATCGGTTATGTGACCCTCACTAAGCTACCGCCCGGCCGCCGAGGGCGCGAGTGAATTCGCGGCTCGAGCCGCGTGCTCGCCGAGTCGTGCCCGCGACCGTAGCTTTCGGCGGGCGTTGGCACGACGGGGGGAGGAGTGACAGCGTACAGCTATCCCGACAGCCCCGTTTTCTATCGGAAGCTCGGGCGGAGCTTCCCGCGCATCGTGCGCGGGGAAGGCTGCTGGCTGGTCGACGAGACCGGCAAGCGCTACCTCGACGCCGTCGGCGGCGCGTACGTCGCGAACCTGGGCCACTCGAACCCCGAGATCGCGGACGCGATCGCGCAGCAGGCCCACCAGTTCGGCTATCTCTCCGCCACCGCCTTCACCCACGGACCCGTCGAGGAGCTCGCGGCCGAGCTTGCCGCGACCCTGCCCGGCGACCTCGACAAGCTGTACTTCCTGTCGAGCGGCTCTGAGGCCGTCGAAGCCGCGCTCAAGCTCGCCCGTCAATACTGGGTCGAATCCGGGAAGCCTGAGAAACACAGGATCATCGCGCTCGCGCCTGCCTACCACGGCAACACGCTGCTCGCGCTCTCGGCCTCGGCGCGGGAGCACTACAAGACGATGTTCCGCGAGTGGCTCGTGGACGTGCACCGCATCCCGGCGCCCTACCCGTACCGCTGCGCGTGCGGTGGTCAGGATGCGCGATGCCCGGTGTGCAGCGGAGCGGCCCTCGAAGCGGCGATCGAGCGGATCGGCGCCGCCGGCGTCGCCGCCTTCATCGCCGAGCCGGTGGGCGGCTCGTCGACCGGCGCCTCCACGCCTCGACCCGAGTACTTCCGCCGCATCCGGGAGATCTGCGATCGGCACGACGTGCTGTTCATCGCCGACGAGATCCTGTGCGGCGCGGGGCGCACCGGCACGTGGTGGGCGATCGAGCCCTACGGCGTGGCGCCCGACATCATGACGCTGGGCAAGGGGATCACGGGCGGCTACGCCGCCCTCTCCGTCATCGCGGCCCCCGAGCGGATCGTGGACGCCATCGCCCGGGGCTCGGGGAGCTTCCTGCACGCGCAGACGTTCTCGCACCACCCGGTCGCGTGCGCGGCGGGGCTCGCCGCCGTCCGCCACATCAAGCGCCACGACCTCGTCGCGCGGTGCGCGAAGCTGGGCGAGGTACTCCACCGGCGGCTCGCGACGCTGGCCGCGCTCCCGCACGTCGGCGACGTGCGCGGGCGGGGGCTCCTCGCCGGGATCGAGTTCGTCGAGGACAAGGTCACCCGGGCGCCGTTTCCACGAGCGGCTCGGTTTGCCGAGACCTTCACCGAAGCGGCGCTCGACGCCGGGCTCACCGTGTGGCCCAACGTCGGGCACGCCGACGGCACGAACGGCGACCTCGCGATGGTGGCGCCACCGTTCGTCGTCTCGGAGCACGAGATCGAAGAGATCGTGAGCCGGTTCACGGAGGCATTGGAAGTGACGCTGAAAGCCGTCAGCCGTCAGCGGTCCATGGTGGCTGACCGCTCAGGAGTGAGCCCATGACAGCGACAGCACCGGCGCAAGCCAAGATCACGTACACGTCGGCCAACGTCGACTGGGAGGCATTCCACCGCAAGTTCGACGAGGCGCTCGCCCGGGTCCGATCGCTGCTGGGACGCGAGTACCCGCTGTACATCGCGGGACAGGCGGTCACCTCGCACGCCGCGCCGATCGTGGACACGTCGCCGATCGACACGGGGATGGTGCTGGGCCGCTTTGCGGCGGCGACGGCCGAGCACGTGGACCGCGCGGTCGCGGCGGCGGGCGCCGCGAGGCAGGGCTGGGCGCACCGCGGCTGGCGCGAGCGGGTGGCCATCCTCCGCAAGGCGGCGGAGATCATCCGGGAGCGCAAGTTCGAGCTGGCGGCGATCATGAGCCTCGAGGTCGGGAAGAGCCGCCTCGAGTCGATGGGCGACGCGGAGGAGTCGGCGGACCTGATCGACTACTACTGCCAGCAGCTGGAGGACGCGAATGGGTTCGTCCGCCCGATGGGAAAGGTGACGCGGCTGGAGCGCAACACCGACGTGCTCCGCCCCTACGGGGTGTTCGCCTGCATCGCGCCGTTTAACTTCCCCCTCGCGCTTTCGACCGGAATGTCGGCGGCGGCGCTCGCTGCCGGAAACGTCGTCGTGTACAAGCCCGCGGAAGACGCGCCGTGGACGGGCCTCAAGCTGTACGAGGTGTACCGCGATGCCGGCGTGCCGCCCGGCGTGTTCAACTACGTCTCCGGGCACGGCCCCGAAGCGGGCGAGGCGCTGTGGCGGCATCCGGGGGTGGACGGGGTCGTGTTCACCGGCTCGAAGGACGTTGGGATGCGGATTCACCGGGGGTTGTCCACGCAGTGGATCAAGCCGTGCCTGCTCGAGATGGGCGGGAAGAACGCCACACTCGTGATGGATTCGGCCGATCTCGACGCCGC
>DASUAL010000108.1:0-4776 GCA_035763805.1 Gemmatimonadales bacterium
GCGCGAGGGAGGCAGCCATGGCCAGGACTAAGGTCGTCGTCGACCCGATCAGCCGCATCGAAGGGCACCTGCGCATCGAGGCGCAGGCCGAGAACGGGATGATCGCCAAGGCGTGGGCCAGCTCGACGCAGTTCCGGGGCATCGAGATGATCCTGCAGGGCCGCGACCCGCGCGATGCCTGGGCCTTCACCCAGCGGATCTGCGGGGTGTGCACGGTGGTGCACGCGGTGGCGACCGGCGTGCACCAGATCCGGGAGCGCCGCAAGCAGCTCCCCGTGATTCCGTCCACGGAGAAGAAGGAAGTGGGGGGCGGCCATGGCCACGACTAGAGTCGTCGTCGATCCGATCACGCGAATCGAGGGCCACCTTCGGATCGAGGCGCAGGCGGAGAACGGGCGCATCAGCAAGGCGTGGGCCACGTCCACGCAGTTCCGCGGCATCGAGATCATCATGCAGGGGCGCGATCCGCGCGACGCCTGGGCGTTCACACAGCGCATCTGCGGCGTCTGCACCGTCGTCCACGCGGTCGCGTCCTGCCGCGCGGTCGAAGATGCGCTCGACATCACGATCCCGCCCAACGCGAACCTCATCCGCAACCTGATCCACGGCATGCAGTTCGTGCAGGATCACGTGATCCACTTCTATCACCTGCACGCGCTCGACTGGGTGGACGTGGTGAGCGCCCTTTCGGCGAGCCCGGCCGACACAGCCGCCATCGCGCAGAAGGTGTCGCCCTGGCCGAACAACTCCGCGACGTACTTCCGGGAGGTCCAGAACCGACTCAAGACGTTCGTCGGCTCGGGCCAGCTCGGCATCTTCGCGAACGGCTACTGGGGCCACCCGGCGTACAAGCTACCGCCCGCGGTGAACCTCCTCGCCGTGGCGCACTACCTCGAGGCCCTCGACTGGCAGCGCGACGTGATCCGGTTGCACACGATCTTCGGCGGCAAGAACCCGCATCCCAATTTTCTGGTGGGCGGGATGGCGTCGGCGATCAACCTGGACAGCCGCACCACGATCAACGCGGAGCGGCTGACCGACATCCACGACATGATCGCCCGGGCGCAGCGGT
Organism: Gemmatimonadales bacterium; assembly: GCA_035763805.1. Classification (GTDB taxonomy): domain Bacteria; phylum Gemmatimonadota; class Gemmatimonadetes; order Gemmatimonadales; family GWC2-71-9; genus DASUAL01. The sequence goes on from DASUAL010000108.1 coordinate 1,073, forward strand.
TTGTGGAGCAGGTGTATTGGCCCGACCTCGTGGCGATCGCCGGCTTCTACAAGGAATGGGGCGCCATCGGCGGCGGCACCGGTAATTATCTCGCCGTGGGCGAGTTCCCCGACGGCGACGTGCGCGACATCGGCTCGCTGTACTTGCCGCGCGGGATCGTCCTCAACAAGGACCTCACCAAAGTGTGGCCCTACGACCACAAGCTCGTGCAGGAGTACATCACGAGCTCATGGTACGAATACTCGAAGGGCGACGATGCCGGGCTGCATCCGTGGGAGGGCGAGACCAAGGCCAATTACACCGGCCCGAAGACGCCCTGGACCTACCTGCAGGACGAGCAGAAGTACACCTGGATGAAGGCGCCGCGCTACGAGGGGCGGCCGATGGAGGTGGGGCCGCTCGCCCGCATGCTCGTGGCCTACGCCGCCGGCCACCGGGACGTCCGTGACCTGGTCAAGGCGGTCATGGACCGCCTCGAGGTCGGTCCCGCCGCCCTGTTCTCGACGCTCGGCCGCGTCGCTGCGCGCGGAATGGAGACGGTGCTCTTGGCACGACGGCTGTCCCACTGGTACGACGAGCTCGTCGGCCGCATCAAGGGGGGCGACACCTCGACCTTCAACGGCGACAAGTGGGACCCCGCCAAGTGGCCGGCCAAGGTCCAGGGGTACGGCTACCTCGACGCGCCGCGCGGCGCGCTGGGGCACTGGGTGCAGATCGAGGACGGCAAGATCTCCCGCTATCAGTGCGTCGTGCCCAGCACCTGGAACTGCTCCCCGCGCGACAAGCAGGGGCAGATGGGGCCGTACGAGGCGGCGCTGGTGGACCACCACCCGCTCGTGAAGCCGGATCAGCCGCTCGAAATCCTGCGCACCATCCACTCATTCGATCCCTGCATGGCGTGTGGGGTGCACGTCCTCGACGCCACCGGCGACCTCGTCACCTCCGTGAGGGTCCAATGAACGCCCCGACCGGTAAGCCGGAGGCTCCCGCGGCGCGCACGCAGCGGGGCATCTCGCTGGCGCACAAAGTGCCGCCGCCCACCGGGGACTACCACTGGGTGTACCTGTGGGAGTGGCCGATCCGCGCCATGCACTGGACGGCGGTCGCGTCCATCGTCGTGCTGGTCGTCACCGGGTTCTACATCGGCCGCCCGTACTTCATAACCCACGGTGAGGCGAGCGCCCATTACCTCATGGGGTGGATGCGGCTCCTCCACTTTCTCGCGGCCGGCGTGTTCGTCGCGACGGCGATCATCCGGATCTATTGGTTGTTCGCGGGCAACGAGTTCGAGCGCTGGCGCGCGCTCTTCCCGGTCCTGAAGAAGGATTGGGTCAACCTTGTGAAGCAGGTGAAGTATTACCTGATGATCCAGCCCGAGAAGGCGCCGCACTACCTCGGGCACAACCCGCTGCAACAGCTGAGCTACACCGGCCTCTACCTGATCGCCGTGATCCAGGTCGTCACGGGCTTCGCGATGTACGGGCAATCGCGGCCGGGCGGGTTCTGGTACACGCTGTTCGGCTGGGTCGTGCCGCTCCTGGGCGGGATCCAGGTGGTCCATTTCGTCCACCACATGCTGACCTGGGTGTTCCTGATCTTCATCCCGATCCACTTGTACCTCGCGTTGCGCGCCGATCTACTCGAGCGCACGGGGACGATCTCCTCGATCATCAGCGGCGGGCGGTTCGTCCGCTCGGACGTCCACTATGTCGACAAGCCGGAGTGACACGATGAACCGCACGGTCGTCATCGGCCTCGGGAACCCGCTCATGGGTGACGACGGGCTCGGGCTCGCGGCCCTGGCACGACTGCGCGAAGCATGGGACCTGCCGGCCGACGTCGAGCTCGTGGACGGCGGCACGTGGGGGATGAACCTGCTACCGATCATCGAAGACGCGGAGCGCGTGCTGTTGATCGACGCGATCAACATCGCCGCGACGCCCGGCACCGAGGTCGAGATCCCGCGCGAGCGTCTGCCCCGCTACCTCGCCACCAAGATCTCGCCGCACCAAGTCGACCTGTGCGACGTGCTGGCCGTCGCCGAGCTGCGAGGCACCCTCCCGGAGCAGACGACGGCCGTCGGACTCCAGCCCGCAACCGTGGAGCTGTCGAACGAGCTGAGCGACGTGCTTCGCTGCCGCCTCGACGATCTCGTGGGAAGTGTGGTGCGGCTGCTCGAGAGCTGGGGGCACGCCTGCACCCGGAAGGACGCGTCTGTGCATGCATGAGATGAGTCTCGCGCTCGAGATCTGCCGCATCGCCGAGGAACAGGCCGGCGCCGGGCAGGCGAGGAACGTGGTGACGGTCGGGGTTGATGTGGGAGACGACGCGGGGGTCGAGGTGTCGAGTCTCACGTTCTGCTTGGAGACCCTCTTGGGAGAGCCGCCGTTCGCGGGAGCGAAGCCCGCGATCAACCGGCTCCGCGGTGACGTGCTGCGGGTGAGCTACCTGGAGGTGGACGATGGCCGTCCGGACGATTGAAGTCCGGGAGCGGGTGATGGCGAAGAACGACGAGCTCGCGGCCGACGTGCGCCGGCGGGTCGGTGCGGCCGGCGTGCTCACGTTCAACCTCGTCTCCTCCCCGGGCTCGGGCAAGACGACCTTGCTCGAGCGGACCCTCGCCGACGTCGGCGAGGAGCTCGGCATCTCGGTCGTGACCGGCGACGTGCAGACCCAGAACGATGCCGATCGCCTGGCCCGGCACACCGAGCGGCTGGTGCAGGCGGTCGTGACGAACGGCGCCTGTCACCTGGACGCGCGCCAGGTCGCCACGGCACTCGACGCGATCGACCTCGAGCGGACCCGGCTGCTCTTCATCGAGAACGTCGGCAACCTCGTCTGCCCGGCGAGCTGGGACCTGGGCGAGAACGCGAAAATCGTGCTCTTCTCCGTCACCGAAGGCGAGGACAAGCCGCTCAAGTACCCGAAGATGTTCCAGCAGGCGCGGTACGCGGTGCTGTCCAAGATGGACCTCCTGCCCTACGTGCCGTTCAAGGTGGAGCAGGCGGTGGAGTTCGCGCGCCGCGTGAATCCGGAGCTCGAGATCTTCTTTACGTCCGCCGTCCTGGACGATGGGCTCGAGGAGTGGTACGGGTTCCTGCGCTCCCAGCTGCGCCGGCGGTCGGCCGCATGAGCGCGATCGCGGCGCAACGCACCAGCGAGGCTTTGCGGCTGCACGTCGGAGGCGTCGTGCAGGGCGTCGGGTTCCGCCCGTTCGTGCACCGCCTCGCCATGCGACACCGGCTTGCGGGCTGGGTGCTGAACGCCGCCGGCGACGTGCAGATCGAGGTGGAAGGCGCCCCCGAGGAGATCGCGGCGTTCGTGCGCGAGCTGCGCGCCGAGGCTCCGCCCCTGGCCCGGATCGAGCGCCTGGACGCGGAGCGACGGGCGCCGGCCGGCCTCGAGACATTCACCATCCGCGAGAGCCGTGACGAGCGGGACCGGCGTCAGCCGGTCTCTCCCGACGTCGCCCTCTGCACCGCCTGCGAGCGCGAGCTGTTCAACCTGGCGAACCGCCGGCATCGCTATCCGTTCATCACCTGCACGGACTGCGGGCCGCGGTTCACCGTCATCGAGGCGATGCCGTACGACCGCGAACGCACCAGCATGCGGGCATTCCCCCAGTGCCCCGAGTGCCTCAGCGAGTACCGCTCCCCCGGCGAGCGCCGCTACCACTCGGAGACGAACAGCTGTGCCGCGTGCGG
>DASUAL010000109.1:0-69148 GCA_035763805.1 Gemmatimonadales bacterium
GATCGTGCCCTCCGCCGGGTCGAAGTCGAAGAAGGTGTACGACCCCTCCACGCGCAGCTCATCGGTCAGGAGACAACCGGCCGCAAACTCCACCCCCTGCTCCTTCACCCTTCCGGCGTTGGCGTAGGAGAACACGATGGCGCGTCCCACGCCCGGAACCGTCGCGAGCCGGCCCGTGCCAACGAGCGCCGCGTTGAGCTGGTTATAGCCACCCCGCAGCTGCGGAATCGCCGCCCGCAGCGGATGACTCGCGGGCAGGCCGCGGCCGGCAAGGTAAGCGTCCAAGTCCGTGAGGGTCTGCGGGATATTCGTGCCGCCGTCGGTCAGCTGGTAAAGCGGATAGGTGGGGTTCACCGCCGGCAGGAGGTCGGTCACGAAGTTGGTGAGCCGGTTGTGGTACAGATCGAGGCTCGCGTAAAGCCGGTTGGTGAGGTTCCCCTTGTATCCCAATTCCCAGCCGGTCACCTTCTCGACGTCGAGAGCTGCGTTGCCCAGCGCCAAGGGCTGAGTAAGCGGGTTGAAGTTCCACGGGAGATCGAGGTACTGCGGCGGCAACGGTAGGGTGGGATCCGCCCCGAAGTTGCCTTCGATGGTGGCGAAGTACCCCTCGAGATTCGTTTCCAGCGTCCGCGGACTCGCGGTGGCCTGCCCGGCCGGCACGCGGAGATAGAACTCGGAGTAGTTGGGCGTCTGGAAGGCTCGGTTCACGGTCACCCGGACGGAGTGCCGCTGGTTGGGACTGTAGACGAGGGCCCCCTTGGGAGAGAACTGGCCGTCAAAGAGGTCGCCGTCGTCGAACCGCGCCGCGAGTACGGCACGCAGCTGGCGAGCAAGCTTGTACTCCACCTGCCCGTAGCCTGAGTAGTAGCTGTCGCTCCGGTTGTCGTCCGACAGCGCCATGAGCGTGCCGTCGGTGTCGAGATTGTACTGCCGGAACGAGGCCCCGATCACGAATCGGCCGAGGTCGCGCGCAAACCCCCGGTTGTACTGGGCCTCGACGTGGAAGATGCTCGAATGCTCCTCCAGCCCGAGCCCGGAGGCGAGCGAGTACTGCGGGTCGCGCGTGTCCCGGCCGGTGTACCACGCCATCACGTTGTAGCGCGGCGCCGCCCACGCGACACGGGCCCACGGCTTGAGCGTCCTGGTCACCTGCACACGCCCGATGCCTGTGACGAACACCTCGTTCTCGACCCGGGAAGCGCCCCCTTCCACGGTGCCAACGGAGCCGTTGTCGGCGTAGTAGTCGACGCGCGCGGCACCGTAGGCATTCACCAAGTCATCCCGCTCCCCGATGGCCCGGCGGTTCGACGCGATCGGCAACGTATCCTGGCCGTTGAGCGGCCGAAGCTCAGGCGACACCCGCGTAATCGGCGCATCCGTTCCTTCCGCGTACTCGTCGAAGAAATCCCTCGAGGTGGTGTCCGTGCGGGAGCGGGTCCAGGTGTCACTCCGGTTGTAGCCGACGTTGACGCGATACCCGAGCCGGCCGGTGGAGAAGACGCCGGCGTGGCGCAGATCGCCGCGAAACGTGCTGAGCTCCCCGCCGGCGAGCGTGAGCTTGGTGCCGGCCACCTCGCGCGCTGTGGGTGTGCTGATGTTGACCACCCCGGCGAAGGCGTTGGCTCCGTACAGCGCCGAGCCAGGGCCGCGTACCAGCTCGATCCGCCCCATCTCTTCGAGGGCGGGCGCGAGGCCGTTCCACTCCTGAGCGCCGAGGAACGCGATGGCAATGTCCCGGCCGTCCTGCATCACCAAGATCCGGCGGTTCAGGGTAGAATTGAAGCCGCGGGCGTTGAGGTTGAAGTCGTTCACACCGCTCTGCACCAGGTCCACGCCCGGCGCCATCGCGAGCGCGAGGGGCGCCTGCCCGGTCACCGATGTGGCACGGGCCACTGCGGGATCGATCACCGCGACTGCGGCGGGGGCCTCGACGACCCGCTCGGGCGCTCGTGAGGGAGCCTCGACCACCACCTCGCCGAGGGTGACCGGCTGCGCCTCGAGGGCCACGTCGACGCTCGCGGTGCTCCCGGCCGTCACCTGGACGTCCGCCTGCTGCGGGCGGTTGCCGAGCCAGCGGAACAGGACAGTCTGCGGACCCTCGGGGACCCGGTGCAAGACGAACCGCCCGTCGGAGCCGGTGACCGCGCTGACCGCCGCGCCCTTCACCGTCACCGACACGCCCGCAAGGCGGCTGCCGTCGCTCTGGCGGGTGACCGTGCCGGTCACTGTTCCGGTCCCGCGCTCCTGGGCCGCAGCGGGCGCCGCGACGCTGGCGAGCAGCGAGCTGACGAAGGCAAGCTGGAAAAGACGCCTCGACATAGACCACCTCCGGAACGAAGGTTAGGACCCGACCAAGATGCATCGCGTCCTGGTCGTGAGCTAGATTCCGACCATGCTCTTCGTCCTCGACAACTACGACTCCTTCACCTACAACCTCGTCCAGTACTTCGGGGAGCTAGGGCAGGAACCGGTCGTCTACCGCAACGACGCCCTCACCGTCGAGGAAGTGCTCGCCCTCAAGCCGCGGGCGGCCGTTCTGTCGCCCGGACCGGGCACGCCGGGCGAGGCGGGCATCCTTGTGCCTCTCGTGAAGGCCCTCGCCGGAAGCGTGCCGATCCTGGGTGTGTGCCTGGGCCACCAGGCTATCGGCGAGGCGTTCGGAGGCCGGGTGGTCCGCGCCGACCGGCTGATGCATGGCAAGACATGCCAGGTGATCCACGAGCAAGACGAGCTGTTCGAGGGGATCCCGAGCCCGGTGACTGGCATGCGCTACCACTCGCTCGTCGTCGAGCCCGCATCCCTTCCGAACGACCTCGTTATCACTGCCTGGAGCGCCGACCGCCCGAAGGACGGCGAGATCATGGCCATGAAGCACCGAAAGCACCCGATTTATGGGGTGCAGTTCCACCCTGAGTCGATCGGGACCGAACACGGTAAGCGCTTGCTGGAAAACTTCTTAAGGGTCGCGCGCGCCATGACCTAGACGCCGCGGCACGAGTCTTGTATCTTCCTCCGTGCCTATCCTCGGCGTGATCCCTGCGCGGCTCGCCTCCAGCCGCCTTCCTCGCAAGCCACTCCTGCCCCTGGCAGGTGAACCGCTCATCAGCTGGGTCGTACGACGTGTCGCGGACGCCCGCGTGTGCGATCGACTGGTCGTGGCTACGGATGCACGGGAGATCGCCCACGTGGTCGAAGCCGCGGGATACGAGGCCGTGCTCACCTCTCCCGACCATGCGTCAGGTACCGAGCGCGCGTCGGAAGTCGTTGCAAACAAACAGTTTACTGGCTTTGACATCATCTTGAACGTGCAGGGCGACGAGCCGCTCGTGGCCCTCGAGGCATTGCACGGGGCGCTCGCGCGCGTGCGCGGCGGCGATCCGATCGGGACCGCCGCAGGGTCCCTGGACTCCGCGCTGGCGCGCGATCCCAACCGGGTGAAGGTCGTCGTGGACGGGCGCGGACGGGCCGTGTACTTCTCGCGCGCGCCGATTCCCTTCGATCGCGAGGGCACGGGGGAGGTCGTGTATCACCAGCACGTCGGAGTGTACGCCTACACGCGCGACGCGCTCGAGCGGTGGGTGCGGTTACCGCCCGTCGCCGCAGAGCGCTGGGAGCGGCTCGAGCAGCTCCGGCCGCTGCTCGCCGGCATCCCGATCGGCGTGGCGCTGTTCGCGGCGCCCGCGGCGCCGGGCGTGGACACGGCCGACGATCTTCGGTACGCCGAACGGCACCTGACCCGACACCTGAAGGAGGTGAGTCCGTGAGCTCGACGAAGTACATCTTCGTCACCGGCGGCGTGGTCTCCTCCCTCGGCAAGGGAATCGCGGCCGCCTCGCTCGGCCGCCTGCTGGTGGAGCGCGGCCTCAGGGTGACGATCCAGAAGTTCGACCCGTACATCAACGTCGACCCGGGCACGATGTCGCCGTTCCAGCACGGCGAGGTGTACGTCACGGACGACGGCGCGGAGACCGACCTCGACCTGGGCCACTACGAGCGATTCATCGACCGTTCGCTCTCGCAGGTGAACAACGTCACGACGGGGCGGATCTACCTGTCGGTCATCACCAAGGAGCGGCGCGGCGAGTACCTCGGCTCGACAGTCCAGGTGATTCCGCACATCACCGACGAGATCAAGACGGCGATCCGCCGACTCGCCCCCGACCACGACGTCGTGATCACGGAAATCGGCGGCACCGTCGGTGATATCGAGTCGCTGCCGTTCCTCGAAGCGATCCGCCAGTTTCGCCAGGAAGTCGGCCGCGACAACACTCTGTTCATCCACCTCACGCTCGTCCCCTTCATCGCCGCCACCGCCGAGCTCAAGACCAAGCCGACCCAGCACTCGGTCCGTGAGCTGATGCAAATCGGAATCCAGCCGGACATCCTGATCTGCCGCACCGAGCGACCGCTCTCGGAAGAGATCAAGCGCAAGATCGCGCTGTTCTGCAACGTCGACTTCGGGTGCGTGGTGGAGAGCCCCGATGTGAAGTCGATCTACGAGATCCCGCTCACGCTGCACGGGCAGGGACTCGACCGGGAGGTCTGCTACCGGCTGCACCTCGAGACGAAGGAGCCCGACCTGCGCGTCTGGGCGCAGATGGTGCAGAAGATCCTCCACCCGCCGGCGCGGGTCCGGATCGCGGTCGTCGGCAAGTACACCGAGCTCGCGGACAGCTACAAGAGCATCCACGAAGCCCTGGTGCACGGCGGCATCGCGAACGACTGTGGCGTGCAGATCGACTGGATCGCGTCCGACCGCTTTACCGACCAGGAGACCGCCGCGGAGCTGCTCGAGCCTTACCACGGACTGCTCGTTCCCGGGGGCTTCGGTGTGCGCGGCGTCGAGGGGATGCTCGAGGCGATTCGCTGGGCGCGGGAGCACAAGCTGCCGTTCTTGGGGATCTGCCTCGGTCTCCAGGTGGCGATCATCGAGTTCGCCCGGAACGTGGTGAAGCTCCCCGACACGAACTCGAGCGAATTCGAGCCCGAGTGCGAGAACCCGGTGATCGCGCTGATGCGCTCGCAAGAGGGCATCCAGGAGATGGGCGGCACCATGCGCCTCGGGGCGTATCCGTGCAAGCTGCGGCCCGGCTCGCGCGTGGCGCACATCTACGGCGCTGCGGAGGTGAGTGAGCGGCACCGGCACCGCTACGAGGTGTCCAACGCCTACCGCGACGTGCTGGCGGAGTACGGGATGCGTTGCTCGGGGCTGTCCCCCGACGGCTCGCTCGTCGAGATGATCGAGCTCCCGGACCACCCGTGGTTCGTCGGCTGCCAGTTCCACCCCGAGCTCAAGTCGCGGCCCACGCGACCGCATCCGCTGTTCGCCGGATTCGTGGGGGCGGCGCTCGCCCACAGCCGGGGCCGCGTGGTCTCCGAGCCTCAAGGCCAGACTCCCTCCGAGCTGGCGCGCTCCCGCGACTGACATGGCGCAGCACTTCGGAGCCGCTCCGTTCCTGATCGCGGGGCCCTGCGTCGTCGAGTCCGACGACCTGAACCTGCGAGTGGGGGAAGCCCTCGCCGAGCTCGGAACCAGGCTCGGCGTGCACGTGATCTACAAGGCCTCCTACGACAAGGCCAACCGGTCACGTCTCCAAGGGGCGCGCGGCCCGGGCTTGGAGCGTGGGCTCAGGGCGCTCGAGAAGGTGCGGACCGCGACCGGGCTGCCGATCCTGACCGACGTCCACGAGGTCGGCCAGGTGGCCGCGGCAGCCCGCGTCGCGGACGTCCTCCAGATCCCCGCCTTCCTCTGCCGCCAAACCGACTTGCTCCTGGCGACCGGCCGTGCCGGGCGGGCGGTGAACGTGAAGAAAGGGCAATGGATGTCGCCGGACGGGATGCGCGGCGCGGTGGAGAAGGTGCGCGCGGGCGGGGCGCCCGAGGTGGCGGTGACCGAGCGGGGAACGTTCTTCGGCTACGGCGACCTCGTCGTGGACATGCGGAACTTCGCACGCCTGCGCGCCGCATGCGCCGTCCCGGCGATTTTCGACGCCACGCACTCGGTGCAGCAGCCGGGGCAGGGGCCCGAAGGGTCGAGCGGCGGCGCGCGCGAGTTCATCCCGCCACTCCTGTACGCGGCGGCGGCCGCGGGGGCGGACGGGTTCTTTCTCGAGACCCACCCCGACCCCGACCACGCGCCCTCGGACGGACCGAACATGGTGCCGCTGGACCAGCTGCCGGCGATCGTCGGCGTGGCGCTCGATGTCTGGCAGCGCGCCCGGGAGGCAGTCCGTGCGTGACCGACTCAGCGGCCCGGCGCCCCGCTCCTCGGGGGTCGCCCCTGACAACCGCCACCCCCCACCCCTCGGACGCCCCCTACGGAGCGCGGCGCCCGCCCTGCTTGGCGAGGCGCAGGCGGGGGGCGTGGCGCAGACCGCGCTCAAGGTGCGGGGCGGGGCCGTTGTCAGGAGCGACGGTCAAGCCATGCCCCCCGCCTGCGCTGGCACACTGCAATGATCGACGCCGCCCTCGCCCGCCGCCTCAAGCTCGTCGGCTTCGACGTCGACGGTGTGCTCACCGACAACGGCGTCTACATCGGCATGGTGGCCGATCACGCGGTCGAGTTCAAGCGCTTCCACATCCAGGACGGCCTCGGCGTGCGGATGCTGCGGGCGGCGGGGCTCGCGGTTGTATGGGTGAGCGGGCGCGAGTCCGCGGCCACCGCGGTGCGCGCCCGGGAGCTCGCGGTGGACGAGCTGATCCAGGATTCCACTGCTCGCAAGCTTCCCGCGTTCCAGGAGCTGCTCGAGCGGCGCGGGCTCTCCTGGGAAGACTGCGCTTTCGTCGGCGACGACCTTGCCGATATCCCGCTGCTCCGACGCGTAGCGCTGCCGATCGCGGTCGCCAACGCCGTTCCGGAGGTGCGGGCCGCGGCCCGGCTGGTGACGAACCTCCCCGGCGGGCAGGGGGCGGTGCGGGAGGCGGCGGAACTCATCCTCAGGACCCGGGGCGAGTGGGACATGCTCGTCGCGAAGTACTTCCTGGAGCGTGGCGATGTCGCGCACGGAGCGCAACGATCTCGTTGAGCGCGGCCGCCGGGTGCTCTGCCTCGAGGCGGAGGCGATCCGGCGGGTGGCAGAGCGCCTGGGCCCGGCGTTCGCGAGCGCCGTCTGCCTGCTCGCGGACGCGAAGGGACGGCTCATCGTCTCCGGGGTCGGGAAATCCGGGCTGATCGCCCGGAAGATCGCCGCCACCTTCACGTCGACCGGGACGGCGGCGTCGTTTCTCCACCCGGTGGACTCGCTGCACGGGGACCTCGGCATCGTCGGCAGGGACGACGTCGCGCTCCTGCTCTCGAAGAGCGGCGCGTCCGACGAGCTTTTCGGGCTGGTGAGCCAGCTGAAGCGCTTCGGCGTGCCCATCATCGCGGTCACCGGCGAAGCGGACTCCGTCCTCGCCCGGCAGGCCGAGGTTGTCCTGGACGCGAGCGTCACCGAGGAAGCGTGCCCCGAGACGCTCGCGCCCACGGCGAGCACCACTGCAACACTCGCCCTGGGTGACGCGCTGGCCGTCACGGTCCTCGAGGTGAAGGGTTTTCGACGCGAAGACTTCGCCGCGCTCCACCCGGGCGGCGCGCTGGGCCGCAACTTGCTACTGCGCGTGGCGGACGTGATGCTCACCCGGGACCTGCCCACGCTCGTGCCCGACCGGCCGATGCGCGAGTGCGTCGTGCTGCTCGCGGAGAAGCGCGGCACGGTCGCGGTCGTGGACCGCACCGGCAATCTGGCCGGCGTCGTGACCGCGGGCGACCTCACGCGCCTGATGGAGAAGACGGATGCGTTTCTCGACCTCCCGGTCGGCGAGGTGATGACCAAGACTCCCAAGACCACCACGCCGGACGAGCTCGCGGCCAGCGCCGTCCGTCTGATGGAAAGACACGGCGTCATGGCCCTGCCGGTGCTGGACGGCGGCCGCAGAGTGGTGGGGATGGTCCACCTGCACGACCTGATGAAAGCGGGGGCGGCGTGAGACTGGTAAGCCTGGTCGGGCTCACCTGGATCGGCGCCGCCGCAGTGGGATGCGACAGTGGCATCAAACCGACCGCGACGATCACCGCCGTGGACAGCGCCGATCAGGTGCTGTTCAACATGTCGCACTACGTGACCGACGCGGGGATCCAGCGGGCGCGCGTCCGCGCCGACACGGCGTACTTCTATTCCCCCGCCCAGCGGGCCGAGCTGCGCAACGTGCATATCACGTTCTACAACCCGCGGGGTGCGGAGACCTCGACCCTTACGGCACGGGAGGGCACATACCGCTGGCGCACCGACGACATGGAGGCCCGTCGTAATGTCGTGGTGGTGCGCGCCGACGGCGCGACGCTCCGCACCCAGGTGCTGCGCTACAGCCGGTCGGCGAACCAGGTCAGCTCCGACAAACCCTTCGTGTTCGACGAGCCGAACCGGCATATCGAAGGCGAGGGGTTCACTTCGGACCCCGACTTCAGGGTCGTGACGGCGATCCGCCCCAAGGGCACGGGCGGAAAGTTCACGCTCCCGAACCAATGACCTCCGCCACCGTGCTCCTGGTCGCGCTGGTCCAGCAACCGGCCGCAGCGGCTGACGACACCACAGCGGGGCGTCCGTGTGTGGTGGCCATCGATTCAGTCGGCGGCAATGCCCAGCGGGTTGAGGTGCGAAAGGGAGAGGAGAACGTCTTTGCCGGCGGCGGGGTTCTCGCCCACTGCAAAGGCACGGGAAGCACGCTCTCCGCCGACAGCGTCGCATGGTACGCGGGGATCGGTCGGTTCGACATGATCGGCCAGCGCAACATGGTGCACATCAGGGACACGGCGGTCACGCTGGACGCGACCACCGCCTCCTACTTCTTGCGTCAGGAGCGACTCGAGGCCCACAAGAACGTGGTCGCGGTGAACCGCCACACCGGCTCGGTGCTGCGGGGGCCGAATCTCACGTATTACCGGGCCGCGAAAGGCGTCCGCGACACGCTGGAGATGTACGCGTCGGGGCGACCGACGATCGACTATCGCTCGACGTCGGACTCGGGGGAGCCCTACGTCATCGTGGCCGACCGGGTGCGCTTCAAGGGCAATGACCGCACATGGGGCGGCGGCAAGGTGACCATCGACCGGTCCGACTTCGCCGCGCGGGGCGACTCCATGCAGCTCGACCAGGTCGCGGGCTTCGGGCTGCTGGTGGGCAAGCCGCGGGTGGAGGGCAAGGGGGCGCGCGCGTACGCGCTTACGGGAACGCGCATCGAGCTCGAGCTCGAGCGTCGCGAGATCCGCCGGGTGAAGGCGCTTGGCCAGGGCGTCGCTACGGGCGCCGACTGGCGCCTCACGGCGGACACCATCCATCTGGCTCTCGAGCGCCGCAAGCTCGAGCAGGCGTTCGCTTGGGGCAAGGGCGATTCCTCCCACGCCAGCGCGGTCGCGACGCTGTACACCATCGACGCCGACTCGCTCGCGCTCTATCTCCCGGACGAGGTGCTGACCGAAGCCCGCGCTTTCGGACGCGCGTTCTCCACGTCGAAGAAGGACTCGACGGCGACCGCACAAACGAATTGGATCGCCGGAGACACGCTCACGGCACACTGGGTACAGGTGGCAGACTCAGGTGCCCGGACGAAGACCAAGCTGCAGCAGCTCGTCGCCCGCGGCGCGGCGCGCTCGTTCACGCACCTGTACAACCAAAGCGATACGACCGGCGGCCCGTCGCTCAACTACTCGCGCGGTCAGACGATCGACATCGCCCTGAAAGGCGACCGCGTCGATCGCGTGATCGTGAGCGGCCACGCCGACGGGCTGCACCTCGAGCCGCGGCCGCCCAAGTCCGCGGCGGACACCACGGCGGACAGCACGCGAGCCGCCGGAACCTCCCGGAGGCCTGAGACCCGATGACCACCCCTCCCGGGACGCCGCAGCGCCTCGCCGACCTGCTCGCCGCGCGGGACTCCTCGCTGCCGCTCGCGGCGGCGGCGCTCGCCCGCGTGGCGGACGAGCGCGGGCGGACCACGTTCGGCGAGCTGGCGGTGGCGTACCGCGAAGAGTTCCTGACGTTGCGGGCCCACGCGCGGGGCGCGAGCCTCCCCGAGCTCGGCGGCCTCTCCGTGGAGGAGTTCCGCGCGAGCCTGCGCACGTCGGTGCTGCCGCGGCTCGGGCTCATGCAGGCCGTGACGTACCCTGTCGGTCCGCTCGGGGACGACGCTCCCATCGCGTTCACACCCGAGGCGTGGACGGAACTGCGGGCCGACCCCGGCGCCGCCGACCGGCTGCTCGACGCCGCCGAGCGGGCTTTGGCTCGTGCGGAATCGCCCAGCGGAGCGTTCCAGAAGATCGCCGGCGGGAGCCTCCTTGAGGCGCACGGGCTGGTGAAGATTTACAGGGGTCGTCGCGTCGTGAACGACGTGAGCGTGCGGCTCGAGCAGGGCGAGATCGTCGGGCTCCTCGGGCCCAACGGGGCGGGGAAGACCACCACATTCTACATGATCACGGGCCTGATCCGGCCCGACGGCGGCCGCATCGTGCTCGACGGTCGGGACGTCACCGCCGAGCCGATGTACCGGCGAGCGCGCGCGGGGATCGGGTACCTCGCGCAGGAGCCGTCGGTGTTCCGCAGATTGACCGTGGAGGAGAACGTCCGCGCAATTCTCGAGACCATGCCGCTCGACGACGGCGAGCGCGCGGTCCGGCTGGAGCACCTGCTCGACGAGCTCGCGATCAAGCACCTGCGGCGCCAAAAGGGCTACCAGCTCTCGGGCGGGGAGCGGCGGCGGCTCGAGATCACCCGGGCGCTCGTTACGGAGCCCAAGTTCATGCTGCTGGACGAACCGTTTGCCGGCGTGGACCCGATCGCCGTGCACGACATCCAGACGATCGTGGCGGGGCTGCGCCACCGCGGCATCGGCGTGCTGATCACCGACCACAACGTGGAGCAGACTCTCGACATCGTGGACCGTGCCTACATCATGTTCGAAGGCAGAGTGCAGGTCGCGGGCACGGTGCGCGAGCTGGTGTTCGATGACCGCGTGGCCAGCCTCTACCTCGGTCCGACCCTCACTGCGCGCCTGCGGGCGCGCCTCACGCACGCGGCATGAAGACCGGCCTGCACCAGCACGCGGCGCTCCGCCAGGACCTCAGGATCAATCCGCGCCTGTACCAGGCGATGGACCTCCTGTACATGCCGCTGCTCGATCTGCAGCAGCATCTCAAGCAGGAGCTGCTCGGCAACCCGTTCCTCGAGCTGGTCGAGCCGGAAGAGGAAACCGAGGTTCCCCTCTCGGAGGAGGGCACCGAGAAGGAAAAGGAGAAGGAGGGCGACGACGAGCCAAACTGGGAGGACATCCTCCTCGACGACGGCAGCGACTCGGGCGCGCCGCCGCGGGACATGAGCGAGGCGAAAGAATTCGTCGAGCCGGTTCCGGTCGAGGCGAGGGATCTGTCGGACTACCTGCGCGAGCAGGTGCGGATGCTCGATCTCACGCCCCGCCAGCAGCTGCTCGCGGAGGAGTTCATCGGCAACATCGCGGAGGACGGCTACCTCGGGGCGACGCTCGAGGAAATCGTGCGCGGCGCGAACCAACTCCTCGAGGAGCACGCCGTGGAGTCGGAGCGGGAGGTACAGCCGCAACTCTACACCCTGGCCGAGGCCGAGGAGATGCTCGGCATCATCCACAAGCTCGACCCGCCGGGAGTGGGAGCGCGTGATCTGCGGGAGTGCCTGCTGCTCCAGCTCGAGGCGCGCGGCGAGACGGGCACGCTCGCCTACCGCCTCGTGAAGGAGGCGTTCGACGACCTCAAGGCGCACCGCTGGAGCGACCTCGGCAAGCGGTTCGGGCTGGAGGCGGCCGAGGTACAGAAGGTCGCCGACGAGCTTGCGAAGCTCGACCCCAAACCGGGCCTGCAACACTCCGCGGCGAACGAGGCCTACATCATCCCCGACTTGATCGTGGAAAAGATCGACGGCCAGTACCACGTGTTCCTGAACGACGGCGGGCTGCCCCGGCTTCGGATCTCCCGAACGTACCAGGAGATCGCCCGAGACAAGAAGAAGTTCCAGGGGGAGAACAAGGACTTCATCAACCAGCGGCTCAATAGCGCGCACTGGATGATCCAGGCGATCGAGCAGCGCCGCCAGACGATGCTCAAGGTGATGAACTTCATCGTGGACCGGCAGCGCGAGTTCTTCGAGCGGGGGGTGGAGTATCTGAAGCCGCTGACGCTGCGCGAGGTCGCGGACGTCATCAACATGCACGAGAGCACCGTGAGCCGGGTGACCAACGAGAAGTACGTCCAGACCCCGCGCGGCCTCCTGCCGCTCAAGTTCTTCTTCTCGAGCGGCCTTTCGACCACGACCGGCGAGGACGCGAGCGCTCGCTCGATCAAAGCCCAGATCGAGAAGATGGTCGCCGACGAAGATCCGAAGGAACCGCTCACCGATCAGCAGATCGTCGAGCTGTTCGCGCAGCGGGGGGTCAAGATCGCTCGCCGCACGGTCGCCAAGTACCGCGACCAACTCGGGATCCTCCCGGCGCGCATGCGCAAGCGCCTGTGAGCCTCGCCACCCCGGCCGTAGTCCCCGAGGTGAGCGTCCTGGTCCCGGCGAAGGACGAAGCGGAGAACCTCCCCGAGCTCGTACGCCAAGCGCAAGAGACGTTTCACCCGCTCCCCTACGTCTGCGAGCTGGTGGTCGTCAACGACGGCAGTCTCGACGGCACGGCCGAAGTGCTCGCAGACCTCGCGGCCAAGCACCCGTTCGTGCGGGTGGTGACTCACCGCGTCGGGCGCGGTATCGCCGACGCCCTCCGCTCGGGAGCCGAGGTGGCGCGCGGCAAGGTCCTGGTGTTCTACCCCGCGGACCTGCAGTACCTCCCGGCCGACATTCCCGGTCTCGTCGCCCCGATCCTCACGGGCGACGCGGACGTCGTGACCGGCGCAAAGCAGGGGCGCTACGAAAAGCGATTCGTCTCGTGGGTCTACAACGGGCTGTGCCGTCGGCTGTTCCACGTGAACGTCTCCGATCTCAACTCGGTGAAGGCGTACCGGCGCGAGGTGATGGACGCGATCCCGACGCGCCCCGACTGGCACCGCTTCATGGTGGTGATCGCCGCGGCGCAAGGCTTCCGGCTGGCCGAGCGCCCCGTCCCCCTGTATCCGCGACGGTCGGGGAAGTCGAAGTTCGGCATCGGACGGATCCCCGTCGGGGTGCTCGACCTGCTGTCGGTCTGGTTCCAGCTCCGGTTCGGGCGAAAGCCGATGCTGTTCTTCGGTGTGTCCGGCGCCGTCCTGTTCGTGCTCGGCTTCCTCGTCGGGGTATTCGCGTTGATTCAGCGCTACCTGTTCGGGGTCGGCTTCCGGCCCCTGCTCGACCTGATCATGGTGCTCGTCATTTCGGGCGTGTCGCTCTTCGGCTTCGGGTTCGTGGGCGAAATAGTGGCGGGGCTACGCGAAGAGGTGCGGAGCCTGCAGCGGGAAGTCGATCACTTGCGACAGCAGTCCGGTCCCCCGTCTCAGCCGTGACGCCGAACCTGCGACCCGCCTCGGCCGAGCTGAGGGACTTCTACAGCGCTCGCGCCGCCTGGCGCTCGCAAGGCGAAGAGCGGATGCGCTTCAAGAAGGCCGTGGCGCTCGCCCGAGTGCCGCCGGGCGCGGCGGTCCTCGACATCGGGGCGCGCGACGGCGGGCTGCGTCGCTACCTGCCGGGCGACGTGCGCTACCAGGGGATCGACATCGCGCCTGAGTTCGCCCGCCCTGACGTGCTGATCCGGGACATCTCCCAGGGGATCCCGTTCCCGGACGGCTCCTACGAGTTCGTGTTTTGCATCGAGGTGCTGGAGCACGTGCCGAGCCCGTTCGGAACGCTCAGCGAGATCCGGCGGGTGCTCAAGCCCGGCGGTGTGCTCATTCTGTCGGTGCCGAATCCCTATCACATCAAAGAGATCGTCTGGAACGTGCTTCGGATCCCCGACCGCCAGGGCCACATCTACGGCTGGACCCGCCAGACCATGGCCAAGCTGGGCGAGATGTGCGGCTTCCGCCTCGAGCGGACGGGAGGCACCTACCTGCACCCGCCGATCCCGATGTTCGCACTGCTGGCGCGCTCGATTGTTTATCGGTTCGTGAAGACTTGAATGTCGCCTGCGTGACGCACGCCTATCCCCGGTGGGACGGCGACGTGGCGGGCGTGTTCATCGAGCGGCTGGTGCTCGGGCTCGCCAGCCGCGGGCACGGCGTGCACGTCGTCGCCCCGGCGGACCAGGGCAGGGGAGGAAAGGAGCTGCGGCACCGGGTGCCCGTCACGCGGGTGCGCTACGCGCCGGCGCGCTGGGAGACGCTCGCGTACAGCGGGACGATGGCAGCCGCCGTGCGCTCGCCCCGAGGCCTCTTCGCCGCCGCCTCGCTCGTCCTGCGCCAGACGAGTGCGGTCGCCCGGGTAGGCCGGGGGGGGACCATCGACGTCGTGCACGCGCACTGGTGGGTGCCGGGGGGCATCAGCGCCTGGCTCGCGCGCCGCCCGTACGTCGTCACCCTCCACGGCACGGACGTGGCGCTCCTCGAGCATTCCCGCGCCGCGCGGATCCTCGCCGGCCGCGTGCTGCGCGGGGCCGCAGCCGTTACCGCGGTGTCGTCGTATCTGGCCGGGTCGGCGGCGCGGGCGACGGCGCTCGAGCCGGGGCGGATCGTGGTCCAGCCGATGCCCGTGGACACGCGGGCCTTCACTCGCACGAGCAAGGGGGGAGGCGGCGTGGTGACGGTGGGGCGGCTCACCAGGCAAAAGCGCATCGACCTCCTGCTCGACGCCATGGCGGAGTTGAAGCGCCGGGGACGCGCCTTGCCGCTGACCGTCGTCGGCGACGGAGAGGAGCGGCATGCCCTCGAGCGCCGCGCCGTGGAGCTCGGCATCGCGGCACACACGCGCTTCATCGGCGCCGTCGCTCCCGACCAGATTCCGGACGCCGTGGACGACGCCGACGTGTTTGCGTTCCCGGCGGTGGGTGAGGGGCTCGGCCTCGCCGCCGCGGAAGCGCTGATGCTCGGCGTTCCCGTGGTCGCAGCTCTCGATGGCGGGGGCGTCACGGACATCGTCCCACCGAGCGGAGCCGGCCGGCTCGTTTCACCCGGAGATTCCTGGGCGCTCGCCCACGCGATCGACGACCTCGCCCGCGACCCCGAGAGTCGGCGCCTCGCCGCGGAACTGGGCGCCGAGCTGCGGCGCCGGCTCGAGCCCTCCGCAGTCGCGGAGCGGTTCGAGGCGATCTACGGGCAGGCGCTCGACCGCGCGCGGTCCCGCAATGCGTAGATGGCTGTGGGGCGTGCAGATCGCCGTCGCGGGCGTGGTCGCGGTCTTGGTCTGGCGCGCCATCGCCCGCAACTGGGACGAGCTCCGCTCGCTGCAAGTGGCGCTCGCGCTCAGGCCCGGGTGGATCGTCCTCTCGACCCTGACGGTGTTCGCCACGTATGCGGTGCAGATCGAGTCGTGGCGCCGAATCCTCGCCGGGTGGGGCCAGCATCTCTCGTACAGCCGCGCCGCTCGCATCTGGCTGCTCGTGAACCTCGGCCGCTACGTGCCCGGAAAGGTATGGAGCGTGGCGGGACTCATCGTCCTGGCCCAGCGGGCAGGGGTCGACGCTTGGGCGGCGGCTGCCTCGGCGTTCGCGGTCCAGGCCGTAGGCCTCGGGACGGCCGTCGCCGTCGTGGCCGCAGCGACCCCGGCGGCTGAGTCGCCGCTCCGCCTGACGGCCGCGGCGAGCATCGCCGTAACGACTATCGCGTTCCTCGCCTGGGAGCGCGGCGCGCGCTGGCTCGCCGGCCTGGCCGGCAGGGGCGAAGGCTTCAAGCCGCTCCCCCTCACGGCGGTCGCCGAGAGCGCCGCGCTCACGCTGGCCAGCTGGATGACGTACGGCCTCGCGTTCTGGCTGCTGGCCCGAGGGCTGGGGCTGCCGGGCTCGATGCCGCTGCCTACCGCCGCGGGGGTGTTCGCGCTGGGCTACATTTTGGGCCTGCTCGCCCTGTTCGTTCCCGGAGGCGTGGGCGTGCGGGAAATCGTGTTCATCGGGCTCCTCGCGCCGGCGCTCGGAAGCGGCGGCGCGGTGGCTCTGAGTGTCGCCTCCCGCGTGCTCCTGACGCTGTGCGAAGCCGCCGCGCCTCTCGGCGTGCTGCTGATCACCGGACGAACCAAGGAGGATATGGGTGTACGAACCTAGGCGGCCGACCCTCGCCGCCGCGGGACTCATGGCCCTGTGGGTGGCAGTCCTCGCGCCTCCGATGCTCGAGGGGAAGTGGCTCGCAGGACCGTGGAGCGACCAGTACGCGGCAGGCTTCGCCTTCCGCCAGTGGGGCGCCGAGTGGTGGACGCGGCTCGGGCACGTGCCACTCTGGAACCCGGAGATGTTCGGCGGGCTGCCGTTCGTCGCGGCGGGGCACGGCGACATCTTCTACCCGACGTCCTTCCTGCGCCTCGTGCTGCCGGTCGCCACGGTGGTGAACCTCGGCTTCGTCGTGCACTATATCCTAGCCGGGCTGTTCACCTACTGGCTGCTGCGGCGGCTGAGCGTGTCTTGGACGGGCGCCGTGATCGGCGGGCTCGCTTACGAGCTGTCCGGGCTGCTCGCCTCCTACCCATCTCCGGGACACGACGGAAAGCTGTTCGCATCGACTGCGCTACCGCTCGCCTTCCTCGCCCTCGTGCTGGCGCTGCGAGACAAGCGGCCGGAAGGATACGGATTGCTGGCGATCGCGATCGCGCTCGGCTTGCTCGGGCACTTCCAGATCGCCTATTACCTGCTGATCGCCATCGGCCTGTTCGCACTCTATCTGACGCTGGAAGAGAACACCTCGGATGCGCCCGCGCGACGGTTCGGGCGCTTAGGGATCGCGCTCGCCGCCGCGCTCCTCGCGTTCGGCCTCGCGGCAATCCAAGTGCTGCCGTTTTTTTCATACATCCCGTTTTCGCCGCGCGCCGCGGGATATTACGGGTTCGCGGGCTCGACGTCGTACGCGATTCCGTGGAGCCACGTTCCTGAGTTCTTCCTCAAGAACTTCGTCGGGTCGCGTGAGACGTACTGGGGCTCGAATCCGCTGAAACTGCACTCCGAGTACCTGGGGCTCCCCGTAGTGGCGCTCGCCGTGCTCGGCGCCGCCGTCAAAGAGCGGCGCAGGCTCGTGGTGTGGGTCGGCGGCATAGGCCTCCTGTTCCTGCTCATCAGCCTCGGGGCGAGCACCCCGTTTTACAAGCTGTGGTGGACGGTCATGCCGCTCGTAAGCAAGACCCGCGCCCCGGGGATGGCATTCTTCATCGTCGCATTCGTCGTCGCGCTGTTGGCCGGGCTGGGCGCGCAGCGCCTGGAGCGCAAGGAAGGAGGGAAGGGCGTCGTCCCCTGGCTGATCCTCGCCGGCGTGGTCGCGCTGCTCGCGGTGAGCGGAGTGTTCGGGGCGATCGCCGAGGCGCTCGCTGGGGCGCGCGCGCCGGCGGCGCGCGACAACGCCTCCGCCATCATGTGGGGGTCGTTCGGGAGTGCGCTGGCGCTGGGGTTGACGAGCGCGCTCGCGTGGGCCACCCTGCGCGACCGCCTGACGCCGCGCCTGTTCGCGCTCGCGCTGGCGCTCGTCATCGGCGGCGACCTGTGGCTGAACGCCACCCGCTTCTGGACGTATTCGCCCAATCCGACGAGCGACATCTTCCGTCCCGACCAGCTCACGGACCGGATCCGCGCGACCCCGTTGCCGTATCGCGTACTGGACCTCGGGGTGTACCCGTCCGACGGGGTCACGCTCATGGCCTTCGACATCCCACAGGTCCTGGGCCATCACGGCAACGAGCTGCGGTATTACGACGAACTGCTGGGCGGCAAGAACGAGTGGAACAACCTCCGCTTCGTCCACCTGTGGGACCTGCTCGCCGTGCGCTATGCGCTCACGCCGTCGGGCGCGCGCAACGCCGACAGCATCCCGGGCTACCGGCGCGTGCTGGACTCCGTGCCCACCTCGGCGGGTGGGCGGGCAAACCTGTTCGAGCGCATTGACGTGCAGCCCTACGCCCGCGTGGTGCCGGGCGGGTTCAAGGCTCCCGATTCCAGCGTCGTGATTCCGACGCTGCTCGACCCGCGCATCGACTACAGCCGCGTGGTGCTGTTCACCCCTGACCAGCCGGTCACGCCGATTCCCATCCGCGAGATGCCACCGCCGAGTCCCTCGCGGGCCCGCGTGACAACGTGGGTGCCGGGGCGCATGACCATCGCGCTCGACCCCGCGCCGCCGCAGCCGAGCTACGTCCTGGTTTCGGAAAACTGGTACCCCGACTGGCACGCTACCGTCGACGGAGCGCCGGCATCCGTGCTGCGCGGCGACTACACCCTCATCACGGTACCGGTGTCTGCAGGGGCGAAGCGGGTCGAGCTCTCATTCCGTTCCCGCGACTACGAAACCGGCCGAGCGATCTCGCTCGGTTCACTCGTGCTTGTGACAGGCGTAGTGGTGGGCTCGCTCGTGAGGCGCAGGCGGAATGCGTGAGCGCGCGCTCGTCATCGTGCCGACGTATAACGAGGCGGTAAACCTCCCGACCCTCGTGCCCCAAATCCTCGCTCAGGATCCCCGGCTCGAGATTCTCGTGGTGGACGACAACTCCCCGGACGGCACCGGCAAGGTCGCCGAGGCGATGGCGCAGCAGGAGCCCCGGCTGGAAGTGCTCCATCGGGAGGGGAAGCTCGGCCTGGGCACTGCCTACATTGCCGGGTTCCGGTGGGCTCTGGAGCGGGAATACGACTACGTCTTCGAGATGGACGCCGACTTCTCGCACGATCCGGCGCACTTGAAGGAGTTTCTCAAGGCCATCGAGGCCGCGGACCTCGTGCTCGGGTCGCGCTACCTGGGGGGTAAAGTCACCGTCGTCAACTGGCCGATGCCCCGTCTCATGCTGTCCTACTGTGCTAACGTTTATGCCCGGTGGCTGACGGGCCTGCGTGTCTGGGACCTGACAGGGGGGTTCAAGTGCTTTCGCAAGCGGGTGCTCGAAGCGATTGACCTGTCGCAAGTGCGCTCCAACGGCTACGCTTTCCAGATCGAAATGAGTGTACGGGCATGGCGCAAAGGATTCACCCTGAAGGAAATCCCCATCGTGTTCGTCGACCGGACCGAGGGACTCAGCAAGATGAACGGGGCCATCGTGCGCGAAGCAGTGTGGATGGTGCCGCGCCTCAGGCTGATGGCGTGGTTCGGCCGCATCTAGCCGGACTGCCGATCTACAAGATGACGGGGTCGGGGAACGACTTCGTCATGGTGGACGGCCGATACACCTCGCCCGTGGACTGGTCCGAGGCCGACATTCGAGCGCTCTGCGCCCGCGGCACCGGGGTTGGCGCGGACGGGCTCGTGTTCGTCGGCCCCGGCTCGGCGCCGAACGCCGTTCGAATGATCTACTTCAACTCGGACGGGTCCCGCGCGCCGATGTGCGGCAACGCAGCCCTGTGCAGCACGCGGCTGGCCGGCCGGTTGGGGCTGGCCAGCCCCCAAGGCATGAGTCTCGAGACCGACGCCGGCATCTACACCAGCCGCTGCACGGGCCCGGGCGAGCGCGCCGAGATCCAGCTTGGTCCGGTCCGCGCGCCGACGCCGGTCGCCGGCCTTGCCACTACGGACGGCGAGCAGCGCGCGGTCCTCGGTACGGTCGGCGTGCCGCACCTCGTGGTCCTCGTGGACGACGTGAGCCGGCTGGACCTCGGGCGCCGCGGCAAGACGCTGCGGTTCGATCCCGCTCTCGGGCCGCCCGGGGCCAACGTCAACTTCATCTCGCCAGGGGGGTCCGCGTCCGAGTGGCGGATGCGGACCTACGAACGGGGGGTTGAGGCGGAGACCCTGGCATGCGGAACGGGGGCCGTCGCCGCAGCCTGTGCGCTCGCCGAATGGGGCCTGGGCAAGCTTCCCATGACGATCTGGACCCAGAGCGGCTGCCGGCTGGACGTGAGCGCCCGGCATCGCTCTGATGCGACGTACGAGGACGTCTGGCTAGCGGGGGAGGCCCGCGGTGTGATCCGGGGTGTGATCAACTGATTCGGTTGTCCACATGTACACGAGGATTAACTTAACATAACATATCTTATACGAAGTCCGGCAGCGTGACACCTCACCACGTCCCAGTCCCCTTCGTCAGCTCACCGATCCGCACCTTCGCCTCCACCACGCTGCCTCCCGAGTCTCGCTGCGCCGTAATCGCGCGATAGGCGTCGAGCGCCTTTACCGTGTCGCCCGCCGCGAGCCACGCCCGCCCTGCGTCGGACAGGAACTGTGCCCGCAGAAAGGGAAACTGGGCCCCATCGGCCGCGCTCTGGTAGGCTTCGGCGGCGTCCTTTGGGCGCGCCATGTTCTCGTAGGCGGCTCCCAGCAACGCGTAGGCTTGGGCGCGGTAGGCCTTCCCCGCGTCGGGGGCGAACTTGGTCAGGACCTGGACCGCGAGCTGATTCTGTCCCTGCCCGAGGCGCACCTGGGCAAGGAGAATAGTCCCCTGCTGGGCGGCGCGCGTACCCGAGTAGTTTTCCACGAGCTGTGCCAGCTCGCTCGCTGCCAAAGGATAATTCTTGGACTCAACCGCAAGGCGCGCTTGATCGAGCCGGGCGCTCGCCGTGCGTTCGGCCGTCCTCGTGGACAACAGGTTCCACAGGAATAGCGCCGCCCCGATGACGCCGAAGATCACGATGTAGCTCGCCGCCTGCCTGTGGCCCTTGACCCACTGGGCGAACCACGCCACCGGGCCTGGGTCGCGAGCAGCAGCACGCGCCGCCGCTGTCGTTACCAAAGTTGCCATGCCGTTCGTTGCCTCGTTTCGCCGTCCAGACGTGTGCCGGCTCCGTGCTCTCAGCCCCCAAGTGCCCCTGGGGTGACTCGAACACCCGGCCAACGGTTTAGGAAACCGCTGCTCTATCCACCTGAGCTACAGGGGCTAAGCGCCGGAATCTAGTGGGGTTACGTGTAGTGCAGCAAGGCCTCAACGCGCTCCGTGGCAAGTCTTACGCGACCGTTCAGGAAGTCCAGCTCGATCAGGAACGTGAACCCGACCACGTCGGCCCCATGCGTGCGCACCAGCTTCCCCGCAGCTTCGGCCGTCCCCCCCGTGGCTAGGACGTCGTCCACAATAAGCACTCGGTCCTGCGCCCCTACAGCGTCCGAGTGCATCTCGAGCGCGTCGGTGCCGTACTCGAGGGCGTACTCGACCCGTCCCCGCCCCGACGGGAGCTTCCCAGGTTTCCGAATCGGAACGAGCCCGGCATCGAGCGCCAGTGCGATCGGGGCACCCAGCAGGAAACCGCGCGATTCGATCGACACGACCCGCGAGACCTGGGCACTGCGGAACGGCTGCTCCATCAACGCCACCGCTCGCCGGAACGTGGTTGGGTCGAGCAGCAGCGGCGTGATGTCCTTGAACAGAATGCCGGGCTTCGGGAAGTCGGGGACGTCCCGGATGCGTTGGTAGATGTCCGCGATCGAGACTGTCTGGCTCAGATGTCGCTCCCGCAACTAGTTGATTTCGAAACGCCTCGGCAGGACGAGGTCATGTGGAACATCGAGCTTTTCCACACGATCCACCTGCGCCATCGCCGGCCCCCGCGAAAGCGACTGCTCGAGGTGTTGCAGCGCGTTCTCGGGACCTTCAGCAATCACTTCAACCGATCCGTCAGAAAGGTTCTTCGCGCTGCCGCGGAGCCGCAGCCGCTCCGCCTCGCGCCACACGAACCACCTGAACCCCACACCCTGTACGATGCCCCGGACGACCCACCGGCGAACGGTCACGAAGCGCGTCGGGTGGTGGGGTCGGTGAGCCAACCCGCGAAGTCCTCAAGCATCGAACCCGTGCTCTCCGACCAGGGGTACGAACCGGGCCCCGCCGAGCGGGGTCTGCCTGAGACCGCCCTCGGCCCGTTCGACGAGCGTCAGAGTCTGCGCACCGCGAGCGCCCAGCGGGATCAGCAAACGGCCACGGGGCGCGAGCTGCTCGATGAGCGGTGGTGGAATCTCGGGGCCCCCGGCCGCCACGAGGATCGCCTCGTATGGCGCGTAGGCGCTCCACCCCAGCGTGCCGTCGCCGAGCAGTACGGATACGTTTGCCGCCCCGGCGTCGCGCAACGCTCGCTGGGCCGCCAGCGCGAGGCTCTCCACGCGCTCGACGCTGAACACAGTGGACGCAAGCGCCCCGAGCAGCGCCGTCTGGTACCCGGAACCCGTGCCGATCTCGAGCACGCGCTCCCTGCCCCTCAGCCGCAGCGCCTCGAGATAGCGCGCCTGAGTGAACGGCTGGGAGATCGTTTGGCCGTTCCCGATCGGCAGGGCTGCGTCCTCGTAGGCGCGGTGGCGTAGCGCCTCGGGCACGAACAAATGCCGGGGGGTTTCGGCGAACGCCTTGAGCACCGCAAGGTCCCGGATTCCCTTGGCGTGCAGAGCCTCGACGAGCCGTACCCGGTACCCGGCGTACGTGTCGCCGACCCCGCTCAGTCTCCCGGAACCCACTTCCGCACCACTTCGAGCAGCCTGTAGTTCGTCATATCCATGTGCAACGGCGTCACCGAGATGTAGCCGTCGCTCGTGGCCCGGAAGTCGGAGTCTGCGTCCCCCGTCCACGTGATGCGGCCGCCGCCGATCCAGTAGATCTCCTTCCCCCAAGGGTCCTTCATCAGCGCGATCTCCTCGCTGAACACCCGGCTGCCGAGGTGCGTCACCTTCACGCCCTTCACCTGGTCGCCCGGGATCGCGGGCAGGTTGATGTTGAGGAGTGTCTCCTTGGGGAAATCCCGCACTCCGATGATGCTCTTGAGCAGTGACCGCAGCCCGTCTACGTGCGTCGGCAGCAGGTCGAGATCCGAGCCCGCGTACGAGATGGCGATACTCGGGATCCCGGCGACGAGCCCTTCCATCGCCGCGGCGACGGTACCCGAGTAGAAGACATCCTCGCCCATGTTCTGGCCGTGATTGATCCCCGAGATGACGAACTCAGGCTTGGTGGGCATGAGCATGCCGATCGCCAGGAGTACGCAGTCGGTGGGCGTCCCGTCCACCTGGAATGCGCCGTCGGGGCGGCGGGTGGCATGCAGCGGCCGGTGCAGCGTGAGTGAGTGCGACGTACCACTCTGCTCGCGGTCCGGTGCCACCACGGTCACCTGACCGAGAGACGCGCACACTTCCCCCAAGACCGCGAGACCACGGGCCAAGATCCCGTCGTCGTTCGAGATCAGTATGTTCATCGTGCTCCGAAGACGATCTGCCGGCCGTAGCGCGTGAAGACTCGGGCCACGCGCCAGGTGTCGCCCCAGTGTCGGAAGTGGCTCTGGCGTCCTTCGTAGACCGTGGCGACCGGGATGGAGCGAACCGTGAGCCCCCGCGTGAGCGCTGCCAGCAGGAACGCCGTCTCGAAGTCGTAGCGCTCCTCGCGCGGCCGGATCGTTTCGGCCGCCCGGCGCGATAGGGCCCGAAACCCCGTCTGGGCATCCGGCACCGCCCGGCCGCCGATCCGCGACGTCAGGGCCGCCGAGACCCAGTTGCTGCAGCGCCGGCTGAGCGGCATCGCCCCGGTGCGCGCCCGCGCGCCCAGCACCAGATCCGCCTCCCTTCCCCGCACGGGCGCGACGAGCCGTGGGATGTCCTCCGGGGGGTGCTGCCCGTCGGCGTCCAACGTCACGATGATCTGCGCGCCCTCCGCGAGCGCCCGGGCGAAGCCGGTGCGGAGGGCCGCTCCCTTGCCGAGGTTGCGCGAGTGGACCACCACGATCGCCCCCCGCTCCCGTGCCTGCTCCACCGTGTCGTCGTTCGACCCGTCGTCAACAACGTACACGGTCGCCCCAGGGATCGCACGGCGCGTCCGGGCGACGACGGCGGCGACGGTGGCGGCGGCCCGGTAGGCGGGTATGACGACGGCGACCCGAGCGGGTGCGTCAACGTGCCCCGGCATTGGGCGACGTGGTGCCCTCGAGAATGGCGAGGATCGACTTGAGGTCCGCACGCAGATCTTTCACCGTCTGAGTGGCGAGCGCCCGGCGCGCCTCGGGCTTCAGCTCGCCGGAGCGCCGGTATTGCTCGATCTTCTGGCGCGCCCCCTCGATCGTGTACTTCTCGGTGTACAGCAGGTGCTTCACCAACATGATCAGTTCGATCTCGCGGCGCTGGTAGACGCGATTCCCCGAGCGGTTCTTAGCGGGGTTCAAGAACCGAAACTGGCTCTCCCAGTAGCGCAGCACGTGCGGCTTCAGGTCGGTCAACTGGCAGACCTCGCCGATGGAGAAGAACTCCTGGACGGGATGGGGATGCGGGACGCTCATCGTGCTTCCACCCCCCACTGCTCCGCCTTGAGCTCGCGCTCCATCAGGTCCGCGACCGCCTGGCGGGGCGACTTGCCCTCGAAGAGCACCTCGGCCACCTGCTGGGCAATTGGCAACTCCACCCCGTGCTGCCGCGCCAGCGTCACCGCCGCGCGGGCGGTGTTCACGCCTTCGGCCACGGTGGCGCGGCCGGCGAGCGCCTCGGCGAGCATCTTCCCCTGTCCCAGCTCCACGCCGAGCGAGCGGTTGCGCGACAGCGGCCCCGTCGCTGTGAGGACCAAATCCCCCATCCCGGCGAGCCCGGCGAACGTGGCGGGCTCGGCGCCGAGCGCCACCCCCAGCCGCGAGATCTCGGCGAGCCCGCGGGTGATCAGCGCGGCTCGCGTGTTGTGGCCCAGGCCCAGTCCCTCCAGGATGCCCGCCGCGAGCGCGATCACGTTCTTGAGCGCCCCGCCCAGCTCCACCCCGAGCACGTCAGTGTGGGAGTACACCCGGAAGTAGTTGGTCACGAACACCTGTTGCACCCGCTGTGCCACGGCGTGGTCCCTGGCCGCCGCCACTACGGCCGTCGGCTGCCGCTGGTACACCTCGCGCGCGAACGACGGGCCGGACAGCACGGCGATCGGCGTGCCTGAAGGGAGCACCTCACCGAGGACGCATGACATGGTTTGGAGCCGTTCCGGCTCCAGGCCCTTGGACACGCTGACCACTGTGGCCCCGCGCGTAAGCGCGGGAGTGACGCGTGCCATCACATCCCGGACCACGTGCGACGGCGCCGATGACACCACTACGTCCGCCCCGCGCACCGTCTCGCCCAGAGCGCCGCTCGCCCGCAGCGTCGGGCCGAGCGGCGCTCCCGGGAGGAACACGTGGTTCACGTGCTCGCGGTTGATGCTCTCGACCACGTCCGGCTCCCGCGCCCAGACGGTGACCGACTCGAACCCACCTTTGCGGGCGAGCAGGTCCGCAAGCGCTGTACCCCAGGCGCCACCGCCGATGACGGCGACTTTCACCTCGCCCTCGCGCCCAACCCAATTGCGGGATTTGCGGGCGAGCTTCGATCCCGTAGGCCCGCCTTCGTGTTCGACGGTCGCACGATCAATTCCGCATTCCGCATTCGGCATTCCGCATTCCGCTCACGCCGCAACCCCTTTCCGCGTCCGGAACCGGTTCTCCGTCCCCTCCCTGAGCCGCCCGATGTTCGCCCGGTGCGAATAGGCGATGAGCACCGCCAGCGCCACGGCCGCCCAGAACGTGGGTGGTTGGGAGGGCTCCGTCAGTCGCACCCAGAGCGGAAACAGCACGGCGACGACGAGGGAGGCCACGGAGACGTAGCCGGACAACCAGAGCGTGACGAGCCAAATCGGAATCGAGATCGCGACTGCGAGCGGCGCGAGCGCGAGGAACACCCCCGCGGTTGTCGCCACGCCCTTCCCGCCCCTGAAGCGCACATAGGGCGAGAACATGTGACCGAGCACTGCGGCGATGCCGAGCGCCACGGTGAACCAGCCAGGACCGTTCGACCACGGCGCCAGGATCTTTACGGGGATGACCCCCTTGGCGATGTCGATCAGCGCGACCGGGATTGCGTACTTCCACCCGAGCACGCGGTACACGTTTGTGGCGCCGAGGTTCTTCGAGCCGTGCTCGCGCAGGTCGATCCTGCGGCCGAGCCGTCCCGCGAGGTAGCTCGTCGGCGTCGCGCCGATCAAGTACGCGAGCAGGACCATGATGACGAGCCCGGCGTCGTTCATCGGTGGGCGGCTTGCTCCCGCTTGCGGCGGAACTTGATGGTCACGGGCGAACCGGTGAACCGCCACGCCGCGCGGAAGCCGTTCAGGAGGTAGCGGGTGTACGACTCGGGAATGGCCTCGGGGCGGTTCGACACGATGGCGAAGCGGGGCGGCGCGGTGCCGATCTGGGACGCGTAGAGCAGGCGCACCGACTCGCCGACCGGCTGGGGCGGCTGCTGGCGATCCACAAGGGCCTCGAGCACCTCGTTCACCTCGTGCGTGGGTATCCGCTTCTCGCGCTCTCCGGCGACCTCGAGGATCAGCTCGGGCAACCCGCTAACTCGTTGGCCGGTCTTCGCCGACACGTACGTGAACGGGAGGAATTCGAGGAACGGCGCGCGCGCCACGAGCTCCCGTTCCCCTCGGGCCGCGGTGTTCGCATCCTTCTCTTCGATCAGATCCCATTTGTTCACCGCGATGATGAGCGCCGCTCCCTGCTCCCACGCCTCGTTCGCGATCTTCAGGTCCTGCGCGTGCAGCCCGTCCTTCGCGTCCACCACGAGCACACACACGTCGGCGCGCTCGATGGCGCGCGCGGTGCGGAGCGTCGCATAGAACTCGATGTCGTCCTCGACCTTGCCGCGCTTGCGCAGGCCGGCGGTGTCGATGAACACCAGGGTACGACCCTTGTAGCGCAGCGGCGTGTCGATGGCATCGCGCGTGGTGCCCGGCTCGTCCGTTACGACCAGCCGGTCCCTACCCAGCAGGCGGTTCACGAGGCTCGATTTGCCGACGTTGGGACGCCCCACGACGGCCACGTGGATCGCCGCCTCTTCCGCCGCCGCCGGGGCGGCGGGCAACAGCTCGACGATCCGGTCGAGCAGGTCGCCCGAGCTCTTCCCCACCGCCGCCGAGACAGGGAACGGATCGCCCAGCCCCAACTCGTAGAACACGAGATGCCGCGTGTCCTCGGGCAGCCGGTCGGCCTTGTTAGCCACAAGGATCACGGGCCGCTCGGCCTTGCGCAGGAACTCCGCGATGGCGAGGTCGGCCGGGTGCACCCCTGCCTCCACGTCGACCAGGAACAGCACCACGTCGCTCTCGGCAACCGCCATCTCGACCTGCGCGCGGATCGCCCGGTTGAGCTGGTCCTTGGCCTGGGGAATCAGCCCACCCGTATCCACGAGCCAGAACCGCCGCCCGTTCCACTCCGCCGCGCCGAAGTGCCGATCCCGGGTCACCCCCGGGCGCTCATCCACGATCGCCTCGCGCCCGCCGATGAAGCGATTGAATAACGTTGACTTGCCGACGTTGGGGCGACCGATGATGGCCACCGTCGGAGCGCTCTTCACGCGAGGACGGCCCCTTCCGTCAGCGCGTCTGCGAAGTCGTGCGACAGGCGGATCGGCAGCGGGAGGCGATCGGCCAGGGCGTGCGCCTCCACGCCGTCCACGAAGAGCCCGTCGTCGTTCACGGCCTCCGCCGGGAGCAGCGCAAAGTCCAAACCGCGCCGGTCGCGCAGGGCGTGCTCGATCGCCCCGCCGGGCAAGAGCCCCGCCGTCGTGACGGACGGCCCGAACAGCGTGTTCTCGACCACCAGGAGCTCGAAACGCGCTCTCGTCGCCCCCGCCACCTCTTCGAGCACTTGCGGCATCAGAGCTCCCATCGCAGTGCCGGTCACTACGCCGACTCGCTTGCCCCCGAGGTCCGGAAGTCGGTCCCGCGCCGCCGCGATCCGGGTCTGGAGGTAGCGCACGGAGCCCACGCCGTTCTCGCGCTGCTCGAACTCACCATACCACGCGGCAGGCGGCAGTGCGACGCCCGCGTGCAGATAGAGATCGTCCGCCCCGAAGCACCACGGAAATCCCCGCTCGGCGAGGGCGCGCGCCGCAAGGCGGTCCACCGTCGCCAGCGCCGCCCGGCACTCCTGCCGCGTGAGCTCGCGCACGAGGTGGCGTTTTGAGAACTCGGTGAGCGCCACCGGAACCACAGACACCGACAGGATCGCCCTTCCCAGGCCGTACAGGTCGGTGAGGGTGCGCACCAGCTCCGGGCCATCGTTCACGCCCGGAACGAGCACTACCTGGGTGTGGAACGCGATGCCCTGGTCCGCGAGGGTCCGCAGCTGGGAGACGATCTCTGGCGCCTCGGGGTTGCGAAGCAGCCAGCGCCGGATGATCAGGTCGGATGCGTGCACCGAGACGTACAGCGGCGACAGCCGGTACTCCACGATCCGCTCCACGTCTCGTGCCTTGAGATTCGTGAGCGTGGCGAAGTTGCCGTACCGGAATGAGAGCCGATAGTCGTCGTCGCGGATGTAGAGCGGCGCTCGGAGTCCGCCAGGGTTGCCGTCCACAAAGCAGAAGTCGCAGTGGTTCCCGCAACGCCTGATGCGCGGCGGCTCGAGGGTGACGCCCATCGGGAGTCCCTCCGGACGCTCGATGTCGTACTCCATCTCCTCCCCCGACGGGAGTCGCGCCGACAAGACGAACCGGTCGTCCGCCGTGAGGAACTCCCAGTCGAGGAAGTCCTTCAGGGCGCGGTCGTTCACCGCGACCAGCTGCGTTCCCGGGACGAGACCTACCATTGCGCCGAGCGACCCCGGCGCCACCGCCTGCACACGAACCACCGCGCCTACCTGGACTTCAAGGACTTTGTGAGGCCTAACGTTGCAACCTCAACGCAGGCTGGCACTTCCGTCGAGCTGTAGAATATCACTCAGGAACCGCGGTAGCGCCAGCCGGCGATCCCCTTGCCGCTGACCTTGAGATCGATCTGGCTCTTGTCGCGAGGCGAGATGGCGGGGACGTCCCGGGTTGCACTCACGACCACCTGGCCCCGGGGGTCCAGGAACTCGACGGTGAGCTGGAAAGGCTTGGAGGGAGCGGGCTTGAGATTCGTCGCAAGCAGGGTGATCGCGGCTCCCCCAGAGTCGGGGAGGAAGCTCGAAACGGTCAGCTCCACTGCGATCCCGGAGTCGGCGCGGGCAACGTACTTCAGGGTCGAGTCGCGCTGGCCCCGCAGGTCCCAGGCCGCCGCCACTAGCTTGATCGAGGCGCGGTTGAGCGGGTCGAGGGCCGCGAGGCGCTGGGCGACGGGGAGGAGATTGGCGGAGTCGCGCAGCTGGTAGTATCCGACTCCCAGCGCGTACAGCGCGTCCCGGCGATAGGGATTCTTCTGAAGCCCCACCGCGAACGCTCGTGTGCCCGCCTCGAACAGTCCCTGGCTCGAGAGTCGCTGGCCAGCAGCGAAGAGTGCTTCCGGATCGAGGCTCTGGGCGTGGGCGGCGATGGTGTCGAACACCGCGGTGGCCTCCGCCGCCCGCCCACTCTGGGCGTACAGCGTCGCGAGCGATGTGGCTGCGTCGATCGCGCCGGGATAGGCCGCCAGATACGCGCGCAGCGCCTCGATAGCCGGGGCGTAGGCCGACCGGAGTTGCACGCTGTCCGCTGCTATCTGCTGAAGCACGGCCGCCCGTGCGGCCTTCGCTTGCACAACGGCCTGCGTCCGGGCGGTCGAGTCCTTCGTGAACGTCTGCTGGTCCGCCGGCGCGAGCCGCCGGCCGCGCGCCTTGCGCGACTGCGCCGAGGCGATCATTCTGGCGAGGACGGTCGAGTCGTTCGCGAGTGCGCGCTCGATCGAATCCACGCGCTGTCGCAGCCGTCCGTACTGCTGTGCCGCGGGATCATTCTGGGCACGGCCAAAGAGGATCCTGGCGGCGTTGCCCAGCGCTTCCCTCTTGTCCCTCTCGAAAGCGGTATCGTTCCCCGCAGCCTCGGCCGTGCGGCGGTAGTAGACGAGCGCCGAGTCGTACTTGTCCTCGCTTGCGAACAAGCCGGCGAGCGCGATCAGCGCTTTTGGGTTGCCCGGCTGCAGTCGCGATGCCAGGTGAAACAGCACGGCTGCCGAGTCCGCTCGCCCCTCCTGCCACGCCGCCAGGCCCGCGTTGAGCGTAGTCGCCCACAGCCGCTGGCGGTAGCCATCGATGTCCTGCCCGCACGGCGGAGCCAGAGCGACTGCGCGGCTGAACGCGCTGTCCGCACCCACGGCGTCGTTCGCTTCGAAGTAGTAGCGGCCGAGGTAGTACCAGGCGGCTGGGTTCTTGCCCTGGTCATTCTGTATGATCGCCTCCGTCAGGACCCGGCGCGCCTGCTCAAGCTGCTGGTCGCGCTGGGTCGGCTTTTCGGCAGCCGTCTTGAGATACAGGATCCCACCGTTGACCTTGAAGTGGCCCGGGCGGATATCGCAGGGTGCTTGAGGCGTGACCCATTGGCCTTGGGCCGAGAGGGGCGCGGCGAGCGGTCCCCCGACGAGGCAGGACACTGTCAGGCAAGACGCAGCCAGGGCCGCGGCCTTCATGAGAGCGGGCGACGGGATTCGAACCCGTGACGTCCAGCTTGGGAAGCTGGCATTCTACCCCTGAATTACGCCCGCAGGACGGAGCGGAGTGCCGCGCGACAGTCCGCTCCTGCTCGGTAAAGCTACGACCTCCTGTACCTCCAGGCAACGATTCCTGCCCCGGTCACCTTGATCTCGAACGCCTGGTTGCTGCTCGCGTCGAGCGCGGGGACGTCCTGCTTCTGCGACGCGACCACATCGCCCTTGGGGCTCAGGAACTCGAAGGTGATCGCCGTCGGCGAGCTGGGCTGGGCCTTGACGTTCGTCCACAGACCGTCGAGCTTCGCGCCGCTCTCGTTCGGAGTGAAACTGCCCACCGTCACCTCGACCGGAATCGCCTCGGCCACCTGGAGATAGTACAGCGTCGAATCCTTGTTCCCCTTCAACTGCCACGCCCCAGCGAGCTTGGCTAGCGTCGTGCGGTTCAGCGGATCCACCGCGTGGAGCCGCTGCGCCAGCGGCAGCACGTTCGCCGAGTCGCCGAGCAGGTAGTAGACACCTCCGAGGTTGTACAGCGCCTGGCGCTCGTAGGGGTTTTTCGCGAGGCCAGCCTCGTAGGCCCGCGCCACCAGGCGATACTGGGGAGCGATCGTCGCCCGGTGGCTCCTGATGACGGAATCGGTCGTCGCCTGACACTTGACGGCCACCTGCCGCGCGGTCAGCGTCCGGTTCTTCGCCCGGATGTTCGTCCGGCACTTGCTGCCGATCGGCGCCGTGTCGGGCTCCGCGGGAACCGAGTTCAGGATCGCGTGAGCGGCCGCGAACAGGTCTCCGGCCTCGGCGGCGTCGGCGTGGTCGAGGATCCTCGTGTACAGCGCCTGCGCCTCGGACTGGTTGTCCTGCTGCGAGTACACGGCAGCCAGCCCGGCCATCGCCTGCACGTCGCTGGGGTAGACGGCGAGGTAGTCCTTGTAACCGGCCGCCGCCTCATCCCAGCGCTGCGCCGCGTGATACACACGTCCCACGTTGAACAGCGCGTCGCGTTTCTGCTGCGCGTACTGCGTATCGCGGGCCGCGGGCACGGCGAGCCTGAAGTACTTCGCCGCCGAGTCCGTGCGAGTTGCAAACACAATTGAATCTCTGCGGTATCTCACTGAGTCCGTCTGTCGGAGCGAGGAGTCAGGGGTTTCACGACTGGCGAAGAGGGTTGCCAAGTAGACGAACCCGGTCGGCTCGCCATCGTAGATAGCGTTGGCTTGCCGGAAGCTCGCGATGGCGGAGTCTGTGTTCCCGGCCTGCCACGCCTTCACACCCTCGTTGAACACCGGCACCCAGAAGGCGCGTCGCCAGCCCGCGATGTCTTCCTGACATTGCGGAGCAAGCGCGGCGGCCTTCGTCAACGCCGTATCGGCGCCGGCGAGGTCGCTGCGCATGGCGTAATAGCGACCGAGGTAGTACCAGGCGGCTGGGTTCTTTTCCTGCCCCCCCGTGGTGACGGCCTGCGTGAGCACCCGCTGCGCATCCTTCAAATCCCGTTGCCGCTTGTCCTCGAACTTCGTTTCGGAGGCGCTCTTCAGGTACAGCACTCCGCTGTTCACGAGGAAGTGTCCGGGCTTGATGTTGCACCTGGCCGGCGTCCACTGCTGTGCCGCCAACGGGGCGGTACCGACCCCGACGATCAGAGATACACACACGACAACAGCTTGCTTGACGGTCATTCTCACCCCTTGGATTTGGCGACGAGCGCCTCTGCGTCGCGCTCCACGACACGCGCGATCTCCAGCGGCGGCCGACCCAGGGCTCGAGCCGCCGCCAGGACGTCGTCGTATTCAGGTTTCACCCGGACGCTGCCCGCATCGGGATGCTCCAACACCTTGACCCGAACGGATACGTCCGGAGACAGCTGCACGGTCACGACGCGGCGCGGCAGCGTCGCCCGCTCCGCCACCCAGCGACGGACGCCCGCCGTGGTGCTGTGGCGGAACAGCGCCGCGGTCACCTGCTCCGCCAGCTCCTCGGGCGCCAGCACTTCCACGCGGAAGCCTGAGCGCCCCTTCTTCATCTGCACTGGCCAGGTCTGCACATCGAGCGCGCCTGCGGCGGCCAGCGCCTGCCGCAGCGGCTCCACGTACTCGGGACTCATGTCGTCGACGTCGGTGGCGAGCAGGGCCACGCGCCCCGCTTCCGCGACCCGCTCGGCGACGAGGATGCGCAGCGCGTTTGGGTAGTGCTTCGGGTCGCGCTGCCCTGCGCCCCAGCCGCTGCGGACCATACGCCAGCGGACCGGCGGCGCGCCCTCCGAGAGCACCCGCAACAGCGCAGCGCCGGTGGGTGTGGTCGCTTCGCTTTCCGCGGGGCCGCCGGACGCTACTTCCAGCCCCTCGAGTAGGATCGCCGTCGCGGGCGCCGGGACGGGCAGCTTGCCGTGCTCGGCCTCAACCCACCCCTGCCCCACCGCCACGGGCCAGTTGTAGACCGCCTCGACGCCGAGCTGCTCGAAGCCTTCGATCGCCCCCACCACATCGAGCACCGCGTCCACCGCCCCCACCTCGTGGAGGTGAACCTTGTCGGGCGGCACGTTGTGCACTCGGCCCTCGGCTTCGCCGATCAACCGGAAGGCGCGCGCGGCGCGCTCCTTCACCCAGTCGGAGACCGGCGCGCGTTCCAGGAGCCGGACCAGCTCGCCCACGTGGCGACCGTGCGGCTGCGGCGGGATTGCGAACTCGACCTGCGTGCAGCCGACGCCGCAGCGCGAGACTGGCCGCGTGCTCACGGCAACGCCGCCCAGGCCCAGGCGCCCGGGCAGGCCCTCAAGCCACGCTGCCGGCGCGCCGAGGGAAAGCAGCGCCCCCAGAGTCATATCGCCCGAGATACCGGCGGCGGGATCGACAATCGCGATGCGCATGCTTAGAAGTCACTGAATATAAATGGGTTAGCCCCGGTAGAGCCACCCGGCGCCGGTGTTGAAGAGAACCACGCGTTCCTCGGCCCGGATCCCCCCGCGCGCCTTGAGCTCCGTGGCCGCCGCCAGCGCCGCTCCGCCCTCCGGGCATGCGTCAATGCCCTCGAGCGTTTGGAGGTCCCTGGCAGCCGCCTGGAGCCGGGCGTCGGTCACGGCGACCGCGCCCCCGTGGCTCTCCCGCAGGGCCCGAAGCATCAGCCGGTCGCCGAGCGGCGCCGGCACCCGCAGCCCGGAGGCGATGGTCTCCGGCTCGGGCCACGGCGTGCAGGCGTCGGCACCCGCCGCAAAGGCCCGCACGACAGGGGCGCACCCCGTGGACTGCACGCTATACAGTCGCGGCAAGGGCCCGCGCACCCACCCCGCGTCTACGAGCTCGCCGAACGCCTTCCACATCCCGATCAAACCGGTGCCTCCGCCGGTGGGATACACGATCACATCGGGCAGGGTCCAGCCGAGCTGCTCCGCGAGCTCGAGCCCCAGGGTCTTCTTGCCTTCGATGCGGTAGGGCTCGCGCAGAGTGGACATGTCGACGGCGTTGGTCTCCGCGGCGTACGCCCGCGCCACTCTCCCGCAGTCGCCGATGTGGCCCTCCACGAGCTGGAGGTCGGCGCCGAAGCCCCGGATCTGGGCCAGGATGGTGGGCGGTGTGCTCACGGGTGCGTAGACACGGGCCGCGACGCCCGCCCTCGCGGCGTACGCCGCCAGTGCGATGCCGGCGTTCCCGGCAGTGGGCACGACGAAGCGGCGCGCGCCCGCACGCACCGCGCGCGT
The DNA here is from genome assembly GCA_035763805.1 of Gemmatimonadales bacterium. Lineage (GTDB taxonomy): Bacteria > Gemmatimonadota > Gemmatimonadetes > Gemmatimonadales > GWC2-71-9 > DASUAL01. The sequence goes on from DASUAL010000109.1 coordinate 34,057, forward strand.
CACCGCAGCTGAGAGCCCGCGCGCCTTGAAGGACCCAGTCGGGTTCGTGCCCTCTTCCTTGATCCGGAGGTCTTGGAACCCGCACCGTGTCGCGATCCATTCGACCGCGAGGAGCGGCGTGCCGCCCTCGCCCAGCGTCACGGGCGACTCACCATCGGCGACGGGCAACCACTCGCGATAGCGCCACATGGTCCAGCGTCGCTCGCGCAACAGCGACTTCGCTTCCGGCCGGGGGGCGAAGCGGTAGCGGACGAGATAGGGCTGTCCGCATTCGCACAGCGCCGGCAATCCATCCGCGCTGCGGGTCTTGCCGCACCCGGAGCATTCGAGGGACCAGGAGACGGTCACGCGCCCTGGTTCAACCGGTCGAGAATCCGCTCGGCGAGTCTCGTCGAGAATCCCGGAATGGCGGCGATCTCGGCCGGCGTCGCCGTCTTCACCCCCGCGAGCGACCCGAACCGCTCGAGCAGCGCCCGCCGGCGGCCCGGCCCGATCCCTGGAACGGCGAGGAGCTCCGAGGTGATCGTGCGCTGTGCGCGGCGCTTGCGACTGTAGCTCACGGCGAACCGATGCGCCTCGTCGCGGGCCCGCTGCAGCAGCTTGAGCGACGGGCTCCGGCGCGACAGGCGCAGCGGGTCGCGGCGGGCCGGCAGGAAGATGTCCTCCTCCTTCTTCGCGAGGGCGACGATGGGCAGCGTGTCCTGCCCCAGAGTTCGGGCGGCGTCGAGCGCGGCGCCGAGCTGTCCTTTGCCGCCGTCGATCACCATCAAGTCGGGAAGCCGCTTGTCCTCCGTGATCCGGCGCGAGAGGTAGCGCGTCACCACTTCGTGCACTGCCGCGAAGTCGTCCTGCTGCGCGGGGGGGCTCTTGATCCTGAACCGACGGTATTCGGCCTTTTTCGGGCGGCCGGCCTCGAACCACACCAGCGAGCCGACGGTGTCCCGGCCCTGGTTCGTCGAAATGTCGATGCACACGAACGCGCGCGGCACGGCGGCGAGGCCCAGGTCCCGCCCCAGCGCGAACACCGGGTCGGCTGCACGCTCGTCGATATCGAAGCTCTCGATCTTGAGGCTATCGAGGAGGTGGCGAGCATTCTGGTCCGCGAGCTCGGCGAGCTTGGCGAACGTGCCGCGCTGCGGGACATGCCATTCCACGTCAGGTCCGAGCTGCGCGAGTGACTCCAGATCCTCCGGGGCGAACGGCAGGAGCGCCCGGCGGGCGCGTGCCTCGAGCGGCAGGTAGCAGCGCACCAGGAACGCCGCGAGCACCGCCCCCTCGCTCTCGTGCTCGACGTTCTCGAGGAAGCGGTAATCCCGAGCGATCAGCTTGCCGTCGCGCACCCGCAGCACCACGCCGCAGGCGTCGTCTCCGTCGCGGGCGAACCCGACGGCGTCCGCATCCCCACCCCCCACGAGCTCCATCGTTTGCGGCTGCTCGAGCTGGTCCAGCCAGGTGAGGGCGTCCCGGAGCTGCGCGGCGCGCTCGAAGTCGAGGCGGTGCGCCGCCTCCTGCATCCGCTCCCGCAGCCGGGTCCGCACGTCCACCGTCTTGCCCTCGAGAAAGAGCAGGACGTCGTCGATCATCCGGCGGTAGTCCTCCTGGCTCTGGAAGCCGACGCACGGCGCCTTGCAGCGCTCGATGTGGTAGTCGAGGCAGGGCCGGTCCGGAGCCTCCGTCGGCAGGTTCCAGTGGCACGAGCGGACCGTGAAGATACGGCGGACGATGTTGAGCATCTGCCGCAGCGTGGCGACGTCGGTATAGGGCCCGAAGTAGCGCGCTCCCGGGATGTTCACTCGCCGCAGGACGAGAATCCGCGGGAACGGCTCGGCCAGCGTCACGGCGATGCGCGGATAGCTCTTGTCGTCCGTGAGCCGGATGTTGAAGCGGGGTTTGTGCTCCTTGATCAAATTGTTCTCGAGCAGCAACGCCTGCGCCTCGTTGGGCACGATGATCGTCTCGAGGTCGGCGAGCTGTCGCACCAGGGCGGCGCGCTCGGGCGTGGACTCGGCTTCGGGCCCGAAGTAGCTCGGCACCCGCGAGCGCAGGCTCTTCGCCTTCCCTACGTACAGGATCTCGCCCGCCGCGCTCTTCCAGAGGTACACGCCGGGCTTGTCGGGGAGGGCTTGCAGCTTCCGGTCGATCAGCTCACGAACTTCCACAGGCGCGTCGCGTCGGGGTGCTTCAAGACCAGCGTGATGCCGCCGTACACGACACCAAAGATACCCAGGCTGACCAGGGCCCTGGGAATGGGTCCCCACGTGTCGGCGAGCGCGGCGATCCCGACACCCGCGCCTGCCGCCGCGAGCGCCGCGCCGAGCGTCGCCCCGGTCGCGCGCCACTCGGGCCGCCCCACGACCGCGCCGATGCGGCGGTCGAGGGCGCGCAAATGCAGCACCACGTTCACCCAAGCGCCGAGCGACGAGCCGAGTGCCACGCCAGCGGGACCAAGGCGCTGCATCAGCAGCACGGCGAGTCCGGTCGAGACAAGGAGCGAGGAGGCGGCGATCTTCACGGGCGTCCTGGTGTCGCGCAGCGCGTAGAACCCCGACGCGAAGAGCTTCACCGTCGCCTGCCCCAGGAGGCCCACGCCGTACGCCGCCAGCACGCCTCCCACGAGTTCCGAGTCGGAGGCGTCGAACCGGCCGGTCTGAAACAGCGCTGCGATGAGCACAGGCCCCAGCGCTACGAACGCCAGCGACGACGGCACGACGAAATAGGCGATCCGCCGAAACCCCGCCGCGACCCGCGCCCGCAGCAGATCGTTCGGTGCGGGCGCGCCCGATTCCCCCGGCCCAGTCCGCGCCGCGTCTCGGGACAGCTCAGGAAGCGATACGGCGGCCACCGAGACTCCGAACAGGCTCACAGGCAGCACCTGCACCAGCTGCGCGTACCCGAGGCTCGAGAGCCCGCCCGGTCCCGTAAACGAGCCCAGGAACGTGTCCACCAGCCCCGAGATCTGCGCCACTCCAGCGCCCAGTACCAGGGGGGCCCAGGCGACAAGGACGTCGCGCACCCCTTCGGGCCGGGCGCTGAACCGCAGCGCGATGCCTCGTAGCAGCTTCCAACAGGCCGGGAGCTGCACCGCGATCTGCAGGACGCTGCCCGCGACCGTCCCCCACGCGAGCGCGAGCGACAGGCGGTACAACTGTGCGTCGTGCGGCAGGTCGCGGCTCACGCACCAGGTCGCCGCGCCGACCAGCGCCACGATGCCGGCGATGTTCCACAGCGCCGGCGCGGCGTACGGCAGGAAGAAGCGGCGGTGGGTGTTGAGGATGCCGAGGCACCACGCCGACACGACCATGAGCCCCGTCATGGGGAAGAGAATCCGGACGAGGGTGATGGTGAGCTGGCGGCGCGGCTCGTCGAACCCCTTGGCGATCAGCGTAGCGATGGCGGGGGCGAACGCGATTCCCAGCAGCGCCAGGACGCCCGAGGCGAGCACCAGCAGGCCCAGCACCGCGCCCGCGAGCGCCCGGGCGGCGGACTTGTCGGCTCGCTGGTTGAAGGCCGCGTAGACGGGGATGAACGATGCGGAGAGGGTTCCCTCGCCCAGCAGGTTGCGGATCGCGTTGGGGATACGGAGTGCAGCCCGAAAGGCGTCGGCCGCGACGCTGGTGTTGCCGAAGTAGTAGGCGAAGACGCGCTCGCGCACGTAGCCGAGCACGCGCGTCACGAGGATTCCGGCGGCGACCGTGGCCGCCTGACGTCCCCCCCCTCCTGCCCCTCCCCCGCCGGATGCCTCCGGCACCGTCAGGAGCGTTTCTTTCTGTTCGGGTCTTCCAGCAGGCGCTGGACGAACTGGATCTCGTCCCGCATTCCCGTGACCGACCGCGTCAGATCCTGGAGATCGCTCTCCAGCACTTCGAGGCGGCGCTCCAGCTCGCGGACCTCGCTCCCCCGACCCGCCCCTTCGTCACCGCGCCCCTCCAGCCGGCGCGCCAACGAGCGGCCGAGCGGCGAGTCGAGCAGGATGGCGGTGATCGGAATCATCAGCGCGATGACGAGGACGACGACGAACAGCCACATGGCAAGGATTCTACGAGGCGTCCGCCCAGCGCGCCACCTCTTGCGCGACCGCATCCACGAGCCCGGGGCCGTAGCGAATCGCAAACGACGCCAGCGTGAGCACACGCTCCTGCGGCTGCCCGCGCGGATACAGGGCGGCGCGGGCGCGCGCGATCTGGCGCACCAGTGTCTCGCCGTCGAGACGCTTCAGACTCGCGACGAGCTTTTTCTCGATCGCCTGCGTGCCCGAGAGCGCCGCGTTGCGCGCCGACTCCACCGTGCGCTCGAGGGTCGGGTCGATCCGCGTGACCGACTGCAGCAGGCGACCGTAGTGCTCCTCGATGTCGCTGCGCAACGCCGTGAGCGTCGCGACCGTCTCGGGCGGGAGGTCGAGCCGAACCAGCCGGGCTTCGAGCTCCCCGGGCTTGCCGTCGAAGGCGGTCAGATCGAGCCCGTGGCGCTCCAGCACCTTCTCGACGCGACCCTCGACGATCACCCCCGACCAGCGCGGCAGCGCTGCCTGGCGCGGAACGCCGCCCACCGCGTCGTATAACGGCGCGGCGTCGGGCAGGTAGCCGAGCTCGGCCGGCCCGGCGGCGTATGCGACGGTGGGCAGCAGCGCCGCCTCGATCACGGGGCGGAGCAGCACGTTGGACGAGAGCCGCTCCGGCGCTTCCTGCGCGATGCGCTCGAGGTCCGCCTGCGTGAACCGCTCGCCACTCCGCCGCGTGACGAAGGCGCTCCCGTCCGATCGCAGCCGGTCGCGGCCCTGGCTCGCCTCGACCAGGACCGGCGTGTACCCATCGGCCAGCGTGACGGCGAGCGCTCTCAGCACCCAGGGTGCCGCAGCCTGCTTCACGCCGCGGTCATGGGCGCGGAGCACGGCAAGCCCGCGCGGCCCCAGCAGGGCATTCAGCGCGTCGGCGAAGGCGTCGGCGAGGCTCGCCTCCGGCCGATAACAGCGCTCGAGCCAGTCCAGCACCGCGCCCTTGAACTCGCTGTCCGGCATCCCGGCCCGCAGCCGTGCCAGTGCACCGCGGACCGCCTCCCCACACACTTCACGCGCAAGCGGGACGAGCGGGGAGTCGGCTGGGCGCTCGCGTAGCACGACTTGCGCGAGCTCGCCTCCCGAATCCAGGAACCACACATGGTTCGCCTCGGCGAAATCGTGGTCGTCCCCGGCGACCCAGAACACAGGAACGACGGGCACGCCGCGCTCTCGCTCGATCCGCCGAGCGAGGGCGACGGCGGACAGCGCCTTGTAGATGGTGTAGATCGGGCCGGTGAAGAGACCGGGCTGCTGGCCGGTCGTCACGGCGAGGACTTCGGCGGTGGCGAGCCGATCGCGCCCCGGACCGGGGAGCACGGATGCCACCACCTCCGGCCCCACGCGACGCGGCCTCGCACGCTGCGTCGGCAGCTCGAGCGGCGCGATGGGAGTGTGCACAATGCGCGGTATCACGCTTCTGCTTTCCCCCTTCTCCCTTCCCTGGGCTCTGCGAACACGTCCGCCTGAAACGCGAGAACCTCCGCGTCTGGTTCCCGCCACGCTTCGGGGGGGAGTCCCGCCTTGCGGCACGTTGCGGCGAGGAACGCCTCGGGCCCCCAATGATACTCGGTCGCGACTTGGGGGAGCAGCAGCCCGACGCGGTCGCCCCGGCGCACGATCAGTCCGTCACGGCCCACGACGATACGGCGCGGATCCACCGGCGCCGGCCCGAGCGCCGCCGGCCGCGAGAGCACTGAGATCTCGAGCGCGAGGCCCATCATCTCGGCCGAGGTCACGGGGGCAAACCGAGGGTCGTCCCGAGCGGCGGCGACCGTCATTTCGCGGACCACGTCACCCAGGCGACGGTCGTCCGCGACATGACCGATGCAGCCGCGTAACGCCCCGTGTTCGATGATGGTGACGAACGCCCCCCGCTTGACCAGCGCCCCGGGTACGTCGGGAACGGGTGGCAGGGGGTGTCCTGCGAGAAGAGCCTCGAGCGTGTCGCGCGCGAGTCGCAGCAGGGCGGCCCGGTCCGCCCCGGTGAGCTCAGGATCCTCGATGGTACGGCTCCCCCCGACGGATGGTGTACGCGCGATACAACTGCTCATACAGAATCACGCGCGCCACCTCATGCGGAAATGTCAGCCGGGACAGGCTCCAGATCCGCTCGGCTGTCCGCAGCACCGGCTCGCGCAGCCCGTCAGCGCCCCCGATCGCAAAGGCGATATCGCGGCCGTCCATCTCCCACCGCGCCGTCCAGTCCGCCAGCTCCTCGGACGTCCACTGCTCACCGTCTCCCGACAACGCGACGAGGCGCGAGCCCTCGGACATCGCCTCGAGGACTCGCGCCTCGTCCTTCACTTCCCGTTCCTCGACCCGCGTGTAGCGGCGCAACCGCTCCAGGTACCCGTCACAGGCCGCGCGGAGCGCCGCGTCCTTCATGCGGCCCACCGCGACGACCCGGTAGCGCATCAGGCATACATCCCACGCAGCCGGTGCATCGCCGCCACGCGATCCACCGCGACGATGTAAGACGCGATGCGGGTGTTCACCTTGTATTTCTCCATGGTCGCCGCCACCTCGTTGAACGAGCGCGTCATGATCGTCTCGAGCCGCCGGTTCACGGTCTCCTCGTCCCAAAAATACCCGCCACGGTCCTGCACCCACTCGAAATAGCTCACGGTCACGCCGCCGGCGTTGGCGAGGATGTCGGGAATGACGAAAATCCCCTTCTTTTCGAGGATCTCGTCGGCGGCGGCGGTTGTGGGCCCGTTGGCGCCTTCGCAGATGATCTTGGCCTTGATTTGGGCCGCGTTCTTGCGGGTGATCACATTCTCCGTCGCCGCCGGCACCAGCACGTCGCAGTCGATCGTCAGGACCTGGTCCTTGTTGATCGCCTCCGCCTTCGGGTACCCGGCGATCTGGCGGCGCTCCCGCACCCACGCCAGCAGGTCGGCGACGTCGAGGCCCTGCGGATTGTGCACCGCGCCCGACTTGTCCGATACGGCGACGACGATCGCGCCCTCCCTGGCCATGAGGTCCGCCGCCACCGAGCCCACGTTCCCGAATCCCTGCACGGCGACGCGCGCACCCTTGAGCGACATGCCGAGCCGCGCGAGCGCCTCGCGCGTGACGATCATGCACCCGCGCCCCGTCGCCTCCCGCCGACCGAGCGAGCCGCCCATCTCCACCGGCTTTCCCGTCACGACGGCCGTCACCGTATGACGCTTGTGCATGGAGTAGGTGTCCATGATCCACGCCATGACGCGCTCGTTGGTGTTCACGTCCGGTGCCGGAACGTCCGAGTCCGGGCCCAGGGTCTCGATGATGCTCGCGGTGTAGCGGCGAGTGAGCCGCTCGAGCTCACCCATGGACATGATCGAGGGATCGCACACCACCCCGCCCTTCGAGCCCCCGAACGGAATGTTCACCAGCGCGCACTTCCACGTCATCCACGCGGCGAGCGCTTTCACTTCCTCGAGCGTCACGTTCAAGTCGAAGCGGATCCCCCCCTTCGCCGGCCCCCGCGACGTGTTGTAGAGCACCCGGTACCCCGTGTAGACCTCCACCTCCCCGTTGTCGCGGAGCACCGGTACCGAGACGATGATCTGTTTTTCGGGGTTGCGCAGGACTTTGTAGAGACCGGGATCGAGATTGAGGAGCTGGGCAGCGTGGTCGAAGCGCTCCATCATCGCTTCGAACGGGTTCTCCTCGGCGAGGAAGGTGTCCTTGTCGGGCCGGATGATCGCCGGCTGCGACTGATCTCTGATCGCAGGTTCGCTCATAACGCTCGAATGTCGAATCCGTCTCAGGGACGTTCGGCCGCTGCGAGCACGTCGTCCAACGCCCGCTCGAACGCCCGGCCGTTCCGTTCCCACCGGACGGCAAGCCCCGCGACCAGAGGCTCGGGGGCATCGCCCGGCCACCGTCCGCGGAGCTTTACGGCGTCCTTTTCGGTGACTACAACATAAGCCCCCGCGGCGGCCCGGACGAGGCGGTCGAGGTCGTCCCCCCCAAAGGGGTGATGATCTTGATAGGCAACGAGTTGCACATTCGCTCCGGCCCCCCGCAGCTGCACGGCGAAGCTCTCAGGATCGGCGATGCCGGCGGCGGCGAGAACGCTCCGGCCCGTGAGCACCGCCAGATCGTGCCGCGTGCCGCTGTGCATCCCTTCCACATGGCTCAAGGCAAGGCACGCCACGCACACCGGGGTCCCAGCCTGCTGGCCGGCGATCCAGTCGGCGAGGCGGTCTGCGGCGTCCGCGGCGGCACGTTTTCGGGTGACGACGACGACGTCCGCCCGCTCGAGCGCGTCCCAGCGCTCGCGCCACGGCCCCGCCGGGAGCGTCCAGGGCGAGCCCGTGACGCTCTCGGCGCTCACGACGGCGACGTTCAGATCGCGCGCCACCGACAGGAGCTGGAACGCGTCATCGAGCACGAGAATGCGGGCGCCCTGCTCGCGCGCGCGGCGCGCACCCGCGAGGCGGTCGGGGTGCGCCACGACCAGCGCGCCCGGAACGAGCCGCCGGTGCACGAGCGGCTCGTCCGCGCCGTACCCCCGCAGCAGGATCCCGGGCGTGCGACCGCGCGCCGCGTAGTAGCTGGCGATCCACGCCGCGAGGGGGGTCTTCCCCGTCCCGCCCACCGAGAGATTGCCCACGGCAACCGCCGGCAGGGGCAGGCGGCCGGCGCGCCGCCAGCCCCGCCGGTACGCCGTCGCGCGCAGCTGCATCGCCCCCCGGTACAGAACCGCGAGCGGGATGAGGGGGACCCGCGCTACGCGAGCCGCCGCGCCGTCGCTCCACAGCCAGTGCGTCACGCGGGCCGGGCTCACGCCCCGTCCCCGTCCCCGTACGTCACGACCCGGAGCGCGCGCGTGGCGTCGGCGATGGCGCGGCGCAGGCCGTCTTTCCCCTCCCCGACGTCGAACGGCGGGCTGTACGCGACCTCGACCGTGGCGAACGGCTTCGGGACGCAGAACCGGTCCCACGAGCGGATCCACCACGCCGACGACGTGCGGGCTCCGGCGGCGATCACGAGCGCGTTGGCGTGCTGCGCCGCGGCGAGCGCCCCGGGCTTCACCAGCTCGGCAGGTCCGCGCGGGCCATCGGGCGTGAGGGCAACTTCGGCGCCGCCCCGCAGGTAGCGCACCAGCCCGAGCAGCCCCACCTCACCGCCTCGCTTCGTCGAGCCACGCACGACCCGGTACCCCCAGCGCCGGGACAGCTCCGCCAAGTAGCTGCCATCGCGGTGTCGGCTGATGAGCAACGCCATACCCTCGCCGCGTCGGCTGTAGAGCAGCGGCAGGATGCGGCTGTGCCACAACACGTACACGATCGGCCGGTCGCGGTGGCGCGCCGCTTCCACGTGCTCCCAACCGCGGACGCGGTAGCGCCAGGTGGCGGCGAGCGCACTCAGGAGGCCCGCGCCCGCCGCGGTCGCCAACGGCTCGGCGCGGCGCAGTTTCACCCCAGGAGCTCGGCGGCGAGCGCGGCCACACGGTCCGCGGCGCCCGGGGGCCCCAGCCGCTCGCGGACGAGGGCGAGCCCGTCGCGCTGCCGCCGCGTGGCCTGGCTGGCTGGGTCGAGCAGCGGGAGCACGGCGGCGGCGAGCGCCTGGGGCGTCACCGCGCGCTGCAGCAACTCCGGTGAGATCTCGCGCCCCGCGATCAGGTTGACGAGTCCGACGCGCGGCACGCGCAGCAGCCGCATGCCGATGGCGAATGACACCGGATTCAGCCGGTAGGCGATCACCATCGGTAGGTCGGCGAGCGCGGCTTCGAGCGTCGTCGTACCGGACTTGCACAGCGCGGCGTCTGCTGCAGCGAATACGAGGGCGGGATCGCCAGGGTGGATGCGAATCACGCCGGGCGCGTCGTAGCGCCCCCGCGGCGTCCCCGCGACGATCACCTGCACGTCCGGCCGCGCGGCCAGCACGCCAGCCGCGGCCTCCCGGAACGCCGGCCACAGCCGCACGACCTCCAGCGCCCGGCTGCCGGGAAACAGCCCGAGCACCGGGCGCGTCGGGTCGAGCCCGATCTCCCGGCGGGCTTCGGCGCGCGACGGCAGCGGCGGTCGGTCCTTGAGCGGATGCCCGACGAAGGTCGCGGGAACGCCGCGCTCCCGGAAGAACTCCTCCTCGAACGGGAGGATGACCGCGAGGCGACGGATGGCGGCCAGCTTGCGCACGCGCCCCACGCCCCACGCCCACATTTGGGGCGCGATGTAATAGAGCACGGGAATCCCGGCCGCGTGCGCAGCCGCCGCCACCCGCAGGTGGTAGCCGGGATAATCGACGAGCACGACGAGGTCGTAGCGCCCGGCGCGGAAGGCTTCGCGCACCCGCTTCAGCAGCCGAACGTGCGCCGGCAGCTTCCACAGCGCCTCGACGAAGCCCACAACCGACATGCGCTCCATCCGGTCGAGCACGCGGGCGCCCGCGACCTCGAGGCTCGGGCCCCCAAACGCTTCGAACGCAGCCTCGGGGAGGCGGCGCCGCAGCGCCGTCACCACCGCGGCGGCGTGCGCGTCTCCCGACGGCTCTCCCGCCGACACGTAGATCCGGGGTGCGCGGCTCACGGCCGCGCGGCAGCGAGCGGCGAGGCCTGGACGGCGTCGGCGACCCGGAAGGCGAGTGCCAGAGCCTGAGCCCCGGCCGCGCCCGACACGACGACTTCTTCTTCTCCCCGCACGGCGCGGAGGAAGCTCTCGAGCTCCAGCTTGAGCGGCTCCGCCTCTGGCGCCTCCAGCCGCACGTGCGCGACGATCTGTTCGAGCTTCGTGGCGCCGAGACCCTGCCAGCCGGGCTTCAGCCGGTAGTAGTCGCCCGTCCCCTGCGCGAGGTCGAGGGAGAAATAGCCGGTGGGCTGGAAGACGCGCAGCTTGCGGGTCCGCTCGCGCGACACGCGGCTCGCCGTGACGTTCGCGATGGCGCCGTTGGCGAACTCGATACGAGCGTTCGCGATGTCGACGTGCGGGGTGAGGATCGGCACGCCGGTCGCTCGGACGTCCGCGACCTCGGAGCGCACCAGCTCGAGCACGAGGTCGAGGTCGTGGATCATGAGGTCGAGGATCACGGCCACGTCGGTGCCGCGTGGCTGAAACGGCGCTAGACGGTCGATCTGCAGAAAGCGAGGCTCATCGAGGTAGGGCGCCGCAGCCCGCACCGCTCGGTTGAACCGCTCTACGTGTCCTACCTGGAGCACGACACCCTGTTCCGCGGCGGCGCCCACCAGCTGCTCGGCGCCGGCCATGGTGTCGGCGAGCGGCTTTTCGATCAAGGCGTGGAGCCCGCGCGGCAGCACCGCGAGCCCGACCTCCGCGTGCGCCGGCGTCGGGACCACGACCGACACGGCCTCCACGCGCTCGAGCAGTGCATCGAGCGACGGATGGGCGGCGGTCTCGAGCTGCTCCGCCACCTCCGCCGCGCGCGCGGGGTTCTTGTCGTAGATACCGGCGAACTCCACGCCCGGCATGCGCCGCAGCAGGCGGGCGTGGTGGAAGCCGAGGGCTCCGGTGCCGATGACTCCCACCCGCACCGGTCTTTCCGGATCGCTCACACCAGCACCCCGCGCTGGGACCCCTCGATGAACTTGAGGAAGTTCTCCACCTCGGAGGTGTGCGGGAGCTCTGTCCGCGCTTTCGCGATCCCCTGGCTCACGGTCATGTCCGAATTGAAGAGCAGGCGGTAGGCCCGTTTGAGCGCCAGCTTGACCTCCGGCGAGAAGCCCGCGCGCTGCAGGCCCACGGAGTTCAGGCCGTACAGGTGCACCGGGTTTCCGACCGCCTTGGTGTAGGGCGGGACGTCCTGGTTCACGCGGGATCCACCGCCCACGAACGCGAACGTGCCGATCCGCACGAACTGATGAATCGGCACCAACCCCGAGATGACGGCCCGGTCCTCGATCGTCACGTGGCCGGCCATCTGGACCGCGTTGGCGATGATGACGTCGTTCCCGATGACGCAGTCGTGGGCGACGTGCACGTACGACATCAGGAAGCAGCGCTGCCCGACCGACGTCTTCCCCGTCGCCGTCGTGCCGCGGTTGACCGTGCAATACTCGCGGATCACGGTCCCGTCGCCGACCTCGACCCAGGTGTCCTCGCCCCGGTACTTCAGGTCCTGCGGGTCGTTGCCGATCACGGTCCCGTAGCCGACCTTCACGCCCTGGCCCAGCTTGACGTTGCGCTCGAGCACCGCATGTGCCGCGATCTGGCAGCGGTCGCCGACGGTGACCCGCGGTCCGATGATCGCGTACGGCCCCACGCTCGCGTCGAGCGCCAGGTGCGCCGTGGGATCGACGAGCGCGGTCCGATGGATCACCGGTCCACCACGGTCGCCATCATCTCCGCCTCGGCTACGATCTGCCCGTCCACGTAGCCGACCCCCTTCATCTTGCAGGTCTTGCCGCGGAACTGAACCATCTCGAGCTCGAAGCGGATCTGGTCCCCGGGCACCACCGGGCGCCGGAACTTGACGTTGTCGAGCGACATGAAGTAGACGACCTTGTCTTCCACGTTCTGCCCCTCGAAGAAGCTCATCAGGAGCATCCCGCCGACCTGGGCCATCGCCTCGATGATCAGCACGCCCGGCATGATCGGATGACCCGGGAAGTGGCCCTGGAAGAATGGCTCGTTGATGGTGACGTTCTTGATCCCCACGATCCGCTGCTGCCCCTCCACCTCGATGATCCGGTCCACCAGCAGGAACGGGTAGCGGTGCGGCAGCACGTCCATGATGCGGGCGATGTCCATCCGGGGCGTCCCCATGTGCTTGGCCGCGCGGGACAAGGCGTGGGCGAGCGCGACGTTGCCCCCGTGGCTGGGCCGCGTCGCGACGACATGGGCGCGGATCCGGGCGCCCGTGAGCGCCAGGTCACCGATGATGTCGGCGGCCTTGTGGCGCACAAACTCATCCGGCCAGCGCAGTTTGCCGCCGTTCGCCAGGCCGCGGTCGTCGAGCAGGATGGCACTGGCCGCGGACGCGCCCTTGATCAGGCCCTTCGCCTTGAGTGCCTCCACCTCGCTCGCGAACCCGAACGTGCGGGCGGGGGCGAGCTCCCGTGCGAACACCTCCGGAGTCACGGTATAGCTCCCGGACTGCCGTCCGATCAAGGGATGCGGCCACTCGATCGTCACCGTCAGCCGGAATTCCTTCGCGGGCGCCACGACGTAGCTCGAGTCGCCCTCGGTGACGGTGAATGGGGCCTGCACGGTGAGCACGACGGGCTCCCCGCCGACGTCGACGGGCTCCGCGCGCTGGAGGGCCTCGAAGTAGGCCTGAAAGCTGCCGTCGAGGATCGGCGGCTCCGGGCCCGTGAGCTCGACCGTCACGTCGTCGATCTCGTAAGCCGCGATCGCCGCGAGCACGTGCTCCACGGTGTGGATGGTGCTCTTGCCTTTGCCGATCGCCGTACGGCGCTCGACCGCCTCGACCTCCGTCAGCCGGGCGGGGATCTCGGGCGTCCCGGCGAGATCCATGCGCCGGAACACTATCCCCTGGCCTGCGGGCGCAGGGAGGAAGCTCGCCCGGGTCTCGGCGCCGGTGTGAAGCCCCGTGCCCGACACCGACGCCTGCTTCCGGATGGAGCGCCTAGGGATGGGACTCATCGTCCCGGCGCACCAGCGCCTCGAGGTCGTCCACGATCTTCGCCAGACGATACAGCGCCGCCTGCGCCCGGAAGAACTCGCGATGCTCCCGGCCGGGGAACCCGGTGATCGTGGCGCCGGGCGCAATGTCCCCGATCACGCCCCCCTGCACCGTCACTCGCGTGCCGCGGCCGATCGTCACGTGGTCGGCGACGCCGGCCTGGCCGGCCAGGAACACGTCGTCCTCGACGTGGGTGCTCCCGGCGATCCCGGCCTGCCCCGCGATGATGCAGCGGGCCCCGATGCGGCAGTTGTGCCCGATCTGCACGAGGTTGTCGATCTTCGTCCCCCGACCGATGATGGTGTCGTCCACGCTGCCGCGGTCGATGGTGGTGTTGGCGCCGATCTCCACGTCGTCCCCGATGATGCAGCGCCCGACTTGCGGGATCTTGCGCGGGAGCTCGCCGCTCCCGCCGGGGACGTAGCCGAATCCGTCGCTCCCGAGCCGGGCGCCAGCGTGCAGAATGACCCGGTGCCCGATGATCGTGCCGCTGTAGCACACGACGTGGGGATAAAGCTGGACGTCATCGCCCAGCTCGACGCCGTCTCCCAGCACGCAACCGGCTCCGACGCGAGCGTTCCGGCCCAGCCTCACTCCCCGCCCGAGCACCGCGTACGGCCCGATGGCGACCGGCTCTTGCCACACCGTGCCCCGTCCGATCACCGCCGTGCGGTGCACGCCCGGCTCCCACGCCGGCTCAGGGTAGAGCACCGGGATCACGGCCAGGAGCGCGATGTGGGGATCGCGCACCAGCACGCGGCACGCCGGCCCTCCGGACTCGCTCTGTACGAGATCCGACCGACAGAGCACGACGGCCGCTCTAGACCGTTGAAAATACGGAAGATAGCGCTTGCTGGCAAGAAAGGAGAGGTCGCCCGGGCCGGCGCGGTCGAGCGGCGCGACGCGCGAGACCGTCACGTCCGCGCTCCCCACCAGCTCCCCGTTCGTCAGCGCGGCGATTTGCCCGGCGCTGAGGCGGCGGGCAGCCTCCCCGCTGCCTCCGCCCCCGGCCTCGCTCCCGACGCTCACGGGACCGGTCCGCTACTGCGCCTGCTTCAGCCGGTCGAGCACCTTGGTCGTGATGTCGAGGGCCGGGTCGGCTGCCACGATGTTGTTGCCGGGCGCGTCGGCGTCGAAGATGACCGCGTAGTTGCCTTCGGCGCGCAGCCCTTGGATCACGGCGTTCACGCGCGCCTGGATCGGCTGCAGCAGCTCCTGCTCGCGCTGCTGCGCTCGGCCCTGGAGCTCGCTGGAGCGCTGTTCGAAGCGCTGTTGCAGCTGCTGCAGCTCACGCTGCTTCGCCTGCTTGGCGGCTGGCGAGAGGGCGATCGACTGCTGGTCGAACGCGCGGACGGCCGAGTCGAGCTGCTGCTGCAGCTTCTGCACCTCGTCGCGGAACCCCTGCACCTCGCGACTGAAGGTTGATTCCGCCGCCGCATAACCGGGGGTCTTTTGCAGGATCTGTCGGGAGCTGATGAACCCGATCTTGAGCGAGGGCTGGGCGGCCTGGCCCCAGATCGCCGCAGGCGCTAGGCCCGCGAGGCCGAGCAACGCCCATACTGTCACTGCACGTCGCATAACACATCTCCCCGAGAGGTACCGGTATGGACGGCCCCGCGGTGGCCGCGGGAGCCGGGATCAGAAGAAATTGCCGAGCTTGAAGTGCAGCTTCCAGCCGGGCGCCGGCCGACCGCTCAGGTCGGTGCGGTCGAAGCCGTACGCCCAGTCGATGCCGATCGGCCCGAGAGGCGAGATCAGGCTGAGCCCCACCCCCGCGCCTCGGAACAGGCGCGTGGGGTTGAACTGACCCGCTCGCGCCCAGACGTTGCCCGCATCGTAGAACGCGCTGACGTAGAACATCTGCGACAGCCGGACCCCGACCTCGCCAGTCATCAGGAAATACGACTTGCCGAAGGCGCTGGCGCGCGCCGACCCGACGCGCGCCGTGGCGTCGAACCCGTTCGGCGTAACGGAGAACTCGTCGTAGCCGCGGAGCGGGATGCCGTACTGCGTGCCGCCCATGGTGAACAGCTGGTCGATGAACGGCGCCGTGCCGAACACGAACCCCGAGCGGGTGGAGAGGCCCATCACGAAGCGCACGGGCGACGCGCTCGCGCGTCCCCCGAGCTGCCCCAAGGGCGCGTACCAGCGGCCCTCGAGATCGAGACGCTGGAAGTTGCCGGATCCGCCCAGCGGCCCGCCGCTCTGCGACAGGCCCACCTGGTGCATCGTGCCGGCGGTCGCGAACGGCAAGTCGATGCGGGTATCGCGCAGGATGGAGACTCCGAAGGTCGAACGCACGCAGTTTGAGCAGCTCAGACTCGCGAGACTCTGGCTCGAGCCGGTGAAGGTCTGGTCGTCGATTCCATACGAGACGAACAACCGGGTGTAGCGGTCGTTGAACACCGGGAACCCGAGCTGCAGGCTCCCGCCGCGGCGTCGCAGCTGCCCGAGGTCTTGAATCGTGTAGCGCAGTCGCGTGTTGTGCACGTTCGCCGTCGCCGAGATGCGCGAGTCGCGCACGGCCGGGTCGGTGAAGGTGAGGTCGAAGTCGTTGATGTTCTTCCCGAACTGCCACTGGAACCGGCCCCGCTTCCCCTGCCCGAACAGGTTCGGCTCGTCGAGCCCGAGGAAACCGCCCAGGCCGGTCCCCTGCCCGAGCGAAGCGCCGAAATTGATGTTGCCGGTGCGCTTCTCGGTCACCCGGAAGACGACGTCCACGTCCCCCTGGTCGTTGGCGGGTCGGGTGTCGGGGAACGGCAGCGGCTGCTGAAAGAAGCCGAGGTTCGAGATGTTCTGATAGGAGCGGATCAGCGCGTCTTGGCGGAACACGTCACCCGGGAGCAGCACGATGGCTTCGCGGATCACCCGCTCGTGGGTCACGTCGTTCCCGGCGATCTCGACCTTGTTGACGATGGCCGGTACCCCCTCGTTGATCAGCCACCGCAAATCCACGACGGGCTTGCCATCCGCGCCGGCACGCCGCAGGATGTCCGCCCGGACGTTCATGTAGATGTAGCCGTTGTTGTAGTAGATCGTGCGCAGCTGCTGCGTGGCGTCGTCCCACTTCTCCTGGTTGAACTCGACCGGGCCGCGCTGCACCCCACCCAGCCCGAACAGCCCGGAGCGTGACTCGGCCCGGAAGGGGAACAGCCGCTCCAGCTCCTCGGTGGAGAAGCGGCGGTTGCCCACCACCTCGAACGTGCCGACCCGGTGAGGCTCGCCCTCGCTGACGCGCACCACGAGTGTCGCCTTCCCCGTGGCGTCGTCCACGACCAGCGTGTCGCCGAGCACCTGGAAGTCGACGTAGCCCTTGTCGCCGTAGAACTTGGGCAGCCGCTCCTGGAGATCCTCGCGCAGCTTCTCGTCGTCGAAGTCGCCGGAGCGGAACCACCAGAAGCCCTCCGGACGGGTCTTCAGCCGGCCGGCGAGTTGGGCGTCCGAGAAATGGGTGTTGCCCTCGACCTGGACCTGCGCGATCGCCACCCGCCGCCCTTCATCCACGTCGAAGATGACGCGCACCCGGGCGGAGTCGTCCTCGTGCACGTGTACGACCGTCACCTGGGCAAGGTAGTAGCCCTCGGCGCGGTACAGGGAGTCGATGCGCCCGCGCGCGCGCGCGACCGCCGCAGGGTCGAGCGGGCGACCCTCGAGGAGCTGCACCTTGTCGCGGACGCTCCCTTCGCCCAGCCGGCTCACGCCGCGCACCGCCCACTTGATGAGGATGGGCCGTTCGCGCACGCGGATGATCAGCAGCTGGCGGCCATCCGGCTCCGCCTGCTCCACCCGCACGTCGTCGTACTGCCCGGTGGCGTACAACGCCTGGATGGCGCGCTGCACGTCGCGGTACCCGACGGGCTTGCGGGCGCCGAGTCCGCTTTGATCGAGGACCTGCTGGCGCTCGACGCGGCGGTTCCCGAGCACGACCACGGAGTCGGGTGCGACGGCGGCCGGCTCGCCCTGCGCGCGCGCGGCGCGCGGGACAAGCACCGCCGAACTCACTATGATGAAGAGGGAAAGCTTGCGGATCACGCCTTCGAGCCGGAGAGCGCGCGGAACGCCAGCCGTTCCTTGTCCGGGGCCACGTCGACCTCGATCTCGTCGCCCCGCGCGAACTCGCCGACCAGGATCTTCTCCGAGAGCGGATCCTCGACGTACTTCTGGATCGCGCGCTTCAGCGGGCGCGCGCCGAAGTGCTCATCGTACCCGTGATCCACGAGGAAATCCGAGCCCGCGGGCGTCAGCCGGAGCGCCAGCTCCTCCTCGCCCAGCCGCTTCTGGACGTCCCGGAGCATGATCGCCACGATCTGGGAGATGTGCTCGCGTGTGAGCGGGTGGAACACGATGACGTCGTCCAGGCGGTTCAGGAACTCGGGGTTGAAGGTCTTGTTGATCTCCTCCTTGACCTTCTCCGCCATCTTGTCGAACGTCGCCCGCATGTCGGGCTGCGCGAACCCGAGGCTCTTCCCCTTGACCATGTCGCGCGCGCCGACGTTCGAGGTCATGATCACGACGGTGTTCTTGAAGTCGATGAGACGCCCGTAGTTGTCCGTGAGGTGCCCCTCGTCCAGCACCTGCAACAGGATGTTGAACACGTCGGGGTGCGCCTTCTCGATCTCGTCGAGCAGCACGACCGAGTAGGGCTTGCGCCGCACCGCCTTGGTCAGCGTGCCCGAGTCCTCATACCCGACGTACCCCGGAGGCGCGCCAATCAGTCGGCTCACCGAGAACTTCTCCATGTACTCCGACATGTCGACGCGGATGAGGCTGTTCGCGTCGGCGAACAGGAACCGCGCGAGCGCCCGAGCGAGCTCGGTCTTGCCGACGCCGGTGGGCCCGGAGAAGACGAACGAGCCGATCGGCCGCTTGGGGTCCTTGAGGCCCGCCCGGCTCCGGCGGATGGCGCGCGAGATGACGGCGATCGCTTCGTCCTGCCCGACCACGGTCTGGTGCAGCTCCTCTTCCATCCGCAGGAGCCGGGCGGTCTCCGCCTCCTGCAGCCGTGTCACCGGGATCCCGGTCCAGCGGGACACGATGAACGCCACACCCTCCTCGCTGATCGTGGGTCGGTGGGTGGCGCGCTCCTTTTCCCACGCGTCCTGCTTGCGCCGGATGTCGGCCTGCAGCTCGCGCTCCTGGTCGCGCAGTGCCGCGGCGCGCTCGAAGTTCTGGTCGCGGACCGCGGTCTCCTTGTCGGTGTTGATCTGCTCGAGCTTCTCCTTGAGCGCCGCGACCTCGGGCGGCGGCACCTGTGCCGCCAGCCGCGCCCGCGCCCCGGCTTCGTCGATCACGTCGATCGCCTTGTCCGGGAGGAAGCGGTCGGTGATATAGCGCTCCGAGAGCTTCGCCGCCGCGTCGAGCGTCTCGTCCGGGATGATCACCCGATGGTGCTCCTCGTAACGCTTGCGCAGGCCCTTCAGGATGTCGATCGTCTCGCCGACACTCGGCGGATCCACGATCACCGTCTGGAAACGCCGCTCGAGCGCGCCGTCCTTCTCGATGTACTTGCGGTACTCGTTGAGTGTGGACGCGCCGACGCACTGCAACTCGCCTCGCGCCAGCGCTGGCTTCAGCATGTTGGAGGCGTCCACCGCCCCCTCCGCCGCGCCCGCGCCCACCAGGGTGTGCAACTCGTCGATAAACAGAATGATGTTGCGGTTCTGCGCAATCTCGTTGATGATCGCTTTGAGCCGCTCTTCGAACTGGCCGCGATACTTGGTGCCCGCGATCACGGCCGCCATATCGAGCGACAGTACGCGGTGATCCTTGAGCGCATCCGGGCACTGGCCGCTCGCGATGAGCTGTGCCAGTCCTTCGACGATGGCCGTCTTGCCGACGCCCGGCTCGCCGATCAGCACGGGGTTGTTCTTCTTGCGCCGCGACAGGATCTCCATGACGCGCTCGATCTCCTTCTGCCGCCCGATCGTGGGATCGAGCTGGCCTTCCCCCGCGAGCTGCGTCAGGTCGCGGCAGAAGTGATCGAGCGCCGGCGTCTTCGATTTCTTCTCGCTCTTCGGGCTGGCGGGCTGAGCACCGGATCCGGCCGGGGCCGGCCCGGAGGGCATCTCGCTGCCGAGCAGCCGGAGCGTCTCCGCGCGGGCCTGCTCGAGGTTGACGCCCGCGTCCGTGAGGACCTGCGCCGCGATCCCCTTCTCCTCGCGCAACAAGCCGAGCAGCAGGTGCTCCGTGCCTACGTAGGAGTGGTTGAGCTCGCGGGCCTCGCTCATGGCGAGCTCGAGCACCTTCTTGGCGCGAGACGTGTAGGGGAGGTCGGGCCCCGCTGCCGCCGCTGCTTTGCCTTTCTTCACCGTCTCCTCGATCTTCTGTTGGATCTCCTCGAGGTCGACGTTGAGGTTCGTCAGCACCGCCGCCGCGACGCCTTCGCCTTCGCGGATCAGACCCAGCAGAATGTGCTCGGTCCCCACGTATTCATGGTGCAGGCGCGCCGCCTCTTCCCGCGCCATCTGCAGGACCTTGCGCACCCGATCCGTGAAGTTGTAGCCGTTCATCTCCCCCCCTGCCTCACGCCGCTTCCGTCTCGAGCACCCGGCGCACATAGGTGGCGCGCACTGAGGGCAGCTCTGGATCGCCGCTGGGACGTCCTTCGAGTGCCGCGAGGTGCGCGGGCTGGGTGAAGATCAGCAGCTTGTTCAACGTGTATACACTCAAGCCGGTGATCAGATTCAGCCCGACCCCCAGCCGCACCCCGCTCAGCAGGTTCATCGTTTCTTCGAAGGTCAGGCTACGCGCGTACTTGAGCAGGCCGTACGCCCGCCAGACCTTGTCGGCGATGATGGTGGGCGCGTCCCGCACGAGCACGTCGCGGGCTTGCTCCTCGTATTCGATCACCTGGCGGACGATCTTGCCGAGGTGATCCAGCAGCTCCTCTTCGGACTTGCCCAGCGTCGTCTGATTGGATAACTGAAAGAAGTTCCCGACGACCTCGCTGCCTTCCCCATACAAACCCCGGAAGGTCAGCCCTACCTGAGCCAGCCCTTGAAGTACCTTCCCGATCTCCTTGGTCAAAACGAGGCCCGGCAAGTGGATAAGCACACTCGCGCGAAGCCCCGTTCCGGCGTTGGTCGGGCAGGAGGTAAGATAGCCAAATTCCGGATGGAATGCGAACGGCAGCAGGTGCCCCAAATCGCCATCTATCGTTTCCACTTCGGCATACGCCTCCTCGAGTGCGAATCCCGACCGCATTCCATGCAATCGCAGGTGATCTTCCTCGTTCACCATCACCCCGACCGGGCCCTGGATCAGCAGGGCGGCACCAGGCCGTGGCCGGCCCTCGCGCTCCAGCCCAGCCAGTTCCTTGCTCACAAGGTGGCGCTCGTGCAGCAGTTGCCGCTCCATCCGCTCCAGCTCGTCGAGCCGGAACGTCACCGCCGTCGCCATCCGGTCGCTCGCCGAGCTCGCTTCCGCCACGCGCGTCAGCACAGTGGTACGGTCCGCGTCCCGGGCGCGCTGGCCGAACACATAGCCCTCGAGGTTGCGCGCCAAGCGTACGCGCGTGGAAAGGACGATGCTCCCCTTCGGCCCGGAGGCGTCGAGCCAGCCGATCCCGCCGTCGGGAAGCAACGACAGGTCGATCATTCGAGCACCCTAATGCGATCGCGCAGCTCGGCGGCGAGCTCGAAGTTTTCGTTGTCGACGGCGCGACGCAGCTGCTCCTTCAATTCAAGCAGCTGCAGCCGAGGGTCGGCCGACCCGTCCGCCCCCGGCGCGCGGTAGCGTTCGCCGACGTGCTGGCTCGAGCCGTGCAGGCGTCGCAGCAGGTCCCGCAGGTGGCCGTCGAACGACTGGTAGCACTGGGCGCATCCGAGCCGCCCGGATTCGCGAAAGTCCTTGAGCGTGCTGCCACAGGCAGCGCAGCGCAGGCCGTCGGCGGGGGTGGGGAGCACATTCCCGCCCCCCTTCCCCATCGCCTGAATGAAGCCGCCGAGCGGCGACTTGAGGATCGAGTCGCCCGTCTCGAAGCCCTTCTGCTGAGCGCATTGCTTGCACAGGTGGAGTGTCACCTTGGTGTCGTTCTCCACCTTTGTGAGGTGAATCTCCACCTCGCGCTCCTTGCAGTTGTCGCACAGCATCATGGTATCGCGTCCACCGAGCTCACGGCGGTGAGCCTGCCGTCCTCTAACAGCAAGATTCGGTCCGCGCGGCCGGCCAGCTGCCGGTTGTGCGTCACGACTACGACCGCCGTCTCGTACTCGCGCGCCAGCCGAAACAGGACCTCGTGCAGGCGGTCTGCGTTGGCGTGATCGAGGTTGCCCGAGGGCTCATCAGCGAGCACGAGGCTCGGGTCGTGAACCAGCGCTCGGGCCACGGCGCAACGCTGCTGCTCCCCGCCGGATAGCTCCGCTGGACGGTGCGACATCCGCCCTGCGAGCCCCACGAGCGAGAGGACCTCCTCGGCCCGCGACCGCGCCCTGCGCGGCGCCATGCCCCCGATCAAGAGGGGCATCATCACATTCTCCAAAGCGGAGAACTCGCGCAAGAGATGGTGAAACTGAAAGACGAAGCCCAATCGGCGATTCCGCAGCTCGGCCAACCCGGTGGCGTCCAAGTCGGCGTAGCGGGACCCCTCGAGCCAGACATCCCCGCCCGTGGGCCGGTCCAGAGCGCCGAGCAAGTGCAGCAGGGTGCTCTTCCCTGCCCCCGACGCGCCCACGATGGCGACGAATTCCCCGCGGTGTACCTCCAGTTCCACGCCGCGCAGCACCTCGAGCGGCTGGCCGTCGCCACCGGCGTACACCTTGCGGACTCCCCGGGCCACCAGCAGCGCGGTCATTCGTAGCGAATGGCCGTGACGGGGTCGAGCCGTGCCGCCTGGTTCGACGGGTACAGCGGGGCGAGCGTCGCGACGAGCAGGCTCGCCGCAATCACGACCAGCACGTCCGTCGGCTGTGTGTGCACTGGCAGGTGGTCGATGAAGTAGATCGACGGGTCGATCGGGATCCAGTGACCCCGGTTCACCATCCCGCCGAACACGAGCCCGAGGACGAGACCGAGCACCGTCCCGGTGAGCCCGATCAGAACGCCCTGGGCGAGGAAGATGCGCCGGATCGAGGCCTGCTTGAGCCCCATCGCCAGGAGGATCCCGATCTCCCGCGTCTTGTCGTGCACGACCATTGTCAGCGTACCCACGACGTTGAACGCGGCGACCACGCAGATCAGGAACACCACGAGAGCCATCGCCAGTTTCTCGAGCTTCAGTGCCGAGAACAGCGACTGGTTCTGGCTCTGCCAGTCCAGCGCCCGATAGGGGTAGCCGAGGTGCGCCTCAAGCTGCGTGCCGATCGCCTGCGCGTGCCAGGGGTCGGCGAGGCGGACCTCGACGCCCGTGACCGCGGTGTCGAGTCCCGCGAAGCGTTGGGCGACGCGGCGGTCGAGGGCGACATAGCTGTTGTCGTACTCGTACATCCCGGTGTCGAAAATCCCGGTGACCTCGTAGCGGTGGAACTGCGGGATGAACGCGCCGATGCTCGGATTGAAGCGTGCACCCGCGGGCGCGACCAGCGTCACGACGTCACCCGGGAACGCGGAGAGCTTCGAAGCGAGCCGCGTGCCGAGCGCGATTCCGCCTTCCACGCCTGGACGGCTGGTCCGGAAGCGCAGATCGCCCTTGGTGAAGTGCTGCGCGAAGCTGGTCACTGCTCGGCTGCCGGTGTCGGCCTCCACCCCTAGCACCACGACACCCTCGGCGTAGTCGTGCCCCGCCGAGATGAGCCCCTGCGTGAGCACGAAGGGCGCGGCGGCCTCGACCCCCGGGGCGCGGCGCACCTGCGCCAGCACCCGACGCCAGTCGTCGAGCCGCAGCCCCTCGCCGTAGGTGAGCACGCGCAAGTGGGGGTTCGCCACGAGTATCTTGT
This sequence comes from Gemmatimonadales bacterium, assembly GCA_035763805.1. Lineage (GTDB taxonomy): Bacteria > Gemmatimonadota > Gemmatimonadetes > Gemmatimonadales > GWC2-71-9 > DASUAL01. The sequence continues at coordinate 57,574 of DASUAL010000109.1, forward strand.
CCCGGAGATCCGCCTGCAGGCCATTCATCACACCCAGCACCACGACGAGCGCCATGACGCCGACGGTCACCCCGCCGACGGCGATCACCGTGATGAGGGACAGCAGCCGCGAGGAGCGGCGGCTGCGCAGGTAGCGCAGCGCCACGTGCCCTTCGAGCCGCGACGGCCAGTTGGCCCGGATGAACACCGTCACGACGCCGACCAGCACGACGACGAGCGCGATCGGGGCCGCCTCGCGGAGGCTCATTCCGGCCTCAGCATCGGGAACAGGATCACGTCGCGGATGTTCGTCTGGTCCGCGAGAATCATGAGCAGCCGATCGATGCCCATCCCCACCCCGCCGGTCGGCGGCATGCCGTACTCGAGCGCCCGCAGGAAGTCCTCGTCGAGCTGCTGCGCCTCTTCGTCGCCGGCGGCCCGCAGCCGCGCCTGCTGCTCGAACCGCCGGCGCTGCTCCTCAGGGTCGTTCAGCTCGCTGAAGGCGTTCGCGATCTCGCGCTTCTGGATGAAGAGCTCCCAGCGCTCCACCTTCGCGGGATCGTCCCGCTTGAGCTTCGCCAGCGGCGACAGCGCGACGGGATAATCGAGCACGAAGGTGGGCTGCACCAGGGTCGGCTCGACGTAGGTCTTGAACACTTCGTCCACGAGCTTCGCCCCCGCCAGCGTGTCCACCTCGGCCACGTCCTTGCGCTTCAGCGCCGCGCGCAGCTCTACGTCCGTGGCGCGCGCGAGATCGAGCCCCGCCGTCTCGCGCACCAGCGTGTAGTAGTCCTTACGCGCGAACGGCGGCTCGAACAACAGCGTCGCGCCGTGTCGCTCGAGCGTCGTCGTCCCGAACAGCTCCCGCACCATCGCGGTGACGAGCTCCTCGGTGAGCTGGAGCATGACGTGATAGTCGGCATAGGCTTCATACCACTCGGCCATCGTGAACTCGGGGTTGTGAAAGCGTGACATCCCCTCGTTCCGGAAGTCGTGCCCGATCTCGTAGACCTTCTCGAGCCCCCCCACGATGCAGCGCTTCAGATACAGCTCGTCCGCGATGCGGAGGTAGAACGTCGCGTCCAGCGCCTCGTAGTGCGTCTTGAACGGCCGCGCCGTGGCGCCGCCGTACAAGGGCTGCAGCACCGGCGTCTCGACCTCCAGGTAGCCGCGCGCGTCGAGGAACTTGCGGACGTAGCTCACGGCCCGCGCCCGCAGCCGGAAGATGTCCCGCACCTCGGGGTGCACGGCGAGATCCGCGTAGCGCTGGCGGGCCCGCAGCTCGGGGTCCGACAGCTCGCCGTGCCGCACACCTTGCGCGTCCTCCTTGCCGAGCGGCAGCGGTCGGAGCGACTTCGCAAGCAGGGTGAGCCGCTGCACTCGCACGGTGACCTCGCCGGTCTTGGTGCGAAACAACGGCCCCTCGACACCGACCACGTCCCCCAGATCGAGCAGCTTCACCACTTCGTACTGCTCGGCCTCGAGGGCGTCGATCTTGAAGTAGACCTGGATCTTGCCGCTCGCGTCCTCGAGATGGGCGAACGTGGTCTTTCCCATCGGACGGAGCAGGATGAGCCGCCCCGCGAGCCGGTGCACGGTCGCGTCGCCCTCGCGAAATCCCTCGAGCGCCGCCCGGGCAGTCCCCGTGCGGTTGAACCGGTAGGCGAACGGCGCGACGCCGCGCTTGACCAGCTCGGCGAGCTTCTCGCGCCGGGCCACCTCGACGAAGCTCGTCACGCCGCCTTGCTCCCGAAGCGCTTGAGATAGGCTTCGATGAAGGGATCGAGGTCCCCGTCCATCACCTTCTGGACATCCGACACCTTCAGCTCCGTGCGGTGGTCGTTCACCATGGTGTAGGGCTGAAAGACATACGAGCGAATCTGGTTTCCCCACGCGATGTCCGTCTTCTGTTTGTCCACCTCGGCCTTCTTGGCCTCGCGCTCCTCGACCGCCCGCTCGTACAGGCGCGCCTTCAACATCTTGAGCGCGGTCGCCTTGTTCTTGAACTGGCTGCGCTCCTGCTGACAGGAAACGACGATGCCCGTCGGCAGGTGGGTGATTCGCACCGCGGAGGACGTCTTGTTGACGTGCTGCCCGCCCTTCCCGGAAGCGCGGAAGGTGTCGATGCGCAGGTCGTCGTCCCGGATCTCGATCTCGATGTCTTCGTCGACGACGGGATAGACGAACACCGACGCGAACGAGGTGTGTCGGCGCGACTGCGCGTCGAACGGCGAAATCCGCACCAGGCGGTGCACCCCCTTCTCGGCCTTGAGGAGGCCGTAGGCGTACCGCCCACTGATCTGGATCTCGGCGGACTTGATCCCCGCCTCTTCGCCCTCGAGCAGGTCGAGAACCTCGACCTTCAAGCCATGCCGCTCCGCCCAGCGGACGTACATCCGCATCAGCATCTCGGCCCAGTCCTGCGACTCCGTACCGCCCGCGCCCGGGTGAATGGTGAGCAGCGCGTCGCGCGCGTCGTCGGGGCCCTGAAGCATGTTCTGCAGCTCGAGCGCCTCGAGCTGCGCGGCGACGCCGTCCGCCTCCTGCTCGAGCTGACGCTGCAGAGCGAGATCCACGCCGGGCTCGGATTCGACCAGCTCGTTGAGTTCGCGCCCTTCGTCCACACGCTGCCGCAGCGCGTGGTAAGGCTCGAGCCAGCGCTTGAGGGCCTTCACTTCCTCAACCACCTGGCGTGCCTTCTCTTGGTCCGCCCAGATGGCGCCCTCCGCCATGGCGTGCTCGAGCTCGCCCAGCCGCCGCGTCTTCCCCTCTACGTCAAAGGAAGCCTCGGAGCTCGGTGAGACGACGCTCAAAATCCTTGAAACGTTCAGTCAGGCCCACGGTCATTCGCCTCTAGAAAGCCTTGTTGCCTCCGGCGAGGATCTCGTTCAGCGCCTCGGTCCAGAAGGGCGTGCTCTTCGCCATGTCGGTGCCCACCTGCTCCACGTACTCCTGCCAGCTCTTCTCGATCTCGTCCTTGAAGAGCTGCGGCAGGGTGCCGTCCCGCAGCCCTTGCTGGCGCTTCTCCGGATGATACACAACGAGGTCCGAAACGAGCGCGCGCGCCAAGCGGCGGGCTTTCTGCTTCGGGTCCTGCACCATGAACGGATTCACGGGGCGCAATGGTCCCGTCATGCGCTGCCCCGGAGCCGGAATGCCGACGGCCGGCGACGCCGCCGGTTGCGCCGCGATGACGGGCGGCTGGACCGGCGGTCCGGCCGCGGGACGCGCCGCCGGGGCCGCAGCAGGCGCGGGAGGCGCGGGAGGCGCGGGCGCCAGGCGCGCGGCAGGCGCGACCGGCGCGGCGGGACGCATCACCGGTGCGGCCGGCGGCGCAGCGGGCCGCGGCCCCGGAGCCACGGGACGAGCCGGCGGGGCCGGTACCGCTCGCGCCGGTGCGGCGGGCTGGGCGGGTGCCGTACGGACGGCGGGCGCCGCAGGCGCCGGTGGCTGGAGCGCCGCCGGCGGAACGGGAGCCGCGACGGGGCCGGGGCCGGAGAAGCGCGGCGTGCCTGGTGGCCGGGGCGCGGGGCTCGTCGGGGCTGGTGCCGGCGGAGTGCCGCCACCCCCAGCGAGGGCGCTCCCCGCAGCGACAGGCGCCCGCCGGGCCGCCGCGGGCGGCGGGAGCGGCGTCTCGGCGGTAGTCACCGGGAACACGTTGCTGCACACGGCGCAGCGTGCGCGCACCCCACCCGCCGGGACCTTGGCAGGATCCACGCGGTACACGGTCTCGCACGACGGACAGGTGACGTTCACGCTGCGTTCCCCACGCTGCTATCTCGCGCCGTCCTCGGCCAGCGCGGGATCGTGACGGCGATCGACCACGAACACCGACCCCGGCTGAGTCTTGGCATAACTCTTCATTTCCGTCGCCAGCTCGCTCACCTGCGCCGGATGGGCGAACCGGCGATACTGGTTCGTGACAATCCCGATCGAGAGCGTCATCAGCGGCACCCGGTGCAACTGGCCGCGGCGGTCCTTGCCGAAGTAGTAGCCCGCCCGCCGGTCCTGCTCGTTGTACTGGTACGGGATGATCGTATCGAACACCTCCAGCACTTCGCTACACACGTCGCTGATCGCGTCGAACGGGACGACGAAGATGAAGTCGTCCCCTCCGATGTGTCCCACGAACCCCCGGTTGCCAAGCAGCCCCTTCACCACGTCGTGCAGGATGCGGGACACGATGTAAATGACGCGATCGCCGTCATTGTAGCTGTAGCGGTCATTATACTCCTTGAAGTGATCGAGGTCGGCGTAGCACACCGCGAACAGCTCGCCGTTTTCCATGCGCCGACGGATCTCCCGCTCGATCTCCGTTGTGCCCGGCAGCCGAGTGGAGGGGTTGACCGCCACGTCCCGTTGCGTGCGCGTCATCAGGCCGTCCAGCCGGCTCGCCTGCTCCTGCGGTTCGAACAGGGGGGTGATCACCTCGTCCGCCCCGGCGGCGAACCACCGCTGCACCCCCTCCGTCGCATGCCGACTCGCCAGGACCGCCAGCGGCACAATGGCCGAATACGAATCGGCCTTGAGCCGGGTACACAGCTCGAACCCCTGCGGTCCGCCGTCGGCGTCGATCACGACGAGCCGCGGCAACGAGCGCAGCACCATCTGTTCGAGCTCGCCGGGATCGGGCACCGGGACGATCGTCAGCCCCTTACCGTCGACCCAGCGCACTAGAAAGTCAGGTACCGCACGACCAGTTGGCGAAAAAAACAGAATCGTCGGGCGCGGATCCCGCACCTGGCTCCTCGCGTAAGGGTCGATCAGACTTAAACTTAGACCGCTTACCCTCGCGTGTCAAACAAACCGGACAGCGATGACGATGTGGGCGTTAGAACTCCAGGGAGAGGCGCACCTCGGGCGTGGGGCCGACCGTGGTCTGGAGGGCGGCGCGGCGGCCGGCGGCCGCCGAGAGCCGGCTCGAGATCAGCGCGTCCACGGCGCTTACGACGTGGTTCGCGAGCAGCACGCCGAGCATGTTCTGGACGCGGCGGAACGCGGTGTCGCTCTTGCGAATGCTCTCGCGGAACACGCCGTGCTCGAGCGACGCGTCGCGCCACGTCCACTGGAAGTTGGGTCCGACCGCGTGGTCTTGGTAGAAGCGCACGGCGCGCAGATATTCAGGCGAGCCCGGGTCGGGCGGCAGGTCGGGATCCGACCAGAAGGTGCGCCGCGCGAGCAACCAGACCGAGCCGTTGTACGTCGCGGCATCGATCTCGGGCAGGAGCGCGGGGCCGGGGTCGCGGTCGTACAGCCCGCTCTCGCTGAAGCGCTCCATCGTCTCGAAGTACTCGAACACGGTGTCGCGCCGCACCGGAGAGAACGCCCGCCGCGCGACGTCGAAGGCGAGGTCGCGGTAGCGGTCCCCCTCGCGGCGTCCCTCGTCGTTCAACTGGAGGATGCGGACCAGGGAGTACACCTCGACCGCGACGTAGGCGGCGCCGCGCTCCTGGCCGGCGAGGAGCTGCCCGGAGCCGGGGACAAGGAGCGAGGCCGCGGGTCGCACCCAGACGCTGAGGCGCGGCGCGGGTGCGGGAGGGGGTGAAGATGCGGAATCCGTTTCCTGGGCCGTGCCCTGTCGCGGCGCGGCCAGCGCCGCGACGGCGAGAGCGGCAACCAGCGCCCGGCGTCCGCCCCGCACTCTCAGAACACCACGCGAAACGCGAAAAAGGTGGGGTGCTGCGTCACAAGGTCGGAGCCGGTGAGGAACGTGCGCGCCAGATCCACCCCGATCGACCCGCTCGTCACGCCCATCCCGACGCTCGGTCCGGAGATGCCGTCGCGCACGAACGCGTAGCCGCCGCGCAGCCGCACCAGGCGCTGATAGCCGAGGTCAAAGCCCACGCGCATCTCGGAGCTGCCGTAGGCTCCCCAGGGGCTGTCCACGTCGGCCGCGACGCGCACGTCCAGCCGCTCGGTCGCGCCCGCACCGATTGCGCCCGGCAGCGTCACCCGGTAGGTCGCACCCACCAGGAGGCGCGCGGGGAGCGCGTCGGCCTGGTCCCGGTTATTCACCTGCAGCTTGAAGCCGACGTTCCGCACCGCGATCCCGACGCGCAACGCCCGCGCCGGCCCGACGGCCACCTGGCCGCCCACGTCGAGTGCGTGGGTCACCCCCTGCCCCTTCGGGAGGTCGCGACAATCGCCGGAGCAATCGACTACGAACTCGATGAGCTTGTAATTGATGCCGAGCGTCACGGAGCCGGCCAGCGCTGTCGCGTACGACGCCAGGAACTCGAGGTTGCGTGGTGCGATGCGCGCGATCGTGTTGCCCCCGTCGTCGGTTCGGTCGAGGTCGCCGTAATCGACGAGGTAGACCGAGCCGCCCAGCACCCCGAAGCCGTGCGCGGCGAAGTAGGCCGTGAGCGCGTGCGTCGTGCCGGCCACGAGGGTGGCGCTGTTCAGCGCGACCTCGCTCTGTTCCATGGTCGCGAGGCCCGCCGGATTCCAGAACGCGGCCTCGCCGCGCCCCTCGAGCGCCGCCGCCGTCTGTCCCATCGCGACGGCCTGGGCGCCGACCGGAAACAACAAGAAGAGCGCGCCGGAGTTATTGGCGGGTTCTTGGGCGGATAGGCGGATAGGCGGATAGGCAGATAGCAGCAGCGCGAACGAGAGTATCTGTCCGCCTAACCGCCTGTTCGCCTGACCGCCCTTAGAAGTGCTTCGCCTCATCGATCAGCATGATGGGGATGTCGTCTTCGACCGCGTAGATGAGGCGGCACGACTGGCAGACCAGCTCTTCCTGCGGCTCGGTGCGGTACTGAAGCGGTCCCTTGCACTTGGGGCACACGAGAATCTCGAGCAGGTCGGGCGCGAGGCTCATGGGGCGTATCCCAGACGCTTGAGCGACGGTTCGTGGCGCCGCCACTTCGGCAACACCTTGACATGGAGTTCCAGAAAGACGCGCTGGCCGAGCATCGCTTCGATCTTCGCGCGGGCGGCCTGGCCGAGCGCCTTGATCGTGCGTCCCGCCTGCCCGATCACGATTCCCTTCTGGCTGGCGCGCTCGACGTAGACCACTGCCCGAATATACACCGGCTCCGCGGTCTCCCGGAACTCGTCGATCTCGACGGCGACACTGTAGGGCAGCTCCTGGTGCAGCAGCTCGAACGCGGCCTCGCGGATGAATTCGGCCGCGAAGAACCGGGTCGGCTGGGTGGCCAGCTCCTCCGGGTCGTAGTGGAAGGGGCTCTCGGGGAGGTGGGCACGCAGCGCGGCGAGCAGGGTGTCGAGGCCGACACCGGTGAGCGCGGAGACCGCGACGATATCGGGCGGTAAGGGGCGGTAGGAGGCGGTAAGGGGCGGTAAGTCGGCTTTCGTGTAGACGGTGATCATCGGCGCGCGCGGGGGGCGATCGAGCCGTGCCACCTGCGCGAGCGGCGGCGCCGGGAATTCGCCGAGCGGGTGCAGGTAGGCGATCACGTCCGCGTGCTCGAGGGCGCGGAGCGCGTGGGCCCGCATGGTCTCGTGCAGCTTGTATTCGGGGTCCAGCAACCCCGGGGAGTCGGTGAAGATGAACTGAGCGTCGTTTCGGGTAAGCAGCCCCACGACCGGCAGCCGCGTGGACTGGGGCTTGGGCGAGACGATGGCCAGATGCTGGCCAACCAGGGCGTTCAGCAGGGTGGACTTGCCGACGTTGGGACGGCCGGCGAGCACGACAGTGCCGCAGCGGGTCATGCCGTCATCGGCTCCTTCAGGTGCACCGGCGCCGCGGCCCTCTTCGCCACGCGCAGGTTCAGGACCTCGACGAACACCGAGAAACCCATCGCGAAATAGACGTAGCCTTTGGGGACGTGCTGGCCCAGACCGTCGGCGAGGAGCGTCACACCGATGAGCAGCAGGAACGAGAGGGCGAGCATCTTCACCGTCGGATGCCGGTGGACGAAGCCGCTGATCGTTCCGGCGGCGAGGAGCATCACGCCGACGGCGACGACGATGGCCGTGACCATCACGCCGATCTGCGTCGCCATGCCCACGGCGGTGATCACCGAGTCGAGCGAGAAGACGATGTCGAGCAGCCCGATCTGGACGATGACGCTGCCGAACGTGGCCTGCCCCGCGACGTTCTGCCGTCCCTCCTGGCCCTCGAGGTTGTCGTGGATCTCGCGCGTGCTCTTCCAGATGAGGAACAGTCCGCCCAGGAGCAGGATCAGGTCGCGCCCGGAGACGACGTGCCCGAGCACCGCGAACAGCGGGCGGGTGAGCCGCATGATCGAGGTGATGGACACGAGCAGCAGGATGCGGAGAAACATGGCGAGGGTGAGCCCAAGCGTGCGGGCGCGCCGCTGCTGCCCGGCGGGCAGCTTCCCCGCCAGGATCGAGATGAAGACGACGTTGTCGATGCCGAGCACGATCTCGAGCACCGTGAGGGTGACGAGCGCGATCCAGGCTTCAGGCGAGGTGAGCCAGTCCATGCGTCGAGTGCCGGCTGAGGGTCGGGGGAAGATAATTGCGGATTGCGGATTGCGGATTGCGGAATTGGTTGGAGGAAGCTGCCGTGTAGCCCTTCTCCCTTCCCCCCGATGGGCGTAACGTAGGGGCATGCAAGCCGCGCCTATCCGGATCACGCTCCGGCTCATCGTCGCGCTGATCGTCGTCATCGCCGCGGTGGCGTACCTCTCGGCCTACTTCCAGGTGGGCGGAGAGAAGCGCAAACAGGAGGAGGAGGTCGAACGGCGGTCGCGCTTGCTGGCCGAAAGCCTGCAGGAGAGCGTCGAACCCTTACTTCCCGGCGGCCCCTCCAGAAGCCTCCAGCGTTTGGTGGCGAGGTTCGGCAACCGGGAACGGCTGGCCGGCGTCGCCATCTATGACGCGGGAGGGACCGCCCTGGCGATAACCGCGAGCCTCGACTCGGCGTTGTCGACTCCTCCCGACATTGTTCCCGAAGCGATCGCCAAGGGCGTAGACATGGGGGCGTTCGATCGCATCGCTGAGAAGGACATGCACGTGTACGTCCTGCCTCTCAGATCCGGCCCAGCCATCGCGGGCGCGCTCGTCATTTTCCACGACGCGGGCCATATCCGAAGCCACCTCGCCGAGATCTGGCGCCGTGCCTTTTCGAGGTTCCTGATCCAGGCGGTCCTGATCTCGCTGGTCACCCTCCTCGTCATCCGATGGAGTATCGTAGGCCCGATCGCACAGATGGCGGAGTGGATGAAGCAGCTGCGTGCGGGGGAACCGTCGGCGCTGATCGCCCTTCCGCGGGAGGACCTATTTGCTCCGATCGCCAGGGAGGCGTCGAGTTTGGCCAAACACTTCTCGGCTGCCAAGCGGGCGGCGGAGGAGGAAGCGAGGGTCCGAGAGGTGCGCGAGGCGTTGTGGACCCCGGAACGCCTCGAGGAGCATGTGAGGAGCAAGCTGCGCGGCCGGCCGCTGGTTCTCGTTTCCAACCGGGAACCATACCTGCACCGCCGCCGGGGCCGTAAGGTGGAGTGCATCGTCCCTGCCGGCGGCGTGGTCACGGCGTGCGAACCCGTGATGCGAGCGTGCGGCGGAGTGTGGATCGCCCACGGGGCCGGTGACGCAGACTGGGAGACCGCGGATGAGCGTGGCCGGCTCAAGGTTCCTCCGGAAAGCCCATCCTACGTCCTGCGCCGGGTGGCTCTGACCAAGGAGGAGGAGAGCGGTTACTACTACGGCTTTGCCAACGAAGGGCTGTGGCCCCTGTGCCATATCGCGCATACTCGCCCCACGTTCCGGGCGGAAGACTGGGCGCAGTACCAGCACGTCAACCGAAAATTCGCGCAGGTCACGGCGGAAGAGCTGGAGGGCATCGAGGAACCCTGTGTTCTGGTTCAGGATTGCCACTTCAGTCTGTTTCCCCGGCTGCTGAAGGAACTGAGACCGGATGCCCGGATCGCGCTGTTTTGGCACATTCCCTGGCCCAATCCCGAAGCCTTCGGGATCTGCCCGTGGCAGAAGGAGCTGCTCTATGGGATACTCGGCGCCGATGTGGTCGGGTTCCACACGCAGTTCTTCTGCAACAATTTCCTCGAGACGGTGGACCGTGTTCTCGAGTGCCGGATCGATTGGGAGCGCTTCGGGGTCACGAAGGGGGGCCATCACACGATCGCGAAGGCCATCCCGATCAGCGTGGCCGTTCCAGGCGCGTTCCAGGACGTGCCGGTGCACGATGAACCCAGCCCGGATCGGGAGGCGCTGCTGAAGGACTTGGGCGTCAAGGCCAAGTACCTGGCGGTCGGCGTCGAGCGGTTGGACTACACGAAGGGGATTCTGGAGCGGCTGCAAGCGATCGAACGCTTCCTCGAGAAATACCCGCACTACCAGAAACAGTTTGTGTTCGTGCAGCTGGGCGCCCCCTCGCGCACGCACATCAAACGGTACAGCGAGTTTCTGTCGGAGGTGCATGCGGAGGTCGAGCGCGTCAACTGGAAACTCACGCAGGGGGACTGGAGGCCCGTCGTCTTCCTGGAGAAGCACCACACCCACCGCGAGATCCTTCCCTTCTACAAGTGCGCCGATCTCTGTGTGGTCGCGTCGCTGTCCGACGGGATGAACCTGGTTGCCAAGGAGTTTGTCGCCGCTCGCGATGACGGCGGCGGAGTGCTGATCCTGAGCCAGTTCGCCGGCGCCTCGCGGGAGCTCCGGGACGCCCTGATCGTCAACCCCTACGACACGGAGCAAACCGCGGAAGCAATCCGCTATGGTTTGGAGATGCCTGCTGACGAACGATCGACGCGGATGCGACGACTGAGAGACCAGGTGCAGGAAAACAGCGTCTACCGCTGGGCAGGAGACCTGATCACGGAACTGACCCGGGTCCGTTTGGAGGAGCAGTCGGCGGCGCCGATCACGTAGAGACCGAAGCTCTCCGCAATGACGAAGCCCGCCTGGGCGAACCCAAGCGGGCTTCCGATGAGACGCTGGCGGCGGCCTACTCTCCCACGACCTCGCGATCGCAGTACCATCGGCGCTGACAGGCTTAACGACCGTGTTCGGGATGGGAACGGGTGTGGCCCTGTCGCGCTAGTCGCCAGCAAGACTGCGAGCTGTTAGCCCTTGGCGCTTGGCCATGAGCTAACGGCCAATGGCTAACGGCTGAACGTCAACCGATGAGTGAGTGTTGTGATGCCGAGGCTCGCCACTCGAGACAACGAGGAGAGATCAAGCCTCACGGGCAATTAGTACGGCTCGGCTGAAGCGCTCACGCGCCTTACACCTGCCGCCTATCAACCTGGTAGTCTCCCAGGGCCCTTCAGGAGCCTCGCGGCTCGGGAGTGTTCATCTTGGGGAGGGTTTCCCACTTAGATGCATTCAGCGGTTATCCCCGCGCGACATCGCTAACCGGCGTTGCGCCTGGCGGCACAGCCGGGACACGAGAGGTCGCTTCGTCCGGGTCCTCTCGTACTACGGACGACATCCCTCAACACTCCAGCGCCCATACCGGATACAGACCGAACTGTCTCACGACGTTCTGAACCCAGCTCATGTGCCACTTTAACCGGCGAACAGCCGGACCCTTGGGACCTTCTCCAGCCCCAGGATGTGACAAGCCGACATCGAGGTGCCAAACCGCGCCGTCGATGTGAACTCTCGGGCGCGATAAGCCTGTTATCCCCAGCGTACCTTTTATCCG
>DASUAL010000110.1:0-13568 GCA_035763805.1 Gemmatimonadales bacterium
TCGCCGTGCCCCGGCGTGCGAGCGCTGCCGCGTCGAAGCCTCGGAGCAGCGCGATTGTCGCGCGCCGCACGGCGTCCAGCTCGGCTGCGAGGTCCGCCACGGCGCGGGCATCGAACCGGCCCGCGGGCACGTACGAGTTCTCGTCGAACCCCGCCAGCGGCGTCTGGTCGCCGCGCGCGAACCGCAGCGCGCGGTAACAGACCACGCGCTCGGAGTCCGCCAGGTGGGCGACGACCTCCTTAACGCTCCACTTCCCCGGGGCATAGCGGTGCAGCGCCTTCGCCTCGGGGATGGCCGTCAGGAGTGCCTGGGTTTCGCGTCTTTGTGCTTCCAACGTCTCGAGGAGATCTCCGTCCGGCACCTTGGAAACGTACGTGCCGTAGAACGGGGCGTACTCGGTGGCCTCGGGGCGGGCGAACGTGGCGGTCATCGGGGCGCGAGCCCCTCTGCCGCGAGGGCGAGCAGGACCCTCATCGCGACGTGATTACCTGGATAGCGCCATGGAGGTGTCCGAGACCGAAACGACCCTGCGCCTCGGACGGGCTGTAGTACCTCACGGTGGTGACGGACGAGACGAAGATCGTCCGCAGCGACTCGAGGCCGCCCAGGCGGCTCTGGTCGAGGTAGACGACGATGTCTCCTTCCCCCTCGGGGCGAAGCGTCGTCGGGCTCTTGCGGAACCAGTTCGGCCGGAGACTGCGGAGCGCCTCGTACAAACTGGAGGTAGACGAGGTCTTTGCGAGCTCCTCCATCGTGACGACGTCGCTGCGTCGCGCCGGTGCGGGCTCGCGACTCCCCGTCTGACTGCTCGCGCCGCCGCACGCCGAGAGGACGGCCACCGCGGCGAGCGACAGGGCTGTCGAGGGAGCGTGCATGAGAATGCTCCTGTGGGGCGGTTGCGCATCCAAGTTAGCCGGCGCGACGCCAGCCTGCTACCGCTCCGCTCAACTCCCCGTCGAGAACCGCAGGGCCCCGAGATCGATGAGCCCCCGGAGCATCTCCTCCATTACCGCGGGCTCCACGCGGGCCGCGCGCGCCAGATCCGCCAGGGTACGCCGCCCGTCGGCCAGCTCGAGCACGGCGGCCACCGCCGCGTCGCTGCGCGCGACCGCGACCCGGCCGTGCGGCGAGCGCGCGATGAGCAGCCGCGCGGGCCGCTGCGGCGCCTGCGGCACCTCGGTCCAGGGCTGCAACAACTTGGGCAAGACCGTGGGGAGGTCGTACATGAGTGCCAGGAGCACCGTACCTTCCACGGTCTCCGGAAGCCGACCCGTCCCCTTTCCCCTGTCCCCCGTCCCGGTTTCTCGCCACACCCGCGGCCCGGCCTCGACCACCATCATCGTCTGCTCGTAGCGCAGGAGATCCTGCATATAGGGAATGCCCGCGTCGTTTTCGGACACGTACTCGGCCACGAGCCGCGCCACCGCCTGCGCGCTCTCGCGGCTCCCGAGCACGATGGCGGGAAGCAGCGCCTCGAATGCCGGCCTCCTGAGGACGGCCTCGGGCCGCCGGCCCGTGATGCGCGCCAGGGCGCGCGAGTACTTGAAGAAGTGGACGATCCGCTCATAGTAGAAGTGCCTTGCGAGGAATCGAGCGTAGCGCTCGACTCGCTCCGGATCGGCCAGGGCGCGGCGCCGCCACTCGGGCGAGGCTCGGTACGGAGCATCCGCGAGCGCACGGATGACCTGATCCTGCAGCCCGCGGTCGCTCACAGCGCCTCTCGAATCCGCTCGACGCTCCGAAACAGGACGTCGCCGCTGAGGGAAGGGGAGAACGCGTCGAACGTCACCGCTTTTGCCGTGGGGCAGCGCTCGACCGCATGGGCCATGAAGTCGAGCATCTCGTTCGATGGCTCGGCGGGAGCGATCCACGGCCCCTCGAGGTCGGCGTCCTGCTCGACGCCGGCGACGTGCAGCTCCACGACGTGCTCGAGCGGGAACTCGGCGAGCCAGCGCTCGGGAGCCATGTCGTGATAGTGTGCCTCGAGCCAGACGTGCGGCAGATCGAGCAGGAACCCGACCCCCGTCGTCTCGAAAAAGCGGCGCAGCCAGACCGGCTCCGGCATCTGGCTCGCCTTCACGTCGAAGAAGCCGGGGATGTTCTCCATCACCAGCGGCTGGTCGAGCCGGGTCTTGAGCGCAGTCGCGTTCCGCACGAAGCGGTCGAGGAACTCCTCGGTATACAGCGGCGGGAACACGTAGTTCAGGTTGTAGGCGCCATCCTCGGTATGCAGGCACTGGAAGTGCTCGGCGACCCAGGGCGAGCGATACAGATCAGCGAGCGAGCGCGCCCGCTGGATCGAGCGCTCGTCGAGGGGCTCGGAGAGCTGGCCGAGGTAGTCGTGCAGCAGCAAGGTGTACCGCTGCTTGATGACGGGCCAGTGCGGATCGGTGGGCGCCGGGGGGTCGGCCATGGCCAGATGGTCGATGCCGGTCGCCACGGCGAGCTCGCCGCCGAGGTGGGGGTTGTAGAACGCGCCGACCATCAAGGCAGCCATCGCCCGTCAGCCCTCAGCCTCGATGAGGTCGTGATCACGCAGCTGGTCCACGAAGACCTTCACTTGCGCCGCGATCATGGGCTGTTCCCCCTGATCCGTCCATCGGGCGGCGATCGCTTCGTAGCTCGTCGTCCCATCGAGCCGCTCGATGATGAACCGCTCGCGGATGCCCCAGCTCGCCGAGAGGGCGCGCGCTCGCTCAGTGGCGCGCGGGGGCGGGAACTCGTCAGCCACGATCTGGTCGATGGCGGCCAAGGTGTCGGGGGTCAAATGTCGGACGCCGGCCAGATTCTGGTCCACCTGCTCCGTGTTTCGTGCACCGACGAGCACGATGCTCACGCCCGGCTGCGTCAGCACCCAGGCGAGCGCGAGCGCGGCGAGCGATGTATCGAGGTCTGCAGCGATCAGGCGCAGGCGCTCGACCACCTGCCGCCGCCGCTCGAACTCTGGTCCCTTGAACCAGTAGATCTTGCGGCGGTGGTCGTCCTCGGGGAACTCGGGGGGCGCGACGTACTTGCCGGTCAGCAGCCCGGAGGCGAGGGGGCGGTATCCGAGGAACGCGAGCCCGCGTTCGCGGCACAGCGGCAGTTCCCGCTGCTCGACGTCGCGGTCGAACAGGTTGTATGGCCCCTGATAGGTGACGACCGGCGCGATCTTGAGCGCGTGGGCGATCTGTCGGTGGCTGGCGTTGCAAAGCCCGATGGCGAGGGACTTTCCCTCCTCTTGCAGCTTGTGGAGCTTCTCCAGCTGCCACTCCCAGCCGTCGGGCGTTTCGTGCAGCTGGACGAGATCCACATAGTCGCACGCCAGCCGGCGCAGCGACGCCTCGAGGGATTGGCGCGGCTCGTCGTGGGGCCCGACCTTCGTGGCGATCGCCACCTGCTCGCGGTAGGGCCGGAGGGCCCGGCCGAGCAGGGCTTCCGAAACCCCGTCGCCGTACGTGGGCGCCGTATCGAAGAAGTCGATGCCTCGCTCCACGGCCCGCTCCACCGCGGCGGTGCGGTCGGGCTGGTCTGCGGGCGTTCCCCACGCCTTGCCCCCCACCGCCCACGCGCCGAACCCGAGCCGGGGTTCGGACGTTATGAAACGCGGAGGGGGCCCGACGTCAGTCCGGGCCCCCGGGCGCATTCAGCCGCACCCTCAGGAGTGGCAGGTCGGCTGCAGCTCGCTCGTCTCGATGATCTCGGGACGATGACAGCTGGGCACCAGTTCCTGCGTCTCGACGATCTGCATGCATCCTCCTGCGTGAGAGTGTCAAAACGACGGCCGTTCGTACAATGCTACGGGTTGCCGTCGGACCCGTCAACCACTAACTCTGACCGCACAATGAAGGGGCGCGGATGATTCGGATCGAGGCGCTCGTCACCGAGAACGATCTGGCGGATGAGTTTGTTTCATCGTTCAGGGCGCGGCGGCTGTCGGAGAAGTTCTTCTACTGGTTCCCGCTCTCCGTGCGCGCCTGGCTCGCGCTCTGCTCGGACGGCGCGTACCGGAACTTCGTGCGCTCGCGCTCGCTGATCGCGCGTTCGGCGGGCGAGTTGGCTCGCTGCTTCTCGCCCGGCCCCCTCGAAGTGCTCAGCCTCGGGTCGGGGCAGGGAGACAAGGACCTCATCCTGCTCGAAGCCCTGCGCGAACACGGCGCGCGCCTCGCGTATGTCCCCTTCGATACGAGCCAGGCATTGCTGGAGATGGCGTGCGGCGGCGCCCTCCGAGCCGGCCTCGCGGCTCACGGCGTCAAGGGCGACTTCACGAAGCCGGAGCACCTCGCGGCGGTCGCGGCCGAGCCCGAAACTGCGCCGCGCCTCGTCTTGCTCCTCGGCAACACACTCGGGGCGTTCGATCCGATCGCCGAGGCACGCGAGCTGGGCGCCCTGCTCCGGCCCGGCGACCGGCTGCTCGTGGACGGCGAGCTCTACGCAGGCGACGCGACGCTCGCGGGCTACGACAACCCGCTGAACCGCCGATTCGCCTGGGCACCGCTGCACGCGGTGGGGATCCGGGACGAGGACGGCGCGCTCCTATTCGAGGCCGCGGACGATCCCCGCCTCCCGGGCCTGCACCTCGTCTCCAAGCACTTCCGCCCCGCCAGGACCGTCGAAGTGCAAATGGGCGGCGAAATACTGCGCCTCGAGCAGGGCGATCGGCTGGACATGAACCACTCCTATAAGTACGCCCCGGACACCTTCCTCCGGATTCTTTCCGATGCGGGGCTCGCGGCCCATTGGCAGGGCCGAAGCGACGACCAGCGCTTCCTCATGGTGCTAGCGGGGCTCCGGTGACCGTCGCCCTCGAGGTGCGGGGCCTGGGCTATGAACTGCCGGGAAAGGGGAAAGGCGAACCGGGAAGGGGGCGAGCCCTCGTTGAGGGCGTGTCGTTCGCGGTAGGCGCCGGCGAGACGCTCGTCCTGCTCGGCCGCAGCGGCTCCGGGAAGACGACCACCCTCAAGCTCATCAACCGGCTGCTCGAGCCGACGGCGGGGGAGGTTCGCGTTGCGGGCGAGCGGGCCGCGGACCTCCCCGTGACGCGGCTCCGGCGCCGGATCGGGTACGTGATCCAGGAGATCGGGCTGTTCCCGCACTTCACCGTCGGCGACAACGTGGGCCTCGTGCCCCGGCTCGAGGGATGGCCCGCGCCGCGGATCGCGGGCCGCGTGCGCGAGCTGCTCGCGCTCGTGGGGCTCGATCCCGACACGTTCGCCGGGCGCTACCCCCATCAGCTCTCGGGCGGGCAGCGCCAGCGCGTCGGCGTGGCGCGGGCGCTCGCCGCTGATCCGCCGCTCCTCCTCCTCGACGAGCCGTTCGGCGCGCTCGACCCGATCACGCGGGTGGAGCTGCAGCGCGAGTTCCGCTCGCTGGAGGGGCGCCTCGGCAAGGCGATGGTGTTCGTGACTCATGACGTGCGCGAGGGCCTCATGCTCGCCACCCGGATTGGGCTGATGTACGGGGGCAGGTTGGTCTTTCTGGGGACGCCCGAGGAGTTCCGCGCGGCGGACCACCCGGAGTGCACGGCGTTCATGGCGGCCGCGTGACCGCATGAGGCTCTTCCAGTTCTATGCGCAGAACTCCGGCCAGGCGCTCGGCCTGTTCTGGCAGCACCTCTACCTCGTCGCCATCTCGACGGGCATGGCGACCGCGGTCGGCCTGCCGCTGGGCGTGCTGCTGACCCGGCGCCCCGCGTGGCGCGGCCCGGTGCTCGGGCTCGCGAACGTGTTCCAGACGATTCCGAGTCTCGCGCTGTTCGGGTTCCTCATTCCGCTGCCCTTCATCGGCGGGATCGGTGCGCGCACCGCCATCGTGGCTTTGGTGCTCTACGCGCTGCTGCCCATCGTGCGGAACACGTACACCGGGGTCGTCGGCGTCGACCCGGCAGTGCGTGACGCGGGGCGTGGGATGGGGATGAGCGACCGCCAGCTGCTGCTCATGGTCGAGCTGCCCCTCGCGCTCGGGGTGATCCTCGCGGGCGTCCGGGTCGCCACGGTGGTGAGCGTCGGCACCGCGACGATAGCGGCGGCGATCGGTGCGGGCGGCCTCGGCGAGTACATCTTCCGTGGCGTGGCGATGGTGAACGACACGCTGATCCTCGCCGGGGCACTGCCGGCGGCGCTGCTGGCGCTCGCGGCGGATGGGCTCCTGGGCTTCGCGGAGCGGAGGCTCGCGTGGCGGCCGAAGTGAACGACGGTGGGGGGCGGTCGAGGGCGGTCAAGGGCGGTGTGTGGGCCCTCGGAGTAGCCGCCGTGCTCCTGACGGCGTGCGGGCCCCGCGATCGCGTGGTCGTGGGCGCGAAGAACTTCACGGAGTCCGATCTGCTCGCCGAGATCGTGGCGCAACAGATCGAGCGCCGGACCGGCCTGCCGGTGGAGCGCCGGCTGCACCTCGGGGGCACGTTCGTGTGTCATCAAGCGATGACGTCGGGGCGGATCGATCTGTACGTCGAGTACACGGGCACGGCGTTCACTGCGGTGCTGAAGCACCCGCCCGTGCAGGACCGGGACAGCGTGTACCGCGCGGTCGCGGCCGAGTACCCGAAGCGCTTCGGGGTCGTGTGGGGGAAGCCGTTCGGGTTCAACAACACGTTCGCGATCGTAGTGCGTCGCCGCGACGCCGAGCGGTATGGGCTCAAGAAGGTGTCGGACGTCGCCCGGGTCGCGCCGCGGTGGCGCGCCGGGTTCGGCTACGAGTTCCTGGAGCGGGCAGACGGGTTCGCGGGGCTCGCGAAGACATACGGCCTCAGGTTCGCCGCGCGGCCATCGGCGATGGACCTGGGGCTCACCTATCGCGCCCTCGCCGACGGAAGGGTGGACCTGATCGCGGGGAACTCGACCGACGGTCAGATCGAGGCGCTCGATCTCGTGGCGCTCGCGGACGACCGGCACTACTTCCCGCCCTACGAAGCGGCGCCCGTGATCCGGGCCGAGGTGCTGAAGCGCCACCCCGGCATCACGGCGGCGCTCGACGCCCTGGCAGGCCGGCTGTCGGACGCGGAGATGCGCCGGCTCAACGCCGAGGCTGACGTGCGGCATCGCGACATCGCGACGATCGCGCGCGAGTGGCTCCGGGCCACCCTGCCGTGAGGGCCCGGTGGCAGCTTGTGCTCGCCGCCGTGTGGTTCTCGACCGGCGGCGCCGCGATCAAGTGGTGCGCCTTGACCGGGTGGCAGGTGGCGGCATTCCGCGCGCTCGTGGCGATGGGCGCGATCCTCGCCCTGATACCCGAAGCCCGGCGGAGCTGGAGCTGGAGGGCGGGCGTCGTCGGCATCGCGTATGCGGGCGCGGGCCTCCTGTTCGTGCTCGCCAACAAGCTCACGACTGCCGCCAACACGGTATTCCTGCAGGCGACCAGCCCACTGTTCGTCGTGGTGCTGGCCCCGTGGCTCCTGGGGGAGCGGGTCACCACCCGCGACGGGGTGTTTATCGCGGTCATGGGCGGCGGCCTGACGCTCCTGTTTGCGGGCGGCACGCGCCACTTCGCCACTGCTCCGAATCCAGTCCTTGGCAACGTGCTGGCGGCGGGGAGCGCGGTCGCGTGGGCCTGTACGGTCACCGGCTTCCGGTGGCTCAGCCGCGATCGGCGGGGCACGGGGGGCACGGGGGGCACGGGGGGCGCGGGGGGCGCGGAGGGCGCGCGCGGCGCGGTGGCGAGCGCGGCCGCGTCGGGCAACTTCATCGTGTTCCTCGTGAGCCTGCCGTGGGCCCTGCCGCTCGCGGGCGCGCGCGCGGCGGACTGGCTCGTCGTCCTGTACCTCGGGGTGTTCCAGCTGGGCCTCGCCTATGTCTTCCTGTCGCACGCCATCACCGAGGTGACCGCCCTCGAGGCATCGCTGTTCTTGCTCGTGGAGCCGGTGCTGAGCCCCATCTGGGCGTGGCTCGTCCACGGCGAGACGCCCGGGCCGTTGGCGGTGCTCGGAGGCGCCGTGATCCTCACCGCCACCGTGTACAAGTCGTGGGCCGATACGCAGGTGGTCGCCGCGTGAGCACGCGGATCATCCGTATCTACTTCGCAATCACCGCGCTCTTCAACTTCGCGATGTCGCTGATCTGGGGCATCGACACGCTGTTCAAGATGGGTGCCGGACTCGACATCCTGCAGGTGATGCTCACCAACGCGGCGTTCACGCTAGGGTCGATGGTGTTCGAGATCCCAACCGGCGTGG
Source organism: Gemmatimonadales bacterium (assembly GCA_035763805.1). Classification (GTDB taxonomy): domain Bacteria; phylum Gemmatimonadota; class Gemmatimonadetes; order Gemmatimonadales; family GWC2-71-9; genus DASUAL01. The sequence goes on from DASUAL010000110.1 coordinate 8,147, forward strand.
TGGCGGACACGGTCGGGCGGCGAGTGTCGCTGTTGCTTTGTCTCGCGACGCTCTTCACTACGACACTGCTGTACGTCGCCAGCGCATGGCGTGGGTGGGGATTCGGGGCGTTCATGTGGGTGTCCGTCTTTCTCGGGCTCGGCTACACGTTCTATACGGGCGCTGTGGACGCTTGGCTCGTGGACGCGCTCAAAGCCACCGGGTACACCGGGCCGCTCGAGCCCGTCTTCGCGAAGGGGCAGATGTTCTTCGGCGCCGGGATGCTGGTCGGCACGATCGGCGGCGGGCTGTTAGGGCAGATCCACCTGTACATCCCGTACGTCGTGCGCGCTGCGATCGTCGTCCCCCTATTCGTCCTGGCGTGGCGCGCGATGCCGGAGCTCGGGTACACGCCGCGGACGCTTGAGCTCAAGCGCGTACCAGCGGAGATGCGGCGGGTGTTCGTGGAGGGAATGGAGTACGGGTTGAGCCATCCGGTCGTGCGGCCGGTGATGCTCGCCTCGCTCGTCTCGATGAGCTTCATGATCTTCGGGTTCTACAGCTGGCAGCGCTACTTCCTCGACCTGCTGGGCCGCGAACTGGTGTGGGTGAACGGCGTCATCAGCTCGCTCATGGGGCTGAGCCTGATCGCGGGCAACGCGCTGGTCGGTCCACTGTCGCGCCTGGTGCGCACGCGCACGGGGCTGTTGATGCTCTCGGTCGCCGTGCAGGCCGTGATGGCAGTGGCCTGCGGCCTGCTGACCAATTTCTACCTGGTGGTCTCCCTCTACCTGGTGTACGGCATCGCCATCGGGGTCGCGATGCCCGTGAAACAGGCGTATCTCAACGCGCACATTCCATCCGCTCAGCGGGCGACGATCATCTCGCTCGACTCCATGTTCGCAAACGTCGGCGGCGTGGCGGGCCAGTCGATATGGGGCTGGCTCGCGCGCACGCGCTCGATCGCCGAGGCGTGGGTCTGGAGCGGGGCAACGCAGCTGCTCGGGCTGCCGCTGTACTGGCTGGCACGGCGGCGCGACCGGCGGCTCGACGTGATGCGGTAAGGGGCGGTAAGAGGCGGTAGGAGGCGGTCAGCGACACAGACGTACCGCCCCTTACCGCCTCCTGCCGCCTCTTACCGCCGGTTTTGCAGCTTCGGCAGCTCCGATCTGTGACGCCGGGCGAACTCTTCGTAGATGTGACTGTCCGCGTAATCCCGCATCTCGCAGATCCTGTCTCCCCTGAACCTGAGGACTGCGCATGTGCGTTGGTCCATCACGTCCTCCGGAGCGCTCTTGAGCCAAGAGCGCTCGCGGATCTCCACAATCACACGCTCGTCGCCGTCGTACCACGTGCGCCACACGTCTTCGTAGCCCCAGTCGGCGGCCCCCAGGCCCGTTTCGCGGTTGTTGAAGCAGCGGATCACTGCGGCGCGGCCGCTCCACTCGCCGCCGATGGGGGGAGCTCCCGCGACCCAGTATACGATGTCGTCGGTGAAGTAGCTCGCCACCTCGTCCATCTTGCCCGCGAACAGCGCTTTCTCGTACGCCTTGGCGATCTTGATGCGCTCGCTCATACGGGGATCTCCTCGATCTCCTCCGGCTCGGGGAGCGTGTTCGCTTTACGACCGGCGCGCTCCATGGGCTTGTCCATCTCGGCCTTGTGGCGGTCGATGATCGTCCAGAAGTCGAGCGCCCGGTCGAGCAGCTCGTACGCGGCCTCACGTAGCTGATCGCTGGTCTTCACCTGACGGACGTTGTTCTGCATGTCTTCGGCGTCCCAGCCGCGCGAGTGGGCGATGAAGGGGAACGGCGGGAACACGAAACCGAGCTCCGCCCAGAAGGTGAACATGGCACCGGCAACCGCCTGAATGTTGTCTTGGCCGCCCGTGATGATGAACGCGGCGACCTTGTTCTTGATCAGCACCTGGTTGTGGATCGTGACCTGGTTCTGCACGCAGTTGAGCCGCTCGATCATCTTGTAGTACAGCGACGACGCGTTGCCCCATCGGATGGGCGTCGCGATCAGCACCACGTCCGCCCAGTGCACGAGTCCCTCGTACACCGCCGTGAGCTGGTCCTCGGGATCGCGCTCGGTGATGGCGCAGGGCCACGTACAGGCGTGGGCGGCCTTGGAGTAATTCCCCTCGCAGTGGCGGAACTTGAGGTCGCGGAGCTTGACGTACTGGGTGTCCGCCTGGCGGCGCTTGGCCTGCGCCAGCGCGTGATCGAGGAGCGCGTCGGAGGTCGAGAAGCGCGGGTTGACGTCGTCCATCGCGGTCGTCGAGATGAGGAGCACCCGAGGCGGCGCGCCGGGGGCCTTCTCGTGCGGCTCGAGCAGGTGGGAAGGCTTGTGCTTGACGAGCCTGCGCGGCATCACGGGCGGGGTCTGTACGTAGACGCCGTCCTCCCGCTCCTCGACCGCGAACACGGGCACCTGCTCCTCGTCGAAGCCCTCCGGCCCCTTGCCCGTGATCACGCTGTACTCCCACGCGTGCCAGGGGCACATGACGAACTCGCCATGGAGCCGCCCTTCGGACAGCGGGCCGCCCTGGTGATTGCAGCTGTTGCCGATCGCCCGGAACGCGCCGTCGTGGAAGAACACCGCGACGGACCAGCGGTCGAGCTTCAGCGCGCACGGCACCCGGTTCAAGAGCTCGGCTCGATCGCCAAGTCGGTGCCACGTGGCCATGACAGCACTCCCGTGAGGGGAAGGGTAAATTGTAGCCTTCATGCCCGCCGCCCGCTCCCGCTTCGCCGTCATCTTCTTCACGGTCCTGATCGACCTGATCGGGTTCGGCATCATCATCCCGATCCTGCCGTACTACGCGCAGCGCTTGGGAGCAGGCGGGTTCGGCCTCGGCGCGCTGCTCGGTGTCTTCTCGCTGATGCAGTTCGCGGCGACCGCGTTCCTGGGCCGCACGTCCGACCGGGTAGGCCGCCGTCCGATCCTGCTGGTGACCATGGTGGTCAACGCGCTCGGCTATCTGCTCTTCGCCGCGGCCCAGTCGTATCCCGTATTGTTCGTCGCGCGCGTCGTTTCCGGATTTGCGGGCGGCAACATCTCCGCCGCCCAAGCGTACATCGCGGACATCACGACGCCCGCCGAGCGGTCGCGCGGCATGGGGATCATCGGCGCGGCATTCGGGCTCGGGTTCATCATCGGCCCCGCCGTGGGTGGCCTCTCGGCTCACTATCTCGGCCCCGCGGCACCAGGTCTCGTGGCCGCCGGGTTGTCGCTCGCAAACTTCGTCTCGGCCTACTTCATCCTGCCGGAATCGCTCAGGCAGGAACACCGCGCCGAACGCGACATGTGGGATCTCTCCCACATCGGGGAGGCAATCCGCACGCCGCGCCTCGCCCCCCTGATGGCAGCGTGGACGCTCGCGCCGTTCGCGTTTTCGGGTTACACGGTCGCCCTGCCGCTCTGGGCCGGAGGCACCTTCGGCTGGCGCGAGCAGGAGCTGGGTTGGTTGTTCACGGTGATCGGCGCGACGGCAGCGGTGGTGCAGGGGTATCTCTTCGGCAAGCTCGCCGGACGCTTCGGCGACCGCTGGCTCCTCATCGTGGGCGCCTTCGGCATGGCGCTTGCCATCGGGGTGATCCCCGCGCTGCACTCGAGCGCCGCCCTTTACGGGTGGACGGTGGTGCTCGCGTTCTCGAACAGCGTCTTCTCTCCCGCGGCTACCGGGCTCGTGTCCCTGTTCGCCGATCCCACGGAGCAGGGCACGGTGCTGGGCGCCGCCCAGGCCCTCTCGGCGCTCGGCCGGCTGCTCGGGCCGGTCGTGATAGGCAAGGTGTACGACGGGTCCCCGTCGGCGGCGTTCGTGGTTGCGGGCGTGGTGATGGCGCTCGGGGGGCTCGTGTGCCTCCGCGTGCCGAAGACCGCACGGGATCGAGTGGTCGGTGCACAGGCCTTGAACGGCTAGGCGCACCGGCGCACAGCTCATGCCTAGCCTACTCGCCGTTTTTCGCCTCATATTTTCCTCACCCCCAGCAGGAGTTGCCGGCGCCCATGCGCGTGTACAAGACACCGGAGATCCGCAACGTGGCCGTCGTGGGCCACGGCGCGAGTGGCAAGACTTCCCTGGTCGACGCCCTCGCGTTCGTGGCCGGTACGAGCAAACGCCACGGCTCTGTGAAAGACGGCACGGCCCTCACCGATTACACTCCCGATGAAATCGAGCGCAAGTACTCGATCAACCTGGCTCTCGGCGTGGCCGAGTGGATGGACACGAAGGTCAACCTGATCGACACGCCCGGCTATCTCGACTTCACCGGCGAGGCTCTCGCCGGCGTGTACGCCGCGGACGCCGCAGTGGTGGTCGTGTCGGCGACGGGCGGAGTGGAGGTGGGGACCGAGAAGGTGTGGGACTACTGTGAGGCGCGCGGGATCCCGCGCTTGTTCTTCGTCTCCCTGATGGACAAGGAGCACGCCGACTTCCACAAGGTCTACGGCCGGATCAAGAGCCTGCTCACGCCGAAGGTGATCCCGGTGGAAATCCCGGTGGGCGAGGGCCCCGAGTTCCACGGGATCATCAACCTCTTCTCGAAGCGCTGCCACATGTACAAGAAGGGCACCAAGGCGGGCGAATACGAGGAGGTGGACGTCCCGGCGGAGTACCGCGAGCGCTTCGAGGCGTACTCGAAAGAGCTGATCGAGCGCATCGCCGAGACCGACGATACGTTGCTCGAGCGCTATCTGGGTGGGGAGGAGATCGGCCGGGACGAGGCCATCCGGGCGATGAAGGTCGGGATGCTCAAGGGCGAGCTGTTCCCGCTGTTCTGCGGCGCCGCCGAGTTGACATACGGCATGCGCGCGCTGCTCTCCAAGATGGTGGAGCTGTTCCCGGCACCGCACGAGCGACCGGCCGTGGACGGGCAGCGGTGGGGGAGCGCGGAACGGGTGCCGCTCAAGCCCGAGGACACGGGACCCTTCGTCGCCCAAGTCTTCAAGACCATGTCCGAGCCGCACGTCGGCGACGTCACGTACTTCCGCGTGTACTCGGGGCTCGTGCGCAACGGTCAGGATGTCTACAACGCGCCGCGCGAGGCCGTGGAGAAGCTGAACCATCTCTGCGTGAGCGTCGGCAAGGACCGCTCGGAGATCGCCGAGCTGCACGCAGGGGACATCGGAGTGGTCGCGAAGCTGCGCGACACGCATACGAATGACACGCTCTCGGTTCGGGAGCAGCCGATCGTCCTCCACAAGATCCCGTTCCCGGAGCCGGTGATCACGGTGGCGATCGAGGTCAGGCAGCGTGGGGAAGAAGAGAAGCTCTCGAACGGCCTGCACAAGCTGCACGAGGAGGATCCCACGTTCCAGCACGAGTACAGCGGCGAGCTCGGGCAGACGCTGATTCGCGGGCTGGGCGAGCGCCACCTCGAGATCATCGTGGGGCGGCTCGCGCGGAAGTTCGGCGTGCACGCCCTGATCACGAAGC
>DASUAL010000111.1:0-8938 GCA_035763805.1 Gemmatimonadales bacterium
ACGCGGTCGAGACCCTCGAACGGCAGGCGATGAGCGCCATTCGCTCCGAATGCCCGCAGGTGGAGTGGCTGCACAGCTGGGCGGTCCTCGGGCCTTACGACTACGTGGACGTGTTCCGCGCGCCCGACGTCGAGACCGCAACCAAGGTCGCGATGCTCGTGCGGATCGCCGGGCACGCAACGACGGAGATCTGGACCGCCACGGAATGGCCCAAGTTCAAGGCGATGGTGCGCGAGCTGCCCGAAGTGAGCGGGCTGATCACGGCAGGAGTCTGACTCCACCGAAGGAGGAATCATGGCGACGACGAACACCACCGGGATGCAGCTGTTGCGGAAACTCCAGGACCTGGAGCATCGGCTGGAGAACCTGGCGGGCCACGTGAAGGCCCTCCAGCGGCACACCGCCGAGCTCGACGACCTGCGGAACGAGGTCGGCAAGCTGAAGCTCGAGGTTGAAGAGATGCGCGAGGAGTGACGAGGGACCTTCATGGTCTGGAAACCCATCGTCGTCGCCGTGGACGACTCCCCCGAGGCCGCGAACGCGGCGGCGTTCGGCTGGCGGCTGGCTGACATGGTCGGAACTTCCTGCCATCTGGTCCACGCGGTACCGGACCCGGGAACAGCCCTCGCGGCCGCCCTCATGGGGGGAAGGGCACGCGCGCTCGAAGCGGGGATCACGGAGCTCGTCGGGCCGGGCCTGCGTGCCGCGCTCAGGCCGAGCGTCATACCGCAGGCGCTCGACCGCCTCGACATCCGTATCGGCCGCACGGCCATCGTCCTGAAAGCCGAAGTCGAGCGGCTCGGCGCGGGGCTCGTGATCATCGGCGGCAAGCACCACCCGGCTTTGGGCCGCTGGCTCGGGGGACGCACCGCGCGCGACGCGGTGCGCATCCTGCCGGTGCCGGTGCTCGTAACCAGGGGCGCGCCCACCGCGCTGCGCCGGGTGCTCGCGGCGGTGGACTTGTCGTACGCCGCGGAGCCGACGATCCGCGAGGCGGAACGGTTCGTGACGCTCGCGGGCGGGCAGCTGCGGGCAGTCCACGTCGTGGAGCGGGTGACGGCCATCCAGGATGTCGCACGGTTCGTGAGCGAACAGGAGTTCACCGCGTACTCGGTCGGCGTCCTCGAGAGCGACGTGTGGCCCTTGCTTCGGATGCCCGGAGCCGAGAAGAGCGTACGCTCGGGCCACGCGGTCGTCGCGCTCGCGGCCGAAGCGACTGAGTGGCAGGCCGATCTGCTGGTCGTCGGCTCGCACGGGAAGGGCTGGGTGGACCGGCTCCTGCTCGGCACGGTGACCGAGCGGTTGCTCGACCAACTGCCCGTGTCGTTGCTCGTGGTGCCGGTGCACAAACCGGAGCTGATCGACGAGCCGGGCGAGCGGGAATCGCACGGGCAGACCACGGCGCCGGTTGGCGTGGGAACCTGACGGCCCCGGGGGGACTGACGGGCATGACCGCCACCCCGACGCTGCTCAGTTCGGCGCCTCGCGCACCTTTCTCATGGGAGGACGCCCGACGGGAGCTGGACGGCCTCCCCGGCGATCCGCAGAGCCTCAACATCGCGCACGAAGCCGTGGATCGGCATGCCAGCGGGCCGCGCCGTGACCAGCTCGCCATCCGCTGGCTGGGCAAGCGGGGCGACGTGCATGATTACAGCTATCGTCGCCTGCACGAGCTGACCAACCAGTTCGCCAACGTCCTCGAGCTGCTCGGGGTCGTCAAGGGCGACCGCGTGTACGCACTCACGGGGAGGATTCCGGAGCTCTACGTCGCGGCGCTGGGCACGTTGAAGCACCGCGCGGTGTTCTGCCCTCTGTTCTCCGCCTTCGGGCCGGAGCCGCTCCGGGCGCGCCTCACGATCGGCCAGGCGAGAGTGCTGGTCACGACGGAGTCGCTGTACCTCCGCAAGGTGGCGGCTCTGCGCGCCGCCCTTCCCCAGCTCGAGCACGTGGTGCTCGTGGGAGAGGACCATGGATCGACCGCCGTGCCCGGCACGCGAGACTACGTGCGCCTCATGCACGATGCGAGCTACGAGTACACGATCGGACCGACCGACCCGCAGGACATGGCGCTGCTGCACTTCACGAGCGGCACGACCGGGACACCCAAGGGAGCGCTGCACGTGCACGAGGCCGTCGTGATGCACCATCTCACGGGGAGGATCGCCCTGGACTTCCGTCCGGGAGACGTGTTCTGGTGCACCGCCGACCCCGGCTGGGTTACCGGCACGTCGTACGGCATCATCGCCCCCCTCACGAACGGCATCACTTCGATCGTCGACGAGGCCGACTTCGACGTGGAGCGCTGGTATCGCACCCTGCAAGACCAGCGGGTCACGGTGTGGTACACGGCGCCCACCGCCATCCGCATGCTGATGAAAGCCGGAACCGACGTCATTCGGCGCTACGATCTATCCGCGCTCCGGTTCCTCGCGAGCGTGGGCGAGCCGCTCAACCCCGAGGCGGTGGTGTGGGGCGAAAAGGCCCTGGGCCATCCGTTTCACGACAACTGGTGGCAGACCGAGACCGGTGGCATCATGATCGCAAACCTGCCGGGGATGGAGATCCGGCCGGGCTCGATGGGGCGCTCGCTGCCGGGCGTCGAGGCAGTGGTCGTCCAGCGCACCGGGGACGGCCGCGTGCAGATAGTGGAGCAACCTGGCGTCCAGGGCGAGCTAGCGCTCCGGCCGGGCTGGCCGTCGATGTTCCGCTCGTATTGGGCAGACCCGGAGCGGTACCGCCGCTCGTTCGCCGGGGGCTTCTATCTTACGGGAGATCTCGTGCGGCGGGACGCGGACGGGTATTTCTGGTTCGTCGGCCGGGCGGACGATGTCATCAAGACGTCCGGGCACCTGGTCGGGCCGTTCGAGGTCGAGAGCGTCCTGCTCGCGCACCCCGCGGTGGCTGAGGCCGGTGTCATCGGCAAGCCGGATCCCGTCGCCGGTGAGGTCGTGAAGGCATTCGTGTCACTCAAAGACCGGTACGCCCCGAACGAAGCGCTCCAACGCGACCTCCTGGCGTTCGCCCGTTCGCGGCTGGGCGCGGTGATCGCGCCCAAGGAGATCGCGTTCGTGCCCATGATCCCGAGGACACGGAGCGGGAAGATCATGCGCCGCCTGCTAAAGGCGCGGGAGCTGGGGCTGGCCGAAGGGGACACCTCCACGCTCGAGGTCGCCTAGATGGCCGCGCCCCCGGTGTCGTCTGAAGCAGCGGTCGAGCGCCAGCACGCGTTCGCCCTGCTCCGCGCGATGCTGCTCATCAGGCGCTTCGAGGAGAAGGCCGCGGAGCTGTACAGCGCAGGCAAGATCCGCGGCTTCCTGCACCTGTATATCGGCGAGGAGGCGATCGCCGTCGGCGCGCTTCAGGCGCTGGCGTCGGATGACGCCATCGTCGCGACCTACCGCGAGCACGGGCACGCCCTGGCCCGGGGGATCCCGCCCGGCGCCGTGATGGCCGAGATGTACGGCAAAGCGAACGGCTGCTCCCGGGGGCGCGGTGGCTCGATGCATCTGTTCGACGTCAGCCGGCGCTTCTATGGCGGCTACGCCATCGTCGGCGGCGGCCTGCCGATCGCCGTGGGCCTCGCGCTCGCGGACAAGCTCCAGGGTCGCTCACGGGTCACGGCGTGCTTCTTCGGTGACGGCGCCGTGGCGGAGGGCGAATTCCACGAGTCGCTCAACCTCGCCGCGCTGTGGCACCTGCCGGCGCTGTTCCTGTGCGAGAACAACCGGTACGCCATGGGAACGGCGCTCGAGCGGCATCAGTCCCAAACCGACCTGCGCCTCAAGGCGGAGAGCTACCGCCTGCCCGCCGAGCAGGTGGACGGCATGGATGTGTTCGCGGTGGAAACCGCGACCCGCCGCGCGGCGCAGGCCGTGCGCCGGGGTGACGGCCCCTACTTCCTCGAGTTTCTGACCTACCGGTTCCGCGCCCACTCGATGTACGACGCCGAGCTGTACCGCACGAAGGAGGAGGTCGCCCGGTGGAAGCAGCGCGATCCGATCCCCGCCTTCGAGACGCGACTGCGCGAGTCGGGCCTACTTCGCGACGCGGACGTCGCCCGACTGGAACGCGAGGTCGATGCGGAGATCGCCGCCGCGGTGGCGACAGCGGAGGCCGGGCCCTGGGAACCCGTCGACGACCTGCTGAAAGACGTGCACACCTCGGAAGTACCGTAGGACCATGTAGTGGACCGACCGGCCGGCACCGCTGAACGTCGTGGCCTGTCCGGCGCTGAAGCCCGGGAGCGTCTGCAGCGCTTCGGGCCAAACGCCCTGCCCCAGCGCCCGCCCCGGCCGCTATGGCGCAGGTTCCTCGGGCAGTTTCACAGCCCACTCATCTACATCCTGCTCTTCGCACTGCTCGTAGACCTGGCGGTTTGGCTGGGCGAGGGAACGCGTGGGCTTCCTCTGGAGTCCTTCGCCATCGGCGCCATCCTGCTCCTCAACGCGACGCTCGGTACCTGGCAGGAGCACAAGGCCGAAGGCGCCCTCGCCAAGCTCAAGCAGCTCGCCGCTCCCCAAGTGTGGGCGCTGCGGGACGGGGCGCTCGGCCGCCTGCCGGCAGCCGATCTCGTGCCGGGTGACGTCATCCGGCTCGAGGCGGGCGATCGTGTGCCCGCCGACGCGGTGGCGCACGAGGCCGAGAATCTCATGTTGGACGAATCGCTCCTCACGGGCGAGTCGATCCCGGTGGAGAAGTCCGGGGCGGAGGAGATCTATGCCGGCACGCTCGTGGTACGCGGCAAGGTCTACGCCGAAGTAAACCGCACCGGCGCGGCCAGCGCGATGGGCCGCCTGGCCGAAATGCTCGGCGAGCTGGAAGCCGAGCGCACACCTCTGGAGCGACGGCTCGAGGCGTTCGGCCGGCGCGTAGCCGGCTGGGTGTTGCTCGTGGCCGCGGTGATCGCCGTCGGAGGCGTGTGGGCGGAGGGCCTGGGACGCGTCTGGCAGGTCGTCCTCTTCGCCGTCGCGCTCGCGGTGGCCGCCGTCCCCGAAGGGCTGCCGGCGGTCCTGACGCTCACGCTGACCCTGGGCGTGCAGCGCATGGGGCGGCGGAAAGCAGTGGTGCGCAGGCTGGTCGCCGTCGAGGCGCTCGGCTCCGTCACTGTGGTCGCCACCGACAAGACCGGCACGCTCACGGAGAACCGCCTCCAGGTGCGCGACGTGGACTCCCCGGACCGGTTCCGCGCCGTCAGAGCGATGGTCCTGGCAAACGACGCCGAGGCGCCCATGGAGGCGGGCGATCCCCTGGAGCTCGCGCTGTTGCATTACGCGGAGCTGCTGCGGCAGGACCCGGCGGCGTTGCGTGCGGCCCACCCGCGCCGCTCCAGCCGCTCCTTCGACTCCGCGTGGAAGTTCATGCGGGCCAGCGTGATGGAAGCCGGCCGGGTCGTGAGCTACTTGAAGGGTGCGCCTGAAGCCCTGCTCGCCCGCTGCGACATGGTGGAGGAGGAGCGGCGCGCCTGGGACGAGAAGATCGACGCCTACGCGGCCGAGGGCTACCGCCTGCTGGCCGTGGCGTGGGCTGAGGGCCAGCGCGAGACCGGCCTCACCTGGCTCGGGCTGATCCTCCTATGGGATCCGCCGCGGCCCGAAGTGCCGGCCGCCATCCGGATGGCGCGTGAGGCGGGGATCCGCGTCGTCATGGTCACCGGAGACCATCCCGGCACCGCCTTGACGGTGGCCCGGAGGGTCGGGATCGGGGGGGGCGCCGCGCGCGTCGTGACCGGCGTGGAGCTCGAGCGGATGTCTCGTGACGAGCTGCGCGCCGTGGTGCGCGAGGCGCACGTGTTCGCGCGGGTCGGCCCCGAGCACAAGCTCGGCATCATCGAAGCCCTGCAGGCGAACGGAGACATCGTGGCCGTCACGGGGGATGGGGTCAACGATGCTCCGGCCCTGAAGCGTGCGGACGTCGGCGTGGCGATGGGCCGGCGCGGCAGCGACGTGAGCCGCGAAGTGGCCGACCTCGTTCTTTTGGATGACAACTTCGCCACCATCGTCGCCGCAGTCGAAGAAGGGCGCAGCATTTACGAGAACATTCAGAAATTCATTCGCTTTCTCTTCTCGACCAACCTCTCGGAGCTGCTGGTGGTCGCGGTCGGCGCCGTCGTGGCGTTTCTGCTCGACCTGCGCAACGCTGCTGGAGGGCTGCTGGTCCCGCTGACGGCGGTGCAGTTGCTCTGGATCAATCTGATCTCCGACGGAGCCCCGGCCCTCGCCCTGGGGCTCGATCGCAATCCGGGCGTGATGCGCCGCCCGCCCCGCGATCCCCGCGCCCCGCTGCTCGACCCCTCATCGCTGCGCTTCATCGTATTGTCAGGTGTCAGCAAGGCGCTCGTCGCGTTCGCGATCCTGGGCCTGCTGCCCCGTCTTCTCGACCAGCCGCTGGAGGTCACGGCCACCGCCAACTTCCTCTTCATGGCAGCGGGCCAGCTGCTCTTCGCCTATCCCGCCCGCCACACGGAGCTGCACCCGCCGCACAATCTCGCGCTCCACGTGGCCATCGCCGTGAGCTTCGTCGCCCAGCTTCCCCTCGTCTGGATCCCGGCGCTCGGAAGCGTGTTCGGCACGGTGCCACTTCCGCCGGTTGCCTGGGCGTGGGTGGGAGGGAGCGTGACGCTGGCCTGGGGGCTCGCGCAGGCGCTGAATCGCATCCTCTGGTCTAAGGGCAGCTTCGGTGCGCCTTCATGAACGCTTAACGCCGTCCGAGCGATGCTAGCGGCGATGGCCACGACGACCTACCGCGAAGCCGTCCGCGCCGCCCTGCGCCAGGCTCTCCAGAGCGACCTGCGGGTGTTCCTCATGGGGGAAGACGTGGGTCGCTACGGTGGCGCGTACGCCTGCAGCCGGGGACTGCTGGAGGAGTTCGGGCCCGAGCGGATCCGCGACACGCCGCTGTCGGAGTCCGCGTTCCTCGGCGCGGGCATCGGCGCGGCGCTCGGCGGCATGCGCCCGATCGTCGAGGTGATGACGGTCAACTTCAGCCTCCTCTGCCTCGATCAGGTCGTCAACAACGCGGCCACACTGCGGCACATGTCGGGGGGGCAACTCAGCATTCCGCTGGTGGTTCGCATGGCAACGGGCGGCGGACGGCAGCTCGCCGCCCAGCATTCTCACAGCCTCGAGGGATGGTACGCGCACGTCCCGGGGATCAAGGTGCTCGCCCCGGCGACGGTCGCCGACGCGCACGGGATGCTCCTCGCCGCGCTGCGCGAGCCCGACCCGGTCTTTATCTTCGAGCATGCGATGTTGTATCCGACGGAGGGAGAGCTCGATCCGGCCGTCGGCGCGGTGGACATCACGCGCGCGGCCGTGCGCCGCACGGGCGCGGACGTGACGCTGATAGCCTACGGCGGCTCGGTCGGCAAGGCGCTCGCCGCGGCGGAGCAACTGATCACCGAGGGCATCGCGGCGGAGGTGATCGACCTCCGGGTGCTGCGGCCGCTCGATGACGCAGCGATCCTCGCGTCGGTCCGGAAGACTCGCCGCGCCGTGGTCGTAGATGAAGCGTGGCGCAGCGGCAGCCTCGCCGCCGAGGTCAGCACGCGGATCATGGAGGGCGCCTTCTCCGACCTCGACGCGCCGGTCGCCCGCGTCTGCAGCGCCGAAGTGCCAATCCCCTATCCCAAGCACCTCGAGGATGCCGCCCTGCCGCAGGTCGCCGGCATCGTCCGGGCGGCGAGCGACCAGGTCAGAGCCGCGCGTGGCTGAGTTCCGCATGCCGTTGCTCGGGGCGGACATGACGGCCGGGAGGCTCGTCACCTGGTACAAGCAACCGGGCGACGCCGTGAAGCGCGGGGACATCATCGCCGAGGTGGACACCGACAAGGGGGCGATCGACGTCGAGGTGTTCACGTCGGGCGTCCTCGAAAAGATCCTCGTCCAACCCGGCGAGAAGGTGCCCGTCGGAACGCCCCTCGCCATCATCCGGGAAGGCGCGCCAGGCGAGGGCGCGGCGCCGCAGCCCGCGGCGCCGTCCCCGGCCCCCCCGGCCGCGCCGGCGGGACCCGAGCGCGCAGGCCGGATGCGCCAGGCAATCGCAGCCGCGGTTACCCGTTCAAAGCGGGAGATCCCCCACTTCTACCTCGCCACCACGATCGATCTACAGCGCGCCACGAGCTGGTTGGCCGAGCAGAACGCCACCCGTCCCGTCGCCGATCGCCTCGTCGTGGGAGTCCTGTTCCTCAAGGCCGTCGCGCTCGCGCTGCGGCAGGTGCCGGAGCTGAACGCCCGCTGGGAAGGCGACCACGCCGTGCGGAGCGAGGCGATCCACGTCGGTGTGGCGACCTTCCTGCGCGACGGGGGACTCGTCGCCCCCGCCCTGCACGATACGGACCGGCAGAGCCTTGCCGACCTGATGCGTAACTTCCGCGACCTCGTCAACCGCGCCCGCGGCGGCGAGCTCCGCAGCTCGGAGCTGTCGGACCCTACCATCACGGTCACGAGCCTGGGCGACCGGGGCGTGGAGGCCGTGTTCGGCGTGATCTATCCCCCGCAGGTCGCGATCGTGGGGTTCGGAAAGGTCGTGGAGCGCCCCTGGTCGGTGAGCGGGCGGGTCGACTCGCGGCCGGTGGTCACGGCGACGCTTTCGGCGGACCATCGGGTGAGCGATGGCCACCGGGGCGGGCTGTTTCTGGCAGCGGTCGCCGCGCTGCTCCAGGAGCCGGGCCGCCTGTGACGAAGCCGGAGATCGAGCGCGCCGTGCTCCGCGTCCTCGGCGCGATTGCGCCGGAGGCGGATCTCACCCGCCTCAAGCGCGACGTCCCGCTCCGCGACCAGCTCGACATCGATTCGATGGATCTGCTGAACTTCTTCATCGCGCTCGACAAGGAGCTGCACGTCGACATCCCGGAGACCGACTACCCCAAGGTCGCCACGCTGAATGGGTGCGTGGACCACGTGGCGTCACTGCTGCGAACGTAGCTGCTAGCCGAGGGGCT
>DASUAL010000112.1:0-13882 GCA_035763805.1 Gemmatimonadales bacterium
AGGATGATGAGCGTCTCGGGCATGCGGAGGAGAGCGAAGGCGGAGATTGCGAGCAAGAGAGGCGGTAGGAGCGGTAGGGGGCGGTAGGGGGCGGTAGGAGGCGGTAAGGCCTCGGGGGCCCGGGCTGCTCCTACCGCCTCATACCGCCTCATACCGCCTCTTACCGCCCCTACGGCCAGCACCAATACCAGAACGCCCGGCACAATGCTCGCGCCGATCACCGCCCGCACGTCGGCGCTTCCAGACGCGAGTAGCCACCACGCCACGAGCGGCCCGAGCACCGCGCCTGCGTGGTCCAGGCCGCGCTGCAGCCCGAACGCGCGACCGAGCAGCGGCACCGGCGTGACGTCCGCCATCAGGGCGTCGCGCGGCGGCGTGCGGATGCCCTTCCCGATCCGGTCCACCACCCGGAGCCCGATCACCTGCCACGCCGCGCCGGTGAGGGCGATGACGGGCCGCACCAGCACGGCGATGGCGTACCCGATGATGATGAGCGGTCCCCGCCGGGAGGCCCGATCCGCGAGGCGACCGGCGCCGAACTTCACGAACGAGGACGCGAACTCCGCCGCGCCGTCGAGCGCGCCCAGCGCTTGAGGACCCGCCCCGAGCACCCCGGTGACGAACGCCGGGAGCAGGGGGTAGATCATCTCGCTCGCGAAGTCGTTGAGGAGGGAGACCGCGCCGAACAGCCTGACCTGGCGCGGCAGTCGAGGGCGAGCCGGCGACGACGCGGCGGGCGCCGCGGCGTCGCTACTCATCGTCGAGGCCCAAGCCCCAGCGCATCAGCGTAACGGGCAGCCCCCCGTACCGCAGGACGGCGTCGTGGAAACGGCGCGGCGTGAACTCGCCGCCGCGCGCAGTGCGGAAGTCCTCGCGCAGCCTCAGCAATTCGCGCCGGCCGACGGCGTAACACAAAGGATACGCCGCCTCGGCGCAGTAGCGGCGTACCTCCGCTTCCGCGTTGCCGCGGTCCATGTGCACGTGCGCGGCGAGGTAGTCCACTCCCTGCTCGAAGGTCATCCCACGAGTGTGCAGGCCTACGTCGAGCAGGATGCGCACCGCGCGCCACAGCAAGTGCACGCGCTGGAAAAACCGCTCCTCCTCCGACCGGTAGAACCCTTCCTCCCCCATCATGTCCTCGCAGTACAGCGCCCACCCTTCGACCGTCACCGGTGTCCACACGTTCTTGCGGGTGTCGGAGGGGTGCTGCTGGGCGTGGACGAGGTGGAGATGATGGCCCGGGTACCCCTCGTGCAGCGCCGTGGCGGCGAGCTCGTACCGGCAGTGGTCGCGCAGGATCCGCTCCTGCAGGGCCGGCGGCAGCTTGGGATCGGGGACCGTGACGTAGAACCAGCCCGTGCGATCGCTCGAGTACGCGCCCGGACTGTCGTAAGCGGCGAACGGGATCACCGGCCGCATGAAGGCCGGCGTCGGCACGACTCGGAGCGGTGCGTCGGGGATCGGAGCGAGCTCGCGCGCGGCGACGAAGTCCCGCGCCCGTGCCATCTCGCCGGCGTAGGCGTCCACCAGCGCGGTGGCGGCCGGGTGGTCGCCGCGCAGCCGGTCGACCACGTCCGGCCAGTGCCTGCCACCGTCGAGCCGCGTCGCCCGCTGCGCGAGATCGGCCTCGACTTCCTCTTTGAGGTGCAGCCCGTAGCGCCACAACTCGGGCGCCGTGTCCCGCAGCGCGTGTCCGTAGTGCAGCCGGAAATTGAAATCGTCCTCGCCGATCGCGAAGTGCTCCGACGCGGTCTCGAGCCAGCGCTCCAGGTCGTGCGCGAACGCCGTCATCGCCGCCGTGGCGTTGTCGATCGACGCAGCGAGCGCCGCGGCCTGGCCTGGGGCGCGGTCAAGGAGGGCGGGCCCGATCCCGCGCACCAGCAGCAGGCCGCCCTCATTGACTCGCAGCGCCGTCTCGACGAACACCCGCACCGGCTCGACCAGCGTCGTGCGGGCGTCGTCCAGGAGTCGCGGCACATCCTCGAGCCGTCCCGTAAGCGCGCGCGCTTTTTCTTCGGGACTGCGGTCGTTGCGGGAGAGCAGGAAATGCAGCCCGCCAAGCAGGTGATTCAGCCAGAACGCGGGGTCTTTCGCCTGGGGGCGCTCGCGCTCGAACTGCCGGATGGTGACCCGGATCTCGTTCAGGAGCGCCGTTCGGTCGATTTCGTCTTCCAGCTCGGCGGCCGCGGCTTCTTCGAGTGCGGCGGCGATGGACTTGAGCGCCGCGAGGTGCGGCGCGAGCACAGTCGGGCTATAGCGGCCGTAGCGGTCGTCGTAGATCTTGACTCCAGCCTGGGTCGCCGCCACCGGATCGAGGTGCCAGCGCAGGTCGAAGTACGATTTTTCGATCTCCCGGAACGACCCTACCGCCATGCGACCTGCCTCAGCAGGCGGTGACACTCCTCATCGGAAAGCACCCGATCGGTGCGCTTCGCCGCCTCGAACAGCGCGCGGCAGGCGGCTTCATCTTCGGCGTCGTAGCCGTGGGTCTCGAGCCAGTACTTCACGTTGGAGAGCCCCGAGACGGGCGAGATCTCGATCTTCTGCTCGAGCCCCAGCTCCTCAGCCGGCACCGAGCTGTACACGCGGTTGGCGAGCCAGGCATGGCCCTTCTTCTTCGCCTTGATGATGGCCGCGGCGTGCACGCCGGTGCCGGTGCGGAACGCGTCGGCCCCCATCACCGGGTAGTTCACCGGGATCGGGACGCCCACCGCGTCGGCCACGAGCCGGCAGTACTCCGGCAGCTTGGCGATGTCCCGCTTGTGAGCGCCGAGCAGCTTCAGGTTCACGATCAAAAGATCCATCTCGGCGTTGCCGACGCGCTCGCCCACGCCGAGCGCCGTGGCGTGCACCCGGTCCACGCCGGCCTCGATCGCCGCCAGACAGTTGACCAGCCCCATCCCACGGTCGCGGTGGCCATGCCAGTCGATCTTGACGTCTTTCTGCTTGACGATCTCTCGCTTGACGAAGTCGACGAGCGCCCAGACACCGTCCGGCGTTGCGTGGCCAACCGTGTCCGCGAGGCAGATCCGCGTCGCGCCGCAATCGATCGCAGCACCATACAGCGCCTTCAGCGTCTCGGGCTGCGCCCGGGTCGTGTCCTCGGTGACGTACATGACGGGGAGACCGTGCTTGACGGCGTAGGTCACCGCTTCTTCGGAGGACTTGAGAATGCGCTCGAGGGTCCAGTCCTCGGCGTACTGGCGGATGGGCGACGATCCGATGAAGGTCGCCGCCTCGATGGGGATCCCGACCTCGTCCGCCACGCGCACGATCGGCTCGACATCGGCGATCACGGTGCGCGCGGCGCAGTTCGGGAAGATCGGCAGCTTCTGGTCGCGGATCTCGGTCGCTAGGGCGCGGACCTGCTCCACCACGCGGGGACCGGCCCCGGGGAGCCCGATGTCGGCCGCCACGATGCCCAAATCCGCCATCAGATGGAGCAGCCGCTTCTTGACGTCGAGCGAGGGGTCCCGGACGGAAGGGGACTGGAGGCCGTCGCGCAGCGTCTCGTCGTTCAGGTCGACCTTGGCCCGCGACCAGTCGAACGCCCGGTCCGCCTCGTTCCAGTCGTAGATGAGCTCGCGCTCGTCCATGCCCGTAGTGTCGCTCTCTCGCCGGGCAGCGTCAAGCAAGTCAACGTGGAGATGGGCGTCCGGCGTCAGGGCGAGTTCGTCTGCCTTCAGGCCAGAAGGGGCCCGTGACCTCAACGGTGACGAGAAAGCACGGGAGATGCAGTTCGGCGAGCAGGCGCTCGACGCGTCTTCGGGCGGCCTCGTCGAGGACGCCGTAGGTGATTCGATTGGCGGCCTCGTCGATATCACTCATGACCAGGCCGGAATCGCTCCACACGTGGAGGTTCAGGTAGCGATACCAGTCGTACAGCTGGGCGAAATCCCACCGCGCCTGCCGCACACGCACCTGCCCCGGATCTATCCCCTGGAGCGCGCCCCGCGCGGCGAGCACCGCCGCCACCTCGGCACGTTTGGTGGTGTCTACCAGGTAGATGACTGGCCAGCCCTCGAGTATCATGCCGCCCCATCCGCCCGGCACTTCCCGCGCCAACTCCGCCCACTGGTCGTCCATCGTCGCCGGCACGCCGTGGGCGATCGGGGGAAGCGAATCGCGCACCACCGCTGGGACACCCACTGTTGGCGCGCTCGGCGGGCAGGTCCGGCCGATGTTCGCCCACTCAGTGCGCGCCGGGTGAACGCAGGCGCCCACGCGGACTATCGCAGCCACTAGGGCGACGTCGTTCGTGATCGCCACCGTGTTCACCCTCTCGCCGTGCACCGTCCAGGAAGTTAGTGTGGGGGTGTGGAGCAGACCATCTCCCGCTTGCTGGCGCACGAGCGCATCCGCGCCGCGCGCCATCACATCGAGCGCACCGACGACGTGACGCTGGCGCGCCAGGCCGCGCTGTCGGCGATCCCGGCACCGACCGGCGCCGAGGCGCAGCGGGGCACGCGGGTGGCTGAGCTGTTCCGTGAGGTGGGGCTGGAGGACGTCCTGGTAGACGAGGTCGGGAACGTGCACGCGTGGCTGGACGGGGAAAAGGGAAACGGGAAAGGGGAATCATTGGCCCCGGTCGTACTGTCGGCCCACCTCGATACGGTGTTCGGGCCCGACGTGCGCGTCGCGGTCGAGCGCCGGGGACGGCGGCTCGAGGGACCGGGCATCAGCGACAACGCGCGCGGCCTGGCGGCGCTCGTGGCTGTCGCGGAGGCGATCGTCGCAGCCCGCGTGCGCACGACGCGGCCGATCCTGTTCGCCGCCACCGTCGGAGAGGAAGGATCGGGTGATCTACGCGGGGTGAAACACCTTCTCAACGGAAAGGCGGGGAACGGGAAAGGAGGAAAGGTCCACCCGGCTCCGGTGGCGTTCATCGCGTTGGATGGCGCGGGTCTCGAGCGCGTGGTCCACCGCGCGCTCGGCTCGCGGCGCTACCGCGTGACCTTTCGTGGACCCGGCGGGCACTCCTGGGCGGCGTTCGGCGTCGCCAATCCCGCGAACGCCGTCGGCCGGGCGGCGGCGCTTCTCGCCGATCTACCGCGTCCCACGCCCCACGCCCCGCGTACCACATGCGCCGTCGTCCGTCTCGGCGGCGGGACCGGGCTCAACTCGATCCCGCAGGAGGCGTGGCTCGACCTCGACCTGCGGAGCGAGGATCCGAAGGCACTTGCCCAGCTCGACGTGACCGTGCGCGCGGCGCTCGAGCAGGCGGCGGGCGACGAGAACCGCCACCGCTCCCCGGGCACGCCTGCGCTCCGGCTCGAGACCCAGCTCGTGGGCGACCGCCCCTCCGGCGTGACGCCGCGTGCCCACCCCCTGGTCCTGGCCGCGGTTGCCGCCAACCGGGTGCTCGGGCGGGACGCGGAGCTGACGGCCGCCTCCACCGACGCCAACGTCCCCATCGCCCTGGGAATCCCGGCGATCGCTCTCGGCGCGGGGGGCAAGGCCGGCGACGCGCACCTGGCGACAGAGTGGTATGAGAACACGGAAGGAGCGCTCGGCATCGTGCGGGCGCTCCTCGTCACGACGGCGATGGCGGGGGTGGACTAGGTCGTGCGGGCCTGCGCACGATCCCCGCTGAGGGATCGCACCGCGTCCAGTGCCTCTTGGCTGTGCCGCGTGGCCTTGAGCTGCGATGCATAGATGTGACGCACCACGCCGCCCCGATCGATCACGTAGGTCACACGGCCGGGGAGGATCCCCAGCGTCTTCTCGACTCCGTACAACGCGCGCACCGCCCCGTCCCGGTCGCTGAGTAGAGTGAATGGCAACCTCTCCCTCGCCGCGAACCGGCGGTGCGACGCCACCGAATCCGAGCTCACGCCGATCACGTCCGCACCCGCCGCGGTGAAGCGATCATAGCTGTCGCGGAACGCGCGCGCTTCGCGCCTGCACCCCGGCGTCTGGTCCTTTGGATAGAAGTAGAGCACCACAGTGCCCCGACCGAGCAACTCACGCAGCCGCATCGGCTTCCCCGCCTGGTCCGGCAGTGAGAAATCCGGAGCGATCTCGCCTATCCTCACGTTGTTCTCGCTCACTCGCACCTCCGCACCTCATCATACAATGTCTTGGCGGAGCGTAGCGTCACGGGCCTGTAACGGTCCGTGCGCACCCGGCGGACCGCGTTCACGCATCAGGAGTTAAGAAGCTAGCCGCCGGTCGGGCGTTCACGGTAGAACCCAATCAATCCGGTGCTCGGCGGCTTCACCCCCAACTGGCGCAACATCGTGATGATCTGGCCGCGGTGATATGAAGAGTGGTCCACGGTGTGCTGCAGCGTCTGCTGGTAGGTGTGCACGTACGCGCCACCGGTCGTCGGCTGGATCGTGATGCTGTCCGCCAGTTTGGCGTCCGTGAGGCCCTGCAGGAATCTCCCCCGCTCCGCCTCCACGTCCTCCCAGCGGGCGCGGGCGTCGGCGAGCGACGCGAGATCCTTCCCCTGCTGGACGGCGGGATTGGCCTTGCCCAGCCAGCGGTGCAGCCACAGCTGTTCGGCCCACACGATGTGGCACAGCGTGCCATGGATCCCGCCGTGACTGCTCTTCAGGTCGCGCAGGTACTGCTCGGCGGGGAGCGCGGCAAGGGCAGCGAAGATCCGGCGGTTCGCCCAGGCGTTGAATTGATACAGCTGGCGTACTTCCGCGACGGTCATTCCGACCTCCCCACTACTTCGCGGGTGAAAGTTCTCCGGCGTCCAGGACGCTCTGCTTCACCGTCTTCTCCTCGATCACTTGATCGTCCCCGACGAGCGAGCCCTCCACTTTGCTCCGCACGACGCGCACGTTCCGGCCCAGAATACTGTTCGCAATCGTGCTCTCCGTGACGTAGCTCCCCGCCTCGATCGAGACGTTGGGGCCGACGGTGGCGTCGTGGATCGTCACACCGTCCTCGATGTACACCGGCGGCACGATGGTGCAGCGCGGGCACGGCCCGGCGGGGATGTGAGCACGTCCCTGCTCCAGCAGGTGCCGGTTGGTCTCGAGCAGCGTGTCCACCTTGCCGCAGTCGTACCAGCCGCCCACCGGCGCGGTGAAGAGCCGCCGGCCTCGATCTACCATATACTGGAAGGCGTCGGTGAGGTAGAACTCGCCTCCCTTGCCGGGTGGCTCCTTCAAGACGTGCGCGATGCCGTCGAACAGCGTCTTCCAGTCCTTCACGTAGTACAGCCCGATGTTCGCGAGCTTGGATACCGGAGTGCTGGGCTTTTCGACGATGCTCGTCATGTAGCCGCCCGCGTCGGTGACGATCACCCCGAAGCGCTGGTAGTCCTCGACTTCCTTCGCCCACAGAATACCGTCGGCGTCGGTGCGGTTGATGAGCGACAGATCGGCGTCGAACAGCGTGTCCACGAAAATGATGAGCACCGGCCCGTCCACGAACGGGCGTGCGAGATTGATCGCCCCGGCGGTGCCGTCCAGCGTCGTTTGCTCGACGAATCGCGCCTTGACGGGGTAATGCTCGACGATGTACCGCTCGACGACGTGCTTGAGGTGTCCCGTAATGACGATCAGTTCCTCGACGTCGAACCCCTTCACCGTGTCCATCACGTAGTCCATCACCGGTCGCCCAGCCACGCGAACCAGCGGCTTGGGGACGCGCTTGGTGAGCGGCAGCAGTCTGGTTCCCTTCCCCGCGAGGGGGACGATGATTTTCACCTACACCCTCCCGTAGCGGTCTTTGAGCCGCACCACGTCGTCGATCTCGGGGGTCGAGGCCTCGAGCAGGTCGCTCGAGACCACCGCCTCGAACTGGTGGATCACCTTCGCGTGAATGTGGAACGATTCGCCCTGCGTCAGCCGGCGCTCGATCAGCGTGTCGCCCTGCTGGACCCGCAGGATGATTTCGCCCGCAAGCACGTAGATCGATTCGTCCTTCTTGTTGTGATACTGCAGGGACAGGACGTGGCCCGGCTCGATGTGCAGGATCTTCCCGACGTACCGGTCGGTCTTCGCCCAGATCAGCTCGTGGCCCCAGGGCTTCTCCACGCGATACGGTAGCTCGCTCACCGGAACCCTAATGCGGAATGGCGAAGCGGAATGCGGAATTGAAGTGGGAAGTCGTTCGCCGCGCGACGCCCACAGTGCCATTCCGCATTCCGCATTCCCTCATACAACCGACGCCAGTTTGAGGTGCAGCGAAGACGGTGAAGTGACGCATGCGGTGACGCACACCCCGCACCCCACACACCCTTCGGGCTTGAGCACCGGATGCCCGCCGGCGTCGACGGCGAGCGCGCGCTCGCCCACCGGGCAGGCACGCGCGCACACGCCGCACGCGACGCCATGGAACGTGATGCAGCGCTCGGGATCGAGCTCGAGCACGCCCATCTTCACGCTCGCCCAGCCGTCGGCCGGCGGCACGAGGGCGCCCGTCTCGCAGGCGCGGGCGCAGGGCATGTCCGCGCACACGACGCAGGCCTGAATGCCCGGGTCGATGATCGGGGTCGCCGCCGCCAGGCCAGCCGCCGGCGGCGCCTTGATGATCGCGTGCACCGGGCAGACATCGATGCAGTCGCCACAGCGGGTGCACGAGGCGAGAAACGCGATCTCGTCCGCCGCGCCGGGCGGCCGAAACCAGCGCCGCGGCGCCACCCGCTCCTCCGTGCGGGCGGTCACGTCGCGCAACAGCCTCGCGAAGCTCTCGCGGAAAAAGCCGCGCCGGTCGCGCGCCGTGGGGGGGGTGTCCATCAGAAACTGGGCTCGAGGCTCACCTGCCACCGGAACGCGAGCCGTCCGTCCCCGGAGCGGAAGTCGGCGGCCCGGTCCCACCGGTTCACCACGAGCGGGAGCTCGAACCGCATCGTCCAGGCGAGATCCTTGATCTGATGCCGCGTCACGAGACCGACTCCGCCATCGTAGAGGATCGTGTACCACCTCCTGCCCTGCGACGAGGGGACCGCCAGCGTATCCACCAGCCCCCCGTCCACGAACCCATGCAGCGCCACCTCCCGCAACATACCGCCTCCCCCGTCGAGTCGCAGCAGAGAACGGTCCAGTTCCAGGTTCGCGGCCAGCGCCCAGCGCCCGCCGAGGTCGCTCCGGAAGCCGCGCAGATTGGCGCCTCCCGGCGCGTGATAGTGAAAGTCGGGCCGCACGAACAGCGCCCCGCGGCTCCGGAGGAACGGATTGGTGAACGTCTCGTAGGGGCCCGCGCCCGCGACCGGGATGCGGCGCTGGCGCACCGGGTTGGAGGGGCCCACGTACGCCCCAGCGAACACCCGCGCTCCGAGCGTGGTCCCCAGCAAGAGCGGCGCGCGCACGCTCGCGTCTCCCGTCACCCTGCCGAACCCCTCGACGTCGTAGCGATCCCGCGACACGACGCCGCGTCCCGGGTTCCAGTAGAGCACCCCCGCCCGCGCGCCCAGCCGGGCGCGCAGCACCGCGCCGCCACGCTCCACGGTCGTCGACACCCACGGCCCCGCCTCGATCGTACCCGCGTCGTCCCACAGCCGGCGGTCGAGGTACCCCAAATCCGTGGTCGCCATCCACACGGCGTCGAACCCGACGTGCGGGTCGGGTCCGAACGTGAGATGCCGGCGCAGCGACCGGTCGACCGAGAGCGCGACCCCCGCGCGGCCCTCCAGGGCCCACCCCGCGAGGCTGGTCTCGGTGCGCGGCGTCAGGTGCCGGAGTGGATTGCTCCAGCGACCGTACACGCCGATGCGGTTCGTGGCGTCCGCGCGCGTCCCAACGGCGCCGATGAACAGCCCGCGATCGTAGCGGCCAAGGTAGTTCGACCGATCGCGTAGCCCGAGCGTCACGCCGCCCCAGTCGTTCGACCAAGCCACCGGCAGCAGCGCGCGCACCAGGCCGTCGCGGCGCGCGGACTCGCTGAACGGGTTGTCGAGACGGGTCTCGCGGGTACGCCACCCGCTGAACAGCCACCGCAGCCCGCGCTCCTCGTTGTTCAGCATGTCGTAGTCGTGCGCCAGCACGCGGGGGTCGAGCATCACGCGGCCCGGCTTGCCGGCGCTGGTGAACTCCACCCGCTCGATCTCCGGCTCCCCCGTCGCCCGGGCGTAGATCGTGTCCCCTTTCCGGTTGCCGATCTCGACCGGCATCCGCCCGTCGCCCTTCCGCTCGACGGTCACCGTCGTGCGCCAGCGGCCGTCGGAGAGCCGGCGGCGCGCGACTCCCTTCAGCCGGTAATCGACCAGCACCGTGGCGTGGAGCCACTGGCCGAACAGCCACGCCAGGTCCTGCCGCGAAACGCCCTCCGCCACCTCGCGGAACGCGCGCTCGTCCACGTGCTTGAGCTTCCAGCGATCGTAGTAGGCGCGCAGGATGCGCACCATCGTCTCGTCGCCCACGACGTAGCGCAGCTGGCGGAAGAACAGCAGGCCCTTCGTGTACACCATCCGGTTGTACGTGAAGAAGTCGCGGAACCGCTCGCTCACGGTCGCCACCGGCTCGCTCCACCGCTCCAGGTCGAGCTGGAGCACCGTCGCCTCGCTCGCGAAGAAGCGCCCGGCGTCGCCGCGTCGCTCGAAGAACCACGCCGTCTGGAAGCTCGAGAATCCCTCGTCGAGGAACGCCTCGCGCCACTCGTTGTTGGCGAGGATTCCCATGGTGTACTGGTGCCCCACCTCGTGCACGATGAGGCCCAGGTCGGGGGAGTCGTTCATGATCACCATGGGGAACTCGGTGCCGCCGCCCTGCTCGATGCGGTCCACGTTTGTGAGCTGGGGCCAGGCGAACTTGCCGTACAGCGAATCGAGCCAGGCGAGCGCCGCCACGGTGCGCCCGACCGCGACGCCGCTGCCCCAGCGCGCGGCGTTGGGGCGCTGGTACAACACCCGCACGACCACCTCGCCCCAGCGGCCCTCCTCGTACACGAACGCCGGGTTCAGCGAGAACGCGAAGTGATGGACGTCCTGAGCTCGGAAGCGAACGCACTTTCGTCCCGGGGCAACGTGCATCCCGTCACAGCCGGGAGCAGGGAGCGGGGAGCGGTACCATTGGCGTTGATATTCGATTCGGAGATTTGGGTCGGCCTTGGCGCGTTCCCACCCCGGGTCTCCCTCCACCGGCACCCCCGTCGCGCCGATCACCTGATCGTCGGGCAGGTCGAGCGACACGTCGTAGGTGGCGAACTCACCATAGAACTCGCCCGCCGGATAGAGCGGGTGGTCTTGCCAGCCGTGGCGATCGTACACCACGACCTTCGGATACCATTGCGCGAAGTCAAAGCGGCGGCCGGCGCGGCCCTGGCGGCGCGGCACGGTGGACGGCCGCGCCTGCCATGCGATGTCCACGGTCATGCTGTCGCCGGGCGCCAGCGGGCGGGGGAGCGCCCAGTGCGCGACGGTCGAATCCGGCGCGTACGGGTAGTCGGGGCGGAGCCCCTGCCCCATCAGCGTTGCCGCGGTGATCCGCTCGAATGCGTAATCGGGATCCTCGAGGTGTTGGAAGCGGTCGCGCTGCTCCGCGCTGTCCGCCGCCGCCCAGCGGGAGCCGGGCCGGAAGGCGTTCAGGTACTGATGCACGAAGAAGTCGCGCAGCGTATCGGGAGACCGGTTGACGTACGTGATGCGCTCGCGGCCGGCCAGCACGCCCGACGCCTCGTCGAGCGACGCCGTGATCCGATAGGCGACTTCCTGCTGCCAATACAGCGCCCCCCCCGCTCCGGAGTGACCGCGCGCCGTGTCGGCGGCGACCAGAACAGCCAGGATCGTGAGCATCGGGATGGGGAAACTACACCCGGCCGGGCATGGCGGGGAGGCGTGGCGCACGATTTCGACCGGCGCGGCGTGAATCGGGCGACGGAGCCCGATGCTCGACTCCTCATGTTGAGGCCACGAACCTCGACAAGGAGTCGAACATGTCGAATAGAGCACTCTGCCTGGTGGCGCTTGCGTCCCTGGCAGGAACGGCGGCCTGCACGGACCGCCCGGCCACGACCGCCCCAGAGCGCGCCGAGACCGGCGCCGCCGCCGTCACGAGATCCGAAGCGCTGGCGCGCAGGCTCGCGCTCGCGCTCAGCAATCCCATATTCCGGACCTACCTCAAGACCCAACTCGACGCCTCACCGATCCGCGAGCGCAAGCTCCATTTCCAGCGCTTCCTCGCCGCGGACGGCCGTCGCGCCCTGCTGGACGTCGCGCGCCTCGGCGGCGGGACGGTCGGCGACGTAGAGGCGGACGCCGCGGCCGCGGTCGAGCTCGAGATCTATATACCGGTCCCCGCACACCGCGCAGCCTGGCGCGGCGACGCCAACGTCCTGGTGGCGACTGCACTCACCGATCACGAAGCCCCGGTGGCGTTCGACCCGCAGGGCAACCGCCTGTTGCTCAGCCCGGAGCAGCCGCCCGCGACCCCCGTGATCGCGCTCGTGCCGGTGGAGACGGACTTCACGTCCCAGCCCTCCCTGGTGCCGTGCCTGTTCAACTGCGGCGGGGGCGGGTCGCCACCGACGGCCCCCGGCCTGTACATGACCAAGGCGCATTTCGTGGACGATTTTGAGGGTTGGTTGAAAGGCGCTCCCGAATTTGAGGTGCACATCCTCGGGCAGAAGGGCACGACCGACTCGCTCACCGCCTACCAGTGCGCGGGCGGAGCGGCGGCCGGCCCCTACTACTTTGATCAGAACGGAAAGGACTGGAGCGGCTACGTGCTGTTGTTCAGCGCGACCCAGATCGCCAACTATAACGTCGCGCATCCCAATCAGAACTTCCGCGTGTTCTTCGTGGAGGACGACGACACGGCGTGCCTGATCAAGGCGAACAAGGACTTGATGGGAGAGCTGCTCAAGGCCGTGGATGGAGCCGCCAAGGCGCTGGCCGCCGGGAACGACTCGAGCAACACGTACGTCAAGGTCTTCAAGCGCGCCAGCGGACTCCAGAAGGCCTGGTCGTCGCTCGCCTCGTTCATCAAGACCAATGACGAGCTGGTCGGGAATGCGGTCGAGGACGACGTCGTCGGAGCCTTCTATCCCGGCTACAACTGGATCGTCAAGGGCACGAACAACGTGACGAACGGCTGGGTCAACCTGGAGATCAAGTGAGAACGCTCATCCTAACGCTTCTGTTGCTGCTGCCGGCCGCCGTGCCGGTCGGGTCGCTGGTCGCACAATGGGGCGCAGCGGTCGAGATCGGGGTCGCCCGCTTCGGGGGCACGTCGCGGGACTCCTCCGGGACCACGGTGGGACCGTACCGGCCGACGACCTTCGGCCTCCGGCTGGACCGCGACCTTGGCCGTACCCGCCTCGCCGTCGGCGTCATGTACGCCAAGACCGGCCTTGCGGGCATGATGGGCAACGTGGCGGTGGTCGACTACGACGCGGCCTCGCTGTTGGAGATCGCGCCCGAAGTCTCGATCAGGGTGGCGCGGCTCGGGGCCGGCGCGGTGGCCCGCGTCGAAGCCGGCCCGGCCGTCGACGTCTGGGAGCTGGACGGGGACAAGCGCACCCGCGTCGGGGCGCGGGGGGCGCTCGCCGTCGAGTGCCTGCTCGGCGGCCGCTTCACGGCGTCGATACGCGCCACGGGCGTGGTGAGCGGCTCGATGGCCAATGCCGACGAGATGCCGCCGGGCGTGGAGCGCGACGGGACGCGCCGGGGTGGCGTGTCGATCGGGCTGGGCTATCGTCTATAGTGGATGCAAGAACGCGAGCGGCCCGGGGATGGTCCGGGCCGCTTCGTCCGTGGCGGCCGCACAACCCTTGTTCGCCATCGTCGGCGCGGCGTCTCGCTCACTGAGCCGAGCGACCTTGGCTCGGCAGTCGCGAAGCAACTCGACCGTAATCACGGCGTCGTTGTAATCGAAATCGCCGTATCCGTCCTCGGTGCGCACCGTAAACGACGGATGGCGTCCGGTGAACCGGAACAGCCCTGAGCCGAAGCGCCGATCGCGGAGCTCAAAGAAGAGGAATCCAT
>DASUAL010000113.1:0-72177 GCA_035763805.1 Gemmatimonadales bacterium
GCCACTACCCGAAGGAACGTCCATGGGCAAACGCTCTTGGAGTTCGGCCTTGCTACGGTAGAGACGGGCAAGCTCCTTCGCGGTTGCTTCAAACTCTTGACGTCCAGCGAAGTAGCCTCGTATCACGTCTTTAGATTGGACATCGATACGGTTGACTCGGAACTCGAGTAGCGGAGCCCACCATCTCCACGCAGCCAATCCGGCGCCAGCGAGGAGAACTGCTGTAGCGATGGTCGCGATAAGAAGAGATTTGTTCATTGTAACGCGCCGCCTAACGTGAATTCGATTGGTCGTCTTAGAGTAAACCGGGGCGTGCGGCGGCGCCAGCTAGCAAGCGGGACCCGACCACGTCGGTGCCGGTTAGCCGGGTCAGCCTAGTCGCATTATCACAGCGTGTCCGCCGGACTGCGGACGCCCAGACCCCCGCGGCGCAGTACGTGCGTGTAGATCATGGTCGTCCGGAGGTCGCGATGACCCAACAACTCCTGTACAGTCCGAATGTCGTGGCCTGCTTCCAGGAGATGAGTCGCGAATGAGTGCCGCAGCGTGTGACAGCTGGCGGCCTTGGTGATCCCCGCCGCGCGCACCGCTTCCCGAAAGGCGCGCTGGACGACGGTCTCGTGCAGGTGATGCCGACGCCGCTGGCCTGTCCGCCGATCCTCATACCCCCTCGTCGCCGGAAACAGCCACTGCCATCCCCACTCGCGGCCTGCCTGGGGATACTTGTCCCCCAACGCCCCCGGCAGCTCTACCCACCCCGCCCCGCTAGTGAGATCGCGCTCGTGCTGCGCCCGCACCACGGCGAGATGGTGCAGCAGCGGGCCCTTGAGACGCTCCGGCAACATCGTGAGCCGGTCCCGATCACCCTTGCCGGCACGTACAATAATCTCATTGGCCGCGAAATCGAGATCCTTCGCCCGCACCCGCAACGCCTCGAGCAGCCGCATCCCCGTACCGTACAGTAACGTCGCCACAAGCCCCGGCGTCCCACGCATCCGCTTCAACACCCGCCGCACCTCGTCGCGCGTAAGCACCACCGGCACCCGCGCGGACCGCTTGGCCCGCACCAACGCCGCCAGCCAGCCGATCGGCACGTCGAGCACGTCACGATACAGAAATACCAATGCCGAGAGCGCCTGGTTCTGCGTGGACGCGCTCACGCGACGGTCCACCGCGAGACTCGACAGGAACCGCGTCACGTGCGCCTGCCCGAGCTCCCGAGGATGACGCAAGTCGGAGAACCGGACGAAACGCCGGACCCACGCGACATACGCCGCTTCGGTGCGACGGCTGTAATGCCGCAGCCGCAGGGCACGACGGAGCTCGGTGAGCAGGGTTGGCCGACGCGGCTCGGCCGAGCTCATGACCTCAGCCGGCATACCTCAACGGTATCCGGCCGCGCACCCGCCGCAGTCACGGATTTCTGCGGATGGGATCACAAAAATGCGGACTGGGGCGGGTGGATTCGAACCACCAACTTCCCGGTTAACAGCCGGGCGGTCTGCCAGTTGACCTACACCCCATCGGAGCCGCCACTCCTCATCGCACCGCAAGCGCCGCCGTTGCTCGACGCCGTCACTCGACGCCGTTACTCGACCCCGTTGCCGTATTCCTCAACCCACAACCGAAAAAGCTACGCCCCCGGGACTGTTCGGTACCGGGGGCGCGCTCACCAGTTCAACCCAGACGCTACGCCGCCCGGCCCCCCACCCCCACCCGGGGGTTCCGATTGCGATTCGAGCCCGGAACGGCCAACGTCATCATGGCGCCAACACTACCACCGCCTCGACTCGTCAGCAAGGGTTGCCATGCCCCCGGTCATTACCCCCGCCGCGCGCGCCGACCTCCCCGCGATCCTGGACCTGCTCGACCGAAGCAAGCTGCCGCGCGCGGGCCTCGACGAGCACGTCGCCACGACGCTCGTGGCGAAAGACGGGAAACGGCTCGTGGGGACCGCGGCGCTGGAGTTGTACGGCGACTGCGCGCTACTCCGGTCGGTCGCCGTCGCCGCCGATCGGCGCGGCCAGGGACTTGGACTGGCGCTCACGGCCGCTGCGCTCGACCTCGCCAGCCGGCGTGGCGTGCACACCGTTTACCTGTTGACCGAGACGGCCGGTCAGTTCTTCCCCAGGTTCGGGTTCCGGCCGATCTCCCGCACCGAGGTGGCCGACGTAGTGCTGCGTTCGACGGAATTCACGACTGCGTGTCCCCAGAGCGCGTTGGTGATGAGGCTGGAACTGCGCCATCAGCCGTCAGCTTGAATCTCGCGGGACTGCTGACAGCTGATGACCGACGGCTGAGGGCTCAGTATTTCAACCCCGCCTTCTCCGCGAACTCGCGTACCGCCGCCGCCGCCGCAGGATCGAGCTGCTCGGGGATCTCGACTCGTACCTCCACGTACTGATCTCCGCGCCGTCCGTTCTTTTCGATCCCCTGCCCCGCGATGCGGAACTTTTGGCCGTGCTGAGTGCCGGGCGGCACCTTCAGCACCACGCGACGCCCGTCGATAGTCCTCACCTTGATTCTCGAGCCGAGCATCGCCTGGGCGAGGTTGATGGGCACGGTGGAGATCACATCGAGCCCTTGGCGCCGGAAGAAGCGATCCGGTTCGACCTGCAGCACCACGACGACGTCGCCCTTCCCCTTCGTGCCCTGTCCCTTGAGGCGCAGCCTCGTGCCGTCCTCGGTGCCGGACGGCACCGTGATCACCAGCCGCTTCTCCACGGTGACCTCGCCGCTGCCGTTGCAGGTGGGGCACCGCTTGGAGGGCACCTTCCCCTTGCCGCGGCACACCGGGCACGGCCGCTGTACCGCGAACCCACCCTGCCCGAACGAGATCGTGCCGCGGCCCTTGCACTCGGTGCACGTCGAAACGGTTGCGCCGGGCGCGGCGCCGCTCCCGCTGCAGGTGGGACAGACCTCCGTCATCGGGAGCGTGACCGGTACCTTGCCGCCGAGCGCGGCCACCCGAAACGGAATCGTCACGGCTGCCTCGATCTCCTCTTCCTCCTCCATCCGGCCCGCGCCGCCGCGCCGGCCGAAGATCGACGAGAACAGGTCTCCCAAGCCGCCGAACGAACCGAGGTCCGAAATATCGAATTCGATCCCGGAGCTGTCGTACGGGCCGCCGCCCGTCCGCGGGCCCCGTCCCGCCCCGGCGAACGCGCCGTAACGGCGTAGCTGGTCGTACTTCTTCCGCTTCTCAGGATCGCTCAGCACGTCATGCGCCTCATTGATCTCCTTGAAGCGCTCGGCCGCGTGCGGATTGTTGGGGTTGCGATCGGGGTGGTACTGTTTGGCGAGCCGGCGGAACGCCTTCTTGACCTCGTCCACCGTCGCCGTCTCGGAGACCCCCAGAACCTGGTAGTAGTCCTTGGGCACCGCCATCAGCGGGTCTCACCCTGCGGGCCCGAGGGCGTCGCGCGGTCCCCCCCGCCCCCCCCCCGCTCGGCCCGTTCCCCCTGCCACGTGAGCACCACGACCCGCGCCGGCCTGATGAGTTGGCCGCCGATCCGGTAGCCAGGCTGGAGCACCGCGCCCACCGTCTGGTCCTTCGCGGGATGATCGGCTGGCCCGGTCGTCACCGCCTCGTGCACCTTCGGGTCGAACGGCACGCCGACCTGATCCACCCGCGTCACGCCGCTCGCCTCGAGCTGCTTCCAGACCTTCCGCTCCACCATGTCGATGCCGTCGTGGATCGCTCGTGCGTCCGTCGTGTCGGGATCCACGTGCGCGAAGCGGGCGAGGTCGTCGAGCGCGTCCACGAGGCGCTCCACCAGGTCCGCCTGGGCCCTCCCCCACAAGTCGCTCCGCTCCTTCAGCGTGCGCTTGCGGAAGTTGTCGTACTCGGCGGCCAGACGGAGATGCCGGTCCTTGAGATCAGCGAGCTGGGCCTCGAGGCGCGCGACCGCCTCCTCGGCAGGCTCGACCAACGCTCCCGAGGGGGCTGGCTCCAAAGCGTCCGCCTCAACCTGCTCGGCCGGCTGTGGCTGCTCGTCGTCGCGCTTCATGGGCTTCCGTTTCACTGGGCAATCGGCATGCCGACCGGCAGCCGCCGTTTTGACGGTCGCCTGGATCGAGCGCAGAGCTGGAAATTGCTATGAGACAAGAACATAGCCGAGTGGCCCGGCGCTGTCGAGGCGGACCAGCGGCCTGACACTACGACGGTTCCTACGGGTGACGGCCGGTCGGCGGTATCGCACGACGTTCCGTTGGAAGTGGAGGATCGCGCCGCTTCAGGCGCCGGGCACGTGCTGTGCGACGAATGCCAGGATATCGCCAATTCCGCGCTCGCGCTCCGGATCGTGCAGGATCTCATGGTACATCTCGGGATACCAGTGTACCTGCACCGTGCCTTTCAGCCCGTCGGCGAACGCGCGCGCCAGCTGCGCGTCCACGATGCGGTCCTCGCCAGCCAGGAGGAACGAGAGCGGGCTCTCGATACGATAGCCGTCTGCGACCACCGCACCTTGTGCCCACTGGAGTTCCCGCCAGGCGCCCGGCGTCATGATCCCGTGCACCGCAGGATCCGCAACGTAGGCCTGGTTCACAGCCGGATCGCGGCTCAGTTGGTCGGTGTCCAGGTTCATAGGCACGCGGAGCGTGGGCCACAGGTCAGCGAATACCCGGGCCGCGAGCCGCTTCCACGCCGGCGGGCGGAACGCCAGCGCGAGCCAGGGGCATACGATCACGGCGCCGGCGGGGGCATCGCTCGGCTGGGTCTCGAGATAGCGCAGCGCGACGAGACCCCCAAACGACATGCCGAGCACCACCTGCGGCCGATCGCTGCGAAGCCGCGCGGCGCGCCGGAAGGCCTGGAGATCGCCGAGTAGCTGGCTGAAGCGGGAGAGGTAGCCGCGCCGACCCCCGGAGCGCCCGTGGCCGCGCTGATCCAGCAGGTAGGCGGCAAGCCCGGCGTCACGCAGCCGCTCGCCGACCTCGCGCCAGCGGCCCGCGTGATCCGACCAGCCGTGCAACACCAGCACTGCGGCTCGCGGCTCGCGCGGCTCGTAGGCGTCGTACACGAGCTGTGTGCCGTCGGGCGCCGTGAGCGTCGGCATCAGGACGCCGCAAGCATGCGCCGAAGGAGATCGAGCGCGGCTTGGGTGCTGCGGCGCCGGACCTCGTCCCGGTCGCCCGGGAACACCCGCTTCACGGCGCGGGTGTCCGTGTGGAGCCGCGCGGCGAGCCAGACGGTCCCGACCGGCTTCTCCGCGCTCCCTCCCCCCGGCCCCGCGATTCCCGTCACGGCGATGGTCGCATCCACCGAGAAGAGCCGCTGGGCGCCTTCGGCCATCGCGCGAACGACCTCTTCGGAGACCGCGCCGTAGGCCTCGAGGAGCTCGAGCGGCACCTTGAGGGCGGCGGTCTTGATGACGTCCGCGTACGCGACCACACCGCCGATGAACGTGTCCGAGGCGCCCGGGATGTTGGTGATCCGCTCGGCCACCATCCCCCCGGTGCACGACTCGGCAACGCCCAATCGGTGACGCTTCTTCCGCAACGCCTCGAGTACCACGGCAGCGAGATCAGCACCGTCCTCGCCGTACGAATGCTCCCCGACCAGCTCCTTGAGCCGGCGCGCAGCCCTGGCGAGGCGCGCTTCGGCTTCGCCCTGCTCCAGACTCCACGCGGTGAGCCGCAGGTCGACGCCGTCGAGGGACGGGAGGTAGGCGAGGGTGAGCGGATCGATGTCCGCCTCGATCGCCCCGATTCGCTCGGCGAGCGTCGACTCGGGGACGCCCGTGGTGCGAATCGTCTTCGACAGGACCACGCGCGGCCGCTCCCCCGCCTGTCGCTGCACCAGCCGCGGCAGCACTTGCTCCACGAGCAACCCACGCATCTCGCGCGGCACGCCCGGCAGCAGCACCGCCACGTGACCGCGCCCATCCTCCACCCACAGGCCGGGGGCGGTGCCGCGTGGGTTGGGCAGGACCGTCGCACCTTCGGGCACTTCGGCCTGCCCGCGGTTCACACCCGGCATCGACCGGCCGAGCCGGCGGAAGCGCGCCTCGATGCCGGCGAGCAGCTGCTGGTCGAGGATGAGCCGCTTGCCGAACAGCTCGGCCACCACCGTCTTCGTCATGTCGTCCCGCGTGGGGCCCAGACCGCCGGTCGTGAGCACGAACCCGGTGCGCTCGAGGGCATCGGAGACCGCAGCGCGGATCGCATCCGGCCGGTCAGCCACGGTCGTGCGCCGGCTGATCTCCGCCCCGACGGCCGCGAGGGCGCGCCCCAGCTCGGCGGCATTCGTGTCCACCACGGACCCGAGCAGGAGCTCCGTGCCGATCGTGACGATCTCGAGCTTCACCCGCCGCCTTTGAGCAGCGTGCGATAGCGGTACAGGTACACGACGAGCGAGTACACCGTGAGGAGGATCGCACCGGCCAGCGTCACGGCGACCACGGCTCCGTGAAACTCGTTCCAGAAGTTCCGGAACCACCCGGCCCAGCGGTGAGCGGCGAGCGCATCCCGCCACGCGAACCAGAACAGGGTTGCGCCGATGAAGACGTTCTGAACGACGGCCTTGAGCTTCCCAGCGCCCATGGCGGGGATCACCACGCCGCGCCGTTTCGCAAAAAACCGGAACGCGGTGATCAACAGCTCGCGGCCGACCAGCAGCAGCGCCACCCACACCGGAAGGCTCCCCCACCACGGGATACGATAGTCCACGAGGATCGTGGGGTGCCGAGTGAGCCAGAAGATCGGGATGAGCGTCGCGAACAGCAGCAGCTTGTCGGCGATCGGGTCGAGCAGCTGGCCCAGCTCGCTCACGCTGTTGGAGCGGCGCGCCAGCCACCCGTCGATCACGTCCGAGGCGCCGGCGACGAGGAAGATCACGAAGGCGATGACCTTGGGCCAGTAACCTTGGATGAACGGAAGCAGCGCGATGACCGGCGTGAGGCAGATGCGCGCGAGGGTGAGGATGTTGGGCAGGGTCCACCGCATGGGACCGTTTCCCTCAGCTCAGCGTCTTCAACACCATCTTGCTGACCGTCTTGAGGGTGTCGAACACGCCGTCGCCGCGAATCGCCACGGCCTCGTGGTAGGGGGCACGGCCGATCCACTCGCCGTTGACCTTGTCGACGAGGTTCTCGCCGGGATGCGCGGGGTCGGAGACGATCTTCTGCTGCACCGCATCGTCGATCGGCCAGCCCGGGTTCAGCGCCGGCTGCAGATCCTTGACGGGCGCGGCGTTCGGCAGGTCGCGCTTGTTGTATTGGATCACGAACGGGATCTTCGTCAGGTCGTACCCGTACTCGGCCATGTTGTCGTACAGGTTCTGCATCGACTCGACGTTGGCCTCCATGCGCTCGATCTGGCTGTCCGCCACGAACACGATCCCGTCCACGCCCTTCAGGATCAGCTTGCGGCTCGCGTTGTAGTACACCTGCCCGGGCACGGTGTACAGGTGGAACCGCGTCTTGAAACCGCGGATCGTGCCGAGGTCCACGGGGAGGAAGTCGAAGAACAGCGTCCGCTCGGTCTCGGTGGCGAGCGAGATCATCTTGCCGCGCGTGTTGGGGGAGACCTTCCCGTAGATGTGCTCCAGGTTCGTGGTCTTGCCGCCCAACCCCGGGCCGTAGTAAACGAGCTTGCAGTTGATCTCGCGGGACGCGTAGTTGATCATGGACATGGGCGCGTCCCCTTAGCCGAACAGTTTGTCAATTTCGTCTTCCGCCCCCTCGAGCAGACCCTTTTGCGGCGCCGCGGGGCCCGCGCCTACCCGGTTGAACATCTCCTCAAAGACTCTCGTCAGGCCCTCGACCGCCCCCTTCCCTTTCAGCTTCACAAGACCGAGCGTGGTGCGCTGATCGAACAGGACGACCAGAATCACACGCTTTGCCACGTCGGCGAGGAACATGGACTCCTTCTCACCTTGGTGCACCAGCGACGCGAACTCGTTCTCACCGATCATCTTGGCGAGCTGGTCGTTGGCGCTGAAATCGGCGGCGGTGAGTGAGGCGAACGCGGCGGGATCGAACTGCGGTGGGTCACCCACGGTGGCGACCAGCTGCCCGGTGCGATCCACGAGGAGAGCGCAGCGAGCGTTCGCCTCCCGCAGGAATGCCTGCAGCTGAGTCTGGATCTGCTTGAAGTCCTTCTCGCTGAACGACCAGCTCGCCGCTCCAGCCATCGTCTCCCCGGTCAGTCGGCCTCGGACATGTCGCGCCGCGCGAGCAGCGCCTGTGCGATGGTCACGCCGTCGGCGTACTCGAGATCGCCTCCGACGGGCAGCCCCCGAGCGATGCGGGTCACCCGTACGCCGGTGGGCTTGAGCGCCTGCTGGAGATAGGTCGCCGTCACCTCCCCCTCCATCGAAGGATTCGTGGCAATGATGACCTCGCGTACGCCAGAGCCGTTGGCGACGCGTGCCAGGAGGCGATCGATGCGCAGCGCCTCGGGCCCCACGCCCTCGAGCGGACTCAGCCGACCCCCCAGCACGTGGTAGCACCCCCGGAACCGGCCGCTGCGCTCGATCGCCGCGACGTCCGAGGGCTCTTCCACGACACACAGCACGCCCGCCTCCCGGCGGGGATCGGTGCATATCGCGCACGGATCCTCGTCGGTGAGCGTGCCGCACACGCTGCAGGCCGCCACACGCGCGCGGACGTTCCGGATCGCCTCCGCCAGACGCGCGGCAGTGTCCGCCGGCTGCTTCAACAGGTAGAACGTGAGCCGCTGCGCCGTCTTGCGTCCGATCCCGGGGAGCTTGGCCAGCTCCGTCACGAGATCATCGATGGCCGACACGGACTACAACGGCAGCTGAAACGGAAACGGCAGGCCCGTGGCGAGCTTCTTCACCTCCGCCTGATACAGCTCGGCGGCGCGCTGCTGTGCCTGCGACACGGCGGCGAGCACGAGATCCTCGAGCATCTCGATGTCGGTCTGGCTCACGGCCTGGGGGTCGATCTTGATCGCGCGAATGTGGCCCCGCCCATCCGCGGTGGCCTGCACTATTCCCCCGCCGGCCGAAGCGGTCACCGTCTGCTGTGCCAGCTGGGACTGGATTTCCGACAGCCGAAACTGCATCTGCTGCCCCAGCTGGAGCAGGCTGGATAAATCCGCCATACGTCGAAAGTTAACCTCGCCCACCTGGGTTGCAAGCTATTCCAGCAACTCCAAATCTAACGCGTCCACGGCGGCGTTGAGGCTGGGGTCCCGGGCCCGCAGCGCCTTGAGCCGCTGCTCCCGCACCGCGTCTTCGGTGAGACGGGCCGGGCGCGCTGGTGCGCGCTCGCCACCCCCGGGGCCCGCGACCTTGATCCGGATCGGCGCGCTGACGTAGCGCCCCACCAGCTGGGCCAGCGCATCCCGCTGGCGCTCGATGCCCTCGACGTGCACGGGGTTGGTGTCGAGCGGCCGCACTACCACGCTCGTCCCCTCCACGCCCCTGACCTCCGTCTCGGCGAGCAGGGCGCCGAGCAACGGGCTCTTCGCACGGGCGTCGTCGACGACGCGCGGCCAGAGCGCGCGGAGTCGGTCGAGCGTCAGCGGGCCCTTCTCGGGCAGCGGAACGGCGGCGGGCGGTCGGGCGGCCGGAAACGCGGCGGTGTCACGCAGCACAGGTGGCACTGCGGCCGCGGAGGGACTGACCGCCTGACCGCCCGTCCCCCCGACCGCCAGCGCCTTCAGCACCGCCTCGAGCTCGACCGTCCTGCTCATCATCGCCCAGCGCAGGAGCAAGAGCTCCACCGCAAGCCGCGCGTTGCCGCTCGAGCGCAACTGGCCCTCCAGCTCCGTGAGCACGGCCAGCAGGCGCACCACGTCGGGAGCAGGGAGCAGTGGGCAGTACTTCCTCACCTGTGCGCGCATTCCCTCGGTGAGACCCTCGGGTTCGCCGCCCAGGCCGGCGAGCAGCACCGCACGCAGGGTGTCTCCCGCGCCGGCGATGAATTCCTGCAAGTCGGCGCCCGCGTCCACCAGCCGGTCCACCAGAGGGAACACGGCCTTGGCGTCCCGGTCGGCGATGAGCCGCAGCGTCTCGCCGTACACGTCGTCGGGGATCAGTCCCAGCACCTCGCGCACCCGTGCGGCCGTCACCGGTCCCTCGCCGAACGAGAGCACCTGGTCGAGAATCGACAGGGCGTCCCGCATCCCGCCATCCGCGCTCTTCGCGATGAGGTGCAGGGCATCATCGTCCGCCTCGAGCCCTTCAGCCGCGAGCACATGCGACAGCCGCGCCCTGATCGCGTGCGGTCCGATGCGGCGGAAATCGAAGCGCTGCAGGCGCGACAGGATGGGCGCCGCGCTCTGGGCAATCTTCTGCGGTTCCGTGGTCGCGAACACGAATACGACCCGGGGCGGCGGCTCCTCCAGAATCTTGAGGAGAGCATTCCACGCCTCGCGCGTGAGCATGTGCGCCTCGTCCACGATGTACACCTTGTGCCGCGCCTCTGTCGACGCGGCGTACATGGCGCGCTCGCGCAAGTCGCGTGCGTCGTCCACCCCCCGGTTCGAGGCGGCGTCGAGCTCGACGACGTCCAGGTTCGCCGCCCCCGTCCAGATGCGCGTGCACGACGTGCATTCGCCGCACGGCTCCCCCGCAGGCGCCCGCCGCTCGCAGTTCAGCGCCATGGCGAGAATCCGCGCGGCGGTCGTCTTGCCGACCCCGCGCGGGCCCGCGAACAGGTAGCCGTGAGCCACCCGGCCGCGGGCCACGGCACCGCGCAAGGCAGCCGCCACGTGATCCTGGACGATCAGGTCGGCGAACGTCTTGGGGCGGTACTTGCGGGCCAATGCGATCATCAGGATCAATCTAGCAAGAATTGCGGATTGCGGATTTCGGATTGCGGATTCTATCCACCGCCCTCAATCCACAATCCACAAATCCACAATCCACAATCCGCAATTGCCTGTGGAATGCCCCAGGCTCCCCGCAGCGAAGCCTCGCCTCGCTTAGCGCTGCTCCCTGCGGGGGCCTGACGCGGTTCACGAGTGGACGACCTGCGGACCTGGGGCGCTTCAAAAGTAACGGGTCCTGCGGGCGTGGCCAAGTCGCCGGGCGCCAACGCTTCAGACGCGGCGCGCTTTGACGAGTTGCCTCGCGCTGAATCTCGTCAACAAGTCCTGCAGCGCGCGCGAGCAGGCGAGACCCCGCCTCACGGGCGGGGGCAGGGCGAGCGCTCGAAGCGCCGCTCCGCGGCATCGACGTCGGCGTACAGGGCGCGATCGCGCGCGGCGCGCGCCGAGTCCAGGCTCCCAGCACTCTGGCGCGCCGCGTTGTACGCCGTCCACCGCTCTTCCAGGTCGACTAGCCCGCGCGCCAAGTCGCCACACGTCATCTTGCGGCTCTCGAGGAGACGCACCCGCAGGTCGAAGGCGCCGACCGCGAACGCGACCGTGTCCGCGAGACGATCGATGCGCCCCAGGGCCACGACCGCGGCTGGCGACCGCGCGGCCACCCCCGTTCCCTCCGTTCCACTCACCGGCCCGACAGCGATCGCTCGGTACAGGCCGAAGAGCGCCCCGGCCGCTACGATCCCCAGCGCAGCGAAGCCCGCGACTCGGACGATCGGCTTGAGAACCAGGCGCCGGTCCGCGGGCGCCGGCAGCACCTCCGCCTCTGGTTCAGCCTCGTCCGGGAATAGGAGGAGGGGGGTCTGCAGCCTGTCTGGTTGTGACGCGCGGTCGGACGAGAGAACGTTCGCCTCGGTTCGATAGTTCGTCCAGGCGAGAGCCGTGACCTTGCGCCCGTCCGGGCGCACCGAGTGGGCGTCCACGACCTCGTAGAACGGCAGATACCCGTTTGAGTGCGCGGCGTCCCGCCCGACGCGAAACACGCCGCCTGCAAGATCGGCGCCCCGCGCGATGACGAGCGCGAGCTGCCACGGCTGGTGGAAGCACGCGAGATGCGCGTCCGCATCGGCGGTCGAGAGCCGGGCGTCTGCGGCGTCGCGGCTGTGGTACCAGCCCACCAGCCGGCCTCCCCTGTGGCGTAGCTCCTCTTCGGCGATCGCGCGTCCCTGCCTCAGCGCCGGCTTGAGATGATCTCCGCCGATCGACCAGGGAACCTGGATCGTTGATTCGACGACGATGTATGGCTTCCCACCCTGAGGCGCCCGGAGCACGTTACCGACGAGGAACCCGAGGGACGACGATCCGTGCGGCCCGGTCGCAACGTGGTCGTGCACGGCCGCGAGCGCGCGCTGCGTGATGAAGATCGGGTACGCGGGATCGGCCTGCGGTTGAGCGACGGTCGACGTCCACAGGATCGCCGAGGCGAGAGGCATCGGCTGCTCGTGAGAGTCGCTCCCGCTTTCGGCAGGGCCAAGGCCGGAAGAAGGGACCGCGTCGGGGACGCGGTACCGCACCGTGCTGCTCCGGGCGACGTCCATTTGCAGGGCTCCGAGCCGCAACTTCCTCGCCGCGAATCGACCGGCCTCGGTCTGCCTCGCGCGTGTTCGACGGAGTGCCCCGCACAGATGCAAGTCGATTGTGGTGCAAAGCTTAGACAAAGAGACCGGGGCTCGGCACCGTCGCGAACGGATCGCTGATACGGGCGCTCAGTCGCGCGCGCGCCGCCCCAGTGTTGCGGTCCCGCAACAGTCAGGACGCTCGGGCCGGCCATGCCCCACCCTCCCGCTACGGCCGCGGGCATCCCGAGCGGTCAAAACGGCGCTCGACCGAGTCCACACCCGCATAGAGCATCCGGTCCCGGACCGCGTGCTGCGGGTCCAGCACTCCGGACGCTCGGCGCACCGCACCGTAGGCCAACCAGCGATCCTCGACCGCCCGGAGGCCGCGCGCGAGCCCGTCGCACGCGAGTTGCCCCCGGTCGAACAGCGCAGCGCGCCCGCCGAAGGTGCGCACCGCCTGCGCGAGCGAGTCGCCGACACGGTCGAGTCTCGCGAACGGCATCACGGGCTGGCGGCGGGACGCCGCGGCCGGCGGCCTGGACGCGGCCGGAGGAGTCGTCGCCTGCCGCTTGGGCCACGGCAGGCTCGGCAGCTTGGGCAGCTTCGGCAAGGTCGGGAGAGTCGGCCGGAACTCCAGGTAGAGCCCGGCCCCCGCCCCGACTAGCAGGATGCCGAATGCGGCGAGCCAGACTCCGCGGCGCCGTTTGCGACGGCGCCGCCGGGCAGGCGGTGCGCGCAGCGGACGGGGTGGTTTTTCGGCAACCGATTCCTCGCGCGGCGCCTCGAAGGGCTTCCCGGCCGGTCCTTCGACAGGTTGGCGGATGGGCTCTTGTACCGGTTCCTCGTCGAGGTCCTCGACCGGTTCCTCGGCGGTCGGGGGGCGCGCGGGCGCGGGCGGAGGCGGAGTCGCCCGGGGGGGTGGCGGCGCCGGTGGTACCGGGCGCGCCGCTGGGCGCGCGGGACCGGACGGGCGCTCACGTGGCGGCGTGCGGACCGGCCCCGGAGGCGGCGGTGACGCAAAGTCCTGGGCGGTGGTGAGGAAAACCAGGTCGTCGGACTTGGCAGGCGCAGGAGGTCGGGGCGGAGCCGGTGGCGGAGTGGCCGGCCGGGGCTGCGGCGGCTCGGGCGTAGGCTCCGCATGTGGCGGGGCCGAGCCGGCGCCTTCCGGCCGTTCCGCCGCCCGGCCCGTACGGTCCGCCAGGGGGTTGTGCGCCCGGTAGTTCGTCCAGGTAATCAACG
The DNA here is from genome assembly GCA_035763805.1 of Gemmatimonadales bacterium. Taxonomy (GTDB): domain Bacteria; phylum Gemmatimonadota; class Gemmatimonadetes; order Gemmatimonadales; family GWC2-71-9; genus DASUAL01. The sequence continues at coordinate 13,599 of DASUAL010000113.1, forward strand.
AGCGCCTCTTCCCGCCCGCTCCAAGCGACTCCTCGCCGAGGAGCTCGTAGAACGGCAGCTGCGTGGTCGGCCACGCTTCGTCCGAGCTGGCGCGGAACAAGCCCGCTGCAGGCTCGGTGCCGTCGGCGCCGGTGCCAATGATGAGCGCAATCTGCCAGGGCTGCGCGAAGTAGTGCTCGTGCGTCTCGAGGTCGTGCTCGGAGAGTGCGATCGGATGCGGCGGATGAGTGTGGTACCAGCCGATGAGGTGGCCCCGCTGCTCTGCCGCCTGCGCCTCGATGCGGTCCCACAGCCGGGTCACGACGTCCATGGTGCGGTCGCCATGGATCGGCTGATTGAGTCGCAGCGCCGAATCGATGATGAGATAGGAGACGTCAGTCTCGGGACACTCGCACAGATCCCCAACGAGGAAACCGATCATCCCCTGGCCGGGCTTGGGCGGCGCGGCGAGGTGCTCGTGAATCGCCTGCAGCACGGACTGCGCAAGGAAGACGGGAAATGCGACGTTGTCCGCCTCGCCTCCCCGGCTCCCCGCGCGGGCGGGGATCCAGAGGATGGACCGGGCGAGCGGGATTGGCTGGCGGAGAGGAGCGTCCGCGCCCATCGGCTCAAGATAACGACCGGCCGCGCCCCGCGCCTATCAGCCCACCACCTGGGCGATGAGCTTGGCCGCCCGCTCCACGTCGGCACGACTGGCGTCGAGGTGCGTAACCGCCCGCACTCGCCGCGGGCCGAACGGCACCACCAGCACTCCAACCTGAGCGAGCTTCGGAATGACGGTTTCGGCTGTGTCGGTCTCGCGGACGAGATCGATCATGACGACGTTCGTCTCGGGTGGCAGGGGCCGGACCGCCGGGCACGCGGTCAAGCGGTCGGCGAGCAGCCTGGCGTGCTCGTGGTCCTCGCCGATGCGCGACAGGTTGTGATCCAGGGCCCAGAGCGCCGCAGCGGCGAGGACGCCCGATTGCCGCATCCCACCACCGAGCCGCTTGCGGATCTCCCACGCCCGCGCCCGGTCGCTCGCGGCGCAGACGAGGCACGATCCCACTGGACAGCCGAGTCCCTTCGAGAAGCTCACCATCACCGTGGCAGCGCCGGCCGTGAGGTGCGCAGCCGGGATGCCGAGCGCCGCCGCCGCATTCCAGAGACGCGCGCCGTCGAGGTGTACGCGCAGGTCCGCTTGGCGCGCTGCGGCGACGACTCCGGCCATCACCGCGGGCGCCATGACCTTCCCGCCGGCCGCGTTGTGGGTGTTCTCCACGGCCACCGCACCGGGCCGTGGAACGTGGGGCGAAGGCGCGCGAAGGGCGGAGCGCACGAGCTCGCCGCTCAGCAAGCCATCGGGCGTGGCGATCGGCCGGATCTGGACGCCCCAGTTGGCCGCTACTCCCGCCAGCTCGTAGTGCACGAGGTGCGCGTTCGCTTCGAGCAGCAGCTCGGTCCCCGGGCGGGTGAGCAGGGCGATCCCGGTCTGGTTGGCCTGCGTCCCGGAGGGGAAGAACAGCGCGTCGTCGCCGCCGAGCAGCTCCGCCACCCGCTTCTCGAGCCGCCGCGTGGTCGGGTCGCCGTCCAGGACGTCGTCGCCGACCTCGGCTTCCGCCATGGCACGGCGCATCGCCGGCGACGGCTTCGTGACCGTGTCGCTCCGCAGGTCGATCGGCCGGAGCGCAGTCACCCGAGCTGGACCCGCTGCGAGCGTCGCATGCGGATGAGGTCGTACGTTTCCGCGACCTCGCCGCCCAGCAGGAACAGGTAGGCGGTGTAGTAGACCCAGAGCAAAAACAGGAAGACCGCCACGACGTTGGCGTCGGAGGCGACCCGATCGACCGTGACGAACTTCGTCACGTACAGCGTGTACAGCCGCTTCACCACCTCGAAGCCGAGCGAGCAGAACACGGCGGCCACGAGCGCCGTGCGCCAGTGGATGGGCCGGCTGGGCAGGACCTTGTAGACGATGTAGAAGAAGAGCACACCGAGCGCGAATGCGATCATCGCGAGGCTCCAGCGCCACAGCCAGCCCAGCACGAAGCTCTGGGCGAGCCAGGCGGCGCCGCGCGCCTCCCAGGCGGCGACGAGCGCGCTCAGGACCAGCATGGCGCCGGTGCAGAGCACCATGGCGAGGTCGAGCAGCTTGGCTACCGGCCAGGGGCGCCGCTCGTCGGTGTCGAACACGTCGTTCAGCGCCGCGCGCATGCCGCCGAACAACCGCGTGGAGAACCACAGAAAGAGCGGCAGGCCGAATGCCGTCAGGCGGCCGCGATTTCGTACCACGGCGCCCAGGGCGCTCTCCACCTGCGCGAATGCCCGGTCGGCCCCGCTCTCCAGCGCGCTGGGAAGCAGCCGCGCGAGCAACTCCTCCAGGTTCACCTGCTGGGTGGTGATCTGGTGCTGGACGAGATAGCCGACGGCCGCCAGGAGCAGGACGACGAAGGGGATGATCGTGAGAAGCAGGTCGAACGACAGGGCGCCCGCGAGAAAGGGGATGTTGTCCTCGTAGGCCGCCTCGAATGTGCGGCGGGCAACGCCGGTCACCGACCGATGCCAGCCGCCTTCCCGCGTCACGCGAGGGGCTCGTCCTCCTCCTCGGGGGCCTCAAGCCGCGTGGGTGCCTTGGCCCCACGGCGGCGCCGCTTGGCGTCCGTGAGGCGCTGCTCGAGCTCCTCGCGGCTCGACGGCTCGTGCTCCTCGTCGCCGGGCTCGAGCAGCTGGCCGAGCTCACCGGCCTTCTCGGCCGCCAGGTCGCGCAGCCCCCGTAGTTTCCGCTGCAGCTTTCCCCGCGCCGCGTCTCCCGGTTCGGGCGCGAACAGGAACCCCAGCACCGCACCGATGCCGAGACCGAGCAGGAACGAACCGAATCCGGAACCGCGCTCGCTCACTCGCCCGCCTCCAGGTCGTCCGGCGCGGCCACCGCCACGGGGCGCGGCTGCGCGTGCGATTGCAGCGGCGGCTTCACGCAGCGGTCCACCACGCTCCGGGTTTTCGTCACTCGGAGCTGCTCGAACAGAAACGCGAACGTCCGCTCGAGATCGGCGGCGATCGCGGCGCGCACCTCCGCCGGCAGATCCCAGAGCCGTCGCTTGAACGGGCCAATCGCCTTCTTGCGGCTCTTGTAGACAAACTGTTGCTCTGTGTCGCCCTTCTTCCACTCATCCTTGCACTCGGCCTTCACCCACTCGTTGATCTCGGCGCGCACGTCGGCCGGGAGCTGCGGGTGGTCGAACACGATGTTCTGGAAGTTGGTCGCGAGGTGGATCTCGATGGCCTCGCACGCCGGGAAGTGGCCGAACGCCTCCGGCGGGAGCGTCGAGGCGCCGTGCTGCACCGCCCCGCCCAGGCCGTAAGCGCTCCGCGCGTCGCGCGAGAGCGCCTTCAGCGCGTCGAGATCGAGCTGCACCTTCGCGATCGAGCCGTCGGGAAGCACCACACCGCCGTGGCTCGTGCCGGTCTGCACCGAGATCTTGCTGATGCCCACGTAGGGACCCAGGCGCTTGAGCGTGCGGTTGTACCCATCCATGAAGGCTTTCAGCTCGTGGACGTCGGAGTTCTTGCCGCCCACCTCACCGATCTCCGCCCCGACCGACACCGTCACACCGCCGGGCTCTCGGTCGCGGATGAACGCGGTCAGCTCGGCGGCGCGCTCGTAGTTCACGCGCTGCTGCTCGTCGAGCGTCGGGTGCGACAGGTCCACGAGCGTGGAGGTGTCCACGTCGATGTTGTAGAACCCGGCGTGAAGCTCCTCCTCGATCAGGGTGCGCACGGCCCGGAGCTCCGCGTCGGGGTCGGCGGCGTACTTCTTGGCGTTCACCTGCACGTGGTCTCCCTGGACGAAGAGCGGCCCGGTGAAGCCCTCGCGCAGCGCCGCCGCCGTCATCACCGCGACGTACTCGGCCGGCCGCTGGTCGGTGTAGCCGATCTCGCTGCGAGCGATCTCGCAGATCACGGCCCCGACGTCCAGGCGTTTCGCGGCCCGGAACACCGCGCGTGCCGTGTCGTAGGCGAGCACGCGCACGTTGATCGCGGGCGTCGTGAACGGCGGGACCTCCCCGCGGCCTCGCGCCAGGTACAGCTCATGGATGGAGGCCGGGCGCACGCCCGCCTGCTGCCCGATCTCCCAAATGAGCCAGCGGGCTTGCTGCTGCTCGTCCGGCGCGCCGAATACTGCCCGCCGCACCAGGTCGTCCATCGCGGCGCTCTGGCGCGCCGAGGCACTTTCGAACCGCCGCAGCGTCGCTTCGACTGCGTTCGACATGACACCGTCCTCCTGCGCTCGAATTTAGGCCGCGCCCACCTCGATGACCAGCCCGTCGTACGCCGGCGCCACGCCTGCGGGGAGGCGCGCCTCGAGCTCCGCGTGCGGCGTCTCGTGGGTGAGATGCGTCAGAAACGTGCGCTGCGCGCCGATGCGCTGCGCCGCCGCTACCGCTTCGGGGATCGAGAGATGCAAGGGATGCGGCCGGGACAACAGCGCGTTGAGCACCAGCACCTCGACCCCGGCGAGCTGCGCACGCGCCGCATCGGGGATCGCTTTCGCGTCGGTGAGGTAGGCGACCGGCCCCACGCGATAGCCGAACACCGTCTGGTCACCGTGGGGGAGCGACACCGGACACACGCGCATCCCGGCGATTTCGGTCTCGCAGGCGGGCCCGAGCGGATGCGCGGCGAGCTCCGGCTTGCTCGTGCCCGGCTGCGCGGGCGTCGCGTCGAAGACGTAGCCGAACCGCTGCGTCAGCTCAGCGATCGTGGCGGCGGGCCCGTACACGCCCAAGCGGGCGCCGCGCCGCACCGTCAACGCCCGCAGATCGTCGATGCCGTGCACGTGGTCGGCGTGCGCGTGGGTGAAGAGCACCCCGTCAACCGCGCTCACGCCGGCGGCGACGAGCTGCAGCCGCAGCTCCGGCGGCGTGTCGATCAGGAGGCGCTGTCCGCGTGACTCGATCAACGCCGCGCTGCGGGTCCGCTTGTCCCGCGGATCGCTGGAGGTGCACACGCGACAGCGGCAGCCGATTTGCGGCACGCCATACGAGGTGCCGGTGCCCAGCAACACGACCCGCACGTCAGACGACCTCGACCTTAAGCAAGTTCGTTGCGCCGGACACCTCCCACGGCACGCCCGCCGTCATCACGATCCGGTCGCCCGCACGGGCATAGCCGCGCTTGAGGATCAGGTCGCGCACAACGGTGAGCATCGCGTCGTAGCCCGGCACCCGGTCCACCAGCACCGGCGTCACGCCCCACACCAGTGCCAGCTGTCGGTAGGTCACGGGCTCCGTCGTGACGGCCAGGATCGGCACCGGCGGCCGGAGCGCGGCGACCTTGCGGGCCGTGAAGCCGCCCTTCGTAAGCGTCACGATGAGCGGCGTTCTGAGCATGCGGGCGACGGCGCTCGTCCCGAGGGCGATGGCGTCCTCGACCGATACTTCGTACTCCGCCCCGAGCCGGCGATCGTCCCGCCCTCCCCGGCCCGCCCCCGCTCCCAGGCTGTGACGCTCCATCTCGCGGATGATCCGGTCCATCGCCCGCACGGAGTCCACCGCATACTCGCCGACCGCCGTCTCGGCCGAGAGCATCACGGCATCGGTGCCATCAAGGATCGCGTTCGCGACGTCCGAGGCCTCCGCCCGAGTCGGCCGCGGGTGGTGAACCATCGACTCGAGCATCTGCGTCGCAGTGATCACGGGCTTGCCGTGCTGGTTGGCCTCGCGAATCAGCCGCTTCTGAACGACCGGCACCTCCTCGAACGGCAGCTCGACGCCGAGGTCGCCCCGCGCGACCATCACCGCGTCGCACGCCTGGAGGATGCGATCGAGGTCGTCGAGCGCCGTGGCCTTCTCGATCTTGGCAACGAGCTTCACCGTTGGGGGAACGAGCCGCCGCAGCTCGCCGAGATCCTCGGCCCGGCGGACGAAGGAGAGGGCGAGGTACTCGACGCCCCACCCGACGGCGTCCGCCACGTCCTCGTGGTCCTTTTCGGTGAGTGCGGGTGCGCTCACCTGCAGCCCGGGAAGGTTCATCCCCTTGTGCGCGGTGAGGGTGCCGCCGTCCACGACGCGGGCCTCCACCCGCGGCCCGAAGATCCGCGTCACTTCGACGGAGAGCAGGCCGTCGTCGAGCAGAATCTTGGCGCCGACGCGTGCATCCTTCGCGAGATCGTCGTACGTCGTGGGCAACTCGTCGCCCCGGGCCACACTCTCGGGCGCGAAGACCACGGTCTCGCCGGGCCGCAGCGGGCGCGGGAGGGATAGCCCCCCGACCCGGATGCGTGGGCCCTGGAGGTCCACGAGGACCGCGACGGGCAGGCCCGCTGCTGCGGCCGCCCGACGGATGGCGGCGACCCACTCCGCGCGCAGCTCCGAGGTCCCGTGCGAGGCGTTCACGCGAATCACGTTCGCACCGGCGTCGATCAACGTCGCGATCCCCTCGGCTGCACCAGTCGCGGGCCCCAGCGTCGCGACGATTTTCGTGCGGCGGATCAGGCTCGTGCCCCCCCCTTCTCCCTGAGTGCCGTGACCAACGCCGGCAGCATCGTCCCGGCTGGCCCGCGGCAGACGACGTGCGCGGCGATGGCAACCTCGGTGGGATCGGGATTGACCTCGATCACCACGGCGCCCGCGTCGCGCGTTATAAAAGGAAGCTGCGCGGCCGGATGCACCAGCCCCGACGTTCCCACCACGAGTATCGCCTGGCACGAGGCCGCGAGGTCCCAGGCCTCCGTCGTCACGCGCTCGGGCAGCGTCTCGCCGAACCACACGACATCCGGCCGGACCGGCGAGCCGCACTGCGGACAGCGAGGCGGCTCGCACTCGGTGTCCACCTCGGGCGCCGGGATTGCATCCCCGGGGAAGGGATGCCTGGCGTCGACGCACGAGAACCGCTCGAGCGAGCCGTGCAACTCGAGGACGCGCCGATTCCCGGCCCGGCGGTGGAGTCCGTCCACGTTCTGCGTGACGACCGCAAGGCTCGGCACCAGCCGCTCTAGGGCGACGAGCGCGTAATAGCCGGCGTGCGGCACGGCAGCGCGCACCAGGCGCCGCCGCCACGCATACCAGCCGAACACACGCGCAGGGTGCCGACGAAACCCCGCCTCCGTCGCGAGTTCCTCCGGATCATAGCGCGCCCAGAGTCCGGTCAGCGCGTCGCGGAACGTGGGAATCCCGCTCTCCCGCGACATGCCCGCCCCTGTCGTCACCAAGACCCGCTCCGCCCCATGCAGGACGCGGGCGGCGGCGTCAATGGGCGCCTCAGTTTTCAACATTCCCCAGCAATGACGGAGATGTGGAAAAATGCGCTCGGCTCCCGCGACGACAGAGAGCGCCAGTGAAGAAAAAGGAACGACCCGGGCGGTCGACTTAAGTGATTACCGAGCGTTGAAGTATGCAGCGGACCTCAAGTGCCGTCTCTCCTGCCTCGCGGCCGGGTGCGGCGCGGGCGCGGGATGCATAAAGATACCCACATCGGTAACCCCTCTCACCGCACGACACCGATCTGTTTCTCCTCCAGCCGCCGCCGGAACACCCGCAGCAGGTGGACCGCACGCGCGATGCTCGAGGCCGGCAACCCCTCGATCGCCCGAGCCGCGAGCCGCCGCTCGAGTTGGCCCACCCGGAGTAGCGCCTCGAGCCCACGGCGGGTGAGGGTCACCCGTACGCCGCGGTCGTCCTCGGCGTCGGGGTTGGTCTCCACCAGTCCCTTAGCCTCCAAACGCTGGATGAAGGTTGTGGCGGCCGCGCGCGACACGCCGAGTGCGTCGGCGATGTCCTTCGGCCGCGCGCCGTCCGGCCCGCCCTGGTCCACGGCGCTCAGGGCGCCGTGGGCGCGGTGCGACAGCCCATAGGCCCGAAACGCGCGGTCTCCCGTGCGCTGGACCGCGGTATGGGTGGCGGCGACGGCTTCCGTGAGCTGCAGGGCGAGCTCAGATCGGTCGGTCATCAGAGCTGTCCGCAAGTTAACATGTTGATAATTAATATACTAATTACAATCGAACCGCGGCGCAAGGCGAGTCTTGCGGCGGCTGATGGCTGACCGCTGACGGCTGACCGCTAACAGGTCTCCGACCAGTCCACCGGCGATGTGGCGCCGCAGCGCACGCAGCGCAGGGTGTCCGGCCGGCCGGCGAAATCCTGACGGTAGTGGCACAGCGGGCACACCGAGTAGGTCGTGACGACCTCCATCCCCTTCCCTCCCAGCGTAGGCCGGAGCACCCCGGTACGGACGACGATACTCCAGTGGTCGGGGGGCTCCCTCCGGATCGTCACGTCTGCGCGGTTGAGGCGGATGCGCTGCTGCCGGACCTCGACGACCACATGCCCATTCACCGACTCCTCGACGATGGGGTACCAAGCGCCGCGGCGCAGGATGTCCGCGACGTTGTCCGCGCATCGGGCCCAACCGAGGGTGATCCGCATAGAGGTTTGCTCACCTCATTCTACGCTGTTTTTGTAGATTTTGTTATGCGCGACCTCGGCCGGGTCGTTCGGCTTCAGGTTCAACGCTCCTCTCTGAAGACCGGGGAGAAATCCCACCGCGTCTACGATCCGTCAGCGATCCTGCCGGTGGACCGGCTCGCGCTCACCGCGGACGGGGCGCTCGGCGAGGCCGCCGACCACTCCTGGGTCGTCGACGTCCACCACCGGGCGCACCCCCGCACCAAGAACCCCGACGGCGAGCACGGGGTTTCGGTCGGCTTCACGTCCCATTACGCCGCGATGCAGGAGCGCTTCGGTAACCGCATCCAGATCGGATGCGCCGGGGAGAACATCATCGTCGACGTGGACCGACGCGTCACGATCGATGACCTGCGCGACGGCCTGGCAATCTGCGCTCCGGATGGCGCCGAGCGGATGCGTCTCAAGGTGCTCGATATCGCCCGCCCCTGCCGGCCGTTCACCGGGTGGGCCCTCCACCGGATGGTCGAGCCGGACGTGCTGAAATCCCACCTTCAGTTCCTGGACGGCGGGACGCGGGGGTTCTACTGCCTCGGAGTGGGATCTGGAATCGTCTCGGTCGGCGACCAGGTCGTCCTGCTCTGAACCGTCAGCTCAGTTCGTCCCACGCAAGCGCCGCCACCTTCTTGCAGCGCTCGCATGTCAACTCCTTCGTATCCGCCTCGAACGCCTGCCGGTGGCGGCAGGCAGGGCACACGGCGTACGTCAGGGGAAAGAGCCGGCCGACGCGCTGGATCTCGCGCGCCTCGCACCGCACGATGCTCCACCGCTCGGGGGGATGGTAGCGGATCTCGAGGAAGCGGCGGTCGACCGGCACGTTCCGCCGGTTGACGTCCAGCACGACGATATGGCTCGACGAGATGCGGACCACGGGATACCATGCACCGCGGCGCAGCAGGTGCGCGCCGGGCTTGCCGACTCGGGCCCAGCCCTTAGCCTGCAACCGCGTCGGGGTGACGGAGCGGAGAGGAATGGTCACGAGATGAGAATAACACGGCCCCATTCCTCGAAGTCGTGATCGGAGTCACACGAGCCGTACCCCTTGGCGATGTGACGACTGACCGCCGGACCACAGCCGCCTGCCAGCGTGTGGCCGATCAGCCACACTCGCTGAAGCCGCAGACGTGGCACTTGGCGCAGCCCTCGATGAACGCGAGCTGGGAGCCGCAGTCCGGGCAGGCACCGATGAAGTCCTGCGCCGGGACGCCCGAGCGCACGGCCGCCGCGCCATCCTCCCCGGCGATCACCGGGCGCGCCGGCTGGCTCGCCGGCGCCGAACCGCCCGTCCCCGCCAGCAGGTCCTGCTGGACGCCGTGCTTGTCCTGCATCCACTTCTCGATCGCGATGCCGATGGCATCCGGAACGGACAAGACCTTGTTCGGCCCCAGCCCGACCGCGCGATCGGACGAGATGCCGCGCAGCTGGCGGTAGATCCCGCGCATCGGTATGCCGGATCGGAGCGCGAGCGAGATCAGGCGGCCGATGGCTTCGACGTCGGCCATGAGCGCACCGCCCGCCTTGCCGAGCGAGATGAACACCTCGAACGGCTGACCCTTGTCGTCCTCGGTGATCGTCACGTACATCGTCCCGAGCGGCGTCTCGATCCGCCGGGTCGAGCCTTTGAGGAGATCGGGACGCGAGCGCTTGGCGCGACGCTGCAAGTTCTCCGCTTCCGACTCGTGCAGCTGCGCGCGCGTGCGCTCGAGCTCCGCCTCGAGCTCGGCGAGGCGCCCCAGGGCGTCGGCGAGCTGGCGCTGCACGTCGTCCCCGTCCCCGGGCGGCGCCGCCCCGGCGGCTTGCTGCACTTGCTTCGCGGTGGCCCCGGTCGAGAGCACCTGCATGTCGCGAGAGGCGTCGCGGTACACCGTGACCCCCTTGCAGCCAAGCGTATAGGCAAAGCGATAGATCTGCTCGACGTCCTCCTCAGCGGCTTCGCGCGGGAAGTTGCAGGTCTTCGAAATCGCCGAATCGGTGAACTCCTGGAACGCCGCCTGCATCCGGATGTGCCATTCGGGCGTCACGTCGTGCGCCGTGACGAAGACGCGCTGCCACGTCGCCGGCACCTCGTCGAAGTGGATGTGGCCCGCTTCGGCAATGCGCCGGATCAGGTCGTCCGTGTACCAGCCTTCCCGCTTCGCAATGGCGACGAAGTCCTCGTTCACATCGGGCATCAGCACGCCCGCCTGGTTCCGCATGAACGCGACCGCGAATAGCGGCTCGATCCCCGACGAGCAGCCGGCGATGATCGAGATCGTCCCGGTGGGCGCCACGGTCGTCAGATTGCAGTTCCGGAGCCGGCGCATGGGCCGGATCCGCTCGCCCCGGGCGTCGCGCGCGCACGTCGCGTCGGGGCCCCAGATGGAGCGCTCCCACTCGGGGAACGCGCCGCGCTGCTCGGCGAGATGCTCCGATGCGACCTTCGCCTCTTCGTCCACGAACGCCATGAGCTTCCGGCCGAGACCGACACCCTCGTCCGAGTTGTACGGAATGCCGAGCCGCACGAGCAGGTCCGCCCAGCCCATCACCCCAAGTCCGATCCGCCGGATTCGCTGCGCGAGGCTATCGATCTCCGGCAGCGGATACCTGTTCGCGCCGATGACGTTGTCGAGGAAATGCGTGCACAGGTGCACCGCGGTCCGCAGGCGGTCCCAATCCACGTCCCCGTCCTTCGCGAACAGGGCGACGTTGATCGAGCCGAGGTTGCACACGTCGTAGGGGAGCAGCGGCTGCTCGCCGCAAGGGTTCGTGGCTTCGTAACTCCCCAGGTGCGGCACCGGGTTGTATTGATTCGCCCGGTCGATGAAGTACACGCCCGGCTCGCCGGTCTTCCAAGCGCCGTGGACGATTTTCCGGAACACCTCGTGAGCGCCCAGCTGGCCCACGACCCGCTCCGTTCGCGGATGGATCAGATCGTAGCTGGTGCCCGCCTCGAGGGCCCGCATGAACGCGTCCGTCACGGCGACCGAGATGTTGAAGTTCGTCACCTGGGTGAGGTCGTCCTTACAGCTGATGAACTCGAGGATGTCGGGGTGATCCACGCGGAGGATCCCCATATTGGCGCCGCGACGCGTCCCGCCCTGCTTCACCACGTCGGTCGACGCGTCGTACAGCTTCATGAACGACACCGGCCCCGATGCCACGCCCATGGTGGAGCGCACCACGTCGTTCTTCGGCCGCAGCCGCGAGAACGAGAAGCCCGTACCGCCGCCGGATTGGTGAACCAGAGCCATGGCGCGGAGGGTGTCGTAGATGCCGCTCTGGCCGTTGGAAAGGCAGTCGTCCACCGGCAGCACGAAGCAGGCGGACAACTGTCCCAGTGGCCGGCCCGCGTTCATCAGGGTGGGTGAATTGGGCATCCACACGCGGCGCGCCATCAGGTCGAAGAACGTCTCCGCAAGGCCCTCGACCGCCTTGTCGGTAGCACCGTAGTGCGCGTCCGGCGCCGCGATCGTGCGGGCGACGCGTCGGAACAAGTCTTCGGGCTGCTCCACCGGCTTGCCCTGGTCGTCCTTGACCAGGTAGCGCCGCTCGAGCACGGTGATGGCGTTCGCACTCAGATCGAGCGTGCGTGTGCGGGTGGAAGCGGTCATCCTGGCTCGTCCCTCACGGACTCGTCCCTCACGGAGTGAGCTAGCTCACAAACGGTCTGGCTATATGAAATTTAACGGCGCGCGAGACCGAAAAGACGCGGACGGTCAAGGTATGCGCTGGAGCGGATCCGGGCAACACGCGCGAGAGCCCCGCGCGGACAACGCATTCACCAATTCACATCACAAACTTGTCCGGGCGAGCGGAAACACTCCCGCGCGGTGTCGCTCGGCCTCCGCGACATAGTGCTCCCAGGTCTGGCGGATCCGCTCGCGCAGGGCGCCGTCTACCGCTCGCGTGACCCGTGCCGGCACCCCGACGACCAGCGATCCAGGGGGGACCCGAGTGCCTTCCGGCACCACTGCGCCTGCCGCCACCACGCTCCCCGTGCCGATGTGGACATCGTTCAGCAGCACGCTCCCCATGCCGATCAGGCAGTCGTCCTCCACAGTGCAGGCGTGTAGGATCGCGCGGTGGCCGACTCCCACGCGGGCGCCGATGCGCGCCGGCTTCCCGGCGTCCACGTGCACGATCGTACCGTCCTGGAGGTTCGTCGCCTCCCCGACCACGATCGGCGCCATGTCAGCGCGCAGCACGGCACCGTACCAGACGCTCGAGCGCGCGCCCAAAGTCACATCCCCCAGCACCACCGCGCCGGGGGCGATGAATGCCGTCGGATGGACGTCGATTACTGCCTCTCTGGCTCGAACCGCCACTGCACCCACGCGTCTACCGGCTCGCCGTTTTTTTGCGCAGGGTTCCAACGCAGGTTCTTGGCCATGTCCAGCGCCTGATTGTTGAAGGTGTCAAGGTTGGAGGGCCCGAAGACACGGGCATCGATGGTGGTGCCCTCCCGGGAGACGTGGATCAGGAGGATCGCCTGCCGGGGGAAGATCGCTGCGTCCGCCGGGACCGGGATCTTGGTCGCAGACAAGGGGAGTGGCTTGGTGTCGAAGCAGATATTGTCCTGATTGTATGCCGGCCCGTATACCTCGCACGGTCCATCCGTGCCATCTCCCGCGCCGCCGATGGTGGCCGGCTGCATCTCGACCTTCACCGTGAGGGGCGCGCCGGGGGTGACGATCACCTGGCGCTCGAAGGGACTGAACCCGTCCGCGAGGACGGCGAGCTTGTAGGTGTCGGGGGGCACGTCGCCCTGGGTACCCCGGAAGGGTTGACCGTTGAGGGTGACGCGCCCGCCCGGCGGCACGCCGTGCAGGGTGAGCCGCCCCGGCGTGCCCGGCGCCACGGGTGGACGTCCCTGGTCGCCCGCGGGGGCCGGGGAGGCCGGGCCGGCGTCGGGAGATGTCACGGGGGGCCCGCCGGTGTCCGAAAGGAGGCGCTGGTCGAGCGTGTCGCGAAGCGCTGCGGCGACCGAGTCGCGCGGGGCGCCGGGCGCGAAGAACAGCAAGCCCTTCTTGTAGGCGTACACCCCGGGAGCGCCGAGTGCCACGATCACGACGACGATCCACAGGCCGATCCCCGCCGCCACGGACCGGTGCTTGGCTTCAGCGGCCCCGGGCCCCACCCCAACCGGTGTGCGGGGGAGCGGCGTCGTAGGCGCACTGGCGAGGCGGGCGGCGGCGAGCGACGGGATGGCCCGCGTGGCCGCGGTGGCGAGCCCCACTGCCGCGAACATCCCGCCCGCCTCGAGCGCCTGGACCAGCTCATCCGCCGTCTGAAAGCGGTCCTCGGGCGTCTTCGCCATCATCCTGCGGATGATCTCGAACACCGTGCGCTGGTCGTAGGTCTCGAGCGGCGGAGTGGGCACCTCCTCCATGATGTGCTTGTAGCCGATGGAGAACGAGTCTTCGCCGTCGAAGGGCACGCACCCGGTGAGGCACTGGTAGGCGACGACCCCCAGAGAGTAAATGTCGCTCCGGCCGTCGAGCGGCTGGGCGCGCGCCTGCTCCGGGCTCATGTAGTGCGGCGTGCCGATCGACATCCCCGTGCCCGTGAGCTTGCCCCCGGTCGCCGCCTTGGCGATGCCGAAGTCGGTGACGACCGCCTGACCGTGCTCGTCGAACATGATGTTGTCGGGCTTGATGTCGCGGTGCACGATGCCGCTCTTGTGCGCGTAGGCGAGGGCGCGCGCGACCTGGACGAGGACGTGCCGGATCTCCGCGGGGGGCAAGCAGCCCCGCGCGGCGAGCACGCTCGAGAGCGGCTTGCCGCGCAGGAACTTCATCACGAAGTAGATACAGCGGCCGCTCTTGCCGACGCGATAGATCGGGATGATGCTCGGGTGCTCCAGCTTGGCGCTCATGCGAGCCTCGCGCTGGAAGCGCTCGACGAACTCCTTGTCGAAGGCGAGTGAGAACGGGAGGACCTTGATCGCGACGTCGCGCTCGAGCTGCTTCTCGCGCGCCTTGAACACGATCGCCATGCCGCCGCGGCCCAACTCCTCGAGAATCTCGTACTCGTCTTTGAGCTGCTCGCGGACGAGATCGAACTCCGTCACCTCCTGTGGCGGATCCCGCAAAGGAGTCGCCGCGAGGTCCAGCCCGCAGGACCGGCAGAACTTGCTGGCATCGTCGTTCTGAGTGCCGCAGCGGGAGCAGTACATCGGAGTCCGGAAACTTAGGGGTCCGTCGGAGCGGGTGTCAACTCACTGGCGCGCGACGATGACGAATCGGCGGCGCCGGACGATCGACTCGCCGGTGGCGGGGTCGCGGATCTCGACGGTCAGAATGTAATTCCCCTTGGACGCGTCGCGGAGATCCAGCGTGCGACGAGCCCGTGTCACCGGTCCGTCGGCCGGCGCGTCGAACTCGAAGAACACCGGCGCTTGTCCGCCGCCGAACAGTCGGCGCAGGAACGATCGGCCGCCCTCGCGCGCGAGCCGCACGACGGTGTGATACGACGCTCCCGCCGCAAGGCCATACACCTCGTAGTACAGCTCCGCCGATCCCTCCTCGGGAAAGTCGCCGAGCGGGTTGAGCGGTACCGTATCGGGCCCAGGGGCCCACACGAGTCCCGACCCCTGGCGGCCCAGCACGAGGTCACTCGTCGCGAAGCGCGTACCATCCAGGGCGCCGACCGTGATCGAGTCTCGGCTCACGAGATCGCCCGCGTCGCCGCCCGGTTCCGATACCAGCAGTCGATAGCGGTACGTCCCGGGCGGCACCGGGAGCGCTAGCCGGCCGCTGAGGTAGCTCCCGCCGCGCAGCGCCTGCCGGGTGCCGAACACGCGCGTCGTATCGAGCCGTGCCACGACGTTGTCGCCGGTGTCGGACACGACCAGCCGGAACGCCAGCGGATACGCCACCCGGCCCGAGTCCCCGATCGGCGAAAGTCGTCGTGCGGGAATCGCGAACACGACGTGCAGCGCGCCCCCCTGGTGCACAGGGCCGTCGGCCGGCTGTGCGCCGACCACGAACTCGGAGACGACCGCCCCGAGCGGCTGCGAGAAGTTGCGACGATAGCTGTCCGTGACGGTACCCACGGCGATGCTGCGCTGCCCCAGGTCGCGCTCCGTCGCGAGTGCACGGCCCACCGCGCCACTCGGAAGCGGGTTCGCGAGCCGCTGGTAGATCGCGCTGATGTTGCTCCGCGACGCGAACAGCTGGCTCGTGGCATCGTCCAAGATCCCGCGCCGCGTCTGGAGCGCCAGCGCACCTGAGAAGCCGCTGCTGAGCGCCTCGGCCAGGCTTTCGACGAGCTTGAAGTCCTGCACGTCCTCGCGCGCCACGAAGTGAAAGACGAGGTCGCCGTGGGGCCTGCGATACAGCCACGTCTCGTTCGGCTCGACCCGGCCGGAGATTGCGGGCGTGGTCGCGACCCTGTCGGGCGGACCGTGCCGCAGGTAGATGATGCCGCGGTCGTCGAACTCGCTTTGATGGGAACGGTATCGCTCGGTGATGTCGTAATTCCGGTGGCGACTCACGAGGCGGTAGTTGCGCCACGCGTGGAACCAGCGCCGGTAGTGCTCGGCGAGCCGCTCCCCCGGGTTGCGCGCCTCGGCGACGTCGCGCCGCAGCCAAAACCGCTCGAGCCATGCCGCGCGCGGCCCGGGCGACGTGAAGCCGTCGAACGGCGCGAGCTCGTCGGGCCCCGCGATGAAGCTCAGGTCGGCACGATACAGCGCCACGGCGGCTGCCGGGCGCACGACCCGCGCGCCGGCGAAATAGGTCTGCCAGCCGTCCGCCGGGCGCTGCTGGGCGTAGTACGTCCGTGCGAGCTCGAGCAAGCCGAGCCCCGAGTCACCCCCGATCTCGAGGAACAGCTGGAACGCCTTGATGGACGAGTCCGCCTCGCCCACCTCCCGCTCGACCCGCCCGCGGGCGAGCTGAACGGCGGGCTGCGTCCCGGCCGCGGAGGCAGCCGCCAGCCGAACTGCTTGGAGCGCGACCTGGAGGCGCGGCTGGATGCGCTGGGCGAGCGCCGTCGTGGCGACGTCGATCGCGGCCTGCGCGAAGCTCGGGTCGGCCACCGTGGCGCGCGCGAACGCCTGCGCTGCCTTGCTCATGTAGTCCTTGCCGAGGACCTGGCGAATGTTCTCGATCGCGATTACGGCGTGCTCGCCGCGCGCCAGCTCCGACAGCCCGAGGCCGTACCACGGGTAGGGCCAGTCGGGCCTGAGCTCGCCGGCCCACTCGAACTCACCAGCTGCGTCGTCGTAGCGCGCGCCGTTCTTCGTGAGCTCGCCCAGCCGGTAAGCGATGAACCCGAGCCGCAGGTGGATCAGGGGATCGTCCCGCTGGCGCTTGGCCACCTCGATGCCCGCCGCCTCGAGCCGCCGGAGCGCCACCGAGTCCGTCACCCCGGCGAGCGAGTCCCGCAGCGCCTCGATCGCGGCACGATCGTCCGGAGCCTGCGTGGAGAGGCGGGCGGGGAGCGCGAGGGCGGCCAGGACGATCAACCGGCGCATAGTCCAATTATATCCCGCAACCGGCCCCCCGTTCACGTATCGCGGCCCGGCCTAGAAATCCGAGGCGAACCCGAGATAGATCTGTGCACGCCGGGCCGAGCCCGACGGCGGATCGACAAGCGGCTGGGCGAGGCCAAGTCGCACCTGCAGCAGGAAGTCGTAGTTGACGGTGAGGTCGCCCGCGAGCTCGACCCCCGCGGAAGCCAGCCGGGTGAGGCGTGGCTCGGCGCCCGGAGCCCACGCGTCTCCGACATCGCTGAACGCGTTGAGCCAGAGCCGGTCGGCGCCGAACGGGAGGTGGCCGAGGGGCCGACCGATCAGCACGAGAGGGAGACGGTACTCGAGCGTCGCCGTCGCCGCGCGTCGACCGCGCAGCTCGTTCCCGCCGTAGCCGCGCACGGGAAACGAACGCGTGGTGCCGAGGGACTGGCCGAACGTCAGGCCGAGGCTGCCGGAGGAGACGCCGCCGACCTTGAGCACCTCGCCGAGCGGCCCCGCAGTCGCCCCTGCCGCGACCCGGACGGCGAGCACGTGGTGCGCGTAGCCGCCGAGTCCCGGGATGCGAGCGTACAGGTTGAGCCGCGAGCGTACCTCGTTCGAAAAGCGGGCGCTCCCCTGCTCCTCGCGCCGGCGGTACGTCGCCGACCACACGAAGCCGTTCTCGGGGGAGACCGCGAGCGGCGCGGTCACGACATGGGAAAGCGCGAGGGTCACGGAACCGCCCACCTCGTCCCGGTTCTCGCAGGCCGGGCACACGTCTGCGAGCGCCGTGTCGGGGATGGTCGCGAAGCGCGTGCCCTCGAACTCCCCCGCGAAGCGCACGCTCGCGAACGTGCGCCAGCGTCGCGCGACGAACGATACCCCCGCCGCGGCATCCCCGGTGCGCTCCGACAGCTTCACGCCCGCGCGCACGTCGTCCCACGTGCTGGCAGCGGCCCAGTCGACCACCGGATTGCCGAGCCCGGTCCAGGCGCCGGCGAACGAGGCCATGCCACGGAACGGCTCCGGGGCGATGAGGCCCGTGGCGACGTAGACGAAACGCCCCACGACGTCGGTGCCCGCGGTGGCGCCCCCGAAGAACCGGCCGGTCGGCCCCGCATCGAAGAACAGCGGCACCCAGAAGTGGGGTCGGAGCGACGGCCACAGGGCGTAGCCGGTCTCCCGCACCGGCGCAGCCGGCGCGGGTTCGAGCGGCGGCGGCACGTCGGCGGCAATCGCAGCGCCGGCCGAGTCCGCGGACGCGTGCCGTAGCTCCCAGCCGCGCGCCGACAGTGTGGCATACAAGAGCGTGCCATCCGGCAGGGGCGCCGGCGCGCGCGCCCCGAGCGGCTCGGCGGTGAGCGGCTCGGCGCCGGCCGAATCGCGCCAGCGGTAGACCTGCGGGAACCGCGTCGCGTCGGCGACGAACAGCAGCTCCCCAGCCGGAGTCCACACTGGATCGGTGATCACTCCGCGGGATGCGCGCAACACCACCGCAGCCTCGGGCGAATCGGCGGGCCAGCGCACGAGCGCCCAGTGGCCGTTCGCGTGGCGGGTCGCCGCGATGGTGCGCCCGTCGGGGGACGGTGCGACCGCCCCCCACGTGGCCTGCGCGGGCTCACGAGGGACCGGGATCAGGGGCCGGTTGCCGGCCGGCACCAGCGCGATTGCCGACAGCCGACCACCACCGGCGCGCGGCTCGACGAGCCGCGCACCGTGCGTCACGCGACGCCACTCGCCTCCGGGTAGCCACCGGTACAGGTCGCTCCGTGCCTGCCAGGGGGACGTCCAGTCGAGCTGCGCGATCACCAGGGTGTCGCCCAGCCAATC
The DNA here is from genome assembly GCA_035763805.1 of Gemmatimonadales bacterium. Taxonomy (GTDB): domain Bacteria; phylum Gemmatimonadota; class Gemmatimonadetes; order Gemmatimonadales; family GWC2-71-9; genus DASUAL01. Next base: position 32,307 of record DASUAL010000113.1, read on the forward strand.
GTAGCTCACGCCGGCGTTCACGCGGTGGTGCCGCAGCACCCGCGACGTGGCGGCGTCGATCACGCGGAGCTCGCGTGCGCCCTTGCCGTCGTCGCGCAGATACGCGATGCGCCGGCCGTCCGGCGCCGCCCGGGGCACGGGCGGACTTCGCAGCGCGCCGTCGAGGACCCGGGCGGCAGCCGCGGGTGAGCCCGGTTCCGGCAAGGGCCGCGTTCCCTTGGGCCATTCCTCCTGGAGCGCCCGCCCGGGCGCAACCCGATGGATCTGCCGACCGACGCGATACGGAATCAGCTGCCCGGCCGTCGCCTCGACGAACCGCGGCACCACGGAATCCCCTTCCGCGCGCGCCAGATAGTCGAAGAAGCGGCCGCCGTACGCGTAGGGCACGAGGCCGTTGGCCCAGCGCGTGAAGAACACCGCCTCCCACGGCCCGCGGGAGGTGCCGGCGACACCGTCGGCCGCGAGCACTTGGGTGTGCAGGCTTCCCTTGACGCGGCCGGCGTTCGTCAGCTTCGACTCGTAGTGCGTCGCGAGCCCCTCGATCACCCAGCTCGGCTGGTACTGGTTCGGGAACAGCCCCGGGACGCGGCCGAAGACGGCCTGCAGGGTTCCCCACAAACCACGGGCACGGTCCAGGTGGAAGACGTGCGTCAGCTCGTGCGTCGTGACCAGCCGCAGCCAACTGTCGTAGTGTTGCAGCCCGGGCTCGGTCGCGGGCGGCGGCAGGAACAGGTAGATACGGCTCGAAGGAAACACCAGTGTCGCGCCATTCGCGGCGTCCACGTCGTCCACGAGCGCGACATCCACCGTCTGGCGCGGCGGCCGCAGCTCGGCGGCGAGGCGGTCGTATGCACGCTCCGCCTCGCGCGCCGCGACATTGGCCACGCCACGGTACGTCTCGCGAAAGTGAATCCGGAAGTGAGACGTGTGCAGGGTGCGCCAGCTGCCCGACGGATCAATCTGGGCTTCGGCTCGCCCGGCGAGCAGGAGGAGCAGGAGAATGCGGAATGCGGAATGGGGAATGCGGAATTGCAGGGGAAGGTCGTTCGCTTTGCGACGCCCGCCTTTACCTTCCGCATTCCGCACTCCGCATTCCGCACTCCGCATCGTCACGGCTCCAGTGCACGCTGGCGCAAGAAGCTCTCAATGCCTCGAACGGTCCCACGGGCGTACCGCCACTGTCCGTCCTCGGAACGCAGCATCGCCTCCTGTTCCGGCATCATGATGAAGAGCCCCTCCGTGAGCGCCGCCGGCATCCACGTCGGGCGTGCCAGGGCGTAGTCCCCCCGCCCCATGCCGAGGTCGCGTACGCCGAGCTCCGCAACCAGGGCGCGATCGAGCTCGCGGGCCAGCGCGGCACTCCGCGGATGGAAGTAATAGACGCTCACGCCATTGTTCACGAACGGGTTCACACCATCGGGAAGCGCGTTGGCGTGGATCGAGACGAGCACGTCAGCGTTGTGCAGCTCGGCGAAGCGAGTCCGCGGGTACAAGTCGATCGCCATCGAATCGGTGCGCGTGAGGAGGACCGTTGCGCCAGCCTTCTCGAGCAGCGTCTTGGCCTTATGGGCGACGGCAAGGGTCGCGACGGGCTCCCACAGCCCGGTTGGGCCCTTAGCACCCACCGGAGGATGGCCCGGGTCGAGCACGATGGTGCGCCCACGCAATGGACGGGCGCGATGGATCACGGGTGGGCGGCGGATCTCGAGTAGGAGGTCGCGCCCCTCGAACCGGGCGCGGTAGCCCCACACGCGTCGTGTCAACCTCACGGTGATCGTCAACTCGTCCGCCGCCGGTTGGGCGTAGCTCATCCGGGCGACCAGGGAATCCGTGCCGCCGTACTGCATCCAATTGATGTCCGACCCGGCGCCGTAGATGCGCAGCGCAAGGCCCCGCTCCTGCTCGGTGACCTGGAACGGGAGCTTCGCCGGGAGCGGCACTCGCAACGTCACCGACGCCGGTCCCGGCTCCAGCCGGACCGAGCGGACGACACCGCCCGGCGGGGGCGTGCCTGCAGGAAGCGGGATTACCTCGTCCGCGTTCACCCACGCCACGGCGTCGCGTGAGAGCTGCAGCCGGGCCTGATCGTTCCAGCGCCCCGAGAGGACAGCCGTCGTGCCGGTCGGAAAAAACCAGTTGTAGGTGCCGCCCGGCACTGCTTTGCCCGCCGTCAAGCTGTCCGTGGTCCCGGTGCGCGCGGTGTCGTCGTTCAATACGACGACGGTGGGGAACGCCATGTCCAAGAGGCTCACACTCAGCGGCCACCGGGCGGTCGCGGTGTCCGCTCCCACGATAGCCTCGAGTGTCGCGCAGGCAGTCCGGCCATCGGCGCATAGTGACGCGGCGGGAAGCCACCCGACGTAGCGGTCGGGGGCGGGCGGCAGGCGGTACGCCGCCACGGTCGTGGCGAACGCGCGCACACCCCACGCCGGCTCGGCGGGGAGGGTGTCGGGAACGAGGGGAATGACGGATCCCCACGGCAGCCGCAGCCCCACCGTTGCGCCGGGCGCCGCCTGCACTGAGAGTCGGATGCCCTCTCCAGCGGGCACCGCGACGACGCCCGCGGGCGCGAAGCTCGTGGTATCGATCCACGCGGCGCGTCCCTCAGGCGGCCGAAACCGCGGCGCCATGGGCGCCGCGAAGATCTGCACGATGGAATCACCCGCGTCGCGGGCGACGAGACGGAATAACGCCACCGTGTCGTCAGGGAGCGGTACCCAAGCGATCCAGGCGCCATTGGGCAGGACGGGCACCGGCACCCCGTTGACGGTGAGGCTCCTCCGGCCCGCACCGCCTGCCACCGCCCCGAACAGGAACGACGAGTCCCGCGCCGCGATGGTGTCGGTCGGGGCAGGATACACGACGTTGACCTGCAGCGACGCTTCCGAGGAGGCGGGGACAGGGGCGGGGACCACCCGGGAGCGCGCGCTCGCGCACGCGGTCGCGAACACCAACATCACTATCACGACGAGTAGTCGCACAGGTGCGCAAGCTAGCATCGGGTCTTTCAGCCCGTCAATTTGCCGAATAGATTGGCACACAACTTCGCGCCCTGTGGAGCACCTCCTGAAGTGACCTCCTGCGCCTACTGCGGCCGCGACAATGACCCCGGCGCGCACTACTGCATGGATTGTGGGAAACCCATGGGCAAGTCCACGGGGCTGCAAGCCGTAGCGGGCGGTTCGATGCCGGGGACCCGCGTTGCGGCTTCGCCCGCGCTCGCGGCCGCGCGGCCTGAGGCGCTCGCCTGCCCGTTCTGTGGCCAGCGGGCGAACCGTCTCCTGCCGTTCTGTCCCCATTGCGGCCGACGGTTGACGGCTCCCGGCTCCGGGCCGCGCTGCGCGCGCTGTGGATCACCGGTAGGGACCGGCATCCGTTTTTGCGCCACCTGCGGAGCGCCGGTCGTCGAGCCGACGCCGCCGCGCGCCCCGGCTGCGATGCCTGCGGGGGCGCGCACCGGGGCCGCAATCGTACTGGTGTTGCTCGACGATACCGGCAAGCCAAAGCAGCGCTTCGAGCGCCGCGCCGCGGACACGACGATCGGCCGACAGGACGGCGACATCCGCTTTCCGGACGACGTGTTCCTGTCGCCGCTCCATGCCAAGATCTGGTGGGAGCAGGACGCGCTCGTCGTGCGGGACCTCGGCAGCCGCAACGGGACGTGGGTGTTCCTCGAGGCGCCGCACCGCCTGGTGGACGGCGATCTCCTGCTGGTCGGCTCACAGGTGATCCGGTTCCGACGCCTCGGCTACCCCGGGCCGCATCCCCCGGACGCCGACGCGACCAAGCGGATGGGGAGCCTGATCCCGAGCGCCGACATCGCGAGCCTCACGCAGCTGCGCTCTGACGGGAGCGCGCGCGATGTGATCCAGCTGTCACCCGGCCGCGACCTCGTCATCGGCCGGGAGCAGGGCGATTGGATCTTCCCCTACGACCCGTCGATGAGCGCGCGCCACGCGACTGTGCGGTCCGAGGACGCCGACTTCGTGGTCGTGGACGCGAACAGCCGCAACGGGATCGCGCTTGCGGCGCGTGGAGACATCTCGCTGCGGCACAATTCCCGGATCTTGGTGGGCGACAAGCTCCTGCGGATCGAGATCCCGGCGTGAAAATCTGCCCCGTGTGCTCCACCGAATACCTCGACGACGTCCGGTTCTGCCAAAACGACGGGCAGACGCTGCGCGCGGCCTCGCCCGCGCACGACCTGGTCGGCCAGGTGGTGGCCGACCGGTACCACGTGGTCAAGAAGCTCGGCGAGGGCGGGATGGGTCAGGTGTACCTCGCCGAGCACGTCAAGATGGGACGCAAGAGCGCCATCAAGGTGATGAACCCCTCGCTGGTGCACGACCCGGACGCCCTGGCACGCTTCAACCGCGAGGCCGCGAACGCAAGCCGCATCACACACACCAACGTCTGCGCGATCTACGACTTCGGCGAGACATCCGAGGGGCTCGTGTACCTCGCGATGGAGTTCATCGAGGGTGAGCCGCTCACGGACGTGCTGGAGCGCGAGGGAGCGCTGCCGATCCCCCGCGCCGTCGGCATCTTCGTCCAGGTGGCGGACGCGCTTCAGGCGGCGCACGATCTCGGCATCGTGCACCGCGACTTGAAGCCCGACAACATCATGCTGACGCGCGGGCGCGACGGATCCGACGTCGTGAAGGTCGTGGATTTCGGAATCGCCAAGGCCGTGGGCGGCGACGATACTCAGAAGGTGACGAAGACGGGCCTCGTGGTCGGGACGCCCGAGTTCATGAGCCCGGAGCAGCTCTCCGGCGACGCGGTCGACGGCCGGAGCGACATTTACTCGCTCGCCCTCGTGTTGTTCAAGATGCTCACCGGAAGGCTGCCGTTCGAGGCAACGACCGTACAGGAGACGATGATCAAGCGCCTTACGGACGAGCCGCTGGCGCTCCGCGCGGCGCGGCCCGACCTGCGCTTCCCGCCGGGCCTGCAGGAGACGATCGACGCGGCGCTCACGCGCACCCGTGTGGAGCGGTATCAGTCGGCCGTCAAGTTCGCGAACGACGTCGCGAGCATCGTCGGTGTGCAGCGCGGCGTCGGGTCCCCCGCCTCCCTACCCCCGACCCGAGCGGATCAAGAACAGACGCAGCTGCTCGACGCGCCGCCGCCACGGAGGCGCTCGCTGGTGCCGATCATTGTGGGAGCCGTGGTGGTGCTGGGAGGGGGCGGCGCCGCCGTCGCCGTGTTTGGCGGGGGGAGCGGGACCGGCGGCGCCGTTCGTTCCGACACCGCGAAACCAGAGACCGTCCACAAGCGTCTGGACACGGCGTCGCGGCGCTTCCCCCCGAATCCCGCGCCGGCCCGCACACGGGCCTCCGGGATTGACCCCGCCAAGGCGGGAGCCATGCTAGACGCCCTGATCGAGCGGCCGACGGCCGTGATTCTCGATTCCGCGCAACTGATCTTCGACACTCCCGGCGTCGGCGTGCGGGACCGCGCGTTCGCAGCGTGCCTGCTCGCGCAGGCGTACCACAGCCAAGACGAGGCCGCCAGCGCGCTCCGGTGGGCGAAAGAGGGACTGCAGCTGAACCCCAATCTGCGATCCTGCCAGGCCATCGTGCAGGCCCTCGGTGAGCCGTAGGTCGATGTTCAGACGCTCCTCGCGGCCCGTCCGGATTCAGGTCTTCGCCAGGACCGACCGCGGCAAGACGCGGGATCATAACGAGGATCGCTTCCTCGTCGCGGACCTGACGCGTCGGGACGCCTCGCTGCTGCCGTCGGTGCGCGAGCACGATGTGGGCGAGCGGGGGTCGCTGTTCATCGTGGCCGACGGGATGGGCGGTGCCGCGGCGGGCGAGCTCGCGAGCGAGATGGCCACCCAGAACATCTACGAGCAGATGGTCCGTTTGTGGGGCGGCGAGAAGGAAGCGACGCCGCAGCGCTTCGCCTACCGCCTGAAGGAGGCAGTCGAGGTCGCGAACAGCCACATTCACGCGTACGCGAAGGCCCACCCCGAGGTGCGGGGCATGGGCACGACGACGACCGCCGTCGGCGTCCTGGGCGATCAGGTGTATCTCACGCAGGTGGGCGACAGCCGCGCCTACCTCATCCGACAGCGCCGGGCCCACCAGCTCACCAAGGACCAGTCGCTGATGCAGCGGTTGGTGGAAGCGGGCGAGCTCACAGAGGAGGAAGCCGCGAAGAGCGAGCGACGCAACATCATCCTCCAGGCCCTAGGCCCGGACCCGAAGGTGAGGGTGGATCTCACTTTCCAGGAGCTTCGCCGGGGCGACTTGCTCGTGCTCTGCTCCGATGGCCTCTCCGGCCAGGTGACGAAGGAGGAGATCGCCGAGATCGCGAGCCGCGAGCGGGATCTGGGGGCGGCCTGCGACCGGCTCATCGCGCTCGCCAACGAGCGTGGCGGGCCCGACAACATCACCGTCGTCATCGCGCGGTTCGACGGCGACGGCCTGCGCTCACCTGCGGACGACGCTCAAGTCGGCCACCAGGTCTATCCTCTCATCGACACCGAGACGAGCACCGAGCCGGTGCCGGTGTACCGCGGCAGCCGCCCGCCCGTGTCCACCAAAGCGGGGCGTTGGCGCGTGGTCGCGGCGGCACTGCTCGCCGCCGCGGCGCTCGCCGTCGCCCTCTACGTCGCGACCCGGAGCCCGTGACCGCCCAGTTCACGTTCCTATCGGGGGCGCGTGTGGGGCAAGTGGAGACCTTCCGCAAGGCGTACATCGGGCTCGGCCGCCACCCCTTGTCCGACGTGAGGTTCGACGCCGAGCGCGATCTCGACGTATCGTCGCGCCACGCCGCGATCGTCCGGCAAGGCGACACGTTCGTCGTGCGCGACCTGGGCTCGAAGAACGGCACGTTCGTCAATGGCCGGCGCCTCACGGGTGACGCGGCGCTGCAAGACGGCGACGTGATCGGCTTCGGGGCGCATGGGCCCGCCGTGGAGTTCCGCCTCCTCATGGGGGAACCCGCCGGCGAAGCGCCATCCGCGGCGCTGCGCGCATCGGCCGAGCGCATCTCTTCGCCACGCGCGCAGTACCCGGCGGTGACGCCGCCCGCCGCGCCTGCCGTCGCCGCAGCGCGGCGCTCCAGCACGGCGGTGCGCATCGCCGCCGAGGTCGCTCGCCAGACGCGCGGTCTGCGGCGCTCGTCCAAAGTGCTCATCGGGGTGCTTGTGATCGCGCTGGGCGCGCTCGGATGGAACCAGTGGCAGCGCGCCCGGGACACGCACGAGCTCTCCCGCCTCCAGGCCCGCGCCGACAGTCTCAACCACGAGGCCCAACGCCTGCTCACGCGCTTCCAATCCGAGCTCGAGAGCGTGCGCGAGGCGCTGCGGCAGTCGCAAGCCGAAGTCGCGCGGCTGCGCAGCGAGCTCGCGGCGGCAGGCGCGCACGGCGACGTCGCCCGACTCCGCACCGAGCTGGACGCAGCCGAGACGCGCCAGCGGGGTTTGGCCGGCGCTGCCGCGATCGACTACCGCGCGATCTCGAAAAACAACCAGGATGCGATCGCCCTGCTCGTCGTGAGGTTCTCGGACGTCGAGACGTTCAGCGGTACCGCGTTCGCCGTCGATTCCGGCGGAACGCTCGTCACCAACAAGCACCTGCTCGTAGGCGACCAAGGCGACCGCCGGCCCCAGGCGATCGCGGTCAAGTTCTCGGGCTCGAAGCAGTGGTTCCCGGGCCGCTTGGTGGGCGTCGCCGATACCAGCGACGTCGGCGTGCTGCGCGTCGACCTCCGCGGCGGCACGCCTCGCGTCCTCGGCTTCGCGCGCGATCCCGCCGGCCTCCAACGGGGCGACCCCGTCGCGATCATCGGCTATCCCCTGGGCGAGGATCTCCCGATGCAACGTGCGGGCCAGACCGCCGTAGCGGACCCCACGCTCACCGTCGGCACGGTGAGCAAGGTGCTCGCCAATCTGGTGCAGCTGGACGGGTACGGCGCGCCAGGTTCGTCGGGAAGCCCGATCTTCGACCGCGAGGGACGCGTGGTGGCGGTGTTGTACGGAGGGAACCGCCAGTCGCAGGGCAGGATCGTGTACGGCGTGCCCGCCGTCTACGTCGTCAGGTATCTGCGGCAGCTGGGCGCGTCGTTCCCGCTTCGGCCTTAGCGCGCCCTTTCGATCGCCCACCGCGCCGCCGCCCGCTGCATCAGCGGCTGGCCGTGCCACGCGCACACGATCGGCGCCCGACCGGGAATCTGCCGCGCGAGACGGGGGTGCGCGAACAGCACGACGATCTGCGCCCCCCCTCCCGACGCGAGCCGGCGCAGCTGGGCGAGCGAGCGAGCACCGAGGTCCGCCCGCCCCTTCCACGATCGCGGCTCGGCGTAGACGAGGACGACGCGTCGCACGTTGCCCGTCGCACGTTGCACGAGCGACACCCCGGCCTCACGCAGCGCCTGCATGAACACGTCCCGCGGTCCGACCGCGTAGGGCCCGCCGACGTCGTCGTCCACGACCTGGACCGTCAGCGGCGCGCGGATGCGTGGCGACTCGCCACGCACCATGTGAACCGCTCGATCGGCCAACCGGTCCGCAAAGGCCCCGTGCGAGGCAAGATCCACTCCTCCCTCGGCCCACGAGCCCCGCCCCCACTCGGCGACCGCCGCCTCATAGCGCTCCAGCGCCGCATCCGCGCGAGCGACGGGGATCTCCGAGCCGACCGCTCGGTCCAGAGCGTCGACGACGCGCCGGAAATCCTCGGGATAGAGCAGCGCGTCGCACCCGGCGGCCACCGCGCTTACCGTGGCCGCGGGGATGGGCTGGGCGGCGCTGGCGCCCGCCATGATCAGCGCATCGCTCACGACCAGCCCGCCGAAGTTCAGCGTGTCGCGGAGGTGGCCCAGGATGACGGGCGAGAAGCTCGCGGCGCGGCCCGACCGGTCCCAGTCCGGGAACGCGACGAACGCGCTCATCACACTGCCTACGCCCGCGCGGATCGCGTACTCGAACGGCGTGAGGTCGGTCTGCTGCACTTCCGGCTGGGGCGTCGCAACGCGCGGCAGCGTCTCGTGCGAGTCCCGCGTGGTGCGTCCGTGGCCGGGATAGTGCTTCGCGCAGCCCAGGACCCCGTGTTCCTGGAGCCCGCGAATCCAGACGGCCGCGTGCTCTCCGACGCGTACTGGATCGGCACCGAAGGAGCGGGTTTGCACGATGGGGTTCCTCGGCTCGATGTCGAGGTCACAGGTGGGGGCGAACGCCCAGTTGATGCCGACGTCGCGCGCCTCGGAGCCGGTGACCACGCCGGCGGTACGCGTCGCCTCCAGGTCGTCGAGATGTCCCAGCGCGGCGGCCGGCGGCAGCTCCGTGAGGCCCTGCACCTGCTGCGCCGCGCCGCGCTCCAAGTCGGCGCCGATGAGCAGCGGTCGCCCCGCCTGGCGGCGCAGCTCGCCGGTGAGCGCCGTGACGGTCTCGCGCGTGCCGCCGAAAATGATGAACCCGCCGACCCCCGCGGCAAGCGCGGCGTCGATCTTCGGCTGCTCGTGATCGAAGCCTCCATCACCTGGCCGCCAGCGCAGCGCCGGGAACACGAGTCGCGCCAGCGAGGTGGTCACGCCGGCGTGATGTGCCCGAGGATGCGGGGGCCCCGGGCCCCGGTCGCCGCCGCGACGTTGCCGGGCTTGCCCGAGAGCGTGAGGAACCCCAGAAAGGCGAAGACGAGCGCCTCCTTGGCCTCGCCGTCGAAGAACAGCTGGTCGAAAGGCAGCACCGGCCGCGGGTGGACCCGGGCGGCGAGCATCTCCACCAGTACGGGGTTACGCGCCCCGCCGCCCGAGATCACGAGCTCGCTCTCCGGCGCCGCGGGGGTCCAGCGCTCGATGCCGCGGGCGACGCTCTCGACGGTCAGCGCGGTCGCCGACGCGACGGCGTCATTGTCGGAGCCGCCCGCCTGCTGGGCGAGCGAGATCAGGCGCTCGGCGAACTCGAGCCCGAACCGCTCACGTCCCGTGCTCTTCGGCGGGGGCTGGCCGAAGAAGGGATCGCCCAGCAGCACGTCGAGCACCTTGCTGAGCGGCTGCCCGCGACGGGCCCGCTCGCCGTCGCGGTCGCACGATGCGTCGGGATCGATGCGGCGCGTCACGGCGTCGACCACGGCGACCCCCGGGCCCGTATCGAACGCGAGGGCACCCTCGACTGTCCCCCGCCGCGGCACCCAGGTGACGTTCGCCATCCCACCGAGGTTGAGGAGCAGCCGGCCTCGCGCCGGGTGGCCGAACAGCATCACGTCGGCGAGCGGCACGAGCGGGGCTCCCTGCCCGCCAGCCGCGACGTCGCGCGCGCGGAAGTCGCTCACCACCCGCACGCCCACCCGCTCGGCGATCACCGCGGCGTCGCCGAGCTGCAGCGTGGCGCGGCCCGGCTCGTGCCAGATCGTCTGGCCATGGGATGCGACGAACGAGACGTCTTTGGGTGCGACCTTCGCCCGCACGAGCAGCTGGAGGACCGCGCCCGCGAACCGCTCGCCCAGCGCGACGTGGAGCAGGGCGAGATCCTTCGAGCCGCCGCGCGCGATGCTGTCCATGATCTGCCCGCGCTCGTGCGGGGTGTAGGGCTCCTGGTGAAACGCGACGAGCTTTGCGTCCAGCGGATCGTCGCTCAGTCGTACGAGGGCCGTCGCAACCCCGTCGAGCGACGTCCCCGACATCAGCCCGACGGCGAGACAGCTCGTCACCGAGACCGGACCGGCGGGGGATCGCCGATCGCTCCGCGCACGAACCCACCCGCCTGCGCGAGCAGCCGCTCGGCCTCCGCCTTGCCCACTTTTTTCTTCACCATCACGATCGCGAGCTTCACGGAGCCTCCCGCGCCTTCGATCGCGCCCCGAGCGATCCGACGGTCCACGCCGCAGCACTCCATCACGATGCGCTCACCGCGGTCCCGCAGTTTGTCGCTCCAGGCCATCAAGTCCACCATCAGATTGCCGTACGCCCGCCCCATCCGGATCATCGCGCCGGTCGTGATGGTGTTGAGCACAAGCTTCGTCGCAGTGCCGGCCTTCATCCGCGTGGACCCCGTGAGCACTTCAGGCCCGACCTTGGGAAGGATCAGCACGTCGCACGTCTCGACGAGCAGCTGCGGGGGATCCGAGCACGAGAGCAAACCGGTCAGCGCGCCGATCGTCTGTGCACGGGAGAGCGCCGCGCGCACGAACGGAGTCGTGCCGCTCGCCGCGATGCCGAGCACGAAGTCCTCGGGCGTGACGCGCGCGCTGTCCATCGCCGCGGCGCCCGCGTTCACGTCGTCTTCCGCGCCCTCCAGGCCCTTCACCAGCGACTGGTAGCCGCCGGCGATGATTCCGACCACCATCTCGGGCGGCGTGCCGAACGTGGGCGGGCATTCGCTCGCATCGAGCACACCCAGGCGGCCCGAAGTGCCGGCGCCGACGTAGACCAGGCGACCCCCTTTCCGGAACGACTCCACCACGAGATCGACGGCGCGCGCGATCTCCTCGCGCGCCTCGCGAACGGCCCCGGGAACCGCGGCGTCCTCCAGATTGATGAGATCCACGATCTCGAGCGTCGAGGCGACGTCGATGCGTTCCGTTCGGGGGTTCCGCTGCTCGGTGAGACGCGGGTCGTGGTATTCGGGAGCGGTCATGGTGATGTCGGATGGCCCCCAAGTTAGACGTTGACCTGAACTCGGGTCAACGTGCACAATTCAGGATGCGCACGTCCCGGCTCCTGGCTCTCGCGCTGCTCGCCGCGTGCAGTGGCGGCGGCCAGCCACCAGAATCGCTGCCGGCACCGCGCGGCGCCGCGGCCCCCCCGCCGGCCGCCGTCGCCACCGGCCGGCCGGTCATCCCGGCAGCGTGGTCGCTCGCCGGGAGGGGTGTTGCAGTTCCGGGCCGCCGGGCGATGGTGGTCTCCGGTCACCCGCTGGCGAGCGCGGTCGGGGTCGAGATCCTCAAGCAGGGCGGCAACGCGATGGACGCGGCGGTGGCCGTCGGTCTCGCGCTGACGGCGGTACTGCCGGAGGCCGGGAACATCGGCGGCGGGGGATTCATCGTGTACCGCGATGCCGGCGGCCGCGTCCGCTCACTCGACTACCGCGAGATGGCCCCCGGGAAGGCAACGCGGGACATGTACGTCGACTCGACGCGCAATCCGACCGACCGGAGCGTCACCGGTCATCTCGCGGCTGGCGTGCCCGGGAGCGTCGCGGGGATGTACGAGGCGTGGAAGGACACCGGCCGCCTGCCGTGGGCGACGGTCGTCGCCCCGGCAATCCACCTGGCCCGCGAGCACACACTCGACGCGGCCCGCAGCCGGTCGATCGCCGGGGAAGCCGACCGCCTGGCGCTGTTCCCCGCTTCCGCGCGGCAATTCCTGGCGGACGGTCGCGCCCCCGCGCCCGGCACGAAGTTTCGGCAACCCGATCTGGCCCGCACGCTGCAGCTGATCGCGGATTCGGGGCCCAGCGTGTTCTACCAGGGTCAGATCGCCGACCAGATCGTCGCCGAGATGCAGCGCGGCCACGGGCTGATCACCAAGGACGACTTGAAGCGCTATACGCCGAAGTGGCGCACCCCCGTCCAGATCAGCTACCGCGGGTACACCGTCTACTCGATGCCACCCGCGAGCTCGGGTGGCGTGACGATGGGCGCCATCCTGAACATCATGGAGGGCTACGACACCTTGCCGCCGTTCGGCAGCGCGCCGTACGTCCATCTCGAGGTCGAGGCGATGCGCCGCGCCTTCATGGACCGCAATCGCTGGCTCGGCGACCCGGACTTCGCGGACATGCCGATCGAGCGGCTGCTGTCGAAGTCGTACGCCGCGGAGCTTCGTGCCCAGATTCTTCCCGACCGGGCCACGCCCACCCCGCCGCTGGCCGCTTCGCGCACCGAGGGCACGCACACCACGCATTACTCGGTTGTGGACGCGGAGGGCAACGCCGCCGCCGTCACGACCACCCTGAACGGCGGGTTCGGGAGCGCCGTCACGGTCACGGGCGCAGGGTTCCTTTTGAACAACGAGATGGACGACTTCACCACGGCGCCCGGCAAGCCGAACATGTACGGGCTGATCCAGGGCGAGGCGAACGCGATCGCTCCGCACAAGCGGATGCTCTCGGCGATGACGCCGTCGATCGTGCTCGACCGCACCGGCGACCTGTTCATGGTGGTCGGGACCCCCGGCGGTCCGACGATTATCAACAGCGTGTATCAGGTCATCGCGAACGTGGTGGACCACCGCATGTCGCTCGTCGAGGCGGTCGCGGCGCCGCGAGTACACCACCAAGCGCTTCCGGACCTGATCTCTTACGAGCGAGGCGGGCTGTCGCAGAGCACCATCGACCGACTGCGTGCGATGGGCCACGCGGTGCGCGAACGGGGGAGGATGGGCGACATCGCGGCCATTCAACGAAGCGCCGCCGGCTGGGTCGGCGTGGCCGATCCCAGGCGCGGCGGCGGGGCCGCTGGCTATTGAACGAGGGCCGTCAGGTCCGCTTCACCGTCAGCGGCTGCGAGAGCTTGATCGTGATGGCGGCCCCCTTGGGCAGCACCACGTCGATGTCCCGCGAGGCGCGCGCCACTGCGGCGCCAGTGGCGGCACCCACCGCGCCGCCGATCACCGCGCCCTTGGTGTTCTTGCCCAGGATCTTCCCCACGATCGCGCCCGCTGCGGCGCCCGCCCCAACTTTGGCGGCGTCCGCGCCCGTCACCCCGCGGCCTTTCATCACCGTGTCCTTCGATTCGACCGTCGCATCGATCGGGTAGCTCGTCCCCCGGACCGAGACGCTCTTCATCTGGAGCACGAGCTCCCCGCTCGAGTCGGGATTCGGCGCGGGACGGGCCACGACGATCGTTCCATGAACGGTCGCGCCCGCCGGGATGACCACGCGCCCCGCGGCGTCCCGTATGTCGTGGCTGACGGTGGCGCTGAAGGAATCACCGGCTTTGGCGTGCCGCGTCGTGATCGTGTCACTCGCGGCGAGCGTCAGCTTCGTTCCGGCCGCCGCCGTCAGTGTCGTCGGTAGGGCCGGGGCGACCGGCTTCGGCGCCGGCGGCTTGGCTGCGGGCTGCGGGGCTTTCTTCTCGGGCGCGGGCTTGGCCGGCTCAGCCACGGGGGCGGGCACATCGGTCAGCGCCGCGGTTGACTCGGTCGGCGCTAGCGTCAGATTGCGCGCGGCCGGGTCCGCCGCCTGGGCCGCCTGCTCGCCCTTGGCGCACGCGAACAGGGTCGCGCTCGCCAGGACAGCCACCGGCAAGAGTCTATTGCGAATCATGAGACACCTCTCCCTCTGGACGTCTGTTGTATGGCTGGGACTACCATAGGTTCCCGCCCCTTGAGGCCCCCAGGCTAACGCCTGGCCACGGCGCGGCGCTGTGCTGAAGCGCACAGAGCGCCGCTGTAAGACGCTACGACGCTACGTTGTACGCATGACGTGGCGTCGTAGCGTCGTATAACGGTCCCTCTAGAGCCGGCTCTTCAGGAACTCGGGGGTCAGTCCCTGAAGCCAGCTCGCGAGCAGCGTGAACCGATCGGTGACCAGGAGGATTCCCAGCAGGACAAGCAGCCCCCCGGCGAGCCGATTCACCCAGATGATGTAGCGCCTGAATCGCTGGAACCAGACGAGAAACCGGTCGAGCGCGAGGGCGGTGATGATGAAGGGGATCGCGAGCCCCAGGGCATACGCCGCCAGCAGCGCCGTGCCGCGACCCAGGCTAGCCTGGGCCGCGGCGAGGGTGAGGATGGCGCCCAAGATGGGGCCGATGCAGGGCGTCCACGCGGCTCCGAACGTGAAGCCGACGAACGCCGACCCGAGATAGCCCACGGGCTTGTTGGCCAGCTGGACCTTGCGCTCCCGCGCCAGGAACCCCGGCCGCAGGACCCCGAGCAGATACAGCCCGAAGAGGATCACGATGATTCCGCCGCCCCGGCCGATCCACACCTGCGAGTGCAGCAGCAGGGCGCCGACCGCCGACGCGGTCGCGCCCAGCGCGACGAATACGAGGGAGAATCCCGCGACGAACCACAGCGCGTGCCCAAGAGCGGCGCCGCGCCGCACTCCGAGCTCCTCGACCGTCAGCCCGGTCAGAAACCCGATGTAGCTGGGGACCAGCGGCAGGACGCAGGGGGAGAGGAAGCTCAGCAGCCCGGCGACGAAGGCGAGGGCGAAGGAGGGAGTGGGGGTCAACCGCAGAAGCACACCGCCGACACGACGGTCGTCCAGCGGCCGTCGTCGCCGCATTCGGCGGTGGAGGTCACGTTCATCGTCCGCACGATCTCGCCCGAGAGCAGCCACTGCTCGCGACGTTCATCCCACGCCTTCTCCGGATCGAACGGGACCCCCAGGACGGTGGCGAGCATCGAGGCGGCGAGGTCCTCGGCGTATTCGCCCGCCGCCATCTCGTTCTGGCCGTAGCTGTGGTGCTCGGAAATGTAGCCATGGTGGGACGCGTCGGCCGGCATCGCGACGCCAATGGACGCGGCCACGAGCCGGCTCGGCTCGTTGGTCGCGGACTCGGCGATGACCGCGAACACGATCTGGCCTGGCCTAATCATCGACAGCCCCTCTTCGCGGTCCACCAACTCGCACTGGGGCGGGAAGATCGAGCTCACCCGCACGAGGTTGAAATTGGCGAGATGCGCGTCCCGCAGCGCCATCTCGAAGCTCGTGAGTTTCTCCTTGTGCCGACCGACGCCTTTGGTGAGGAAGGCTTTGGTCGGCATGAACAGTCGTGAGTCGATCACCCCGTCACCTCGTGCGCGCTAAGGGGTTCGCCTGCTGACAGCTCCGGCACAGCCCGTAGACCTCGAGGCGGTGGTGGTCGGGTCGAAACTCCACCTCCTCCGCGAGCAGCGCGATCATACGCTCGAGCCGGTCGTTCGAGAACTCCATCACCCTCCCGCATGAGGAGCAGATGCAGTGCTCGTGGGCCTGCCCCGGTGCGATCGGCTCGTAGCGCCTAAAGCCCTCGCCGAAGTCGTGCTCCTTCGCGAGGCCAGCGCGGACCAAGAGATCGAGGGTGCGGTAGATCGTCGCCGTCCCGACCGCGACGCTCCGCCTCGCCACACGCCGCGCGACTTCCTCCGCCGACAGGTGCTCGCCCGCGAAAAACACCGCTTCGGCGACGGCGAGGCGCTGGTGCGTCGCCGGGAGGTTGTGGTCGGCGAGGTAGCGACGCAACTCCTGCAACAGCTTGGCGCCGTCAACCTTCATACCACACCGCCGCCCCGACCGTCACCGGGGGCTCCGCGTCGCCGGTGCGGTCTGCCGCCGCCTGCATCACCTGGGCGATGACCTCGGCGGGCGAGAGGCCCGTCTCCTCCACTTCGACCTTGGACTGACCCCGCTCCTTGCCGCGCACGACGAGCATGTAGCGCGCCGTGTAGACGCGCAACCGGCCACCGCCGTCCGGCGCCCGGCAGGCCACGACCGCCGTCCCCCACTCCCGCCCCTCACGCTTGAGGGGCCGAAACAGGTAGATCGCCTCGATCTCCGCGGGCGGCACCCGTGCGGCGACCGCCTCGGCGAGCTTGGCCCAGCCCGCCCCCCGGCCGGGCTCTAGCGGAGGATGCTGGCGGGGGCCTGCGCCTGCTCCCATCGCTCCACGTAGAAGCGCAACACGTGCATGAAGTCCTGGGCGTTCGTGACGACGCCGTACGCCTGGTGCGTGCCGCGATCCCGCAGCTTGTTGACGACGAACTCCGTCTGATCCACGCAGATGGTCGTGAGCGGTCGCAGCTCATCCGCCGCGGGAGCGTCCACGAACGCCGGCAGCATGTTCCCGACCGCGATCGCGTGCAGCGCCGTGGCCACGAACACGGCGAACGTCGCCTGGGACGTGAACCCGCGCATGGCGTCCTGGGCGGCGAGGGTATCGGAGAGCACCTCGGGGAGCGGGCCGTCGTCGCGGATCGAGCCCGCAAGCACGAACGGCACGCGACACGTCACCAGCGCGTGCATGATGCCCGACGTCACGAGCCCCTGCCGCACGGCCGGCGCGATGCCGCCTGCCCGGCGGATCGCATTGATCGCGCGCATGTGGAGCGCGTGGCCGCCCTCCACGCCCTCGCCGGAGCTCGACATCCCCAGGGTCGTGCCGAAGATCGCGGCCTCGAGGTCGTGCACCGCCACGGCGTTCCCGCCGAAGAACACCTGGACGTAGCCGTTCTTCACGAACCAGATCATGTCCTCCCGCGCCCGCGCGTGCACCAGGGCGGGGCCGACCACCCAGAGGATCCTCCCGCCCCGCTGCTTCTCTTCGCCCAACAGCTCCGCCAGTACGGCATAGTCCACCGGCCGCTCGCGCGACACCTCGGTCTGCATGAACCGGAACTCGTTCGCGCTGTGGCTGCCGCCGAGGAAACCTTCGGCGTGGACGAAGATCCCCTCGCTGCCGTCTTCCTCCGTGCCGACCGCGACCAGGTGTCCCCGCTTCACTTGCCGGGGCTCGGTGACGACCATGTCGCCGGTGGAGTGCCGCACCACGACGCAGTCCATTCGGGGGAGGCGGGGCCGGCGCCACGCGCCCGAGGCCTTCACGTACGTGGGGAGATTCGTCGTCGAAAAGAAGCGGTCGGGCAGGACGCCATCCGCCGGCGCGGGCTCGAAGCGCGCATCGGGGGCCCCCGCGAGCGGCGGCGCGTCGAAGTTCGGTGGCCGGTACTGGAAGCGGGGGCGAGTGGTCACAGGGAGAGAAAGCTAAATGCGGAATGTGGAATGCGGAATGTGGAATGTCCGTGCGGGCTTCGAGCGGCCACTCGGAGCCCGACGCGGCCGATCAATTCCGCATTCCGGATGTCGCATTTCACAAGAGGGACACCGGATCGCGATCGACGACGACGGTGCGGTTCGCTCGGGCGCTCCACGCGCGCACCACGCGCCCGATGGCGCGCGGCTCGGCCGACTTGACGAGCACGTGCCAGCGCCAGCGCCCCTTGAGCCGCACGATCGGGCAGGGCGCGGGGCCGAGCACCGTGAGCGCGCCGGCGAGCCGCTCGGCGTTGGCGCGCCGCAGCCACGCGACGACTTGCTCGGCCGCCCGTGCTGCCGCCACCGGGTCGTCGTCTGCCGCCACGAAACGCGCGAGCCCCACGTGGGGGGGGTAAATCGGGTGAGGCGGTGCGCGCAGCGGCAGCTCCGCCGCCGCGAAGTCCGTGACTGCGTGAGCGGCAGCGGCACGGATGGCGTGATGGTCGGGGGCGCGCGTCTGCACGAACACCCGCCCCCCACGCGGGCCCCGCCCCGCTCGCCCCGCCACCTGGGCCACCAGCTGGAACGTGCGCTCGGCGGCCCGGAAGTCGGGGAGGTGGAGACCCGTGTCCGCGTCCACCACTCCCACCACAGTCACGTTTGGGAAGTCCAGCCCCTTGGCGATCATCTGCGTGCCCAGCAGGATGTCGACCTCGCCCTGCGCCACCCGCTCGAGGATCCGGTGGTGCGCCCACTTAGTGCTGGTGGTGTCCAGATCCATGCGGGCGATGCGCGCCTCGGGAAATCGCAGCCCCATGAAGTGCTCGAGCTGCTGCGTGCCGAGGCCCCGCATCCGCTGGGCTTCCTTGCCGCACAGCCGACAGGCCGACGGGATCGGGGCGTCATGGCCGCAGTAGTGGCAGCGCAGCGCGGGCGGCGTCTGGTGCACCGTGAGTGCGATGGCGCATTGCGGGCAGGCGCGCACGTCACCACAGGACGGGCACTGAAGGTATGTGGCGAAGCCGCGGCGGTTGAGCAGCAGGATGACCTGCTCGCCACGGGAGAGCGCGCCCCGCACGGCCTCGTCCAGCGGCTCGCTCCACGGGATCGCGCGCGCCTCGGCCGCCCGCGGCGCGCTCCGCAAGTCGATCACCTGCACCGGGGGCAACGGCCGCGCCCCGATCCGCTCGGGAAGCTCGAACAGGCGCACCCCGCCCGTCCGGGCAAGGTGCAGCGTCTCGAGCGACGGCGTCGCACTCCCGAGGATCGCCCGCGCTCCCTCGAGCTTCGCACGCACCAAAGCCGCGTCGCGCGCGTGGTAGCGCGGTGCCGTCCCCTGCTTGTAGCTCGGCTCGTGCTCCTCGTCCACCACGATCGCGGCCAGCCGCTGCACCGGGGCGAACACGGCCGAGCGTGGACCCACCGCCACGCGTCGCTCACCGCGCCGCAGCGCCCGCCATGCATCGGCGCGCTCGCCGTCCGACAGCCCCGAGTGCAGCACGGCCACCTCGTCGCCGAACACGCCCCGCACACGCGCGACGGTCTGCGGGGTGAGGGCGATCTCCGGAACGAGGAGTATCGCACCGCTGCCCGATGCCACGACGCGTCGCAGCACGTCGAGATACACGAGTGTCTTCCCCGAGCCCGTGACACCCTGGATGAGCGCCGGCATGTCCGGCGGCGTGTCGAGGATCGCGCTCACGACCGCCCGCTGTGCGTCCGTCAGCGTGGGCGGCGGCGGGGAGGAGAGTCCGGTGAAGGGATCGCGCGCCCGCGGGACGTCGGCGTAGCGCGCGAACCCCTCCTTCACCAGCCCGTCGAGCGCGGCCCGGGAGAGTCCCAGCTGGGTCACGAGATGGCGGACGGGGGCCGAGCCGCCGAGCGCCTCGAGCGCCTGGTAGGCGACCCGGCGCTTGGGCGCGCGCCTGAAGGCCCGCTCGCGCTCGAGCAGCGACGGCAACGCCCGCGTCAGCACGAGGACGCGCTCGGCGTGCTCCGCGGGACCAGCGGGCCGGCGTACGCTCCACAGGGCCCCCGGCAGGAGCGCCCGCAGCGCGAGACCGATCGGCGTGCCGTAGTAGCGGCTGATCCAGTGCCCCAGCTGGACGAGGGCAGGACTCAATGCGGGCTCGGCGTCGGGGGCCGCGGCGATCGGCCTTGCCGCGACCGCGGGCGCAGGCGCGTCCACGGCGGCGACCACGCCCACGACCTGGCGCCGCCGCAGCGGCACGACGACCCGCGCGCCGGGCGCGACGCGCTCGGCGAGGCCGTCGGGAATCGCGTACGTGTAGGTGCGGGGAACCGGAACGGGGAGGACGATCTCGGCGTAGCGGGCAGCCCTCCCCGGGCTCGCGCGCGGGGTCGGTGGCGTGTCTGACCCCGGGCGCAAGCCCGGGGTGCCCGGGATCGGCCCCCTCACCGGCGCCGGACGCCCAGGCCTGGCCCAGTGGGGAGACGGATCTGCCCCTCCTCGATCGTGGCGCCGGCGAACGGATCGTTCGCCGTCAGGGCGGCACCGTCCAGGTCGGCGGCGTCCACGAGCGGCGTAAAGTGCGCCGCCGCCGTGATGCCGAGCGACGACTCGATCATGCACCCCACCATCACCAGCATCCCGTGCGCGCGGGCGGTGGCGATCATGCGCAGGGCTTCGCGCAGCGAGCCGCACTTGGCGAGCTTGATGTTGATCCCGTCGGCCGCAGCCGCCACCCGCGGGATGTCCGTCGCCGAGATGCAGCTCTCGTCCACCACGACCGGCAGCACCCCCTGGCGGCGCACGGCGGCGATGCCCTCGAGATCATCGGGCGGCAGCGGCTGCTCCACGAACTCGACGCCGTATTCCCGAAGCACCGGGAGCATCTCGATCGCGCGCTGCCGTGTCCACCCCGCGTTGGCGTCCACGCGGATCGGCTTGTCGGTGACGTCGCGGATGGTGCGCAGGATCTCTTCGTCCCGGTCGGTCCCGAGCTTGATCTTGAGGATGGGGTAGGACGACGCCTCGGCGACCTTCTGCCGGATCTTCTCGGGCGTGTCGATCCCGATGGTGAACGACGAGCGCGGCGCTCGTGCGGGATCGAGCCCCCACAATCGCCACAGCGGCTGGCCGAGCCGCTTGCCAACAAGATCGTGCAGCGCCGCCGAGAGCGCCGCGCGCGCTGCGCCGTTCTTCGGAACCACTTGGGCGAACGTCGCTTCCGTCGCCTCGAGGTCGAAGACGTCCTTCGGCAGATACGGCTCGAGCTTTTTGAGGACGGCGAGGACGGTGTCGGCGGTCTCGCCGTAGTACCTCGACGGGTCGGCCTCGCCCCATCCTTCTACACCGTCGCCGTCGCTCAAACGTACCCACACCACGCGATAATCGTCCGCGCCGCCGCGGGCGATGATGAAGGGGTGCTTGGTCTTCAGCGTGATGACTTCGGCGGCGAGCTTCAGACCCATCGCTGCCGCTTCAACCACCACAAGATGCCCGCCGAGATGACGGCCATCGAGGCCAGCGCCAGGTAGAAGCCCAGCGGATGGTCGGCGAACGGGAGCCGGCTGAAATTCATCCCGTAGATCCCGCCGACCACGATCAGGGGCAGCGCGATCGTGGACACGATCGAGAGCTGCTTCATCACCCGGTTCATCCGGTTCGACGTCTGGGAGAGATAGGTCTCGAGCACGCCGGCAAGGAGGTCGCGCGTCGTGTCCACCGATTCCATGATGCGGATCGTGTGGTCGTAGACGTCCCGGTAGTACAGCTGGGTCTCCGCTCGAATGTATCCCGAGGGCCGGTTGGTGAGGATGTTCAGCACCTCGCGCAGCGGCCCGATGTGTCGGCGGAACGCGAACGCCGCTCGTTTCGCCTTGAAGATCTGGTGGATCAGGCTCTCATCGAATTTCTCGAACAGCTTCTCTTCGAGCTCGTCCACGAGGCTGTTGAGCTGCGCCACCAGGGGGAAGTACGCGTCCACGGCCTGGTCGATGACGCTGTGCATCGTCATCTCGGCGCCGCGTGCGAGGAGGTCGGGACTGCGCAGCAACCGGTCGCGCGCCGCGTCGCAGCTCGCCGCGGCGAGGGCATGCGCGGTCACCAGGAAGTTTTTCCCGAGGAAGAAGTAGAGGTTCAAGGTCTCGAGGTCGAACGGGTCGGGCGTCGCCTCGTCGAAGCGGATGCCCGCCATCACCACGAAGATATACCGGTCGTATTCCTCGAGCTTGACGCGCGTGCGGGGCGACAGGGTGTCCTCGACGGCGAGCGGATGGAACTCGAACACCTTCTCGAGCAGCGCGTGCTGGTGCATGTCGCTGCTATCGATGTCCACCCATAGTTCGCCTTCGCCGGCCTGCACGATCTCGCGCAGGCGAGCGGGCGAGACCCCTTGCTCGATCGTTCCATCGGGGCGCCGGTAGATGCTGGCGGGCCAGTGCCTGGAGACCTGCGGCTGTGCAGCCGTTGCGCTCATTCGCCAAGTATCGGGAGAAGTGCCGAGTCAGGCAAGCGCTCGTACATGCGCGCGCACGCCGGCGGCGAGCAGATCGAGCCGGTAGCCGCCCTCGAGCACGCCGACGACCGGCGCCGGGGCGACCCGCGCACGGAACGCGGTCGTCCAGTGAGCCACGTCCTCCGCCTCGAGCGTGAACCCTCCCAGGGGATCGCCGTTGAGCGAGTCGAACCCGGCGGAGACGAGGAGCAGATCGGGCCGCCAGCCGTCGATCGCACGATCGACCGCCGCGAGGAGGTCGCGCACGTAGACCTCGCGCCGCAGCCCCGGCGGCCGCGGCACGTTGAACACGTTCCCTACCCCGCGCTCGTGCTCGGCGCCGGTCCCGGGATACCAGGGGTATTGGTGCATCGAGACGTAGCGGATGGACGGGTCCTTCTCGATCAGCGCCTGGGTGCCGTTCCCGTGATGCACGTCCCAGTCCACGATGAGCACGCGCGCCGCGCCCAGATGCTGCGCCTGGCGCGCCGCGACGACCACGTTGTTGATGAAACAGAAGCCCATCGCACGCGCCGCCAGAGCGTGATGCCCGGGTGGCCGGGTTGCGCCGAACGCCGTGCCGCGCTCGAGCCCCCGCTCCACCGCCGCGATGGCCACGCCCGCGGCGGCAAGCGCCGCCTCCCAACTGTCGGCGCTCATCACGGTGTCGGCATCGAGGACGCCGCCACCCTGCCAGGCAAGCCGCCCAAGGCCGTCGAGGTAGCTCGCCGCGTGGACGCGCTCGACTGCTTGGCGCGTCGCGGGGCGCGCCTCGCGCCACTCGACCACGTTCGCCATGTCGCCGGCGCGCAGCGCCTGGAGCACGGCGCCGATGCGCTCCGGACGTTCGGGGTGACCCACCCCGGGGTCATGACGCTCGCACGCGGGGTGAAACAGAATGGGGACGGGCATACTACCGTCCGACCATCTAGTTGTGCAGATGCCG
The DNA here is from genome assembly GCA_035763805.1 of Gemmatimonadales bacterium. GTDB lineage: Bacteria > Gemmatimonadota > Gemmatimonadetes > Gemmatimonadales > GWC2-71-9 > DASUAL01. The sequence goes on from DASUAL010000113.1 coordinate 55,342, forward strand.
GCTCTGCAGCAGCTCCCGGATCGACTCCACCTCGGCCCGCATCTCCCGCCGTGCCTCGGCCAGCTCCGCCACCTTCCGCCGATGGCGTCGCCACAGGACGACCACCACCGGCACGCCGAGTGCACACGCCGCCCCGCCGGCGATGAGCCCCCACCGACTCAGTTCGACGCCGGCGTACATCAGGAGGATGGCGTCGAGCGCCAGAAACCCGATCGCGAGGATCACCACTGCCCGACTGAGCGGCTTCATCGCACCGGCCGCCGTCGTGCGGGAAGCACGACGAAAGGGGAATTCGGACCGGCGCCGAGCTCGCCCAGGGTCAGGGACTCGTCGAGCACCGGGCCGCCGCGGAACTTCACGACGTACTCGTCAAACGGTACGACTGGGCGCTTCAGGGCCTGGGCTAGGGCCTGCCGCTTGAGCTCGGCAACGGTGGTGCCGGGCTCGACCGCGAGGAACACTTGATCCCAGACGTCGGTCACCATCACCCGCACCGCGAACCGTTCCTTCACGGCGGTCACGCGACCTCCACTCCCGCCTCGAGCGGCAGCGTCGAGAAGAACCGGTCCACCGCCTGGTCGAAAAAGAGCGTGGACGCACGCACCCGCGTCTTCCCCGACTCGTCCGCCCAAGCCCTGAATACGACCTCCTCTCCACCCTGCCCCCGGAGCACGACGAAGGCGGGCCCTTCCTTCTCCACAAAGGCGGCGGCGTGAGGCACCCGCTCAGCGAAGAAGCGCTTCGCCCGCTGCAGCACCTCTCCCGGTGGCAGCGCGACGATGGCCGTGTGTATCATGGGTGACGGAGGATCGTGATCCCGGTCGGCTGCAGCGGTACGGGGACACTCGCGACCAGAGTTTTCGTCGCCAAGTCGATGACGCTCACCGCCCCGGGATCCACGCCCTTGCTCTCTTGTGAGATGAAGGCGTAGCGATTGTCCGGCGAGTACGCGACCCCGTGGGGGAACGGCTTGGTCGTCGGAATCCGGGCCGCTTCCAGCAGCGAAACGGCGTCGATCAGCGAGATGCTCCGGTCCTTCTTGTTGGTCACGATCACCCACTTCCCGTCGGGCGACGCCTCGGTGTTGTAGGCCCCCGCCCCCGTCGGGATCTCCTTGACCAGCTCCAGCGTCGCCGCGTCGAGCACTTGGAGCGCGTTGCCGTGGTTGCAGGCGACGTACAGCCGCCGGTCGTCGGGCGAGACCGACACATACGTGGGCGAGCAGTCGTGGCCCCCCCCGCCCGCCCCCGCGCCCGCGCCGCCGGCCACCGGGCCGGTCATGTGGCTCATGCCTGCGCCCGTCTTGTGGCGCCGCCGGATGGACAGCGACGCCCGGTCGAGCTCCAGCAGCTCGTCCGAGTTCATGCAGCTCACGTAGACCTTCGTCCCGGCGTGGTTCACCTTGACGCCGTGTGGCATATCGCACGCCGGAAGGTTGGTGATGGTCACCATCTGCGGTGTGTAGATGATGGACACCACGTTCGTTCGGGGGTGGTCGCCGTGGAAGTCGGAGTTCGCCACGAAGGCAAGCTCGCCGTCGGGCGTGAGGGAAATCGTCGTCGGGAACATCTCCGCCGGCGCCTTCCCCACGACCGTATCGGCGCCCGCGGCCATCTTCCACAGCGTGCCGTACGGCGTCCCGTGGGCGATGGTGACGTACCAGTACTTGCCGTCCGGCGATGCCGTCACGTTGTGCGGCCCGTCGATGCCCGCGGGCATGACGCCGACCGGGATGACCTTGACCGTGTTCAGCGCGGACCCGTCCCAGATGAGCTGGGTGACGATGTCCCCCGACTCGCTCGACACCAGGATGCGGTAACCGGACGTGTCGCCCGCGAGCGCGGCCAGCACTACAGCGGCAACGATTTTCGTCATCTGCTTCCTCGCTTATGGAACCGGGGGCTGCGGCTCGAGCTTCACGATCCAGAGCCCCGCGTTGAAGTCGCTCGCGTACACCAGTCCGTTGTGCACCTGCGGACCCCAGACGAATGGCCAGTTCGGGATCTTGCCCTTGACGTCGATCGGGTAATAAGCCGCCAGCTCGCGTCCCTGCGCGACCAGGTCGCCTCGCAGCTCGCCGGACAGGTCGATCGCGCGCAGGCCGCCCTGGTAGTACCCGACATAGAGGATATCGCCTTCCATCCAGACGTTGTGGCTGCCCCCGTTGGGGATCTCGTAGCGGGCCACCTCGCGCGGATGGTCCCAGTCGCTAACGTCGACGATGTGGAAATAGCCGTAGGGAAACTCCGGCTGGTCCGGTCCAAAGCTGGGCGGGAACAGCTCGTCCCCGACGATCACGTAGTTCTTGTAGCGCCACGCCGTGTGAGTCCAGAACTCGCCCTGGAAGTCCTTGTATTGCGTGACGAACGTCGGGCTCGTCGGCGAGCCGCCGCGGATCCCCGCCCCGACGTCGAGGACGACCAGGCCGTCGTAGCCGTACGAGAGGTAGGCGAGGCCGTCCTGCACGATCACGTCGTGCAGCGCCCGGCCGCCCGGACGGTCCACCTGCCAGCGCGCCACTTCCTTCGGAGCCTTCGGGTCGTGGATGTCGATCACGCGCAGCGATCCCGTGGCATCGTCGGTTGCGAAGACGTAGTAGCCCTCTGTCCAGGCGTTATGAACGCCGCCGGTCACGGTCTCGGTGTATTCACTGAACGCTTTCGGGTGGCCCGGGTCCGATGTGTCGAGGATCACGATGCCGTTCTTCCGGCTCGACGCCCCCTCCCGCGTCATCACCGCATACCGGTGATCCGGTGTGATCGTCACGTCGTTGATCACTCGTGCGTCCACTTTCACCGAATCGGTGAGCACGGGGCTGGCCGCGTTCGTGACGTCGTAGATGTAGAGCGCGTCCGCGCCCCAGCTGGGCACGTAGGCCCAGGTCTTCCCGCCCTGGTCGAAGATCAGGAGGTCCGCGGTGTGGACGTCCCGGATCGAGCCGCGGCCCACGAGCTTGAAGTCGCGCTTCGTCACCTGGCGTGGGCCGACGATCACGCTGGCGCGCCCGGCACGCCCGCCCACGAGCGCGGTGACGACGTAGACGCCCGGCCGCTCGGCGACGAACCCACCGTCCTCGAACACCGTGGCCCCCTCGCCCGTGGCGCTCCACTCCACATACGGCTGGGGCAGCCCCCGCGAACCCGCCCGCGCCGCTACCAGGAATCGCACGACGTCTCCCGTCCGCACGGTGGTGTCCGTGGGCGTAACAGTCACTGCCGTCACCGGGCTCGCGACGACCTGGACGACGGTGCTGCCACGCGCCTTGCCGACGGTGGCCTCGATGCGCGCCGTGCCGGCTCGCAGGGCGACCACCCGTCCCGCGGCATCCACGCTCGCGACGGCGGGCGCGGAGGATCCGAAGACGGCGACGGCGTCGCGGCGGGGCCTCCCGCGCCGGGTCCGCGCATCAACCTTCGCCGGCGCGCTCGCGCCCACGTATAAGGTCCGAGCGGGCAGGCTCACACCCAGCGTCGCCACCGGCGCGGGTCCGATCTCCACCTCGAGCCGACCAACTTCCCTCCCGCTCAACGCGATAACCGTGACGCGACCGGCGTCGAGCGTCACGAGCATCCCGCTGTCCGTAACGTAGGCGGCGTTGGGGTTGTTGGTGAACCATCGAAAGGTCGCGCTGGAGACGTCGCGCCCTGCGGAGTCCTTAGCAACGGCCCGGACCGGCACCGAGTCGCCCGCGATCAGGCGGGCACCGGGCCGGACGACCTCGATCGTAGCGACCTGCTGTGCGGCGCCGCGGCCTGCGAGGAGAACGCCCAAGGTCACCCACACCGGAACGTGCTGTTTCACGGATGAACCCCGGGGAAGTGGAAAGTGAGTGGGCGAATGAAAGATAGCCCCGCCCCGCCCGCGAGACACCCCCGCCGAGCCAGCCGGGACCGGACGCGCCCGGTCCCCTGCGTCACAGCGGCAGCCGTCGGCCAAACTGGACGGGGCGATTTGTCAGGATGGCAAAGTGGGCGGGCACATCCCTTGCTCAGGGCCGCCGGCGCAGGCAAAAGTGCAGGGCTGACCGAGCAATAAACCTGAAGCGGAGGTCGTGAGAAAATGTTCGTCACCACTCGTACCCTCAGGGCTCCGGCGGCGGAGGCGTCCACGCTGGAGCGCCAGATCAGCCGTTTGTTCAATGATACGCTAGGCAATCCCGACTGGCAGTATCGGGACAGCGCCGGCGCGTCGTGGGTGCCCCCGGTGGACATCTTCGAGGAGGCCGATGCGATCCGCATCGTGGCCGAGGTGCCCGGTGTGAGGCCGGAGGACATCAAGATCTCCCTCGAGAACAACGTCCTCACCATTCACGGCATGAAGGAACAGGTGGCCCGGGAGCGCACCGAGCGTGTGCACCGCTACGAGCGAACCTACGGAGCGTTCGAGCGCAGCTTCACGCTGCCAGCCACGGTGGATGCAGGCAACATCAAGGCCACTTACGAGCACGGCGTGCTGACGGTGACCCTGCCCAAGGCGGAGAACGCGAAGCCGCGGCAGATCGAGGTGCAGGTCGCTGCGAAGTAAAGACGGACGTGCAGTTCAGGTCGGCTGACCCCGGGGCGGCGGCCCGGGGTCGGCCCCGCCAAGCAGTTCCCTGAGTCTTGCGTCCACGGCGGAGTTCGCAACCGCCACCGCGCCCGCTTGCCGCGCGGCGCGCAGCTCGTTCGGTTTCACGTGCGACCCGAACGCCACGACCGGTATCCCCCGCCCCGCGAGCGCCCGGATGCGGTCCACGACGTCGGCGGGGCCGAGCTCCACGACCGCCAAGTCGCACGCGGCGTCATCGCGCGTGAGCTCCGCGCCAGCCGCCTGCACCACCGCGGTGAGCTTGGAGCGGAAGAACAGATCCCGCGCGGCGACGAGGACGCGCTTACCCATCGAGCGGCTCGACGGCCACGGTCTGCTGAAGGGGCAAAGCGGTCCTACGAAACAGATCGAGGAGCGAGGCCTTGCGCCGTAGGACCACCACCGCCTCCCCCGGCGGCGGCTCCGCCAGACCCTCGAGCGAAAGGAACATCGGCTGCGCCCTGGAGGACCTGGCAATCGGGACCCGATAGTGCCGCCCATGCCAAACGATGTCCAGCCCCTCCCCCCTCCCGTTCCACTCATCTCTCTCGATGAATACATCGTCGTCGACCTTGTAGACCCCTTCGACAAGCCGCTCTCCGGAACGATAGAACACGGGATCGAACGGCTGCCCCTCGTGTCGGTTGAAGTTCTCCTCGGCAGCCCAGTCATAGGCCTCGAGCGCCCCCGCGTTGGCCCGCCACTCAAGATGATGCCGCAGCTCGTGCGCGAGCGTCTCCCATGCTTCCTCGCGCCATTCAAAATCCCCGAGCCGCGCGAGGGCCGCGAACGAGCCGTGATAGAGGACGATGCGCGACTGCAGGTCGGCGCCGCTGCCGCTCCACTCGAGGGGAATGCACTCGCCGAGGGTGTATACGTCGCCGCGCAGCGGGTGGGGAACCGTCTTGGGACTCACTTCGATGGCGACAACTCCGCCGCGGAACTCGGCAGGGACGTCACGCGCGAGCCGGTCGATCATCGACCGGAAGTCGTTGAATTGCATGGACGGTTCGGCGGCTCGGCGCCTAACCGCTCAGCTTCTCTCGCAGGTACGCTACCAGCCGATCCGCGCCCACGCGGTCCTGCCGTAGCGTGTCGCGATCCCGCACCGTCACCGTGCCATCCTGCGTGGACTGGCCGTCCACCGTGATCCCGAACGGCGTCCCGGCCTCGTCCTGGCGGCGGTAGCGCCGCCCGATCGAGCCGCCGTCGTCGTAGAAGACGTGGTAGTGCCTGCGCAAATCGTCGTAGATGCGGCGCGCCAGCTCGGGCATTCCCTCCTTATTGACCAGTGGGAACACAGCCGCTTTGAGCGGTGCCAGCCCAGCGTGGAGCCGCAACACGACCCGGGTCTCACCCTCCACCGGCTCTTCGTGGTAGGCGTCGCACAGCACAGCCAGCGCCGTCCGGTCGACACCTGCCGAGGTCTCGACGACAAACGGCAGGAAGCGATCCTTCGTTTCGGGGTCGAGGTATTCGAGCTTTTTCCCTGAGTACTGCTGGTGCCGCGACAGGTCGAAGTCGGTCCGGTTGTGGATCCCTTCGAACTCGTTCCAGCCGAACGGGAATTCGTACTCGATGTCGTACGCGTCCTTCGCGTAGTGAGCGAGCTCCTGCTTGGTGTGCTGGTGGAAGCGTAACTTCTCCGGCTTGAGCCCGAGCCCCGCGAGCCACCGCATGCGCTCGTGCCGCCAGACCTCGAACCACTCCTGGTCCGTCCCCGGCTTCACGAAGAACTGCATCTCCATCTGCTCGAACTCCCGGGTCCGGAACGTGAAGTTCCCGGGTGTGATCTCGTTTCTGAACGCCTTGCCGATCTGCGCGACGCCGAAGGGGATCTTCTGCCGCGAGGACTGGAGGACATTCAGATAGTTGACGTAAATGCCCTGCGCCGTCTCCGGGCGCAAGTACACCACGGCCGCCGCGTCCTCGACCGGACCGAGGAAGGTCTTGAACATGAGATTGAACATGCGCGGCGCGGTGAGCGTGCCCTTGCTGCCGCATACCGGGCACTGTGCGGATGGCTCGCCTGGCGTGCCCTTGATACGTGGATCGTCGGCGCGGAAGCGGTTCTTGCACTGCTTGCAGTCCACCAGCGGGTCGGCGAACCCCGCCACATGGCCCGACGCCTCCCACACCTTGGGATGCATCAGGATCGCCGCGTCGAGACCCTCAATGTCTTCGCGCTCGTGGACCATCGAGCGCCACCAGCGCTCCTTGATGTTCTTCTTCAGCTCGACGCCGAGCGGACCATAGTCCCACACGGAGCCAAGGCCGCCGTAGATCTCGGACGACTGGAATACGAAGCCGCGTCGCTTCGCGAGCGACACGAGCTTATCCATCACGTTGTTGCTCGGGGCCATAGTGGGCGGGAAGATAGAGCGCGCGCTAGGCCGCCGGCAACCCGAACGCCTGTCGCGTCGCGCGCTCGGCCAGCTCCGCAATCCCCGCGGCGTCCAAGGTTCGGCCCTCCCCGTCCAGCGCGTGGATCCCGATCAACCCCTCGACCTTCCCCGCCACCACGGCCACTTTCTTCTTCCCCCTCTGCGCCCGCCGGACGACCTCCCCCGACGCCTTACCGACGAGCGACGTCCGGTCGAACGATCCCTCCCCGGTGACGACCAAGTCGGCCTTGGCAAGAGCCGCGTCAAAGCCCACACGGGAGAGGACCCACTCGGCACCCGGCTCGAGCTGCGCTTTGGCGAAGAACGCGAGCCCCGCACCGAGCCCGCCCGCCGCACCGCCGCCCGGGAGCGTGGCGAGCTCTGGGCGCCCGTGCAGGGCCATCAGTTCCGCCAGGCGCTCAAGCCCGCGGGACAGCAGCTTCACGCCTTCTGGACCCGCGCCCTTCTGCGGGCCGAACACGGGAGCCGCCCCGTTTGAACCGACGAGCGGCGTCGTCACGTCGGCGAGTGCGATCACCTGTGCCTGCAAACCCCAGCCCCCGGCCAGATCCGCCAGTTGCGCCAGCGGCCCGCCTCCCTCGGGCAGCGGTGACCCGTGGGCGTCATGGAACGTCCAGCCCAGGCCACGGGCGGCGCCGGTCCCGCCGTCCACCGTCGCCGACCCGCCTAGACCCACGACCACGACCTTGGCACCACGCTCTACCGCCTCCCAAATGAGCTCACCCACACCTCGCGTCGTGGCGCGGAGGGGATCCAATTCGTCCGGCCGGAGCAGCGCGATGCCACACGCGGTCGCGCTCTCGAAAATCGCCGTCTCGGCGTCCACCCAGCCGAGCGAGCCCCACACGGGCGTGCCCAGCGGCCCCGTGACCTGCACGCGCTCGCACAGCGACCCGGGCGCCAGCACCGCGTCGAGCAGGCCGTCGCCTCCGTCCGAGAGCGGGCATTGCAGCACAGAGGCCTCCGGCAAGGCACGCCGAATCCCCGCCGAAAGCGCGTCCGCCACCTGGCGGGGGCCGAGGGTACCCTTGAAGGCGGCCGGAGCAGCGAGAACTACCGGCTGCATTTGGCAGTACGCGTCAAAGAGTGCATTCTGCGATACCAGCTCAAACCCCAGCGTTGGCTAAGTGGTGCTGTGATTTCGCTTACTGTTCGGGCACCGTTCTTGCTTACTGCACGGGGCGGCAGATCTCTGTCAAGGGCAAACCGCTGGCGACGGCGGGGCGCAAAGCCAAGGGGTCTCGACGTTGGTACGAGACAGCCCGGCTGCCGGAGGTTGGCACCGGCCCCACGCCCTGACAAGAGAGCGCGGGGCTTTTCGTTGCGGCCCCGCCAGCGAGCTTCGTCTCGCTCGCATCGGGTTCTAGGGCGCACGATGTCGAGCAGGCGATCACCCCCCAGGGGCAACTCTGGGGGGTTTGCTTTTGATGTGGTCGCAGATCAGCCTGCCGTGGGCGCGGCCGTTCTCGATGAAGATCTTGTTGGCGTCGAGCCCGGACGCCAGGACCCCGGCGATGTAGACGCCCGGGACGTTCGTCTCCATCGTGGCGGGGTCGTGACGCGGGACGCCGGTCATCTCCTCCACGTCGACCCCGACCTCCCGAAGCAGCGTCAGGTCGGCCCGGTAGCCCGTGAGGGCAAGCACGAAATCCGCGGGCTGTGTCTCGACCCGCCCATCCACTTCCGAGCGCAGCACGACCTCCGATCGCCCGATGGCGGTGATGCGGCTGCACCACCGCACCGCGATGCGGCCCTCCTTCACCCGGTTCGTGATGTCCGGGAGGATCCACGGTTTGACTCCGCGGTCGAACTCGCCGAGGAAATGCACCAGCGTGACCCGTGCGCCCACGCGGTGCAGCTCGAGCGCCGCCTCCACCGCGCTGTTGCCTCCACCCACCACTACGACGCGCTGCTGCCAGTACGGGTGGGCTTCCATGAAGAAGTGCGAGACGTGTGGCAGGTCTTCGCCTGGCACCCCGAGCCGATTCGGCGAGTCAAAGTAGCCGGTGGCGCACACGAGGTGATGCGCGAGGACGCGCTCCGCCTCGGCCTTCCCGGGGTGCTGCGCGACGACTTCGAACCCCCCGTGGATCCGTCGTAGGTGTCGCACGTCGTGGTATGCCCGCACGTCCAGCTCGAAGTACTCCGCCAGCTTGCGGTAATATGCGAGCGCTTCACGGCGCGTCGGCTTCTCGGCGGCGATGACGAACGGCACGCCGCCGATCTCCAGCTTGTCCGGTGTGGAGAAGAACGTCATGTAGAGCGGATAGCGCATCAGGCTCGAGACCACCGGCCCGCGATCGAACAGTGAGCAGGTGAGATGGGCACCCTTCGCCGCCACCCCGACCGCGAGCCCGCACGGTCCCGCACCGATGACCGCGACATCCAGCATCAGCGTACCTCCGGGACCAGGATGAGGCGGCTCACGACGCGGACCCTCCCGAGATCCAGCGGCACGGTCCACAGCTCGCCTCGGAGCCAGCGTTCCGTCTGGTCGCGGTAGTGTCGGGAGAGCGGATGGCCCGACTGGCCCGTCGGCAGGATCAATCCCCCGGCGTCATCCACGTGGCCGAAGTCCACGACATGCCGCAATGACGGCCCCCACGAGCTCTCGAACGGTGCGACATCCTCGTCCGTGGAGGCCACGTTGACCGTGTAGTTACCCCCGCCGTTGGGGAACGGCCCGAGCGTGAATCCGAGGAGCCGCCCCAGGAGAGGCACCGCACCCAGAGGATGCTCCTGTACTGTGCGGTGCACGCTGCCCCAAGGCACGTTGGTCGCTTGCGGCAGCACCCGCTCCATGGCGCGGCGCTCCAGCGCGGGGAGATTGCTCCAGGCACTCCGTCCTTCGGCGATCCAGCGGTCCAGCGGCTCTAGCGGCCGGTAGCCCGGGGAGGCGCTGTCGTACACCAGGCGCTCGAGCTCGCGATACCAGCTCCACACGAGCGTCGGCTCCGTGCGATCGGGCGCCATCGAGCCATCCCACGCCCGTAATCGGTCGGCGACCTCCGCCCGGCCGGCGGCAAGCGCGGCACGGGCGGCGAGCGGCGCGATGGCGCGGCAGAACACATCCACGGCGTCCAGCTGCGCGCGCCCCACTGACTGCGCCGTCGCCGCACTATTCTGCCGCACCAGCTCGATAATCCGTTGGGCCCGATAGGGCTGCTCCCATGAGCCCGAAATGTAGAACGGGTACTCGTCGCCGATGATCCGGTTGTTGGCCGTGACGATGAACCCCTCGGGTGGATTCAGGTGCCGCGGCAGCTCCGCCGGGGTGAGGTAGCGCTGCCACTGCCCGGCCCCCGTGGAACCGGGCTGGGGGTCGCGGGCGGCGCCGCGACGGACCGGCACGTGCCCTGCGAGCATGTATGCGATGTTCCCGTCGGCGTCCGCGTACACGACGTTCTGCTCGGGAGACCGGAACCGCTCGACTGCCGCCGCGAAGCTGTTCCAATTCGTGGCACGCCCCATGCCCCGCAGGGCGCTGATCTCATCGGAGGCATCCTGCGCCACCCAGCGCATCGCGAGCGGTGGGCCGCCGGACTCGCGCTCGATCAGCGGTCCGTTCGCCGTGCGCAAGCGACGGTAGATCAGCGGCGTGCCGCCGCGGACCAGGATCGTTTCGGCCACCGCTTCGACGTCCGCCCACCCGCGGGCATCGCGGTAGCGCATCGAGTCCGGGCTCAGCTCCTCGACGAAATAGTCGACGTCGTCAACCATCGCGTTCGTGAAGCCCCAGCCGAGCCGCGCGGTGTGGCCGAGAATGACGACCGGAGCCCCGGGGATGGTCGCGCCCACGACTTCGTAGCCCGGCGCGTGCGCGCCTATCAGGTACCAGACGGACGGTGCCCGCAGCGTGAGGTGGGGATCGTTCGCGAGGATCGGCCGGCGGGAGGCCGTGCGGCCGGGGCCGAGCACCCAGGAGTTGGAGGCGGCGGCACGTCGTCCGTCGTCCGTCGTCAGTTGTCCGTCCCGCGCATCGGGGGTCGGAACGTCGAGCACGGACGACGGACGGCGGACGACGGATTTGGTGGGCCGCCACGCGCCTCGCGGGATGATCGTCGGCGCGGTATCGGGATAGGTGGGCGCGAGCAGCGCTGCCCTGTACGGTCCCGGGCGCGCGGCCGCGCTCCGGAGCGCCAGGTCGGCGCCGGTCGTGCGGAGGTCCCACGACTGAAGCCGGCCGATTTCCACTGAATGCTCGGCTCGCCACGGCTCGGGATGATGGCCGAGGATGCGGAACTCGACCGCCCGGTACCGGCCGCGAGCGATCCACGCGTTCACACCGCGCGCGTACGCTTCCAGCGCGTGGCGCGTCTCGGGGCTGGCGGCGGCCAGATGCGCGCGGGCGATCCGCCGCAGCTCGAGAGCCCGGAGGCGTCGGTCGGAGCGAACGGCCCGATCACCGAACAGCTCGCTGAGCCGGCCCTCTGCGGCGTGTCGGGACAGGTCCATCTGCCAGATGCGGTCGCGCGCGTGCACATACCCCACGGCCGTGAAGAGATCTGCTTCGGAGCCGGCGGAGAGGTGCGGCACCGCCAGCGAATCCCACAGCACGAGGACCGAGTCGGCGAGGCCCCCGACGTGCTCCCGGCCACCGAGCGGCGGCACGCTGAGCGCCAGCCAGAGCCGGAGGGCACCCAGGCCGACCAAGAGCAGAACGATGAGGCCGACCACGCCCCAAAGGAGCCGCTTCACGTCACTTCGATGATCTGATCCCGGCGGGTGCCGACGCTGACGTACTGGATCGGCGCGTGGGCGAGATCCTGGAGCCGGTCGAGGTACGCTCGCGCCGCAGGCGGGAGGTCGGCCAGGCGGCGCACATGACTGAGGGACTTCTGCCATCCGGGGAGCGGCTCGTACAGCGGCTCGACCCGCGCGAGGCGCTCGACCTCGGCCGGCATGCTATCGAAGGGCGCACCGTCAAGGCGGTAGCCGACGCACACGGGGATCTCCGCGAACGAGTCGAGGACGTCGAGCTTGGTGACGGCAAGCCCGGTGAGGCCGTTGACCCGCACCGCGTAGCGCACCACGACGGCGTCGAACCAGCCGCAGCGCCGCGGCCGGCCGGTGGTGGCGCCGAACTCGCCGCCGAGCTCGCGGATCCGCTCGGCGAGCGTCCCCTCGGCCTCCGTGGGAAGCGGCCCGTTCCCGACGCGGGTGGTGTACGCCTTCACGACGCCGAGCACCGCGTCGATGGCGGTGGGACCGATCCCCGCCCCGACCGCCGCGCCGCCGGCGGTCGTGTTGGACGACGTCACATACGGGTAGGTCCCGTGATCGACGTCGAGGAGGGCCCCCTGGGCGCCCTCGAGCAGCACGGACTCGCCACGTTGCAGCGCCTCGTAAACCACCCGCCCGGCGTCCACGGCGAGCGGCAGCAGCCGGGGAGCGAGGCGCTCGAGCAACAGGACGTGCTCCTTCGGGTCGGCGCGTTCCGGCGCACGCAGCAATCCGAGGAAGTCGTTCGCCCCCTCGACGCGTGCGCAGACGAGTTCCTTCGCGCGCTCGAGGTTCCTGAGGTCGCCAACCCGCACCCCGCGTCGGCCGTACTTGTCCTCGTATGTCGGGCCGATGCCGCGCCCGGTGGTCCCGATCTGTTCGCGGCGCTCGCGGGCCCGATCGAGCAGCTTGTGGTAGGGGAGCGTGAGGTGCGCGCGATCCGAGACATAGAGCTTGTGCTCGGTGCGGATGCCACGCGAAGTCAGGGTGTCGAGCTCGGTGAAGAAAGTTTCGGGGTCGAGCACCACGCCGCTCCCGACGAGGCACACCGCGCCCTGAATAATCCCCGACGGGATTTGGTGCAGCACGAACTCGCCGGCGCCCGTGTCCACAGTGTGGCCGGCGTTCGCCCCGCCCTGGTAGCGCACGACGAGGTCGGCGCGCTCGGCGAGCACGTCGACGATCTTCCCCTTGCCCTCGTCGCCCCATTGGGCGCCGACGACGACGACGCAGTGTGTCTTCGGTCCGAACATGTCACTCCAACAAAAACGCCCCGGGGGGGCGGGGCGTTTGAGCATCCTCCGGGAAAAGCTAGACGCGTGACGGTGTGTCGTCAACGCGCCACCTCTGCGCCTCGCGCAACGCATCCGCGACGCTCGCGGCTACCTCATGGACGCCCGCGAGCGTCAGTCTCGCGGCTGTATCCCGCGGGGTGTGCACCACCCGCGCGGTCTGCCAATCGCCCCGCATGACCGTCACGCACTCCCGCGCGGCCCGCGCGAGCTCGAGCCCGTCCACCACGACGGGGAGCCAGCGGGCGCGCCGGGCGCCCAGCGCGCCGACCACGCGGTCAACCATCGGGCCGCCGCGATGGATCAACGCGATCACCCGCCCGCGATCGTCGATGCCGTCGAAGTTGATCACGGTGGCGTCCCGCAGCAGGTGGGGGCGCTCACGCGCGAGCACCCTGGCGCCCAGCAGCCCGTACTCCTCGGCATCGAGCAAGACGACGCCCACCGTCGCGTCGGGCGGGAGCGCGTCCACCGTGGCGAGCACCGTCAGCACGCCCGCACCGTTGTCGACCGCGCCGGGAGAGCGGTCGGTGACGCGGTTGAGACCCACTAACAGCGCGGCCAGCGCGGCGGCCGGCGCCGCCACGATCGGCGGACCGCCCGCGATCAGCCCGGCCAGCGCTGCGACGACCGCGATGGCACAGCCGGCCGCGACCATCAGCCGGGCGGCCATCGACAAGGGCTGCCCCTTTGCATCGTAGTGCGCCGCGAGCCACACCGCGATGCGCGCGCGCGGTCGCACGGCGATCAGGCTTACGCCTTCCGCGGCCGGTGCCCCCCACAGGGGTGGGGATGGCCGCGCCGGGAACCGCTGCTCCATCACCACAAACCCCCGGGCTTTGAGCTCGCTCGTGAGGAGATCGCGTACCCTCGCGTGGTCGGCGCTCCCTACCAGGCGGGAGACGGAGATCTCCTCGAGCAGCGTCCGATAGCCCTTCACGCGGCGACAAGCGTCGCCACGCGCGCGCGGTCGGCCCGAGCCACCGGCGCCAGCGGCGCCCGGACCGGCCCGCCGTACAACCCCACGGCGTCCATCGCGGCCTTCACCCCGGCGGGGCCGAGCTTGCCGACGATCTCCTTGTCGAGCGGCACGAGCCGCTCCTGGAGGGCGCCCGCGCGCACCCGGTCGCCCGCTCGGAAGGCGGCGACGATGTCCGCGCACAGCTGCGCGGCGAAACACGCCACGGCGAGGATGCCGCCGTCGCAGCCCAGTTCCAGCGCCGCGTACAGCAGCGAGCCCGATCCGACCAGCACCGACCACTTGGGGACCGCGTCGCGGTAGCTGGCGAGGTTTCGCGCGTCCCCTGAGGAGTCCTTCACCCCCACGATGTTCGAATGGGTCGCCAGCTGCTGGAGCAGCCCGGCGGCGATGGCAAGGTGCGTGTACTTGGGAATGTTGTAGACGAGCACCGGCACCGGGCTCGCGTCCGCCACCGCGCGGAAGTACTCGGCGAGGCTCGCGGGGGAGGTGGCGGACGAGAAGTACCCGGGCGGCCGCACGAGCACGGCGTCGGCCCCCTCGGCGGCCGCGGCGCGCGTGAGGGCCACGGCCTGCCGAGTCGATTCAGCGCCGGTGCCGGCCACGAGCCAGCGTCCGTCCGGGAGAACCTCGCGCACCCAGCTCACCAGCCGGCGCTGTTCGTCGGGATCGAGCAGGGCGGACTCACCCGTCGAGCCCGCCACGACGATGCCGTCGAGACCCGCTTCCACGAGCCGCAGCACGGTCTGGCGGAGGTGCACCGGGGCCACGTCCCCGGTAGCGGGGTCGAACGGCGTGGTGATGGGGGCGAGTACCCCCGCGGGCAGCCGCTCCGTCACCGCTTGGGCAGCATGCTCGACAGGTCGTCCGTGACGGTGCCCCCGGATGCCTTCCCGGCCTGCGCGGGCGTCGCGAGGGGGGAGCCGCGCCGCAGCTTGCGCAGCTGGTGCTCGAAATCCGCCGGGTTTGTCGCGGCGCCGAGCGCCGTCTCGGGCGTGACGACGCCGTCCGTGACCAGGTCCATGAGGTGCTGGTCGAACGTTTGCATGCCGTACTGCTCGCGGCCGTCGCGGATGTGGTCGTGCAGCTCGGATATGCGGTTCTCGTGCTTGATCAAGTCGCGCATGGCGCCGGTGCAGATCATGACCTCGACCGCCGCCGTCCGCCCCTGCCCGTCGGCGCGCGGCAGCAGCCGCTGCGAGACGACCGCTTGCAGCGCCTCGGCGAGCCGCGCCCGAGCTGCGTCCTGCTCCTCGGGCGGGAACATCGACACGATTCGGCCCACCGTGGTCACCGCATCCGGCGTGTGGAGCGCGGTGATGACGAGGTGGCCCGTCTCGGCCGCCTTCAGGGCAGTGTCGATCGTTTCGACGTCGCGCAGTTCGCCGATCAGCACCACGTCCGGATCCTGCCGCAGGGCGGCGCGCAGGCCGGCGCGGAAGTCGTCCGTGTCCACGCCGATCTCGCGCTGCGTCACCGAGCTGCTGATGTCGCGGTGCAGGAACTCGATCGGGTTCTCGAGCGTGACAACGTGCTTGTTCTGCGTCTGATTGATGTGGTTCACGATCGCGGCCATCGTGGAGCTTTTGCCGGAGCCCGTCACTCCCGTGACGAGAATCAGCCCCCGCTCCGCCGAGGCGATCGTCGTCAGGATGGGCGGCAGCTTGAGCGAGTCGAACGTTGGCACGTCGAAGGGGATCACCCGCATCACGATCATGAACGACGAGCGCTGCCGCAGGATGTTGACGCGGAAGCGCCCGACGCCGGGCATGCCCCAGGAGCAGTCGTAGTCGCGCAACCTCTCGATGCGGGTCCGGTCCTCGTCGTTCGGGATGAACCGCATCGCGATGGCCTTGGTCTGCTCCGGGGTTAGGCGCTGCTTGGTGAGCGGCACCAGCTTGCCGTTGATGCGGGCGCGGAACACGTCGCCGGCCTTGATATGGAGGTCGGACGCGCCGCGATCGATCGCCGCCTTGATGATCTTTTCCATTCAGTATCCGGTTGCCTGGTCCACGACGTTGAGCAGGGGCGCCCCTGCAAGATAGCGACGGATGTTCTCCACGATGAGCCCCGACTCGCGCTCCCAGAAATGCGCCGTGACGGCGGCGACGTGCGGGCTCACGAGCACGCGCGGGTGCCCCCAAAACGGATGCCCGGGCGGAAGCGGCTCGACGGCAAAGACGTCGAGCGCCGCGCCGCGCAGCCGGCCCCGCTCAAGCAGGTCGAGAAGCGCCGCCTCGTCGAGCAGCGTGCCGCGGGATACGTTGATCACGACCGCGTTCGGTGGCAGCCGCTCCAGGATCTCCCGCGTCACCGCGGCATGGGTGGCGGATGTGTGCGGCGCGGCGATCACCAAGCAGTCGCTCTCGGCGGCGAGCCGCGCCAGGGCGCTTTCCCCGCCGATCCAGCGCATGCCGGCCGGGCCGCCCCGCTCGGGCCGCCGGCGCACGCCCGCGACGCTCATCCCGAGGGCGAGGGCCCGGCGCGCCACCGCACCGCCGATTCCGCCGAGGCCGAACACGCCCACGCGGAGCTCACAGAACTCCCGAACCGGCACCGCGAAGTCCGTGAACTCCGCCTTGGCCCAGCACGCTTCCGCCTGCAACTCCCGCATCCGGTCGAGCCCGCGGGCGAAGTAGGCGATCGCGGCTATGACCCAGTCGGCGATCGGTTTCGCATGCACCGCCGCGGAGTTCGTGAGCACGACGCCCGTGCCCCTCAGGTGGGGGAGGGTCGCGCCGATCCCCGCCGTGCCGCTGTGGGCCCACTTGAGCGTGCCTCGCGCCGCGTGGACCACCCCCGCCGGCACGCCGTAGCCGATGTAGATCTCAGTGCCGCGCGCCGCCGCCACGGCCTCGGGCGTCGCCGACCC
>DASUAL010000114.1:0-31446 GCA_035763805.1 Gemmatimonadales bacterium
GGCGGAGGAGTTGGCGGAGGACTACTCGGGCGAGCGGACGCTCACCCGCCAGGCGGGCACGCGACAACGACTTGCACAGTGGAGCGGATGGGATTCGAACCCACGACCCCCTGGTTGCAAACCAGGTGCTCTCCCAGCTGAGCTACCGCCCCTCCACGGCAGAAAGATAGCGAACAGTCGTTAGGTAGCGCGGCTAGTCTCGTCGCGGTTGGATCACCTGCACGACCCTCCCGCTCGCATCGACGACGATGATGGGCAGCCGCAGGATGTCGTCCCCCAGCTCGATGCTCGGACGCTGCGCTCGCACGCGCAGCGCCAGCGGGTTGGTCACGGTGTACGGATCCGAGGCGGCGTAATTCACGGTGTACCCCAGGTCTCCCATCGAGGCCGTGGAGATGACGCTCAGGGGCTCGGGTCCCCCAAAGAAGCCGGTCATCAACTCGGCCTCGAACACCGTCTCGCGCCAGTGCACGTCCCGCGAGCCTGCGCCGCAGGCGATGCTGGGCGGAAGGCCGACACAGTTCTCGACCGGAACCTTGACTCCGGCGCTGTAGCTCGCCCCGCCGCTTCGGTCGAAGGCGGCGAGCGCTTGAGCACCGATGAAGTGCGGGTCGGGACCGCCGCCGTCAACGATGAGACCGAGACCGTTCGGGGCGGGTCGCCAGATCGTTCCATACCCGAGCACGTGACCCATCTCGTGCAGGATCACCTCGTTCAACAGGCCGACTGAAAGCAGGGTGGCGACGTCGGCGGTGTCGAACTGCATGACGCCCACTCCCGGCAGGAAACTCGGCCGGATGATGCAGGGACCTGCCCGGCCGGCAATCTTGCCTGGACCATCGATTGAATCGAGCTGGACAAAGATGATGACGTCGTCGATCGTCTCGTTGATCGCCGGCGTCCCCGGTCCGCACGTCTCCGGATCGAAGGTCGCAAGTCCGTCCGGCACGTCGCCGTAGATCAGCCGCTCCCACCTGGCCTTCGCGCTGTCGAACGCCTCTCGTTGCGCGGGCGTCACGCTGGTCAGATAGCGAACGTCGATCGCGTACGCTCGAGATGCACCCGTAGCCCCGAATACGACAGGGTTGCCGACGATGCCCGAACCCGCCACCGTCGCGGTCAGAGTGTTCGTGCCAAGCTGTACCGTCCAGCTCCCGACGGTGGCGATGCCGTTCACATCCGTCATCGCCGGCGTGCCCGTTACGCTTCCTCCGCCGCTCGGCGCGAAGTCCACGCGCACATTCGGCATCGGGACATCCGCCGCGTCTCGCACGAGGACGGCGGGGCTGCCGTTCAGCGCAAAGCCTGCGAGGCCCGTTTGGTTGTTCCCCGCGCTCAAGACCACGGTGGGCGAGGGGCCGGAGACGGCCGTGGCGTCGAAGGTGACCGGCATCGCCGAACCCGTCGCCGCCGTCGCCGTCACGGCCTGCGGCGCACCCGCGGTGGTGCCGATGCTCCATCTGGCCTGCGTCCGCCCGCTCGCTATCGTCGGGCCACTCAGCGCGCTCAGGCTCCCCCCGCCCTGGGTGACCTGGAAGCTCACGCTGACGCCCGGGACGGGGTTGCCGTTCGCGTCGTTGGCCTGGACGACGAGGGGGTTCGGCAGTTGCTGGCCGACCGTGTCGGTCTGTGCGTCTCCCGATACCTTGACGAGCTGGGCCGTGAGCTGGGCCACCGTGACCGTTGCCTGCCCGGTGAGCGTTCCCGAGGTCGCCACAATCTGTGTGCTGCCGTTCCCCGCCGCCGTAACGACGACCGCCGTGGCTGGCGAGGGAATCACCGTAGCCACCGCCGTATTGTTGGAGGACCACGTAATCGTCGCCCCGGGCATCGTGTCGCCGCGCTGGTCGAGCACCGCCGCGGTGAGCGGTTGCGTGGCGCCGATCGCGCTGAAGGTCAACGACGTCGCACTGATAAGCACCGTCGTCTCCTGCGGGGCGAACGGCTGCTCGCCCTCACAACGGGCGAGAACGACGGCCGCGACCAAGATCAGGACAGGCGAACGCCGCAGACGGCACATGGGCATGGACACTCCGGTCGCGCTCGAGGCATTCTAAACATGCGTCTTGAGAGGGCCGACGGCCACCCGGCCACCACCCACAGCGCGGGCGCAAGCACGATGACGAAAGCGAGTCGACGCATGCCAAGCCCGCGAGCGGTTCGGGCGGCGCTCATGTGCGGCGCCCTCGTGGGGTGCGCGAAGAACGACCTCCCCCTGCGCCTCGGCACCACGTTCACGGTGGAACAGTCGGGCGTTCTGGCGGTGCTCGACTCCCTCGCCAAGCCCGCTCCGATCGCGGTGATCGTGGGCCCTTCCGGTCAGATCCTCGCGGCCGCGGCGAGCGGCGACCTGGATGTGGTGATCACGCACGCACCCAGCCTGGAGCGGCGCCTGCTCGTCGCGCCGGGCCACGCCGAGCTCGAGTGCCCCTTCATCGCGAGTCGGTTCGCCGTCGTCGGGCCCGCGGCGGACCCCGCGCGCGTCGCGGCCGCGCGTAGCGCGGCGGACGCCTTCCGCCGCATCGCAGCCGTGGGCGGTCCGTTCGTTTCGCGGGGCGATTCCTCCGGGACGCACGTGAAGGAACGCGCGCTCTGGGCAGAGGCGGGCATCGCGCCGCCGCCCTCCTGGTACGTCGAGTCCGGCGCCGATCAGGCGACCACGCTCCATCTCGCCGACGACCGCAACGCCTACGCCCTCGCCGACCTCCCGACGTACGCCAAGCTCGCAGGCCTGCGCCTCCGCGCGCTCTTCACGGCCGACACGGCGCTCAGCAATCCGTACACGCTGTTCGTCGTGAAGACGCCCGACCCGCACCCTGCGGCTGCCGCCTTCGCAACCTGGGCGATGGACACGGCGCGGGCGCGCATTCTGAGCCTGCGCCTCGCCGACCGGACGCCCGCCTTCAGCGCGCGCGCCGATGAGTGCGCTACTGCGACACCGTGAGGGAATAACCCGCCACCGGGCGAAGCTGCAGGTCCTGACCCGCTACCTGATCGATCGTCGCGACGTAATGGCTCGCCCGACGCACGTCCGCGACGCCGATGGTGAGAATGACACCGTTCGTGACGGTCCCGGTCAACGCGAAGCGTGTCGTGGCACCGAGGTCCCCCCCCTGCGAGAACAGGCGCAGGCCCGCACCCGCGCTCGCGCTCATGAGCGCTTCCGGCCCCGTCACGGTGAGGACCAGCGCGCCGTCCGGGTCGCTGCTCGGCGTGACCAGGCCGACGTTCAGAACGCCCGCCACGGGACCCGTGCCGTCGCCGCAGCTCTGGGCGGCCCCAAGCGCCACAATGAGGAGAACCGCGCTCAGACGCTTCACCGTTGACCCCCGATCCGCGACGCGCGCAGCAGCGCGCGCCCGTCCGCCGGGACGGGCGCTCCGGTCGCGTTGACCCACGCCAGAAAGTCTCCTACGTCGAACTCGCCGTTCGCGTTGCCGAGCTGGTCGAGGTCGGCCTGCTGTTGCGGTGTGAGGCCGGTCCCGCTCAGGAGCTGCGAAACGACGGCCGCGGTAGCGATGGGCGTGAGGAACACCGCCCGCACGCTGTACGGCCGACCCATTGGGAGCGTGATGGAAGCGGACGTCGTCGCCGTGTCACCCGCCCAGCCAACGAAGGGCGGACCGCCGCCGGCGGCGGGCGTCGCCGTGAGCGCGACGGCCGTGCCTTCGTCCACCAGCGCGCCGGTCGCCGCGCTACCCGCCACGGTGCCGTTCCCCACGGGCGTGTACTCGACGCGGTGGGCCCGGGCCAGCGTGGCGATGAGCGTGTCAGGCGTGGCACCGGCGTCGAACGTGTGGACACGCGTGGACGCAACGGCGCCATTGTGCGTCCAGGAGACGAACACCTGCCGCGTCCGGCCGGCCGCCGTGAGCTGGGTGTCCGCCACTTCGACGCTGTGCGTCGTGCCGGGGTCGAGCGTTTCGCGGTAAACGTTGTAGCTCACGCCGTCGAACCGGATGACGGCAGCCGTGTCCTGCGCCCGGGCCAGTGTCACGGGGAAGGCCAGCCGGAATGCCAGCTCGCCGTTCACCGCGATCTGCTGGATCTGATCGACCACTATACCGGCGGGCCGGCCGTCGGAGTTGCGGCGTGCCGCCGGGACGCTGATCGCGGAGAGAAGAGTATTGCCCGTGCGTCCGGGAAATGGATCGCCGGCATCACCGCGGTTGGAGCCGTCCGACCTGAAGTTCAGGTCCAGGTTACCAAGGCCGTCGGCCTGTACCAGAGCGACGCCGTGGATCGGCCCGGAGTTCACGGTATTGAAAAGGCCCCCACGCGTCACCTGCGTGGAGTCGATGTGCCAGACGAGCAAGCCGCCGGGACACGTCGCCGGGAGACCGCTCTCCTGACAATGGATGCGGACTACGGCCGTGTCGGCCTGAGAGGCCTGGCGGTTCTCGAACAGGAAGTACTCGCCGCGCGAGTTCGCGCCCGATACCCTGACGTAGAACACCGTATCGGACAGCGGGGCGGCCCCGAAGCGATAGGTCCCCGCTGCGCCGAGTGGCCGGACCGTGACCCAGCCCACCTGGCTCAGCGACCACGCCTCCATCCGGGCCGGGCTCAACGGCGAGGTGTAATTGCCGCTCCCCATCAGCCCCCATTGGCCGATGCCCTCGCTCGAGTCCGCCGTGTCGTACAGGTCCGGCAGGCCGAACCCGTGGCCGGTCTCGTGCGCCACGGTCCCGATCGGCATGATGTCGGCGCCGTTGCAGCCCTGCGCGCCACCGACACCGCTTTGCAGCGTGTAGTCGGACACCTTGATCGTGACGCCCTGACTGTTCCGCGAATGGGTCGGGTACGCCCCCCCCGTCAGAAAGAAGCGGTGCGCCCACAGATGGTTGTTTGTGGGGCCGCCGCACTCGCCGCCCATGGGTGGGTGGATGAACACGGCGAGGTCGACGTAGCCGTCGCTGTCCGAGTCGTATTGGGTCCAATCGATCTGGTTGTCCACAGCCCTGAGCGCCTCCCGCAGCCCGCTCTGCATCCGGCTCTGGGCGTCGGAGCTGAACAGACCGTTGCAGTTGGCCGTCCCGTACGGGTTCCGCGAGCACGTGCCGGGGATCCCTGCGTAGGTCACCTCGTTGCTGTCGAGCACCGCGTAGCCGTAGGTCTTCCCCTGGATGCTCAACAGGCCGTTCGACATCTGCTCGTAGAACGTGCGGAAGGTGTAGGGCCGCCCGGCGGGCGGCAGGGCGGCGAAGAGGACGTTGTCGTATTGGGCGGCCGTACGGATCTCGGCGGCGGGCGTGTCCTTGAACCGGAGCAGGATCGCGGGGACGCGCAGCACGCCGGAGACAGCCGCCGCGGTGGCGGGCGGGGCGCCCGCCGCGAGCGGCGCGCCCCCGCCGCCCGCGACCGGGGCGTTGAGAGCCGGGAATTGCCGCCGGGCGAGCAGCCGCGCGCGGTTGGCGCGAATCTGGCGCGCCTGCTTGCGCCACACGCCGTCGTTACGGAAGTCGAACCCGGGAATCTCAGCCCGGGGGTGCGGACGCTGTTGCCCGCCCGCCGCCTGCGGCGCGCACAGCACGGCAGACACCCCGAGCAAGAGCAAGCGAGAGTGCGTCACGGTGTGAATCCCGGAGGTGAATGGGGACGGCCGGCGGCGCGCCATGTAGCCTACGACGCCTCGCCGGGGGAGGCTGTGCGCTCCCTCACACCGCGTCGCGCGAGCAGGCCGCCCAACCCCATGAAGCCCACCACGCCACCGACGACCTTCGCCTCGTACAGCCACGGGTGCGCCTCGTCGGCGGGCGGCACGAAGCCGAGCACGATCGAGAAGGCGACCGCCGCGAGTCCCGCCACGCCGACGAGCGCCGTACGCACGCTGCGCTCGCGACGCAGCCGCAGGTACGCGGCGAAAATGTAGAGAAAAGGAATGAAGTACAGGATCAGCGTCGTCTGGGTCAGCACGAGGTATGCGTTCTTGACGGTAGAGCCGATCAAGCTCGCCACGACGAACACCGTGGCCAGCCCGCCCTGCACGAGCAGCCCGACGTAAGGGGTCTGCCAACGCGGATGGATGCGCCCGAACGCGGGCGGGAGCGCGCCGTCCACGCCCGCGACGAACGGCAGTCGCGCCGTCCCGGCGAGCCACGCGCCCACCCCGCCCAGATTGCCGAGCACGAGCAAGATCGCCACCACGGCCACGATGGGCGCGAGTGCAGGCACGCCCAGTCGGTCCACGAGCGCCGCCGTCGCCTGCGGCATGCCGTTCGTGATGCTCACGGTCTCCGGGGGCAGGGCGACCAGCATCGCGGCCGTGCCGAGGATGTAGATCGCGACGATCGCGAAACCGGACACGGCGATGCCACGCCGCAAGGTGGCCGCCGGGTCGTGGATTTCGTCGCCCAGCGTGGGCGCGAGCTCGAGTCCGGCGAACGCGAACGTCATGGTCGCGAACAGGTTGATCGACGCGAGATCGAGCGTCGCGGGGAACAGTCCGCGCACGCTGACGGTCGTCGCGCTGCCGTGCGCGACGAGCGACCAGGCGGCGAGCAGCACGAACATCAGCGCGGGGAGCCACGTCCCGTAGCCGCCCAGGTTTTGCAGCCGCTTCCCCACGCGCAGGCCCACCAGGTTCATCCCGACGGCGAGCCACAGGCCTGTGAGCGAGAGCACGATGATGAAGAGCGCGTTGTCGCCGAGCGGCACGAACCGCGGCCCGGCCGCGTACGCGGCGATGGCAGCCGTCGCCACGAGGAGCGAGGGAAGATAGAACAGATTGCTGACCCAGTAACCCCAGCCGGCGACGAACCCTTGCAGCGGGCCGAACGCCCGGCGCACCCACCGGTAGATCCCGCCCGCCCCGGGATCGAGTCCCGAGAGCTCGCGCACCGCCACCGCCGAGGGGAGGAAGAAGACGATCATCGCGACCACCCAGAGCAGCAGGCTCGCGAGGCCGAACTGGCTCGCGGCGGTCGTGAGCCAGCGGAGGCCGACGATCGCGGTGATGTTGAACAGCACCACGTCGCGCAGCCGCATGACCCGCGGCAGCTGACTCACCGGACTCACCGGTTCATCTGCCTTGCGTGGAATGGACGCGCGCGACGAGCCATCCGACTCCGCTGCCGAGCAACGCGCCGCCCGCTACGTCCGTGGGGAAGTGCTTGCCGGCGACGACCCGCAGCGTGGAGACGCTCACCGCTCCGGCGTAGAGCAGAATCGCGTTGCGCGCGCGGTGCGGCAGCTGTTCGCGCCGCGCGATCACGACGTACGACGTCGCCGCGGCGAACGCCGCGGCGGCGTGTCCCGACGGGAACGACCGCTGGTTGTCGGCCCGCGATGCCGCGGCGGCGGCGTTCGCGGTGTAGAGCACGGGTCGGTGGCGGCCGACCAGCACTTTGAGCCACTGGTTCGCCGCCGCGCTCCATGCGACCGAGTTGGCGAGCACGGCGGCGTTGCCGCGCTGCTCAGCGGGGGGCCGCCCGTGAAGCAGCGCGATCCCTGCGCCTCCGACGACGCCCGCGAGCAAGGCGTGGCTCGCGTTGCCCGCGGGCCGCGAGAACGTGTTGAGCGCCGCCCGATCGATGCCGGGAAGAGAAGCGGGATCGCACGGCGCGCACGATGGTGGGCCGCGCGGCAGGTCGAGCGCCGACGGGAGCACGGCGAGGGTGCCGGCCACCGTCACCGACGCCGCGTCCCACCACGTGGCACGGTACGGTGCCTGCGCCGCAGCGGGGGCGGACGCCGACAGCAACATCGTGCAGACCACCGCCCAGCGACGCATGGGGCCTCGCGTGAAACGGAAGGCTTACAAGTTACGTAGTCCCGGCGACGCGTGCTAACTCTCGCGGCCGTGTGGCCTTGCGGTTTCGGGGCCTCGCCGCTAACCTCCACCCTGCTCTTTTCTCCCTAACCGCCCTGGGGGCCCCGTGAATACCGAGACCCTGCAGCACGTCGCGCTGTTCGACAAGTGCAAGAACTTCACCCGGGCGGACGAGGTGAGAGCGGCAGGGCTGTACGCGTGGTTCAAGCCGATCTCCCATTCGGAAGACACGGTCGTCGTCATCGAAGGCAAGCCACGGATCATGATGGGCTCCAACAACTATCTGGGGCTCACCCATCATCCGGAAGTGCTCGCGGCAGCGAAAGCGGCGCTCGACCAGTTCGGATCCGGCTGCACCGGCAGCAGGTTCCTCAACGGGACCCTCGAGCTGCACTGCCGGCTCGAGGCCGAGCTGGCCGAGTTCTTCGGGAAAGAGGCGTGTCTCGTTTTCTCCACCGGCTACCAGGCGAACCTCGGCCTCATCTCCGGGTTGGTGGGCCGGGGCGACGTGGTGTTCCTGGACAAGCTGGATCATGCGTCGATCGTGGACGGAGCCAAGCTGTCGTACGGGGAGACGGAGCGCTTCAACCACGGCGATCTCGCGGGCCTCGAGCGCAGGCTGCAGAAGGTGCGGCCCGGCACGGGCGTCATGATCATCGTTGACGGCGTCTTCTCGATGGAGGGCGACATCGCCGACGTTCCGAATCTGCTCAAGGTGTCGCAGAAGCATGGTGCCGCGCTCGCTCTCGATGACGCGCACGCGGTCGGAGTACTCGGCCCCCGGGGAGACGGGACCGCGGCGCACTTCGGCCTCGCCGACGATGTGGACCTCATCGTGGGTACGTTCTCGAAGTCGCTCGCGTCCATCGGCGGCTTCGTGACGGCCTCTGAAGACGTCATCGATTACCTGCGGCACTACTCCCGGCCGTTGATGTTCACGGCCGCGCTGCCGCCCGCGAACACGGCGGGCGTGCTCGCCGCGCTCCACGTCCTGCAGCGCGAGCCCGAGCGCCGCGAGCATCTGTGGGCCAATACCCGCCGCCTGCAGGAGGGGCTCCGGTCGTTGGGCTTCGAAATCGGGCCCACCGAAACACCGATCGTCCCCTTCCTGATCGGGGACTTCGACAAGACCCTGGTGTTCTGGCGCAAGCTGTTCGACGCGGGCATCTTCACCAACCCGGTCGTGCCGCCTGCTGTGCAGCCGTCGCAGAGCCGACTGCGGACGAGCGTGATGGCCACGCACACCGCGGAACAGATCGATTTCGCTCTGGAGACGTTCGGCCGGCTCGGAAAAGAGCTGGGGGTCATCTGAGCGCAGCGGAGATCGTGCCCGTCACCGACGGGCGCGATCTCGATCGCTTCATCGCCTTTCCCTACGACCATTACCGCGGCGACCCGCTCTGGGTGGGGCAGCTGCGCCGGGACGTGCGCAGCTTGTTGTCCCGGGACAAGAACCCGTTCTTCCAGCATGCCGAGGCGCTGTACTTCCTCGCCCGGGCGGCCGGCCGCACACTCGGACGGATCGCGGCCATCAAGAACGACGCGCACACCCGAGCCCACAACGACCGCGTCGGCTTTTACGGATTCTTCGAGTGCGTGAACGACCAAGCGGTCGCGAACGCGCTGTTCGACGCGGGAGCGTCATGGCTTCGGCGCAAGGGCTTCGCCGTCATGCGCGGGCCGGTGAGCCCCTCGATCAACGACGAGGCCGGGCTGCTGGTGCAGGGATTCGACGCCCCGCCCACCCTGATGATGCCCCACAACCCGCCGTACTACGTCGACCTCCACACCCGCTACGGCTTCGCCAAGGCCAAAGACCTGCTGGTCTACCAGAGCACCGGTACCCGCATGCCCGAGCGCATCGTGCGCGCGGCCAGCGTGCTGGCGCAGCGCAAGGGGATCACGCTGCGCGCACTCGACATGAAGCACTTCAGAGACGAGGTCGAGCTCGTGAAGCAGCTCTACAACCAGGCGTGGGAGAAAAACTGGGGATTCGTGCCGCTGTCCGACGCCGAGATCGACCACCTGGCGAAGCAGCTCAAGCCGATCGTGGTCCCCGACCTGGTGTGTTTCGCCGAGCGCGACGGTGACGTCATCGGGTTTGCGGTGGCGCTTCCGGACTTGAACGTCGCGCTCAAGCACAACCCGTCCGGACGGCTCGTACCGGGAATCCTCAAGGTCCTCTGGCACGCCCGCCGCGTCTCGCGCCTCCGCATCCTGCTGCTCGGCGTGGTCAAGGAGTACCGCAGCACCGGCGTCGACGCGCTGATGTACCACTGGATCTGGACCAAGGGAGTCGCGCAGGGGTTCCGCTGGGGCGAGGGAGGCTGGATTCTCGAGGACAACGTCGCGATGAACAACGCGGCCGTGCAGCTCGGGTTCGTACCGTACAAGACCTGCCGCATCTACGACAAGGCTCTGTGAAGGTGTTCGTGACGGGCGGGACGGGGTTCGTCGGCGCCCACCTCGTTCGGGCCCTGCTCGAGCGTGGCGACGAGGTTCGCTGCCTCGTGCGTGACCCCGCCAAGGCTCGGGCCCGCGGCTGGACCAACATCCTGCTGGTGACCGGGGATTTGGACGACATGCGCGCGTTGCGCGAGGGGTGCGCCGCTGCGGACCTCGTGTTCCACGTCGCCGGCCGGATCAGCGCGCGCAACCTCTCCGAGTTCATGCGCGCCAACCGCGACGGCACCGCGAACGTGCTGGAGGCGGCAGCGGAGCAAGCGCCCCGCCGCTTCGTGCTCGTGTCGTCGCTCGCGGCGGGCGGCCCGACCGTGCCCGGAGAGCCCGTGGACGAAACCCGCCTGCCGTCCCCGGTCACACCGTACGGCCAAAGCAAGCTCGCGGCGGAGGTGCTCGTCCGGGCGATGCCGCTTCCCTGGACCATCGTCCGTCCCCCCACGGTGTACGGCGAATGGGATCGCGAACTGCTCAAGGCGTTCAAGCTGGCACGCACCGGCGTGGCGCCGGTGTTCGGTGACGGCTCACAACAGCTGTCGGTCATCTACGCAGGGGACCTCGCGGCGGCGCTCGTGGCCGCAGCGACCGCGCCACAGACCGCGGGGAGAGTGTATTATGCTGCGCACCCCATGGTCACGACCAGCCGCGGCCTGGTGCAGGCCATCGGGCGCGCGGTGGGTCGCGAGCCGCGCATCGTGCCGCTGCCGGCGCCGCTCAGCCGGGGGCTGCTCTGGGTCGTGGGGTCGCTCGCCCATCTGGCTGGACGCGCCACCGTGCTTTCGAGCGACAAGGCGGACGAGTTTCTCGCTCCCGCCTGGACGTGCCGCCCGGACGCCCTGATGCGCGACACGGGTTGGCAAGCAAGGGTGGACCTGGATTCGGGACTGCGGCGCACCGCCACTTGGTACCGAGCGGAGGGCTGGCTGTGAGGGCACCGCTGCACGACGGTACGACGCTACGTCTCACGTCGTCACTTACAGCGTGGCGTCGTAGCGTCGTAAAGCGTTTCACTGCCGTTGACCTCGTCACCCTGCTCTACGTGGCGATCGCGACCGCGGCGGTCGTCGCATTCGCGAGTGACGACCGCGCGAGCCTGGGCTGGCTGCTCGTGGCGCACGGCTTGATGGTCGTGCTCGTGCTACTCGCACCCCGGGCCCGCGAGGCCGGATCGATCGGGCGCTTCCTGGCGGACTGGTACCCGATGCTGCTCCTCGGCGGGCTGTACGCCGAGGTGGGCATCGTCAACGTGGACGCCGGCTACCAGAACGACCAGGTGATCCAGCGACTCGAGCAGTGGGTGTTCGGCTCCCAAGTCTCGTACCGCTGGATCCGCGAGATGCCGAACCTGGCGCTCTCGTGGATCATGCACGGCTGCTACCTGGCATACTACGCCATCCTGTACGCCTCACCCCTCGGCCTTTGGCTCAGCGGCCGGCGCGAGCCCGCGCGGCGCACGATCTTCGCGGTGATGGTCACGTTCTATCTCTGCTACGTCGCCTTCCTCTTCTTCCCCGTGGCGGGGCCTCGTTACGCGTTCGACCCGGCGTACAACGTCGCGACCGAGATCTGGCCGGCACGCGTCACTCAGTGGCTGCTCGACCGCGGTGACTCCTGGGGGGCGGCCTTCCCCTCGTCCCACGTCGCCGCGGCCGTGGTCGCGGCGATGTGCGCGCTGCGCTTCTGGCGTCCCCTGGGGCTCGCGCTCACGCCCTTCACAGTCGGGCTGGTGCTGTCGGTGGTGTACGGACAGTTCCATTACGCGGTGGACGCCGTGGCAGGGCTGGTTGTGGCGCTCGCGGTGCTGGCGTCGCACTACGTCTACGGCGCCGAGGCCGAGAAAGCCCGGCCGGCAATGCCTGCCGGAAGCTGGGAGCAGGCCTAGCGAGAACCCGCCTAGTGATGGCGGTGCGCGACTCCGTCTCCTCGATCGCCGGTCGGCGGCGGCATCTTCCCCTGCACTCCCCCTCCGTGCGCACCCCAGTGTCGCATGTAGTGCGCGTAGTCCACCCGATACAGGGAGTCGGTCGGGTCCGCCGTCGGCCAGGTGACGCCGCGATCCGGAATGAACAGCCCGCCTACCACGCCCATCCCGGCGTCCCGCAGCACCTGCCCGCTCCGGTTCTCGTAGGACACGGTGACCCTGTAGGTGTGCTCGGGCACGACGTGAACGCCGAGCCGCGTCAAGCCGTACAGGCGACCGACCGGAACCGAGACGAGACGACCGATCGAGTCCCGCACGGGCTCGGCTCGATAAATGACCTCACCCGTCGTGACGTCCGTGAACTCGATGACCTGCCCGTCCTCATGCATGTGGCCGCCGAGACCGACGATGGTGCCGGGGACCGCCGGGCGCGCTTCGTAGGAGTGTACCGAACGCCCGGGCGGCAGGTCGAACGACTTGGGGCCCACCGGGAATGCCACGTCCATCTGCCACGGCGAGGCGCGAAACAGCGGCCACGGTCGGCCGGCGGGCGTGAAGAACATCACCAGCCGCACGCGGGCTTTGGGGTACGTCGTGCCCGTCAGATTCTCGAGCATCGCGCTCGCGACGACGTGCTTGCCCTGCTCGAGGGGCAGGCCGAAGAGCAGCCACGGCAGGCGAATCGTCCCGGTCTCCATTCCCGCCGCGAGCAGACGGCGCGAGATGGGCAGGAACAGCTCGCGGTGATCCGGGTCGATCAGGTTGAAGTGGTGCACGAGCTTCGACGGCAACGTCGTGCCGGCCGAATCCACCATGTCCACGCGGAAGCCGTGCACGTAGCCGCTGCGCGGGACCTCGAGCGTCGCGACCGGCGGCTGGGTGAGCTGGTGGTGCGACGTATTCGCGGGCAGATCTACCGGCGCGAGCTCGATCACGAGCGCGCCGCTCTTGGAATCGCTGTAGATGCGCGCCGTTTCGGCATCCACCGGACGGGCGGGATGGTGCCCGGCACCGAGCGCCAGGACCAGCAGGAGCGGGGTCACACGGTATGCGATCATGGCGCGGAATTGTAACAGCGGTGCTCGGCCTGAGGCAACGTACCGCCGTCAGGCGAGACGGACGACCGCCTGGGTGGCGATTGCGGGACTGGGCACGCGCCGGGATGCGCCGGCCACCAGTTCCACCGGCCGGCGACCCGCAGGAGCGCCGGGCCGATCGCGAGCCGGACGATCGTGGCGTCGAGCAGCACGGCCACGGCGAGCGCGAATCCGAGCATCTTGATGAGCAGGAAATCGCCCAGCACGAAGGCCCCGAACACGGCGATCATGATGATCGCAGCGCTGGTGATCACTCCGCCGGTCCGCGCGAGCCCTTCAGCCAGGGCCTCGGCCTCGTCCCGCCCCGCACGACGCGCCTCGGCGACGCGCGCGACGAGAAAGACCTCGTAGTCCATGCTCAGGCCGAACACCGTACAGAATACGAGGATCGGCACGACCGGGAAGACGCCGGAGAGCGGACGCTCGAGCCCGAGGAGTCCCGCGCCAAGCCCGTCCTGGAAGACGAGCACGACGGCACCGAACGCCGCCGCGACGGACAGCAGGTTGAGGAGGACGGCCTTCACCGCGACGAGCACCGAGCGGAAGCCTGCGAACAGTGCCACCAGTGTCCCCGCCACCACGAGCGCCACCACACCCGCAAACCGGCCGCGCACGGCCGCCTCGTAATCGGCGTTGAATGCCGGTAACCCGCCGATCTTGAGCGTCGTCCCCGGGAGTCCCGTGAGCGCGGCGGGATCGCGCCCACGCAGCTCCCTGACCAGGCGCGCGAGCTCCGACGCTGCCACGCTCTCGTGCGGGAGGACCTCGACCAGCGCCGCGTCGCGATCATCGCTGATGAACGTGCGGCGCACGTCCTGGCGCGTGAACGCGGTCGCCGACGGCCGCCACTGGGCGCCCGCGAGCACCGGCAGGGAGCGCACGCCCGCCACTCGCGCATCCGCCGCGAGCGCGTCGCTCAGACGGCGAGTCGCCTCCCAGCCGGCCCGGCTCCCTGCCGTCACGCCGTCCGGAAGCTCCAGGATCACCCGCACGGTCTGAATCACGCCGCTCCGCCCCATCGCCTGGAGCGCGTGCACCGCTCGCGCCGATTCCATCGCGGGCGGTAGCCAGTCGCCGCGCGGCAATCCGGTATCGAGCCGCGTCGCCTGAACGGCAAGCGCCAACACCGGCGCCCCGGCTGCGACGAGCACCGTGCCGGGGCGCCGCGCGACCCAGCGCCCCCAGCGCTGCCAGATCCCGCCGGCGGAGCCGACCGGCCGGCGCACCCGGCCGAGATCGACGCGCGGGCCGAGCCAGACGAGCAGGCTCGGAAGGAGCGTCGTCGCCAGCAGGACGGAGGCAGTCACCACCAGCAACCCGCCCACGGCGACCGAGCGGAGCTCGTTCAGGGGCACAACCAGCAGCGCCGCGAAGCCGATCGCCACGGCGGCGCCGGACAGCGCCACCGTGTGGCCCGCCTGGCCCACCGCCGCTTCTGCTGCTTGGACCGGCGCCGCCCCGGCGGCGCGAGCCTCGCGGAATCGGCTCACCATCAAGAGCGCATAGTCGATCCCCAGACCCAGGCCGAGCATGGTGACCACGTTCTGCAGGAGGAGCGAGAGAGGCCAGCGGGCCGAGATGAGCACGGCCGCGCCGAGGCTGAGGGCGATGGCGAGCATCCCCGCGACCGTCGGGAGGACCGCGGCGGCGACCGCACCGAAGGCCCAGACGAGCAGCGCGAGGGTGAGCGGGAGCGCGCGCCGCTCGGCCTGCTGTGCCTGGGCGGAGCTGGTGCGCCGCAGATCGAAGTTGAGGGCGGCCTCTCCGGTCCAGCGCAGCGCGATGCCGGGATGCTCGGGCGCGAGTCCGGCGGCGATCGCGCTCGTCGCGGTCCGGAGGCCGGGGATGAGCGCGTCGGCGGGGCCGCGGCGGGAATCGAGCCCGCAGAGCACGAACGTGCCGTCGGCCGCCCGAGCGCGGAACAGCGTGTCCTGAGCGTCGAGGTATGAAAGACACCGCGCCACGCCGGGTATGGCGCCCAGGCCCGCGACCACGTGCTCGAGCGCCGCGCGTCCCTCCGGCGCGTCGGGCGCGGGCACGCCGCTGACCACGAGAACGGCGAATCTCGCGAACGGCGAAACGAAGCGGCGGGCGAGTGCTTCCTCGACCGCGGCCGACTCGCTGCCACGGATGCGCGCGCCGACGTCGAGCGTCCGCTCGACCCGCCCCGCCGCGGGCAGGAGCACCACCCCCGCCGCGATCCACGCGGCCGCGATCCAGCCGCGGTGCCGCACGATCGCCGCGGCGAGTCCGCCGTTCCCGCCGCTAGAACCAGCCATCTTTCCAGAGCGAGCAGTCGCGACACGCGGGCGACTCCTCGTAGCGGCGCCGGTGGACGAGCCGCCGGAGCTCCCGCATCCGCTCGCCGCTCCAGATCTCGGCGATGCTCGCCTGGCGCACGTTCCCCACGATCTCCCGGCGCGCCCAGTCGTGCACGCACATCAGCACATCGCCGTCGTGAAGGATGTTGGTCGAAGCGAACGGCACCGGACAGCAGCCCATCCACAATCGGAAGAAGCGCCGCATGAGCTTCTGCGTGATCGGAACCTCCGGCTCCGGGATACGCACGCGGTGCTCGTAGTCCTCGACTGCACCCACGCGGTTGTTGGCCGTATAGATAAAGACGGGCACGCCACGGCGGCGCCACGTCCGAACGAACGCGCGCACTTCCCGCACGTTCTCCTTCTGGCGCACCAACCGCACGAAGACATCGGTCTTTGGCAGGTTCGCGGCGAGCACCCGCTCCACGCCCGCCATCACGGCCTCGTAGTCGAGTCCGACGCGGATGCGGCCGTACACCTCGGGGCTGATCGCGTCCAGGCTGATGTCGAGCACGTCGAGCTCGGCGCCGCGGATCTGCGCGATGTTCTCGTCGGTGAGAAACGCACCATTGGTCACCAGCTCGACGGAGACGCGCCCGCCGGTCCGATCCTTGAAGCGGCGGATCTTCTCGAAGATGTGCTTGTCGAGGAAGGGCTCGTTCTGGAGCATCGGCACGAAGGTGTCGACCTCCGCGTGCTGCGTGATCTCGTCCGCGACCTTGTCGAACAACGCGTCGTCCATGCGCCCGCGTGGGAACTTGTCCTTGAAGATGGGATACGGGCACATCAAGCACGCGGCCTGGCAGGCGTTGATCGTCTGCAGCTGGATGAGCCAGGGGAACGGCGCGGCCGCCATGTCGTGTGCCGGAGAATACCGCGCATGCGCGGCGCGCAGCTTCCCGTACAGGTGGAGCTGGTAGCCGAGCTCCTTCAGCTTGCCGTGAACCATGGAAACTCCTCAGACGAGGGCTATCTCGTAGTGCAGCGGCCGCGCGTCGAGCCGCGGTCCGCCGTAGCGGCCCGCGGGGGCGGTCACGTAGGCGTGCACGTCCGTCGGCTGCGCGAACAGACCCGACAGCGCCACGGCCAGCGGGTCGCGCACGTCGAGCCCGACCGCAAAGAAGGCGAGGCCGCGGCCTCGCAGCGCGTCATGGGCGTGCATCAGGAGCGCGCGGAGCGCGCTGGCATCCTCCGCGCACACGTGCAAGGCGGTGACATAGCGCAGGGGCGCGCCGGCCACCGGCAGGGGCGCCGCAGCGCACAACGGGGCCACGCGGTTGAAGAAGAAGCGCACCGCGCCCGCACGACTGGAGTAACGAACCACGCGGAGCTGCTTGAAGGACGACTGGTCCCACAAGGCGAGGAAGCCCGCCAGCCGGCCGTCGCGTCGCCACGCCAGCCGATAACACGAGAAATCGAGCCCCGGCGCCGCGCCGATCCATTGTCCGAGAGAGTCGGGCGCGTACACGGGTGCGAAGTTCCGGCCGGGCGCGACGCGCCTCCACAGCGCCGCCATGGCCTCGAGGTCGCGCGCATCCCCGGCCGTCACGCGAAGTCCGGGCCGTTCGAGACGTGGCCACAGGAGGGGCAGGGCGTACGACCGGATCGTTGCGAAGCGGGCGAGGTGCGGCAGTCCACGCGGCCCCGCAGCACGTCGCTCCATGGGGCGGTTGCCGGCGAGCACGGTCAGTAGCGTCGGGACACCGGGCCCGCCCGCGGCCAACGCGGCATCGCGGGCGTAACAGGTGAGGGCGTCGGCCACGGCCCCCCCGCCCCCCCGGTGCGCGGGATGCACCTTGAGGTCGCCAACGTACGCGCTGCGGGCAGGCCCGCCGTGGAGATACACAATGCGCTCGCTGGTCGCGATGCAGCCCACGGGCGTACCGGCCGTGCCATCCACGACTCCGACGCGCCAGGAATCGCCTTCCAACCGGTTCAGCGCGAAGAAGTCGGGCGCGCGGTCCACACACAGCGTGAAGTCGCCCACCATCGGGCAGGCCGCCGCCAGCTCGATGAGCGCGGCGTTGTCCGTCGGCCGAGCATCCCGAGCGACGAGGGCACGAGCCGCGGCGATGCCCGTCATGCGGCCACCTTCTCCACCCGGCATATCGCGAAGCGCCGCTGCACGAGACTCCGGTCCCGCCGGCTCATCTCCTCCCCGCGCTCGCGGTCCTCCACGATCACATCGCGCCACCGCGATGGCACGTCCGTCCAGCCGACGAAGTTCCGGAAGCAGACCGGCGCGCCCGGCACCGCGGTGCGGGCCACCTCTGCGAACAGCCGCTCGACTTCCTCCGGCGGGAGCCATTCAGAGATGTTCGACATCGCGAACCCGGTGACGCTGGAGTCCGGCTGAGTGCGCAGGTAGTCCGTGTAGGTCCCGTCGACGAGCGTCAGCCGGTCCGCCGCCGCCGCGACCGTCGCCGCACCGTGGGCGGTCAGATAGGGCGGCAATGCCCCTCGCCCAATCGCCGGATAGGCGCCGGTCAAAGCGATATGCAGGAAGTAGTTCTCCGCGACCGGCACCTCTCTGAGCGCATGCTCGGCGACCTGGAAGAAATGCCGCGAGAAGCTCGGGTTCTCGACGTGCCGGAAGAAGGCGGGGTCGTGGCTCCTGTTGAACGCCCAACGGTTCAAGAGCACGGCGAAGAGTGCGCGCCAGCGCCAGGTGTTCCACTCGCGGTCGTAGAAGGCGCGTTGCTCCGCCAGCGTGCGGCACGTGAGGAGCCGGCGGATCCGCCGCTCCGGGTGAATGAACGCCTTGATCGCGCGGCCGATGAGCGTGAGGAAGCGCTCGCTCGCACCCGCGTGGAGGACGCCGCGTGCGAGGTCGCCGCGATGGGCGTCCCAGTGGGCTCGCGCCGCGGACGAGAGATCACGGCGCAGGCCGTCGTAGGTCGCGAGCCGGAACGCGGGCGCCGCGGCGGTGCCGCCCAGGAATCCGACGGCGAGGGGGCCGCCGAGCCGCAGGACCGCAACGCGCTTCAGCTCGACCAGGTGATTCTGCGTGGTGTTGACGTCCACTGCGATCACCTCGCCGGCGCGCGCCGCGAGCAGTGACAGCGCGGTGCAGCCGCCGGAGCTGACCGCAACGATGCGGCCTCCGGCTCCCGGGGCCAGCGCCTCGATCTCGAGGCAAGGATCCTCGTGCACCTGCGCGAAGAACAGCCGATCGCTGCGCGCGCCTGGGAGGGTCAGACGCCGCGCGCCCGCCGCCAACGCCGGGGCGCTCATGCGGCCCTCCGCCAGCCGAACTCGAGCAACAGCGCGCCGTACACCGCGTCGTCCGCCGCCGCATAACGACGCATCGTCTCCCGGACCGCGTCGGGGCGGGTGACCGCCTGCGCGTCGAGCCACCGCCTCACCCACAGCAGGTGGCCTGCTTCCTCCTCGAGCATGCGGTGCAGTGTTTCGCGCACCGCGGGATGCGTGCCCGGACGCCGCAGATGCTCGGTGAAGTGCCGGTACACCCGTCGCTCGAACACCTGTGTGAGGGCCAGCACGTCCAGCAGCGTAAGCGGCGTCCCCACCACGGCCGCGTAGCGCGACTGGTAGGTGTCGCGGATCGGCCATGGCCGGCCGCCCACCTCGAGGATCGTTTCTGTCCAGAGCCTGGCGTGGACCACTTCTTCGGCGCTGTGGCGCGTGAGATCGAGGATCAGCTGCGGGTCGCGCGTCCGCCGCACCAAGGCGCCGAGGATCAGGCCGCCGTGAAGCTCCGACGCGCGGTAGAAGTTGAGCAACTCGAGCTCCTGTCGACTGATGTCCATGAATCACCTCGCCTCGAGGCCGGCTTTCAGGTGGTCCACCAAGCGCACGCGGCATAGCCGCTCGATGCGCTTCGCGAAGGTGCGGATCGCGAGTGGGTCGCCCGGCAGCGCGACGGGCACGGCGCCAACGGCCTCGGCGCCGAAATGCTGGAAGTGGGCCGCAGCGTCGAGCACCTGCGGAACGACGCCGGGATCCGCCACGATGCGCTTCGCGATCAGATCGGACGCGTTTTGGGCATGGCGGACCTCGTCCGCCGCGATGAGGCGGAGCAGCTCGACCAGCACCGGTTCCACCGCCTGCTCCGCGGAGCGGCGGAAGAAGTAGTACGCGAGATGCTCGGAGAGCATGAACTCGACCAGCCGCCCGATCAGCTCGCCACCGTCCACATCGACCGCCGCACCCGCGCGGCGCACCGCCACGATCTCCGCGTCCGTGACGGCAGGCTCGTACCCGACCGCGTCGAGATACAGCCGCAGCGCGTGGAAATGTTTGAACCCCTCGTAGAGCTCGAGCGAAAACACGGCAGACGCATCGACGTCGTCCCACGTGAGCCTGAGGAGGCGCGCGAGGTTCACCGGGTGGAAGGCCTCGATCAGGCAGGCGGCCCGCAGACCGGCGAGGAGCGCGGGGCGCGCCAGGGCCCGGATGCGGTCGATCTGCCGCCAGCGGATATCGCGCTCCACGGACCAGCTCCCCCGGTCGAGGGCCGCCGCGTGACGCTGATAGAGCCGCACGTCAGCAGACCTCCACGAGCGACGGGGTCCGCTGGACGGCGGGCCAGTGCGCTGCATCGGGGCCGTGGACCGCGAGGAACGCGAGCAGCCAGCGCTCGATCCCGAATGCCACGCAGCCCGACGCGGCAGGCTCGGTCCCCGCGACGCGGATGGCGAACGCCTCGCCAAAGAACGTTTCGTGATGGTTGAAGGACGCCACCGCGACCGTGCGGCCTGCCCCGATCGGGAGGACGAGCTCGTGCTTCAGCGCCTTGAGCTGCTGGAGCAGCGCCTTACCGCGCCCCGCGGGCGCAAAGAACGGATCGGTCGCCTGAACGACGTCCCCGTCGAGGCCGAGCGTCGTTGCGAGGGCCGTGGCGCGGTGGATCCCACGCTGCCGGAACGCTTCGACGTCCGCGCCGGAGCCGAGGCACACGATCTCGCGCATCGTGAACCCCCAACTGCGCTCGAGCGTAGCGAGCCGGTCTCCTTCGTGGCGCCAGCAGGTGCCCTGCGCGGTGACCAGCGTCGGGCTCGAAATCGCGCGGCCAGCGAATCGCTCGTAAACGTGATAGCACACCGCGGGCGCGAGCGCCGCGTCGGCCGGTGCCAGAGCGCCGCGAGCCGCGACGGCCGGGTCGGGATCGGTCGCGATCCACTCGAGCAGGCCCCGCCCGTAGGCTATGTGCGCCGCACCGGTGAGCCACTGGGGGAACGAGGCGAA
Source organism: Gemmatimonadales bacterium (assembly GCA_035763805.1). GTDB lineage: Bacteria > Gemmatimonadota > Gemmatimonadetes > Gemmatimonadales > GWC2-71-9 > DASUAL01. The sequence goes on from DASUAL010000114.1 coordinate 20,779, forward strand.
GTAGTCAGCGCGGGCGAGCGTCGAAAAAGCGATCCCTGCGGGGACCTGCCACTCATCCTCGGTTTCCACGAGCGCCAGATCCGCGATGGTCCGTTCCAGCGCGCGGTACAGCGCGAGCGCGTCGCCGCGCAGGCCCACCAGCCCCGGCGCTGCCTCCCACAGCTCGCCGCGCCCGACGAGCGCCCGCACCACCCCCTCAGGCCGCCACATGATCGGCCTCCTCGAGGAACACCTCGGCGATGCGCCCGACGGTGCGGAAGTTGTCCATCCTGATCTGCACATCCGGGATACGGCGGTCGATCGCCACTTCCACCCACGCGATGATCTCGAGAATGCGAATCGAGTTGATCAGGCCGTCCGCGAACAGCGGCGTCTCGGCCGTGATGACAGTCCCCGGCGGCGCGAACTTGCGGTTCAGCCACGCCACCATGTCGGCCGCGAAGCGGGCCCTCGCCGCCGGGAGGCTCACGCCGCCACCCCCTGCACGGCCACGGCCCAGCGGGCGGACACCAGGTGTTGGATCAGGCGCGGCCAGTAGTTCTGCACCGCCGGGGCGCGCCCGCCGAGGAGCGCGTCGGCACCGGCCGTTTCGAACTCCTTGGGAAGCGCGAGCTGCGGCACGAAGTGGGACAGGGCGCGGACCGCCGCTCGCAGCCGGCGGTCGCCGGTCTCCTCGACGGCCTCCTCGAAGCGCCGGTACGTCGCGTGGTCGGCGAGCACGGGACGGGGAACCGCCCGGCGCCGCCACTCGGGCACCCGCGACCACGCCTCCCAGGTGAGATCGAGCAGCTCCCCCACCGGGAGAGCGCCCGCCCCGGCGCAGAGATGCAGCGTCCGCCCGGCCAGGCCGGCGCGTGTCGCGAGCGCGGCGATCGCCGCCGCGACGTAATCCCGCGGCACGACGTCGACGCCGGTCGTAGCGGCGGCGGGGAGCATCGGTGCAAGACTGTCGTACAGGAGGCGCAGCCCGAGGTGCACGGCGTTGTACTGCGTCACCGTGCCGGCGACCGAATCGCACACGATGGTGCTCGGCCGGAGAATCAGCCAGTCGCGGTCGCTCGCGCGCACCAGGCACTCGGCCTCGGATTTGGACTGCTCGTACGCGTTGACCCACCCCCCTGCCCCGCCGTCCTCCCCCTCCAGGATCCGGCCGACCCGGCGGCCGGCCACGAATGCGGTGCTGACGTACACGAACCGCCGAGCGTGGGGCCACGCGGCCGCGAGGTCCAGCATGTGCCGGGTGCCCTCGGCGTTGACCGCCCGCGCGACCGCGATCGAGCGGGAGAACACGACATCCGCCGCGGCGTGCACGACGACCGTGACGTCGCGCGCCAGCCGGCGCCGTGCGTCGGCGTCGAGCCCCAAGCCGGGCCGGGTGACGTCGCCAACAACGGCGGCGACGCGATCGGTCGCGATCCCGAGCTCGGCGGCCGCGCGCTCCCAGCGGCCTGCCGCCCGCACCAGTACCACCGCCCGCAGTGCGGGGTCGGCCGCGAGCATCCGGCGCAGCGCGTCGCCGCCCAGCAACCCGCTCGCGCCGGTCACAAAGACGACCTGGCTTCGCGCGGCCACCTAGGCCTCCACGGCGAGCGCCGTCCAGTGGGCGCCGTAGCCGTATGCGAAGAGCACCAGCTTCTGGCCCGGGCGTACCGCACCGCCGTCCAGGGCATCGCGCAGGTTGATGAAGTTGTCGCCCGCGAGGCTGTGCCCGCGCCGCGGGATGTTGTCGGCCCAGAGCCGTGCGTTCGGCAGCGTGAGCAGGGAGAGCAGCAGTTCCCAGCTCCGCAGGCTCACGTTGTGCGGGATGATCCAGTCCACGTCGGCCGGGCTCCAACCCGCCTCGGCGATCGCCCGCTCGATGGCGTACTTGCTGGTCGGGAAGTAGGAGGCGACGACCTCACTCTTTCGAGCGTCGCCGTCCCAGTAGTAGCCCTTGGTGATGTGAACGGATGCGGCGATGTGGTTGCGCGCCGCGTCGCGCTCCAGAAGCACCGCGCACGCGGCGTCCGACGTGCAGTTGAAGACGGCTTCGCGTCCCGCGGCGGCGGGGAAGAATTCCGCGTTCACGCACAGCGCGCGCTCGATCCCCTCCGTGGCGCACAGCGAGCGGGCGACGCGCAGCGCCCCGAACAGCGTGCTGCAGGCGAGCTGGTCCACGCCGAGCACCGAGGCGTTGATCAAACCGAGCTCGTACTGCAGCCGTGTTCCGGGATACTTGAAGCGGGCCGTCGTGGCGAGCGCGGCGGCCGCGTCCCACGGCTCCGCCGCCGGCGTGAGCGACAGCGTTCCGGGCGGGCCGGAGTACGTCAGGAGCCCGACGCTGGCCGGATCGACGTGCTGCTCCTCGAGCAGCTCGGACGCCGCGCGCGCGGCGAGCTCGTAGGGACTCTCCTCGGTCGCGACGTGCACACGATCGAACCCGAAGCGCTCGAGCACTTCGGGCTTCGTCTGCAGTTGCCCCGCTTCCGCCAGCTCGCGGACCGAGCGCGACTCGGCCGGCAACGCGTACGCGATCCCGGCAATTCCCGGGCACCGGGTGCTCATCGCGCCTCCCAGGGCAGCCACACGACTGCCAGCACGTAGCCGGGCCACGGATGGAACACACCGGCGGTCGCTCGTCGTACCGTGCCGCCCAGCGATACGGCGTTCACCGCTCCGGTGGCGTCGAACCGCAGCTCGAGCGCGGTGAAAGGCACGTTGTCGTCGCAGCGCAGCGCTTTCCAGGCCGCTTCCTTGAGCGTCCAGAGCGCGGTGAGGCCGTACCATCCCGCGAGCGCACGCTCCGCACGGCTCAGGTAGTAGCCCGCGTGCGCCGCGCGAACCTGGCCGGCGACCTCGAGATCGATGCCGAGCTCGCCCGGCTCGGTCGTGGCGGCCGCAACGGCGCGGCCCGAGCGGTGCGCGAGGGATAGTGCGAGCGGGACGACGCGATGCATCCCGAACGGGCCCCGCAGCGCAATGCGCGGCGCGCCGCCCGTCAGGGGGACGAGCGCGACGCGCGTCGGATCGTCAAGGCCGAGTGCACCGGCGGCGGCCCGCTTCGCGGCGATGCGGCCGGCACGCCAGTCGGCGCGGCGCTCGGGCCACGGGACGGCGGCCCAGGCCTGCCGCTCCGCTGCCGTGAGCCAGCGATCGGCGGCGGCGTGATCGACGGCGACGGCGTAGTGGAAGGCCACCTGCGTCCCCTCCTGCGTAGCGGTACGCACGGACGGTACGGGTGCCTCCCCAAGAAGCAGTCAAGCTATTGCGACAAGACAGCTTATGGCGCCGCTCTAGACGAGCATCCCCGCATACTGCCACGCGACGACGGCGAACACGGCACCCTCGAGAATCCACGGCCATGGCTGCCGGTAGTATCCGGCGTACATCGATGGGCCCCAGTATCCCGTGTTCTCCCAGAGGTTGAGGGAGAAACGGCGCCGGCTGAACGGCAGGAGGAGCGGGATACCGGTGTCGGTCGGGAGGTCGGCGGCGACGTGCGACACGATGCTCGCGAGCGCGAGGCCGCCGAGCGAGGGCCCAAAGAGCACGATCGCCACCCCGCCCACCGCGGCGCAGAACAGCAGGCTGTGGCTCCACGTGCCCCGAGAATCGGGCTTCGCCCAGCCCGCCCTGATGACGAGCGAGTCCGCGTTGGGGAGAAACTGCGTGGCCCCGACCACGGCGAATGTCTCGGGGCGAGGGTCGAGCGAGGCGATCGCAAGCGCGATGCCCAAATGGCCGAGCTGCATCGTGTCTCCCGGCTGGAGGCCCGGGGACACGCTCGCCGCAGCGCTTCAAGCCCTTTTCAAGTCACGAGGTTGTCGCGGTAGCGCCGGGCCTGGCCGGGCGTGACCATCTCCTGCAGCAGGATGTGGCGGACGATCGGTGCTGCGAGCACGTAACCTCGCGGGTCGGCGACCAGCCACCGCTCCCATTCGAGCACGTCGAGCGCCTGCTCGACCGCGGCCGGGTCGAGCCGGGTGGCGCGCGTCAGGTCTGCGACGCCGGCTCGCTCGGCGAGGGCCGCGGCGGCACCGAGCACCTGCTGCGCCGCCGGAGTGATCTGGCGGAAGCGCTGGCAAACCATTCCGATCACCGCGGGTGGTAGGTCGCTCGGGAGGGAGTCCACGAGCGTACGCTTGGGTGAGGGCCAGGCGGGAGCCTCCGGAGCGAGTTTCGCCCCGCTCGCGACCGCCTCCAGCATCGCCACCGCGAGCAGCGGGATGCCCGCCGTGTCCCGCTCGATACGGCGCACCAGCCGTGCGGCATCCTCCCCGACGTAGCTCGGCAGCGCCCACGCGACGAGCGCCCGCAAAGCGTCTCGGTCGAAGCGACCGACCCGAATCACCTCGCCTTCCAGCTCGCGCCCGAGGCGGGTGCGCAGGTCATCGAGCCGGCCGCTCGCGGGCGAGCCCCGGCCGAGACCGAACAGCAGGAGGACGGGATGTCGCGCGGTATCGCGCGCCAGCCCGGGCAGCGCGGCCAGCGTCGAGCCGTCGATCCATTGCGCGTCGTCCAGCGCGAGCAGTAGCGGGCGCTCCTGCGCCGCGACCAGCACTCCGGCTGACAGCGCTTCGGGTGCCCCGAGCGCCGGCCCGCTCGTCCGGAAGCGCGCGCCCAGATCGGGGACGATCGCTCCGAGAGCCGCGAGCGCGCCGGATGGCGCGCCCGTGAGCCCAGGGGCTTCGCCGAGTCCGGCAGTGAGCAACCCCGCCAGCGCGCTCCACGGCCTGTCCTGGTCTGCCGGAACGGCGCGCGCCGGAGCGACGGTGACGTCTTCCAGGCGGGCGCGCGTGGTGAGCTCGTCGATGAGGCGCGTCTTCCCTTCTCCAGGTTCGCCCTCGATGAGGACGACCTGGCCGCGACCACCCTTCGCCCGCTCCCAAGCCGCAGCCAGCGCCGCGAGCTCCGCCTTGCGGCCGAGCAGCGGCGGACGCGGGCGCGCACCGTGGGGTGTCGTGAGCACTCGGTGCCCGACGCGGGCGTCGCGGATGCGCTCCAGCAGCCGCGACGTCTCGGGCGCGGGGGCAGCGCCGAATTGCTCGCGCAGCGCCCGAGCCACCTCGTCCGCCACGCGCAGCGCCGCCGCCCGGTCTCCGGCGAGCGCGAGCGCGCGCATCGCCGTGCGGGCGGCGGGCTCGGAGGCCGGATCGATCGTGCGGGCCCGCAACGCCGCTCGTGCGGCGGCGGGAGCGTCGGCCCCCGCGAGCAAGGCCTCAGCGTGCTTCACGAGCGCCTCGAGACTCTGCGCACGCCACGTGGCGCGCTCGGCTCCGAGCCAGTTCTCGAAGTCGTTCGCTTCGGGGAGCGACAGGCCCTCCAGGAACTCGCCTTCCACGAGGGCCGCGGCACCCGCCCAGTCGCCGTCCGCGGCCAGCGCGGCGAACCGGTCACAGTCCAGCACGATGGCATCCGCGCCGAGGCGGATCTGGTCCACGTCGCCGTGCACCTGCTGATCTCCCAGGACGCGGCGCAGCACGCGCAGCGCCTCGCTCAGCGAGTGGCGCGCCTGCTTCTCGTCCCGATCGCTCCAGAAGAGCCCCACCAAGTGCTCCCGCGTGCGGCTCCTGCGAGGGCTGCGCGCCAGATAAATGAGGAGGGCAAGATGCTTGCGCCAGAGCAACTCGGGCGGCGCGTCCGCGCCGTCCACGGTGATGCGGGCGGGGCCGAGCACCCGGCAGTACGCGGCGCCGAAGCGTTGCATGGCGTCGGGATTATCGGGCACGGTGCGGTGAGGGGCAAGCGCCCGTAGATTCCTCACGCGCCATGGAAACGCCCGACACCGAAGCCGTGCAGCGCGCGATCGGACCGCGGTACCAGATCCTGGACCTGGCGGGGGCGGGCGGGATGGGCGCCGTGTACCGCGCGCGCCACCGCGACCTCGGCCACATCGTCGCCGTCAAGGTGCTCCCGCCCGAGATCGCCGCAAGCGAGATGCGCCGCGAGCGCTTCAAGCGCGAGGCCAAGCTGGGCGCGTCCCTCTCGCATCCCCACATCGTGCCGGTCTACGAGTTCGATTCACAGGAAGGGATCACCTTTCTCATCATGCCGTTCGTGCGCGGCGAGACTCTCGAGACCGCGCTGGTGCAGCGCACCCGGCTCGCGCTGTCCGACGCGCTGCGCGTCGTTCGCGAGATCGGCCAGGCCCTCGACACGGCCCACCGACGGGGCATCGTGCACCGGGACGTGAAGCCGTCGAACATCCTGATCGAGGACGACACCGGGCGGGCCATGCTCACGGACTGGGGCATCGCGTACGTGGAGGGCGTCACGAGCGCCTCCCTGCTCACCGCGCCCGGGACGCCGATCGGCACGCCGGCGTACATGTCCCCGGAGCAGGCGGCCGGGAGCGTCGACCGGCGGGCCGATCTGTTCTCGCTCGCCCTGGTGGCGGTCGAGGTGCTCACGGGCCGGCGGCCTGATCCGGAGACCGATCCCAAAACGCTCGCTCGAGAGCTGCGGCGCCTGCCCAACGTCTCACCACTGCTTGCCGCGGCGCTCGTGGCACCGCTCGCCGCGCATCCCAACGACCGTCCCGAGTCGGCGAGCGCGTGGCTCGTGCTGATCGAGCGCAGCCGCGCCCGCCCGTGGCGGCGCTGGGCGGTGGCCGCCAGCGCCCTGGTCGTGGCGGCTGGTCTCGCCCGCATCGTAGTGTGGCCGCCGGCGCCCGCGTGTCCCACGGACGCCGCCTGTCTCATCGTGCCACCCGCCGAGGTGACGGGCACGGCCGCGGTGTCGCCGGAGAAGCTCACCAAGTCCGCGGCCTGGCAGCTCGGCTCGGTGCGCCGACTGCGCGTGACGTCTCCCGACCCCGCATGGGACCGCGCCGTGCAGCTGTATGGTCCGCGCGCGCTCACGAATCAGGAGGCGGCCGCAGTGGCGCAGGACTTCGGCGCGACATACTTCCTGCAGCTGCACGGGGACTTTGCGGAGCGCGCGGTCACGCTCACGGCCACGCTGTACCAGGCCGACAACGAGAAAGTACGCGGCGAGGCCGTGGAGACGGGACCGATCGACTCGCTGACGGCCGTGATGGAGACCGTCTTCCCCAAAGTGCTCGGGCGGGTCCGCAGCGAGGGAGCGCAGCCCAGCAGCAAGCGGAATCAGCCGCGGCGGCTGCGCGCCTGGGACGCGAACCTGAGCGCGTTCGACGCGTTCTCGCGCGGGGACTACGAGGCCGCCCTCGATGAGTGGGGTCGCGTGATCCAGCTCGAGCCCGGGTTCGCACCAGCCTACTTCCACCGCGCGCTCGCCCAGGTCCAAATCGCTCCAACGGAGGAGGGCTTCCGCCCGGCGCTCGACAGCGCCCTCAAGTATCGGGCCGGCCTGCTCTGGGCGGACAGCCTGCTGCTGGCGGGCTATCGCGAGCTCTTGGATCGCGGCGATGGCGTCGCGGCGATGGAGCGCTTCAAGCTCGCCGCGGATTCGGCACCCGACGATCCGCTCGTGTGGTTCGTGCTGGGCGAGTTCTACTTCCACTTCGGGCCGTTCTTCGACCAGTCGTGGGACGAGGCAGAGCGCGCGTTCGACAAGGTGCTCGAGCTGGATGCGCAGTTCGCCCCCGCCATCGCGCACCTGATCACCTTCGCGGACGTCCGCGGTGAGACCGAGCTCACGAAACGGCTGATCGCCGACTATCTGCGGCGCGACTCCACCTCCGTCGCGGCCGAGGTGGTCGGGATCGTCGACACCATGCGCTTCGGCAAGCTCAGCGATCGCGCACGCCTCGTGAACGCGCTCGACCGGCGCAAGCTCCCCGTGCTCGAGATCCTCGCGTTCGTGGTCGCGCAGCGCGGCCAGCCCGAGGAGCTCCGCGGTCCGGGCCGGCGGCTGCTCAAGGCGCTCGAGCAGCGCGCCGCGACCGACTCCGAGCGCACGCGGGCACTGCGCGTCGGCGTCGCCGCCGACCTCCGCGAGCGCTGGCTGGACAGCGCGCGGACCCGACTCGACCGAGCGACGTCGTCCGCCACCGTACAGGAGCGCGACGCGTGGATCGTGCTGGCTCACGCGGCCGGCGTGGGAGCCTTGGGAGACTGGCAAGGCGCAGCGCGCCGGCTGGATGCCCGGCTCGCCGCGGGTGGGCGATCGACACCGGTCCCTCACTGGCTGCTGGCACGCGTCGGAGTCGATCGTGCGCGCCACGCCGCCGCGCTCGCGCGGCTTGCCGCCGACAGCGCCCCCCTGTCCGTCAGCTTGCACCTCGACTTGATGGCCCGAGAGGCGTTGGCACGCGGCGACACGGCCCGCGCCCTCACCGCGTGGGCTGCGGCCACTCGCCGCTACGCCGTGCTCAGCGTGCCGTTCGGCCTGGTGGCTTCCCTGTGGCCGCTGCGTCTCGACCTGGCGCGCGTCGCGTTCGCGCGCGGTGACAGCGCGACGGCAGCGCACGCCTGCACGTCGTTCGGAGACCTGATGGGCACGGCCGACCAGGTCGCGCTGCCCGAAATCGCGCGCCTCTGCCGCCTCCCGCCGGCGACGGCGGAGCAGTAGCCCTCAGGCCCGCCTCGGGCGAGACCGCGACCGGCGACGTGCCCCGGTGGCCGCGCGGTCTACCCGGGCGTCTGGCTGGCAGCCTGGAGAATTCGCTCGCGCTGTCCCTGCGTGACCATGTCCCGCTCCACCATATCGCGAACGACACGCGCCACGAAGGCGTAGCCGCGCGGCTCCGCCGTAAGCCAGCGCTGCCACTCCAACTCGTCCAGCGCCGCCGCCAGCGCCTCGTCGTCCAGTCCCGTGGCGCGGCCGAGCTGGGCCGGCGCGACGCGGCCGCCGAGCACCGCGGCAGCGGCGAGCACGCGCTGCGCGTGCGCGCTCACGCGGCGGAAGCCGATCCGCATGGCGGCGACGACGGCGTCGGGGAGGTCGCCCGGCAGGGTCTGGTCCAGCGTCCGGAAGGGCTGGGGCCACGCGCCCTGTGATTCGTGCAAGCCGAACCCTACTGCTACCGCGTGCAGCAGCTCGACCGCCAGCAGCGGGATGCCCGCGGAGTCGGCGGCGACCCGGCGCGTCACCCGGTCCAGCTCCACGTCCCCGTACGCGGGGAGCGCCCAGCGCGCGAGCGCGCGGAGCGCCTCGCCGGGCAAGGGCTCGAGCCGCACCACGACGCCGGCGAGCTCGCGCCCGATCCGCACGCGCAGCGCGTCGAGCTCGGCGCGCGCCGGCTGCGTCGCCGCGGTGACGAGCAGAAAGGCCGACGCGCCCGCGACATCTCGGGTTGCGGCGCCGAGCGCCAGCAGCGATTCCCGGTCGAGCCACTGCGCATCGTCGACGAGAACGAGGAGCGGCTGCTCTTCGGCGACAGCGCGGAGCGCCTCGGAGAGAGCACGACCCGGCGACTCCGCTTGTTGGGCGCCCAGGCCGCGGAGCGCCGTCAGCGCGGGAGGCGGGGCCCCCGCCACGCCGGGCGCCTCGAGCAGCCCGCCACGCGCGATGCCCAGGACGCCGCTCCACGAATCCTGGGCGTCCGCTTCGACGGCCCGCACCGCCGCGACCGCCGCGCCATCGAGCCGCGCTCGCGCCATCAGCTCCTCCGCCAGGCGCGTCTTGCCCGTTCCGGCATCGCCCTCGATGATCGCCACGCTGGGGCGCCGCTCGCGGCAGCACGCGGCCCACGCCTCGAGCAGGCTCTCGAGCTCGGCGGCGCGCCCCACCAGCGGCGCGCGGCGCGACTCGGCCCCGGTTGCTTCCCCCGGGCGCGCCTGGACCGGGACCCGCCATGCACGCTCGCGGCGCACCCGCTCCGCGAGCGCCTGCGTCTCGGGGTCCGGTGCCGTGCCGACTTGCACCCTGAGGCGCGTCGCAAACGCCTCGAAGCGCTCGAGCGCGCCCGCCCGGTCGCCGGCGAGCGCGAGGCAGCGCATCACGGCGCGCACCGGGGCGTCCGAGCAGGGCTCGAGGTCGAGCGCTCGCTGCGCCACGTCATGCGCGGGAGCCACGCCACCCGCCGCGAGCAGTTGGTCCGTGCGGCGCAACAACACCTCGACTGAGCGCATACGCCAGAGCGAGCGCTCCGCCGTCAGCCAGTCGTCGAACTCCGACGTGCCCGGGACGCTGAAGCCTTCGAGGAACTCCCCGGAGATGAGCTCCGAGGCGGCCGCCCAATTCCCTTCCGCCGCGAGTCCCTCGAGGCGCTCGGCGTCGAGCTCGACAACCCCCGCCGCGAGCTTCACTTGATTCGCGTTCGACTCGACCCCGTCCTCCCCCGTGTGGCGCCGCAGCACGCGCACGGCTTCGTTGAGGGAATGCCGTGCGGCCGCTTCCGGTTTGTCCCCCCAGAGCAGGCCGATAAGGTGCTCCCGGGCGCGGGCGCGCTTGGGAGACCGCGCGAGGTACACCAGCAGCGCCAGGTTCTTGCGCCACAGCAGCTCGGCCGGCGCGCCCGCACCGTCCACGCTGACGTCCACCGGGCCGAGGATGCGGCACACGATCATCGCGTCCCCTCGCAAGCCAGCTCCACGACCCGTCGGCGCGCGGTATCCGCTCGCGCCGAATACGCAGACTCGCCACCGGCCCATTGCCGCGTCACCGTGCGATACGCGCGGCAGACTTCGCTGGAGAAATCGCCGGTTCCATCGAGCAGAACAGCGGTGCGCCACCGGGCGAGCGGGCCGAACGCCCAGTCAACCTCGGCGGGCTGCGCATCTCTGATGGGGTACCCGTCCAAGTCGGAGTGCTCGTGCCACAGCA
>DASUAL010000115.1:0-3943 GCA_035763805.1 Gemmatimonadales bacterium
GTGGAGGGAGCATGGAGCGCCGGGCGCGGAATCGACAGGCGAGCAGGGCGGCATGAAGGTCACCTGCGCCTGGTGCCAGCATGAAGGTCAGCCGGCGAGTCTTGGCGAGCGCGCCCCCCTCGACGATCCGGCCGAGACCCACGGCATCTGCCGTCGCCACACGCTCGACCTGCTCGACCGCCTCCCGTCGCGCTCGTTTCCGGGGATCCGGCTGCTCCTGGTCGTGAGCCCACAGGAGCCCGCGCTGTACGAGCACCTGCAGCGAGAGCTGGCGGGCGTCAACGGCGTGATGGTGATGCTGGAGCGGCGACGCGGCGATCGCGGGCCCGCCGGACAGACCCTGTCGGAGGAGCCTCGACGGACCGAGCGCCGCCTGCGTCAGGGCGAGGTGTCCGCTCTCGGCTACACGGTCATCCGCTTCGGGCGCTAGTACTACTGTGTCACTAATTAGCGTTCGCCTCCGTGACCACACACAAGACACGGACGACCTCGGGCCAAGGCCCACGCGAGCCGTCGATACATCGTCGCGATGGACTCGGGGACGTGCCGTTCAGGACGCACGGGGAGCGCCCCGCGGCGTGAAACCTTTGGGTAGACGAGCGGGGTGCAGGAAGGCCAGCGGCTCAGGGGGGAAATGCGCCAGGCGCTCCGCGGCCAAGAACGCATACGCAGCGATGCAGAGCGACGCGTGATGATGAAAGCCCCGCCAGCCCCGGCCCTCGAAGTGATCGAGCCCGAGCTCGTCTTTCAGCTCCTGATAGTCGCGTTCGATCCGCCAGCGCAGCATGGCGAGCTGGACGAGCTCCGCGCGCGTCGCCGTCGGCGGCAACGTCGAGAGCCAGTACTTGATCGGCGCCGCTTCGGTCCGCGGCCATTCGACGAGCAGCCATTCGTCGGGCCGTGGGGTCGATCGCCAGTCGTCGCGATGGGCGGGCCGCACGCGGACGGCCGCAAAGCGCGAGCGCATCGCGCCGCGCGTACCTTGGCGCCACGTCACCGTGCGCCAAGCGGACGCCGGCAGTCGCTGAGCCAAGGCGGACACGCTCAGTGGGCGATGGCGCCGCGTCCGGCGCACCAACGTCGGTGGTCGACCGACGCCGCGATACTTCGGCGCGGCCAACGGCGCACGCCCGGGCGCCCAGACCGAGGTCTCGCTGCTCGTTCCCGCGATGTAGGGAATGCCCCGGGCCGTCAGCGCATCGCGAAACGCGGTCACGACGCCGTAGCCCGCATCGGCCACGACGGGCGCAGCCGGGACGCCCTCGCTCGTGAGCTGCGTAATCTGCTCGAGCGCGATCTGCCATTTCGGGCGGAACTCGATGGTCGCGGGCACGCCCGCCGCGCGCCGGCGACGTCGGTCCTGCGCCCACGCCTCTGGCAAATACAGCCGATAGGCAACCGGCACGCTGGCCCGCTCGTGGGCCACCGACACGCTCACGGCCACCTGACAGTTGTCCTGTTTGCCGAGCACGCCGCAGTACTGCCGGGCAACGCCGACGGAGTGGCGGCCTTTCTTGGGAATCCCGGTGTCGTCGACGACCCATGCCCCCACCGGTCCGTGCCGGTCCAACGCCGCCAACACCGTCTCGCGCGCGACGCGCAGCACGGCGGCATCGTCCCAGGCAGCGTTCGCGATGAAGTGGTGCATCGACTGGTGGCGGGCGCGGACGTGGCGCGGATCCACGCGCGCCGCCATCGGTTCGATGCTCTTCCGGTCCCCCGGCAAACAGAGCCCGGTGACATAGGCTCGGAGCGGCCCATGCCGGTCCTGGTGGCCGAGGGCGGTGGTGAGACGCTCAACATACGCGTGAAACCGCTGGGCACGGGCGCTCGCGAGGTTGGGCATACGCCGAGGATGACAGCGTACCCCACGACTTCCCTAAGTTTTCTGACACAGTAGTACTAGAGGCCGCGCCGCTCGAGCACGCGGCGGACGAGGACGTGCCGCTGGATCTTCCCGGTCGGGGTGAACGGTAGCTCGTCGAAGACCTCCATCGTCTCGGGAAGCTTGTAGGTCGCCACGTCGTCCTTGAGGTAGGCCACCACCTCGTCGAGGCTCAGGGACTGGCCCGGGCGCGGGATCACGCAGAGGCAGTTGCGCTCGCCGAGCCGGGGGTCGGGCACCCCCACGATCGCCGCGTGCAGGATCTTCGGATGCGTGTACAGGATCTCCTCGATCTCGCGCGGAAAGAACTTCTTCCCACCGCGGTTGATCATCTCCTTGAGCCGGCCCACGATTTTGACGTTGCCGGCCCCGTCGAACTGCCCGAGGTCGCCGGTGCGGAACCAGCCGTCGGCGGTGAACAGCTCGGCGTTCGCCGTCGGGTTCTTGTGATAGCCGAGGTGGACCGAGGGGCCCTGCGCCGCGATCTCGCCCTCGGCCCCCGGCGCGACGTCGCGGCCGGCCTCGTCGATCAGCCGGAGCCCCAGGCCGGAGGAGACGGCCCCGACGGTTCCCGTCACCGCCTCCGGGTCGTCCTCCAGGCGCGTGTACGTGTGGAAGCCGGTCTCGAGCATCCCGTAGAGCTCGATCAGGTGGCCGTGCATCCGCGCGCGAAACTCGCGAATCGTCTCGATGGGGCACGAGGCGCCGCCGGTGATGACCACGCGCAGCGAGCCGAGGTCGAACCGGGCGAGGTCGGGGTCGTTGAGCATGGCGATGATCGAGGCCGGCGCGGTGGGAATGTAGGTGACCCGCTCGCCCTGGATCAGCTCCAGCGCCGCCCGGGCGCTGAACTGATCCAGGAGCACCGCCCGCGCGCCCGCCATCACCGACTGCACGAGCGTGAGGTATCCCCAGTTGAGCCCGAGCGGCAGGTAGACCAGGAACACCTCGTCCTGCGTCACCCGCATGTCCGCGTTCAGCGTGCGGCACGTCGATAGGGTCGTGTTGTGGCTGTGGATCACGCCCTTGGGGTTGCCGGTCGTGCCCGACGTGAAGGCCATGCGCATGACGTCGTTGGCCCGCTGGCCGGCCTCGCGCGGAGGCATGGCGCCGCCGTCGTCCAGGAGCGTGTCGAGCGACACGACGCCCGCGCTCGACGACCCGGCCGCTGCGCCGAGAACGCAGACGGCCTTGAGGCCGGGCAGGCCCGGTCGCAGCTCTCCGATCATCTTCACGTAGTCGAAGCTCTTGAAGCTCGCGGGGCAGACGAAGGCGCGGCTCTCGGAGAAGCGCAGGATGTAGTCTACCTCGCGGCTGCGGAAGTCGGGTCCGATCTGGTTCGCGACCGCGCCCAGCCGCTCCAGGGCGAAGAAGACGTAGGCGAACTCCGCCCAGTTCGGGAGCTGGATCGTGACCACGTCGCCCGCCCCGATCCCGAGCCCGGCGAGCCCCGCGGCGGCCCGATCGACCCGGGTCTTGAGCTCGCCGTAGGTGACGCGCCGCCCGCGATCCCCGATCGCGACGCGATCGGGGTGCGCCGCGGCGCGACGGGCGAGGATCGCGTAGAAGGTCTCGGAGCCCCAGTGTCTCGATCCCTCGTAGCGCGCGACGAGCTCGTCGGTGAGCCGGGTCTGGAATTTCATGTCATCCCCCGAGATACGCGGCCTTGACGTGCGGGCTCTCGCGCAGCGCGGCGGCCGGGCCGCTCAGCACGATCCGGCCCGTCTCCATGACGTAGGCGCGCGTCGCCACGGCCAGGGCCATGCGCGCATTCTGCTCGACCAGCAGCACCGCGACTTGCCGGTCGCGGTTGATCGACTCGACGATCGTCCGGATCTCCCGCACGATCAAGGGGGCCAGGCCGAACGACGGCTCGTCGAGGACGAGCATGGCCGGGCCGGACATCAGCGCGCGGCCGATCGTGAGCATCTGCTGCTCGCCGCCGCTGAGCGTGCCGGCGAGCTGGTGACGTCGTTCGGCGAGCCGGGGGAACCGCCCGAGCACCTCCTGGAGCGACCGCTCGACGGCCTCGCGGTCGCGCCGGCGGTAGGCGCCCAT
>DASUAL010000116.1:0-16743 GCA_035763805.1 Gemmatimonadales bacterium
CGCCCCCATTGCCCCCGTCGCCCACGCCGCCGCCCGCCCCCCTGCGCCCCGCGGCGGCGACCCCTCCCATCCCGACGCCGGAATTCGTCGTGGAACACGCCTCGGAAGAGCCGGTGGCACGGGAACTCACAGCGCCCGCGCCGCCTGCCGGGGACATCGAAGTCTTCGACGGAGCGCTCGATTTCGACGCCGCGGCCCACGGTACGGCGAAGGCGGAGGGCCTTGAGGTCCAGGAAGAGGTCGAACTGAAGGCGCAGGACCTGGCGGTTGAGGGTCTCGCGCACACGCAGTTCGAGAGCGTGCTCGCTGCGCCGCCCGAGCCCGAGCAGGAGCTGCCCGCCGTGGACCTGCCGCTCATCATGCCCGAGGAGGTCGTGGAAACGACGCCCTCCCCTCCAGCGGAGCAGGGGGCAGCTGCGGCTTCACGGCGCGTTTCGGCCGCACCTCCGCCGCCGCTGCCCGTACCACCAGCGCCCCCCGCACCGCCTCCAATGCCCGCCGCGGTTGCGCTCTCGGATGATGACGGGGCGGCGGATACGGCTGCGCTCTCGCGGGCGGAGCCGGTGCTCACCGAGACGATGGCGGAGCTCTATCTCAAGCAGGGGCACCCGGAGGACGCGCTGCGCGTGTACCATGCGCTGCTCGTGCAGCGTCCCCAAGACGCGCGGCTGCGGGCGCGGGTCGATGCGCTGACACCCGGGGGCAAGCGGGAAGCGGGAGGACCGGCGGGCGAGTCGCTCCCGGCGTTCTTGAAGCGGATCCTCTCGGGGCGGTCCCAGACCATCGAGCCGACGCCGGTCGCGGTGTCGCCGCTGGAGAGCGCCTTCGCGGTCGCGTCGTTCGAGGATGAATCGCAGATCGAGATCGACGCGCCGGGTGAGGCGACGCGTCCCGCCGAGGACACGATCTCGCTGGATCAGGTGTTCGGTGAGGAAGGAGAGGCTGCCCGCGGGTCGCTCTCGGCAGTGGAGTCGGGCTCGCCCCCGCCCGCGTCCCCGCTCCCGCCCTCGTCCCCGCCCGCGGCGGCCGAGCCCACGCACGCGACGGGCGGATTCTCGTTCGACCAATTCTTCAGCCCGCCGGCGGCGGTCGTCGACACGTCGGCGGGGCCGGGCCCGGCACCGCCACCGCGCCCGTCGGGTCCCAGGGCCCGGCCGCCGGCGGAGGATGAGGGCGACCTCGATCAGTTCCAGGCGTGGCTGAAGGGTCTCAAGTCCTAGTGCACATCGCCGTGCTGAACGGTCCCAACTTGAATCTGCTGGGCCAGCGAGAGCCCGAGTTGTACGGTCGGGCGACGCTCGCGGAGATCGAAGCGCGCACTCGCGAGCGGGCGCGCGCGCTCGGAGTCGAGCTGTCGTGGACGCAGACGAACCACGAGGGCGAGTTGGTGGATGCGATCCAGGGGCTCAAGGACCGGGCGGACGGGGCGGTGATCAACGCAGCGGCCTTCACGCATACGAGCCTCGCCGTGCGCGACGCGTTGCTGGCCGTGCGGGTGCCGTTCGTTGAGGTGCACGTCTCGAACATCTTCGCGCGCGAGCCCGAGCGGCGCCGTTCGGTGTTGGCGGACGCCGCAGTGGGCGTGGTGACCGGGTTCGGTGCCGAGAGTTATCGGCTGGGACTCGAGGGCCTGGTCGGCTACCTCGCGTCCCGTGATGCTCGCTGATCCGCGGCGCGCGCGTCAGGAAGCGCTGGCCCGGGCGCTCGAAGCCGAGGAGCTGGATGGGCTGCTCGTCACCTCGCACGCCAACATCCGGTACCTGACAGGGTTCAGCGGGTCAGCAGCGCTGGTGGTGGTAACGCGCGCCGACGTGCTGCTCGTGACCGACTTTCGCTACGACGAGCAAGCGCAGGCGGAAGCGGGCGCGGTAGCGCGGGTCGCGGTGGACAGCACGAGCGTGTGGGACCGGTTGTTCAAAGAGCTGAGCACGCTCGGTCGGCTGACCGCGTTGGGGTACGAGGCGCACGCGCTGACGGTCCACGAGGCCGAGCGTTTCACCGCCGCGGGCAAGGCGTGGCGCTGGAAGCCCACGAAGGACCTCGTGGAGCGGTTGCGGGCCTCGAAGGACGCCGGCGAAGTCGCGGCGATCCGCGCCGCCGCCGCGCTGGCGAGCGAGGCGCTGCGCCGGACGCTCGCGCAGGCGCGGCCCGGGATGACGGAGCTCGAGATCACCGGGGTCCTCGAGGGGGCGCTGCGGCGGCTCGGCAGCGAGGGGCACCCGTTCCCCACGATCGTCGCGTCCGGGCCGCGTACGGCGCTGCCCCACGCGCGCTCCAGCTCGCGGACGGTGGCGGCGGGTGAGTGGCTGCTCCTGGACTTCGGCGCGCAGGTGGACGGCTACTGCGCCGACATCACGCGCACGGTCGTGATCGGTGCGCACGCCAGCGAGCGGCAGCGGGCGCTGTACGCGCTCGTGGAGGAAGCGCAGCGGCGGGCGCGCGAGTGTGTGCGGGCGGGGATGAGTGGACGGGACGCGGACGCGCTGGCGCGGGAGCTGATCGAAGCGCGCGGATTCGGCGAGGCCTTCGGGCATTCGCTGGGCCACGGGCTGGGGCTCGAAGTGCACGAGGCGCCGCGGCTGTCGAGGACGAACGCGGAGCCACTTCCCGCGAACGCGGTCGTAACGATCGAGCCCGGCGTCTATCTCGCGGGCCAGGGTGGCGTCCGTATCGAAGATGACGTGCATCTGTCCCCCGGCGGGCCCATCCTGTTATCGGACGGCCGCACCGAACTCCTGGAACTCGTATAGATTCCGTAGCCTATGAACCTGGATATCATCGCGCGGTTGGTGCAGATCCTGAAGGACGCCCCGGAGCTCGGCGCGATCGAGGTCCGTCGGGGGTTGTTCGGCTTCTGGTCATCGGTTCGGGTCTCCAAGGCGGGATACTTCTCGAACGCCGGCGGCCAGCACGTGATCGTGGCGCAGCCACCCGCCCCGTCTCCCGTCTCCCCCCTCCCGACCGTCGTGTCGGCGGAGGCGGGAGGCGGGAGACGGGAGGCGGCCGCCGCGCCGACCCACCTGCTCGAGATCAAGTCCCCCATGGTCGGCACGTTCTACACCGCGCCGGAGCCGGGGGCGGAGCCCTACGTCAAGGCCGGCAGCCGCGTGTCGCCCGGGCAGGTCGTGTGCATCATCGAAGCGATGAAGATCATGAACGAGATCGAGTCCGAGGTCTCAGGCGTCATCCGTGAGGTATGTGTCGAGAACGCCCAGCCGGTCGAGTTCGGACAGCCTCTCTTTCGGGTGGACCCCCATGCCTGAAGCGCCTCAAGGCGCCGGCGCGGCCTTCAACTTCAAGCAGGCCATCACGCGTATGGTCCAGCGCAACGCCTCGGACCTCCTGCTGAAGGTGGGTCGGCCGGCGACGATCCGGGTGAACGGCGAGCTGGTCTCGCTCGAGACTGCGCCGCTCAAGCCCGAGGAGCTGAAGTCCCTCGCCGAGCAGATCATGACGCCGCGCCAGGTGAAGGAGTTCGCCGAGCACAAGGAAGCGGACTTCGCGATTGGCGTGCCGGGCGTGGGACGGTTCCGGACGAACGTGTACCAGCAGCGCGGGACGGTCGCCTTCGCATTCCGGTCGATTCCCTACGAGGTGAAGACGATCCGCGACTTGAACCTGCCGCCCGTGCTCGAGGAGATCGGGCTCAAGCCGCGCGGGCTGGTGCTCGTCACCGGCGTGACGGGGTCGGGGAAGTCGACGGCGCTGGCGGCGATGATCAACCACATCAACCTGAACCGGCGGGTCAACATCATCACCATCGAAGACCCGATCGAGTTCCTGCACCGCGACAACCTGTCGAACATCTCGCAGCGCGAGGTGGGGAACGACACGCTGTCGTTCACCGCGGCACTGCGCCACGTGCTGCGGCAGGCGCCGGACGTCATCCTGATCGGCGAGATCCGCGATATGGAGTCGCTGGACGTCGCGCTCAAGGCGGCGGACACCGGGCACCTCGTGTTCTCGACGCTGCACACGACCGATGCTACGCAGACGATCAACCGTGTCATTTCGTTCTTCCCGCCGCACCAGCACGACGAAATCCGCCACCTGTTGTCCACGGCGTTCGCGGCGGTGGTCTCGCTCCGGCTCGTTCCCCGGAAGGACGGGCAGGGCCGGGTGCCGGCGGCCGAGGTGCTGATGAATACCGCCGCGGTCCAGGACAACATCCGCGACCTGAGCAAGCAGCTGAACATTCCCGACCTCATCGCCCAAGGCTCCGTGCAATACGGGATGCAGAGCTTCGACCAGTCGCTGTTCCAGTGGTATGGGCAGGGGGTGATCAGCTACGAGAGCGCGATCTTCTACGCCACCAACCCCAGCGAGTTCGCGCTCAAAGTGTCGGGCGTGGACTCGGGCGAGAGCCGGGCGTTCGGTGGTGGCACGACCGCTGCGGCCGGTCTGCACGGCGACATCGCGCCCTGATGTTCAAGAAGGTGCTCGTCGCGAACCGCGGGGAGATCGCCCTGCGGGTGATTCGCGCGTGCAAGGAGCTCGGCATCGAGACGGTCGCCGTCTACTCTGAGGCGGACCGCGAGTGCTTGCACACGCGGTTCGCGGACGACGACGTGTGCATCGGCCGTGCGCCCTCCCGTGAGAGCTACCTCAACATTCCCAGCATCATTGCGGCGGCCGAGATCACGGGCGCGGACGCCATCCACCCGGGCTACGGGTTCCTCGCCGAGAACGCCGAGTTCGCGGACATCGTCCAGCGTTCCAAGATCACGTTTATCGGCCCGACCGGCGAACAGATTCGCCAGATGGGCGACAAGGCGGCGGCGCGCAAGTTGGCTCAGAAGCTCAAGGTCCCGACGGTACCGGGCTCGCCGGGGCCGGTGGAGGAGGTGGAGGACGCGGTGAAGATCGCTCACAAGATCGGCTTCCCCGTGATCATCAAGGCGGCGGCCGGCGGGGGCGGGAAGGGCATGCGGGTGGCCGAGGATGAGGAGTCGTTCGCCCAGGCGTTCGGGCTGGCCCGGCAGGAGGCTCTCGCGGCGTTCGGGTCGGACGAGGTGTACCTCGAGAAATATCTCGCCCGGCCGCGGCACATCGAGATCCAGATCATGGGCGACACCCACGGCCGCATCATGCACCTGTGCGAGCGCGACTGCTCGGTGCAGCGGCGTCACCAGAAGCTGATCGAGGAGGCCCCGAGCCCGGCAGTGGACCAGACGCTGCGACAGGACATCGGTGAGGCGGCCGTGCGGCTTGCCGAGGCGATCGGCTACGTCGGTGCGGGGACGATCGAGTTTCTCCTCGACGAGGACGGCTCCTTCTACTTCATGGAGATGAACACGCGCATTCAGGTCGAGCACCCGGTGACCGAGATGTGCACGAACTTCGACTTGGTGAAGGAGCAGATCCGCGTCGCCGCGGGCGAGCCGCTCTCGTTCGTGATGAACGGGCAACGGCTGCGCGGCCACGCGATCGAGTGCCGCGTGAATGCCGAAGACCCGGCGCGCAACTTCCAACCTAGCCCGGGCACCATCACTGCCTATCATCCCCCCGGCGGGCCGGGTGTGCGCGTGGATACCCACATCTATGCGGGCTACACCGTGCCGCCCTACTACGATTCGCTGCTCGCGAAGGTCATCGTGCACGGCAACACCCGTGCCGAGGCGCTCGCCCGCATGCGCCAGGCCCTCGATTCGTTTATCATTGAGGGCGTGACCACGACCATCCCGTTCCTCGGTCGGGTCATGCGTCACCCGGACTTTCTGGCGGGGCGGGTGGACACCAAGTTCCTCGAGCGCGAGCCGCAACTCCTGCAGCAGCCGACATGAAGATCGACGTGTACTTCACACCGCTCGGCGTCGTCGCGGGGGACCTCGCCGGCCGGGGGGTGGTCGTCATCGATGCGCTCCGAGCCACGACCACCGTGATCACGGCGCTGGCGAACGGCGCCAAAGCCGTTATTCCCGCGGCGACCTCGGAGGAAGCGGTTCGGCTGGCGTCGAACCTGGAGAAGGACGGCGTGCTGCTCGCGGGGGAGCGGAAGAGCCTCAAGATCGAGGGCTTCGCCCTCGGCAACTCGCCGCGCGAGATGACGCCGGAGGCGGTGGCGGGCCAGACGATCGTCCTCGCCACTACGAACGGCACGCCCGCCCTGGTGGCGGCGCAGGGGGGGGAGCCGGTGCTCGTGGGCGCGCCCGTCAACTTCAAGGCCCTGGCGGCGCGCGCCCGGGCGGCGCTGGTCGAACGCGGCGACCTGGTGATCATCTGCGCCGGGCGGGAGAAGCAATTCGCGCTCGAGGATGCGTACACGGCGGGCCGCGTGATCAAGGCGGCGCGGAAGGGCATCCGCAAGCTCCGGCTGAACGACGCCGCGCATGTGGCCGTCGGCCTCACGGAGCAGTTTACGGGCTGGACCGAGGCGCTGGAGGGCTCGGAGGCCGCGCGCCAGCTGGCCGAGGTGGACCTGGCGGCGGACGTGAGCTTCGCCGCGAAGGCGGACCGCTTCGGGGTGGTCCCCACGTACGCGAACCGTCGCATCACATGAACCGAAAGGCGCGCCAGGAGCTCATCGGCATCGGCGCCCTCGTCGTCGGCCTGTTCCTCGGACTTACCCTGCTGCGACTGCCGATCACCGGCGCCTGGGGCGACCGTGTCGGCACGCTGCTCTGGCGGATATTCGGGCTCGGTGCGGTGCTGTTCCCCGTGCTTGGCATCGGCTGGGCGCTCGCCGCCTTCGGGCGGCTGGGTAGCCTGTCCGCGGCCCGCGCGGCCGCGCTCGGCGCCGGGCTCGTGGTGCTGCTCCCGTACGGAATCGGCACCGTCACCGGCGCCAGCTTCCCCACCGACTACGCGGCCTGGACCTCGACCCAGAGACTCGCTGGTATCCTCCCAGGCGCTCTCGCCCACAGCGTGCACCAGGCGATCGGTACCGCGGGCGGCGCGCTCATGGGGCTGTTCGCGCTCTCGGCGCTGGGGATCCTCACCGTCGGGTGGCATCCGCTGGCGATGCTGAGAAGCCGGGAAGCGGGAGACGCGAAGCGGGAAGCGAAGGGTGTGACGCGCGAGGCGGCCAAACCGGAGAAGGCGCCGCGCGTGCCTGTTCCCGACGAAGCCGAGCGCGAGCGCAAGATCGCGGCGTTGAGGGAAGCGAAGGGCCGCAAGACGAAAGCGACGCCTCCCGCCTCCCGCCTCCCGCATCCCGCTCCAGAAGGAGTTCTCATCCCACCCATCGATCTGCTCAACCCTGCACCGCCCGAGGACGGTGAGGCGGGGCTTGCCCAGATCGAACAGATGGGGCACAAGCTGATCGAGACGCTCCAGACCTTCCGGGTGGAGGGCTCGATCGCCGGGCGCACGGTCGGGCCGGTGGTGACCCAGTACGAGGTGGCCCCGGGACCGGGTGTGAAGGTGGGGCGCATCGCCGCACTCGCCGACGACTTGGCGCTCGCGATGCGGGCGCAGTCACTGCGCATCGTGGCGCCGATCCCCGGGAAGGCCGCGGTCGGCATCGAGGTGCCGAACCCGATGCCACGCATGGTGCACATCCGGGAGCTGATCGAGGGGGACGAGTACCATCGCACCAGCCGCGTGCTGCCCGTCGCGCTCGGCAAAAACCTCGAAGGCGATGCGGTCGTCGCCGACCTGGCGAAGATGCCGCACCTCCTCATCGCCGGCGCCACGGGCTCGGGGAAGTCCGTGTGCATCAACACCATCATCACGAGCCTTTTGTACCGTTACCCGCCGCAGGAGCTGCGCCTGCTGATGATCGACCCCAAGATGGTGGAGCTGTCCATGTACAACGCCCTCCCCCACCTGCGGCATCCCGTCGTCACGAACAACCAGAAGGCGGCCACCGCGCTCAAATGGGCGGTCCGCGAGATGGAGCGGCGTTATCAGCTGTTCCACGCCAACCACGCGCGCAACATCACCGACTTCAACCGCAAGGTACGCGACGACAAGCCGCTCAAGGGTCAGCGCGCGACGCTCGCCACGCCGAGCCCGGGCTTCAGCCCGGGAATCCAGGGGGAGCTGCCCTTCGACGCCGAGTACACGGAGGGGGTGCTGCCCTACGTCGTCGTGATCGTGGACGAGCTCGCGGACCTGATGATGACCGTGCAGCACGAAGTGGAGACGCCGCTCGCGACGCTCGCGCAGAAGGCACGGGCGGTGGGGATCCATCTGATCCTCGCGACGCAGCGACCATCGGTGAACGTGATCACCGGGCTCATCAAGGCGAACTTCTCCTGCCGGATCGCGTTCCGCGTGTCGGCCAAAGTGGACAGCCGCACGATCCTCGACCAGAACGGCGCCGAGACCCTGCTCGGCAACGGGGACATGCTATTTCTGCCGCCCGGCAAGAGCGAGCTGGTGCGCATCCAAGGCGCGTTCATCTCCACCGACGAAACCGAGCGGCTGATGGCGTGGTACACGGAGCGCCGCGCCCAGCTCGAGCAGCGCGTCGAGGTCAACATCATCGAGCAGATGGAGCAGCTCGAAGAAGCGGAAAAAGCGGGGGAGGATGCGGCTGGGAGGGGAGAAGGGGTGGGAGAGCGGGATCCGCTGTTCCGCCAAGCGGCGGAAGTGTGCATCCAGAACCAGATCGGCTCGACGTCACTGCTGCAGCGGCGCATGAGCATCGGCTACGGCCGCGCGGCGAGGATCATCGATCAGCTGGAGCTGGCGGGGATTCTGGGTCCGGCGAATGGCAGCAAGCCGCGGGATGTGTTGGTGGGGCTCGAAGAGCTGGACGAGATTTCTGGGAGAGAATGAGTGCGGAATGCGGATTGCGGAATGCGGAATTGCAAGGCAAGGTCGTTCGCGTCACGACGCCTGCTCTGACATTCCGCATTCCGAATTCCGCACTCCGCATTGAACGGGCACCGTCTGCATACATTGGGTTAGGCAGGTTGCCGCCGGGCCGTTAGCTTCCAGTCGTGAAAAGCGGCCTGCGCAGCGATCCGGCGGAGTGGACGGACGACCGCCACAAGCGGGGGCTCGCGGGGGAGCAGCAGGCGATCCAGTACCTCCTGTCGCGCGGCTGGCACATCGTGGCGCACCGGTTCCGGGTCGGCCACAAGGAGATCGACCTGATCGCGCGGCAGGGCAACCTGGTGGCGTTTATCGAAGTGAAGTCCCGGCGCGGCTCGGCGTTCGGTAGCCCGCTCGAGGCGGTGACAGGGGCGAAGCGGCGCGAGCTGGTGACGGCGGCGCGGGCGTGGGTGGACCGTTATGGCCGATCCTCTGATGTGTACCGCTTCGACTGCATCGCACTGGTGAACAACCAGTTGGAGCACCTGGCCGACGCCTTCCGCCCCGGCTGGCGGTAGTCGCAGCTTCGGTGTATATTCGGGCCTCAAAAGGAGGCTCGCAACCCATGTCGAGGACTCTCATGGCCCCCGAAAAGGAAGTCGCGAAACTGACCGACGAGCGCAGGAAGGCTCTCAACCTCGCGATCACGCAGATCGAAAAGACCTGCGGCAAGGGCGCCATCATGCGGATGGGCGCCGACTCTCCGCGGGTGCGGGTGGAGGCGATCCCGACGGGCGCGATCAACCTCGACGCTGCCATCGGCGTGGGCGGCATTCCGCGGGGTCGGGTGACCGAGATCTTCGGCCCGGAGTCGAGCGGCAAGACGACCCAGGCGCTGCACGTCGTGGCGAACGCGCAGCGATTGGGCGGTGCCGCCGCCTACATCGACGCCGAGCACGCGCTCGACGTCGAATACGCGAAGAAGCTGGGCGTGGACGTGGACAACCTGCTCGTGTCGCAGCCCGACACCGGCGAGCAAGCACTGGAAATCACCGAGATCCTGGTACGCTCGGGGGCGGTGGACGTGGTGGTGATCGACTCGGTGGCGGCGCTCGTGCCCAAGGCAGAGATCGAAGGGGAGATGGGGGACTCGCTCCCCGGGTTGCAGGCGCGGTTGATGAGCCAGGCGCTGCGCAAGCTGGCGGGCGCGATCAATCGCTCGCACACGGCGGTGATCTTCATCAACCAGTTGCGCGAGAAGATCGGCGTAATGTTCGGCAACCCCGAAACGACGAGCGGCGGCCGGGCGCTCAAGTTCTACGCGTCGGTGCGACTCGACATGCGGCGCATCGGCCCGGTGAAGGAGCGTGAGGTGGTGATCGGCAACCACGTGCGCGTGAAGGTAGTGAAGAACAAGGTTGCGCCGCCGTTCCGCCAGGCCGAGTTCGACATCATGTTCGACGAGGGGATCAGCCACGAGTCGCTGCTCGTGGACATCGCGGCCGAGGCGGGGATCATCGAGAAGTCGGGCGCCTGGTACGCGTACGGGAAGGAGCGGATTGGGCAAGGCCGCGAGAACGCCAAGCTGTACCTCAAGGATCATCCCGAGCTCGCCGTCGAGATCGAGGCCAGAGTGAAGGAGCACCTGGGCGTGAAACCCGCCGCCCCGCCCGCGGCCGACGAGGAGGGGCCGGCGCCGGAGGAGTAGGTGCCGCACCCGATCCTCACGGGACTCGCCCCCGATCCGCGACAGCCGGGATATCGGCTCGTCGAGGTGGATCGAGGGCGGTTTGCTTCCATCCCTGCCGAGTCGCTCGAGCCACTGCGGCTCGACGTTGGACGCGAGATCACACCGGCCGTGCTGGCGCGGCTGCGCGAGCTCGCGGACATCGAGGCGGCGCAGCGGGCCGCGCTGCGAGCGCTCAGCCGGCGGCCGCTGGCACGCTTCGACCTGCGGCGCCGCCTTGTCAACAAGCAGCATCCACCCGCCGCCGCGGACGCGGTGCTCGAGCGGCTCGAGGCGCGTGGGTTGATCGACGACCGCCGGTTCGCGACGGAGTACGCCGCGGTGCGGGCCGTGCGCGGGCGCGGGCCCTCCCGCCTCATCCAGGATCTGCTCGCCCGGGGCGTGGACCGCAGGGTCGCGGAGGAGGCGGTGGGCCGGGCACTCGCCGAGGAAGGCATCGATCCCCAGATCGAGGCGCGGGCCGTGGCGGCGAAGCGTGTGCGCCAGCTCGCAGATCTGCCGGTCGCGTTACGGAAGCGGCGGCTGCTCGCGTACTTGACGCGCCGGGGGTACGGGGGCGCGGGGGCGAAGCAGCTGGTGGAAGAGGTGTGCGGCGCCCTGCGGTAAGTCTCGACCAGCCTTTCAGTTGTCTCGCGGGGGACAGTATATTTCGGGAATGCGCTCCGCCGAGATCCGCCAGAAGTTCCTCGACTACTTCAAGGCCCGCGGCCACCGCCAGGTGGCGAGCTCCGCTCTGGTCCCCGCGGACGACCCCACGCTGCTGTTCACGAACGCCGGAATGGTGCAGTTCAAGCGGGTGTTCCAGGGCCTCGAGCGGCGCGACTACATGCGTGCCGTCACGTGCCAGAAGTGCGTGCGGGCTGGCGGCAAGCACAACGACCTGGAGCAGGTCGGCCACACCGCCCGACACCACACCTTTTTCGAGATGCTGGGCAACTTCTCCTTCGGCGACTATTTCAAGAAGCAAGCGATCGAGTACGCGTGGGAGTGGGTGACCGGAAAGGACTGGCTCGGGATCGCGCCCGGACGCCTCTACATCACGGTGCACCACAGCGACGACGAGGCGCGCAAGCTGTGGCGCCAGGTCGCCGGTGTTTCCGACACGCGCATCTACGGGCTCGGCGACGCGGACAACTTCTGGCAGATGGCCGACACGGGGCCCGCGGGACCCAACACCGAGATCTACGTCGATCTGCGGGGAATCGGGGACTGGACGAAGGGCAAGGCCGATCTCACGCTCGACGAGTTCGTGGAGCTGCAGGAGAGCGGCGCGCTGCTCGAGATCTGGAACCTCGTCTTCATGCAGTACGACCTGCGGAAGGACGGCTCGCGCCTCCCGCTTCCCGCGCCGTCGGTCGACACCGGTGCCGGTCTCGAGCGCATCGCGGCAGTCATGCAGGGGGTGCCGTCTAACTTCGACACCGATCTGTTCACGCCGATCATCGACCGCGCGGTCGAAGTGGTGGGCAAGAGATACGACCGTGGGGAGAACGGCGCGTCCTACCGCGTCCTGGCGGACCACGCTCGCGCGGTGGTGTTTCTGCTGGCCGATGGCGTCTACCCCTCCAACGAGGGGCGTGGCTACGTGCTCCGCCGGATCCTGCGGCGGGCCGTGCGTCACGCGTGGCTACTCGGGCGCCGTGAGCCCACACTCGTGCACCTTGCGCACGTGGTCACCGAGCTGATGGGTGACGTCTATCCCGACCTCGTGAAGAAACGGACCCACATCGAGAGCGTCACACGCGCCGAGGAGGAGCGGTTCTTCGAGACGATCGAGGGCGGACTGAGGCGGCTCGACGAGCTGAAGGGCGCCAAGGCGATCTCCGGCGAGGACGCGTTCAAGTTGTACGACACGTTCGGGTTCCCGATCGACCTGACGCAGCTGATCGCCGCTGAGCGCGGCCAGGCGATCGATCTCGCGGGGTTCGAGCGTGCCCTCGCGGAGCAGCGCGAGCGGTCGCGGGCGGTTCGCGCCAGCGACTCAGGCCGGATGACTGAAGTCGCGAAGGCGGAAGTGACGCCGACGCGCGCTCCGGCGGTGCACAGAAAGCGGGCCGGCGAGTGGCGCACGGTCAAGCCCAGGAAGAAACAGAAGTGGGTGGGCTACGAGACCACGCGGGCCGAGACCGACGTGCTGAGGTTCCGCCAGTCGGGCGACCAGGTCGAGGTCGTGCTCGAGGAAAACCCATTCTACGCGGAGTCGGGCGGGCAGGTCAGCGACACGGGAAGGGTGCGGGGGGAAGGCTGGGAGCTGGAGGTCGCGGATGTCGAAAAGGTCGACGGCAACAGTGCCGTTGTCGGCAGGCTGGACGTGGAATTCGAGCCCACGCCCGTGGTCGCCGAGGTGGACGAAGCGCGCCGCAAGAACATCGAGCGGAACCACACCGCGACGCACCTGGTGCACGCCGCCCTGCGGAGTATTCTTGGCCCCCACGTGCGCCAACAGGGCTCGGTCGTGGCGCCGGACCGGCTGCGGTTCGACTTCGCGCATCACGGGCCGGTAGGCGACGCCAAGCTGGCGCGCATCGAGGAAGAGGTGAACCGGCACATCTGGGCGAACCTCCCGGTGGTGACGCGCGAGATGAAGTACAAGGAGGCGATCGCCGCCGGCGCGATGGCGTTCTTCACGGAGAAGTATGGCGACGTCGTGCGCGTCGTGGACGTCCCGGGTGTTTCGCTCGAGCTGTGTGGCGGCACGCACGTACCCATGACGGGGCAGATCGCCCTGTTCCGCTTCACGCACGAGACGGGCGCTGCGGCTGGAGTGCGGCGCATCGAGGCCGTCACGGGGCCCGGCGCCTACGATCTGGTCCGGAAGCTGGAGGAGCAGCTCGCGCAGGCGGCAGGCGTGCTCAAGGCGCAGCCCGAGCACCTGGCGCGTCGCATCGAGACGCTGCTCGAGGAGCACAAGAAGCTCGAGAAGAGAATCGAAGAACTGCTCAAGCAGGGAGCAGGGAGCAGGCAGCGCGAAGCGGTGGAGAAAATCGGGGATGTGGAGCTCTACATCGACGAAAGCACGCTCGATGACCGCAACCAGATCGGTGCGCTGATGGACGCCTTCCGGGCCAATCACAGGCGGGCGATCTCCGTGCTGTTCACCAACGGCGACCGCCCCGGCATCCACGTGGCCGTGACCGACGATCTCGTGGCCCAGGGCATCAAGGCGGGCGAGATTGCCGGCGCTATCGCGGCGGTGAGCGGCGGGAAGGGTGGGGGCCGGCCGCACTTCGCTTCCGCCGGCGCGGGCGACCCCGGGAAGCTCGCCCAGGCGCGCGCCGAGACGCCAGCCATCGTCCGGCGGCTGCTCGCCCGATGACCCGGCGCGAGCTGTTGGCGTGGCTCGACGCCCGGCGCCCCGCGCCCCCTGCCGCACTGCGGGCGCACCTGGAGGCGGGCGCGACAGAGTCGGAAGAGCCGTTGCCCGAGCATCTGGCGGACCTTGGCGAGTTGCTCGTGTCCCGGGTCGCAGGCCACCCGCACGGCGGCCGAGAGCTGGCGCTCGATCTCCTCGCCGCCGACGCCTTCGTCACCTATGCCTTCGAGGCGCAGGCCGAGGCGGACGTCACTCGACTCGCGGCCCTCGCCGACCGCGTAACGGCAGGAAGGAGGAGGTACACGACGTGATTGCTTTGTTCGATGGCCGGCCGGGGCTCCTCGTGCTGGTCGATCCGAGCCGCGCGGCGCCGGCCGACGCGGCGCGACTCGCCGTCGCCGCCCGCGAAGCGGGCGCCGCGGGCGTGCTCATCGGGTCGTCGTTCGACGGCACGCGCCAGACGCACCACGTCGCCCGCGCGATCCGCGAGGCCGCCCCTGGCTTCCCGCTCGTGCTGTTCCCCGGCTCCGCACTGCAGCTCACGGACGAGGTTGACCTCATCTTGTTTCTGTCGCTCGTGTCCGGGCGCAACGCGCAGTACCTGATCGAGGAGCACGTGCGCGCCGTGCCGTTTCTTGCGCGGCATCCCGTGCCGACGCTCTCCACGGGCTACCTGCTGATCGATGGGGGGCGGGTGACGAGCGTCGAGGCGGTGAGCCAGACGCGCCCGCTCCCGGCCGACAAACCGGAGCTTGCCGCGGCTCACGCCACGGCCGCACGCTTGATCGGGATGCAGGCGATCTACCTGGATGCGGGCAGCGGTGCCTCCCGGCCCGTCGGCGGTGAGGTGATCCGGGCTTGTCGGGCGGCGGTCCCCGGATTGACGCTGCTCGTGGGGGGCGGCATCCGCAGCCCCGAGCACGCGCGCGCGGCCCGCGAGGCGGGCGCGGACTTCGTCGTCGTGGGGACGGCGCTCGAGGAGCCGGGGGTGGCACGGGGCGGTGAGCTGGCGGCATTCGTGCGCGCCGTCGGCCGGGGGGACACGGCCGGGTGACGCCGGCGGAGCGGGCCCGCCAGGGCCTCACCGAGCTGGCGGCGCTCGCCGGCCGGGTCGCCGCGGAGCAGGCCGATACCATCGCCGCGATCGCGGAGCGGTATGCCGTGGCGTTGCGCGCGGGTGGGACGTTGTTCTTCGCCGGCAACGGCGGCAGCGCCGCCGACGCGCAGCACGTCGCGGCCGAGTACGTAGTGCGTTACGAGGCGAACCGCCCGCCGCTCCGCGCCGTCGCCCTCACCACCGACACCTCACTCCTCACCGCCTGCGCCAACGATATGGGCTTCGACGAGGTGTTCGCCCGCCAGATCGAGGCGCTGGGGCGTCCCGGCGACGCGCTGTCGCTGCACTCGACGAGCGGCGAAAGCCCGAACGTGATCCGTGCGGCGCAGAGCGCCAAGGCGCGAGGCGTGACCGTCGTCGCGTTCCTCGGCAAGTCGGGCGGCCGGCTCAAGGATCTCGCCGACGTCGCGCTCATCGTGCCCTCGGACGACACGGCGCGGATCCAGGAGATTCATCTCGCCGTCGAGCATCTGATTTGCGAGATGGTGGAGGAGCGACTGAAGGCATGATTGCGGATTGCGGATTGCGGATTGCGGATTGGAAAGGCGGGCGTCGAATCCGCAATTCGCAATCGGCAATCCGCAATGGGGCGGGGCGGTGATCGATCTCTCTGGGAGGCGCGCGTTCGTGACGGGTGGGGGGCGGGGCATCGGGCGGGCGACGGCAGTGCTGCTGGCCCGGGCGGGCGCCAGGGTCGCGATCGGCTACCGGACGCGACGGCAAGACGCGGAGGAGACAATCGGGGCGGTAAGGGGCGGGAAGGGGCGGCAAGGGGCGGTAGCGATCGAAGCGGACCTGGGTGATCCGATCGCTGCCGAGCGGGCGGTGGGGGAAGCCGCGCGCGCGCTCGGCGGGCTCGATCTCCTGATCGTGAACCACGGCATCTGGCCGCCGGACGACGTCCCCGTCGCCGAGCTGTCGGACGCGCGCTGGCGAGCGACGGTGCGCGCCAATCTCGACGGCGTGTTGTACGTGTGCCGCGCCGCCATCCCCCTGTTCTCCGAGGGCGCCAAGATCGTCCTCGTGTCCTCCACGGCCGGGCAGCGCGGCGAGGCGTTCCACGCCGACTACGCCGCCACCAAAGGGGCGGTGATCTCCTTCACCAAGTCCCTCGCCGTAGAGCTGGCGCCGCGCATCAACGTCAACTGTGTCGCGCCGGGGTGGGTGGATACGGACATGGCGCAGCAGCCATACCAGCGCGATGAGGGAGCGGGGAGACGGGAGATCGAGCGGACCATCCCCCTGGGGCGAGTGGCGAGCGCCGAGGACGTCGCTGGGCCGATCGTGTTCCTGTGCTCCGATCTCGCGCGCCACGTCACCGGGGAGATCCTCAACGTGAACGGCGGCAGCGTGCTGTGCGGGTGATCGCGTGATCCTGGGCATCGGGCTCGACGTCGTGGAAACGGCACAGATCAGGCGGCTGCTCGCGGCACACGGCCGACGGTTCGAAGAGCGAGTGTTCACCGCGGCGGAGCGCGGAGAATGTGCCGGACGAGCGGACCGGGAGCAGGCGTTCGCGGCCCGGTTCGCGGCGAAGGAGGCGTGCTTCAAGGCGCTGGGCACGGGGTGGACCCAAGGGGTCTCGTTTCTCCAGGTGGAAGTGACGCGCACCGACGGGGGTGCGCCCGCGCTCCGCCTGAGCGGGCGGGCGGCGGACCGCGCGCGCGAGCGGGGCGTGCGAAGCGTGCACGTCAGCCTGTCGCATCAGGCCGGGATCGCGGCCGCCGCCGTGATTCTCGAGGGATAACGCCGCGGCATGGCGTTTCCCCCACGCCTCGTCATCCCCGATGAAGTCCTCCGGATCGCGAAACGGCTCGAGGAGGCCGGGTACGAAACGTGGTGTGTCGGGGGGGCCATCCGTGA